>CAMBHL010000013.1 GCA_945867155.1 uncultured Eubacteriaceae bacterium | reverse complement strand
GATTGCTGTCAGGATGCGTTTGAACATCATTGGATTCCCCCTTGCAAAACATCATCAACTTTAAGAAAATTATAACATATCTGGCGGAATAGAACAGGGGGAGGGGATACAAAGGCCTATATAGCTTGTAAGAAGTGGATGATTTTAGGCAGATCATTTACCTTTACTTTAAAAATCTTCATAATTGCGGGCATGTCAATCTCTTTATAATTTATTTGTACCATATTTTGACCTCATAAAGTATTATAATAAAACCAGGTTACAAAATAGACATAAAGGCGTTGAAAATACATGTGATTTATCTTATAGTAGTATTAAAAATATTGCAACTTTTCACGAAGGTGTTGGTTCATCGAGGTATAAAAAAAGAAAAGCCTGATTTTCATCAGACTTTTCTTTCCCGCACAATGCGGACCGTAGCGATTTCGGATAAATCCTTATTTGAACTCGCATGTAAATTACAATATTAAAATAACATGAACTGAAAAAAATGTCAATGGATTTTAGATGACGATAAATGGAGGTTGTGCAGATGGGAAAATACTATTTGGGATTGGATATGGGAACGAATTCTGTGGGCTGGGCTGTAACAGATGATAAATATCAGCTGTTACGGGCTAAAGGAAAAGACTTGTGGGGAGCGAGACTTTTCAGTGAAGCAGAAACGGCTGCGGCTCGTCGCTTTAATCGAACGGCCAGAAGACGACTGCAAAGACAGAAGGTACGGAATGGTTACCTGCGTGAATTATTTGCGGATACAATCAATTCTGTTGATCCAGGCTTTTTCCAACGTTTGGCTGATAGCAATCTCTATGAAGAAGACAAAACGGTAACCCAACCATTTGCGTTATTCAACGATAAGAAATATACAGATAAAGAGTTTTATAAACAATATCCGACCATTTTTCACCTGATTGTTGATTTAATCCATTCCAGGGAATCGAAAGATGTCCGGCTTGTTTATTTGGCAGTCCTGAATATTTTCAACCATCGTGGACACTTTTTGAATGAAAATCTGCAAGGGAAAGGTGTCGCGAAATTTGAAGACCTTTTCTATAACTTAAAAAGTCAGGATCCAGCCTTTGAACAGGTATCAGATGAGGCTGCGTTAAAGAGTATTTTGAGTGATAGAAGAAATACCAAAGGAGAAGCCTGCGAAAAAGTTCTGAAGTTATTCTCGCCCGTTGTGAAAAAGAATTCTGCAGAAGGGGAGAGAGTCAAACTTTTATGTGGACTGAGCGGAAAACTTGCAAAAGCATTTCCTGATGTAAATCTGGATGAAGCCTATCAAAAATTTTCGTTTTCTTTCCGGGACAGCGACTATGACGAAAAAATGGAGGAAATCCAGGGCTTACTGGATAACGATATTCTGGATGAACTGGCTGCCTTAAAGGAAGTCCATGACTGGGCTCTTATTAGCAATTTGATGGCGGGTAAAAAATATCTGAGTGAGGCTCGGATCAGTTTGTATGAGAAACACCATCAGGACCTGGAATATTTGAAGGCCGCTTATAAAAAATATTGTCCTGAGCTTTACGATAAGATGTTCAGGCTTATGGAGGATAATAACTATAGTGCTTATGTAGGATCTGTAAATGCACTCAACTGTAAAAAACGTAGGGGAGCGAAATGCACTTTAGCTGATTTTTATAAACGGATCAAAGCAGATTTGGGCCTTGATGCAAAAAATGTAGATACGATGGAGGAAGATAAAAAATATATCTTTACGGAACTTGAAAAAGAAACTTTTTTGCCCAAACAATTATCTGCTTCTAATGGGGTCATCCCTTATCAACTCCATTTGGCTGAACTTCACGCTATCCTTGAAAACACATCTTCCTATTTACCATTTTTGCAAAAAGTAGATGAGACTGGATTGAGTGTTGCGCAAAAGATTGAAGAACTTTTCCAATTCAAAATCCCTTATTTCGTTGGCCCTCTTTACAAAGATCCAAGCGGAAAAAATAATGCCTGGCTGGTACGAAAAGAGAGTGGACGCATTTTGCCCTGGAATTTTGAAAAGAAAGTCGATTTAAAAGCTTCTGCTGCTCAGTTTATCCAGAAATTGGTTGGGCACTGCACCTATTTGAATGATGAATTGGTACTCCCGAATGAATCTCTGCTTTATGAGAAATTCCGTGTTCTGAACGAACTGAACAACCTGAAAATCAATGGGGAAAGAATCGAGGTTGATGTAAAACAGAAAATTTATAAGGCATTGTTCCGTAAAGGGAAAAAGGTGACGCAGAAACAAATTTGTGCCTTTTTACGGAATAATGGCTATGTTGCAAAAACAGATCCTATCGAACTTTCTGGTGTCGATGGAGATTTCAAAAATACATTGACTTCCTATGCACGATTTTCTGCTTTACTGGGTGTTCCTGAGTTAACAAAAGCTCAAGAAGATATGGCTGAAAAAATCATCGAATGGGGCACTGCCTTTGGCGAATCAAAAAAGTTTCTGAGAGAAAAGATTGTGGACACATATGGCAGTGAACTTACGGCTGCTCAATTAAAACGGCTGATGGGGTATAAGTTCAGAGATTGGGGTAGATTATCCAGAAAATTTTTGAATCTGCAAGGGATTGATAAAACCACAGGTGAACAGCTGCCTTTGATTGCAAAAATGTGGGAAAGCAATTACAATTTGATGGAATTATTGAGTGATCAGTTCACTTATAAAGATACCCTGGAAAAATTTACGGATCATAAAGTCAAAGAGTTGAATGAAGTTCAATTCGAAGATCTTGACGGTCTATATTTATCCAATCCTGTGAAAAGGATGATTTGGCAGACTGTGCTGATCTTGAAGGAATTGCATCATGTCTTGGGAGAAGCACCCAGCCGGATTTTTGTTGAAATGGCCAGAGATAACAATGCCGAAAAGAAAAGAAACGAAAGCAGAAAGAGTCGGCTGCTGGAATTGTATAAATCCTTGAAAAACGAAGGGAGAACCTGGGCTAAGGAAATTGAAGGCCAGGACGAATCGGCTTTCCGTCAGAAAAAATTGTATCTGTATTATTGCCAAATGGGCAAGTGCATGTATACGGGTGAATCCATCGATCTTCATGATTTGTTCAACGACAATTTGTATGATATTGACCATATTTATCCAAGACATTTTGTGAAGGATGATAGTTTGGATAACAATCTGGTCCTGGTCCGCAAAGAGAAAAATGCGCATAAACAGGATGTATTTCCTCTTGAATCTACCATTCAGGAACATCAATACAAGTTCTGGGAAATGCTGCTTCAACGTGGATTGATCAACCAAGAGAAATTTTATCGTCTTACCCGTAAGACTCCTTTTACTGATGAAGAATTAGCTGGTTTCATTCAGCGTCAGATTGTGGAAACCCGGCAGGGAACCAAAGTCGTTGCAAGCTTGTTGCAGCAGGTGTTCCCGGAAACGGAAATCGTGTATGTGAAGGCTGGGAATGTAAGCCAATTCCGGCAACACTTTGATATCTTAAAGGCACGCGCTGTTAATGATTTTCATCATGCCCATGATGCTTACCTCAATGTAGTTGTAGGGAATACGTATCATGTAAAATTTACGAAAAACCCAATCCGTTTTATTCAGGATTTCCGGAAAGATCCTAAAAAACATCCTTACCATATGTATAAAATCTTTGACTACAATGTAGCCAGGAATGGAGAAGTTGCTTGGGATAAGGATAGAAGCATTGCAATTGTAAAGAAAACTATCCGGAAGCCTTCTGTATTGGTAACAAACAAAGTATATGAACTTCATGGTCAACTTACAAAAGCAGAGATTAAGCCAGCAAGTATTGTTCAAAATGCAATGATAAAGGGAAAAGAAAAAGCCTATATTCCAGTAAAACAGAATTCAAAACTGAGCAATATTTTGCGCTATGGCGGGAAAACAAGTGTTACCGGTACATATTTCTTTTTGGTTGAATCCATGAACAAGAAGAAAAAAATTAGAAGTATTGAAACGGTGCCTTTGTATTTAGTCAATCAATTGCAAATGGTGGAGCAATTGACTCAATATTGTAAAACAGTTTTAAAGTTGTGTGATCCTGTAATTCGATTGGGTAAAATCAAGATGAATTCTTTATTGAAAATTAATGGAGCTTTGGTTTACCTGACAGGACGTACAGGTGATAACCTTCTTGTTGCTAATGCGGTACAACTTGTCCTTGATTATGATCTTTATCAATACAGTAAGAAAATTACAGAATGTGACTGTTCTATAACTGATGCTGAATACTATGAAGACCGCAAAATAACGAGCGAAGAAAATGAAAAACTATATAATTTCTTAACTTCAAAATATAAAACAGGGATTCTTTCAAAGAGAATTAATAACGTTACAGATATTCTGGACAAAGGACGTTCTAAATTTCAGCAATTGGGGATAATTGATCAAATAACCGTATTGCGGGAAATTCTAAGGTTGTCCACAAGGGAGAATCAGGGTGTTGATTTACGCTTGCTAGGCGGAGGAAAAGCAAACGGACGATCTATGATTAGTAAACGCATTTCTAACTTAGACAGTGCATATTTGATTACTCAATCTGTAACAGGTCTGTATACGAAGAAAATCGACCTGTTACGAGTATGAGCTGGCGCACAGTTGTCATAGGGCATAACGCAAAGCTGGATTATCAAATGGGATATCTGGTAGTGAGAAATCGAGAGGTACTTCGGATCAGCCTCAGTGAAATTGGCTTGTTGATCATTGAAAGTACAGCGGTTTCTCTTACCAGCTACCTGTTGAATGAATTGATGAAGAAGAAAATCAAGGTTATCTTTTGTGATGAGAAAAGAAATCCTTCTTCTGAATTGATTCCGTACTATGGCAGCTTCAATACAAGCTTGAAAATCAAGGAACAGATTCAATGGAAAGAGGAGACTAAATGTCTTGTCTGGACTGAAATCGTACGCGATAAAATTGCGAAACAGAGTGGCGTATTGCAAAGACATGGAAAGGAGGAAGCTCAGCTTTTACAAAAATATCAGCAGGAGCTGCAATTGGGGGATGAAACAAATCGGGAAGGGCATGCAGCCAAGGTTTATTTCAATGCGTTGTTTGGCATGGACTTTGTAAGAGATGAAGATACTCCGATTAATTCTGCACTGAATTATGGATACAGCATTATATTGTCCTGTTTTACACGTGAAATTGTAGCCAATGGATTTTTAACCCAATTGGGGTTATTCCATGGCAATATGTTCAATCCTTTTAATTTGGCTTCAGATTTGATGGAACCCTATCGCCCATTGGTTGATGAAATCGTGCTTGATTTACAACCTGAAAAATTTGAGACGGAAGAGAAACATCAAATTTTAAGCCTCTTAAAAGTGGAAGTTATGATTAACAATCGAAGAGAAATATTGCCAAACGCCATTAAAATTTATACCAAGTGTATTTTTGATGCGTTAAAAAATGATAATCCTGGCTTAATGCGGTTTTATGAATTATGAGCTATCGAGTGATGAGAATTTTTGTGTTGTTTGATTTGCCAGTGGGGACAGTTGAAGAGCGGAGAATCGCAGCGAAATATCGTAAATTCCTGGTTAAATCTGGATTTATGATGCTCCAGGAGAGTGTGTATTGCAAATTGGCTTTAAACCCGACCGCCGGCAATTTAATTGTTGAATCTCTGAAGAAGAATTCTCCAGAAGAAGGTTCTGTAATTGTGCTGAAAATTACAGAAAAACAATTTCAAAACATGGAATTTCTGGTAGGGAATATGAAACAGGATGTTCTCCATTCAGATGAGAGGATTGTTGTTATATGAAATTGGTTAATGCAAATTTGGGGATACAAATTTCTTTTCATGAAAGTATCCCCACTATTTTAGCCATTGAGAATCCGATGATCATGACCCAATTCCTCTGGAACATGATGAAACAACTAAGGGGAGAAGAAGGGGAGTTCATATTATCAGATGAAAAAGAATTGAAATTCGAAAAATGCAGTGATCTGCTCCTGGATCCCTTTTCGGTAGAATTGAATTCGAAAAAAGTTCTATCTGCTCTATATAAAAGATTGAGCGAATGTGGAGAAAATCAACTAGAGAGCAAAAGTAAGTTGTTACAGGATTATTTCTCTCTGATTGACCAATGCATTGTTTCTTCAGGTATTGAAAATTTAACTTATGATGTGGATATCACATGGAATGAAATATTTAAGGTATTGGGAGTTCGCTTTGATGATCATTGTGAGAATCTGTTAGACAAGGTGCTTTCTTATTTAAAAATCTTATCTGATTTAAGCGAGATCCGACTAGTGACCTTTTTGAATTTTACAAGTTTCTTTTCAAAAGAAGAGCTTGAAGAAATTGTTAAGATGGCTGCCTATTTGAAAATCAATGTTCTGTTTCTTGAAAAGTTGGAACCAACCTGCTGTTTTAAGCAGGAAGTAAGATATATAATAGATAAGGATCAGTGTATTATCATTAATCAATCCTTGTAATTTACACCTATGCCAATAGGAATACTCGGCGAGAACCAAAAATGTCATATTTGAGGTTTGAGAGCAATGTAAATTACGATTAGAGTCAAAC
>CAMBHL010000012.1 GCA_945867155.1 uncultured Eubacteriaceae bacterium | reverse complement strand
TCTTGCAAAGAAAAAAGTCCGAAGTAAAATCTTCGGACTTTGTCGACAGTCTGACTCTTTAACTATTATTGTTAAAGAGCTTTATGATTAAAAAATATTAATAATTTGGAGAAGCGTACCCAAAAATCGAACTTGACTTATAGTTTATTGTTCTGCGTTTTACCTGGTCGCTATAGTTACCTTCGATAGTTGTAATTGTGCCATTATTATAGGATTCAACTAAACCTACATGATCTACAACCTTATCTCCATTCCAATCGTAATAAACAATATCTCCCGTTTTAGGGACATAGCCTTTCCATTTCCATTCACCCTTTTTCTGATACCAGCTTACGCCAGATGGACAATAGGCATGATAATAGAAGACATCGCTTGAAAGTCCTGCTTGATTTCCACACCAGGAAACAAACATCGCACACCATGCAGCATGCTGATAAACACTGGAATGAACATAATTACTGTACCATACACCATATTTTGTATAATTGTTGCTGCCTTCCTTGGTACCAAGCTGTGATTGGGCAATGCTAATCACTTGCTGTCTTTTATTTACAACAGGTTTCGTTGTAAAACCGGAGGCATCAGCCTTTTCTATCGTAAATTGTTGCGCAGCTGTTCCGTTATTATCATACAGTTGAATATTAGCACCATCAGCAGTATTGTTGGAATCCAGATCCATTACTCGCGTTTCGCTGTTTTCAGGCTGCAAATAATAAACTCCGGAGCCCGTTGTCGTTTCTCTGATGAAAAATTTTTGATTAGACGCATTATGGGACTGATAAATAATAATATTCGCACTATTTTTATCTTCGGCTCCGCTGACATCTAGCACTTTTGACGTATCAGATAAAGAAGCAATCGTATATGATCCGTCTGAATTTTTTGTAAACTGCCATCCTTGTTCTTTATAATTATTAACAGATTGAAGCACAACATTATTAGAGTCTCCTACAGCAACGGATTTTCCACTTGCTTTATGCTTAATCCGAGCTGTAAATGAATCTCCTAAATCGACATTGACGACTTTTGAAGTCGTATTTGTGTTGTCATTTGTATTTGTTGAGGCTGAACCGGAATTAGAATTGGTATTTTCTGAAGTGTTTGAACTTGAATTGTTCGCATTATTATCAGTACTATTGTTTGTCGAAGTTGAAGAAGAATTCGAAGTCGAATTATTATCTTTTGAAGTATTACCGTTCGTCGTGCTGCTGCTATTTGAATTATTTGAAGTACTATTGTTAGAAGTGCTGCTGTTATCTGTTGTTTGGCTTGTTGAATTATTCGTAGTCGTCCCTGTAGGTGTTAAGGCATTAATCTGATCAGATGACAAAATGCTGATTTTATATTTTTGCTGTGCCGTTTTTTGCGCTGTTTTGATTAATACACCACTATTGTCCAGTGTTAACACTTTAGCCAAAGAGCTGGATGGTCTTAAAGAAAATGTGTTGTTGTCTTCCAGCATGACATTCCACATTTGTCCATAAGACTGTGTTGAGCTTCCGGTAGTGACTTTTGCCCCATCAATATCAGAACCTACAGTCAATAGTAATGACGTTGATTTTGAAACAATTGAATAGACATTTCTCGTATCATCATAAATAAAAGTCCAAGCTTGATTGGTTGAATTAGTATTCGTTTCAAAACTTAATGTTCCGTTATTATTTGTTAAGACCTTTTGTTGATCACTTGACCAGATCTGAGCTACAAAAGTTTTACCATTGTTTAACTCAACACTGGAAGCTGCAAAAATCGGTGTCTGTATGATACAGAAAGCTATCGCAATTATTCCGATCAGCCACCATTTTTTGTTTTTGTTTATAATTTCTGTCATTGAGCTGTCCTTTCGATATTTTATCTTACTGGTAGTAATTTCCACCGATTTTCACGGAGTTCGTTTTTTTACTAGCCTGAAATGAAAGGTATTTGTGATTTCTTACACCACCGTATACACAATCTTTTACAGCAGCCTGTACATAAGACGGTGCTTTCCCATTTAAATATTTTTTATAAGCACCTGAAGAATAAGCGGAGAACTGCCCTTTTGCCTTAACAACAGCAATTGCAGTGCTTCCTCCCCACTTCCCTGAATCAACACGATTCATGATGCAGGAGACCACCGCAAGTGCACCTTCATAGCTGCTGTTATCTTCTTGAGCAACAACAGCGCATAATAAATCAAAATCAGAAGCACTCAAATTTTCTGTTTTATTGTTATAGGTGATGTTTTTTGTTTGAGAAACATACTGACTAAATGAGTAGCCTGTCGTTGTCGTTGAGGTTGAGTTCGAATTACTATTGGAAGCAGATGTCTGACCTGATGCGTTTGAAGTGGTTTGTGAAGTTGAAGCCGCTTCTTCTTTTGTTCCCACAGCAATCACTTCTGTAACTGGTTGCTTTGTAACAGTTTCAGAAACAACTTTTTGAGAAACTAATTGATCCCCTTTGTAAGTCATTTCAGTGGTCACTGTTTTTTCGCCGTCAACGCCTTGCGTCGTGACTTGTGTTTTTCCTTTTTCAAGATTTGAGACATAAACGTTATAACTTTGATGCGGAATCGCAACCGTTGAGGTTACCGTTTTGGTTGTGGTTTTTTCATCGGAAGCAGAAGTAGATGAATTTGAATCAGAGTTCGTGTCTGTTGTCGTTTTTGTAGTATTCGCATTTGACGAAATATTTTGGTTATCATTAGATGTCGACTCTGCAGAAGAAGAGCTGTTATTTTCAGACTGAGATGTTGAACTAGCTGCAGACGAATTTGAAGATGAACCATTGTTTTCTGTTTCTGATTGACCAGATGTTTCATTTGATTTTGATTCATCAGAATTAGAAGCTTCATTTGTTGCAGCAGGCGTTGTACTCGTATCGGATGTTTGGGTAATACTACTATTATTGGAACTTGTTGAATTATCAGAAGTCGAATTATTAGATGAGGACGAAGAAGTATTGTCTTCTTTTGTATCTGTATCTGTTGCATTGATAGACGATGAAATATCAGAAGGATTCATTGATATCTTCATACTCGTTGGCTGAACGGTAACAGTGGAACTCTTAGCTTTCTGAGAAACTAAAACGCCATTGTGATAAATCGCTTCAGAAACAACTTCTTTTTTGCCATTTGAGCCATTCTGTTCTACTTTAGTGTCCCCTTGAGCAACACTATTATTGGCAACAACTTCAGTTTGATAAGGAACTTCTTCTGTTGAGGCAATTTGTGTTTTTGTCACTCGAACGATATTAACTTTTTTGACATTCGCAGTTAATGCTGTAGATAAACCTGGTGACACAATATCGTCTTTGTTGACCTTAATATTTTTTTCTTTTAAAAGACCGCGGATGTTTTTTTGTGCCGAGCTATATTTGATTTTCTTTTTCCCAATCGTAATAACACCGTTTGCTCTTTTTTTGATCCTCAGTGTTTTGACCTTGGTTGATGGTGTCGATAAACTCACTGAGTATTGATAAAGTTCTTTATCAATGTTGTATCCATTGCTTTCTAATACGTTCTGGAGGGTTTTGCCATTTTGGGATTGAACAGTCTTTGTCGAAATTTTGGAAGACCCATCATTTGGATCATACGAAATTTTGATTTTCCGACTTGTATGATTCATACCTAAAAAGACGCCAACGCAGACGAAAGCGGCGATAATGATCAGAAATACTTTCCTTTTTCCAGAATTCATTCAATTCTCCTCTCTCCTGTATCGGTTTATTGGTTCGAAAAACTTTAGTTTTAGGTTAGCAAATCTCTATTACGAGGGTCAACTAGAGGAGAAGGCGAAAAAGCAATACATTTTAAAAATTATTTTAATCTTTTATTTCTTTGCTTTACGTTATAAATTTATGAATTTTAAATAAATTTATTTATTAATGCAGCGTTTTATCAATCCCAATAAAAATAAATTTTCTGAAAATTAGAAATCTTAAATCCAGAAATATACCCTAAATCTTATATGCACATGAATAATAATGCTGTCAATAAAGGAAGTATGTGTTGTTTTTCAACTATTTCTACTTAGGAGAATCCGAGTATTTTTTGCGTTCACGATCGAGTCGCTTTTCGACGATTGCGTCGAGTTCTTCTTGAGTGAACGTCTTTTCCCGGGGCTGTCCCGTTTCCACCTGCGTTTGGCATGTGTTCTTTTCCTCCTGTGAGTGCGTGAAATTCCGCGCTTAAGGCACGGCGTTGCCAATAAAAAAACGACCAATTATCGGTCGCTCTAATCATTATATACTGTTATAATAATTTTAAAAAAGGGAGTCTTATTGTGCAGAAATCTCTCAGTTGCTATGCCGTTATCGATTTTGATTTAAAACGTATTTATCACGCTGATGCCTGCGCTTAAGCAGCTAATCAATTATGATCTGAAATAATGTCATCTTCAATCCTTTCAGCATAATCGATAAAATCAGAAATAATATTGAGATTGTCATCTGTTTTTGCATTTACAATTACGCCTAACACATAATCATCATCATTGTAATACTTCCGTAATTTTGGTATGACTCCCTTTGCTGTCTCTGAAAGATTAATTTTTACCATGGTATTTTCTCCTTATTGACAATAGTATAAACATAATCTCCTATGGGTTTTGTAACAAGAGCATGCTTTCTGTCTTCAACTGACAAGTTTGTATTCATCTCGCTCATTACAGCGGCATATTCTTCTTTCTGCAAAGTGATTCTGTTTAAGTCCTTTTCTCGCTGCTAATTCACGTTTATATGCTGCAAATTCTTTTGTCGTCATATTGCCAGTCTTGCGTCTAGCATACGCCATGCGTTTTTGCGCGTTAATTTTGCCTTTGTTTTCAGCGTAACGATCGCGACGCATGGACTTGTATTTTTCTTGCCATGAATTGCCGTCTGCCTCGTCGTATTCCAGCTTTAATTTTCCGGATTATACCCTTGAACAGTGCTTTTCCCATCAAATCTTATGCAAAATTCACACTTGCAATGATTATGAATGTGGTCGGCGTGGTCGCCTTTGATTGTCTTTATCGTAGCATTGCGCCAACCGTTTGACGCTAGAAGAACAGCTGTCCCCAGATGGTATCCACGCGAATTGAGCACCGTCGCGTCGCGCGTTTTGAAGCATGGTATCTGCGCTGCATTGTTTAACCAGACGCCCAACGACACTTGGAATCGTGATCGGTGCGTCTCTTTTTGCACCCATGATTGCACGAGCCGTCTCTTTATAAGACGCCACCGCCGCCGGTTCTGCGCTGAGCACACTTACGCCTTGCATTTCTGCGATCGTACATTCGGCAAGCAATTACAGATACCACTTCCTCATATTTTCCCGACAAACCATATGCGTAGTCAACTAGTTGTGACTGCATCGTTCATCGGGATGATATGCATCCTTAATTAGCTACGTTTTTATAGTACAAAAAAACTGCCTTCCTCAATTTAGAGGAAGGCAGTTTTGGATAAAGACAGTATGAAATAGCACTGTTTTTACAATAATTCTGCAACCGCATCGTTCAGATTAGATAAATCACTAATTTCTTCGATTTTGCCTTGATCCATTTTCATTGCAATATCAGGATCAATAGGCATTTTTCCCAATAACTTAACATTCTTTTCCTTTGAAATTTCATCAATATGGCTTTTCCCGAAAATATCGACTTTTTCACCACAGTTTGGACATTGGAAATAACTATAATTTTCAATGATACCCGTAACATTGACATTCATCATTTTCGCCATGTTAACTGCTTTTTCAACGACCATCGAAACTAAATCCTGCGGTGATGTGACAATGACGATGCCGTCAACTGGCAAAGATTGGAATATTGTCAGCGGTACATCTCCAGTTCCTGGCGGCATATCAATGAGCAGAACATCTTTATCTCCCCAGACAACATCGGTCCAAAACTGCTTGACAGCGCCAGCAATCACTGGACCTCTCCATATTACAGGGTCCGTGTCGTTTTCCAGCAACAAATTCATTGAAATAATATCAATGCCCTGTTTGGAAGCTACAGGATAAAAGTATTGTTCGGACCCTCGTGCCTTTTCAGTAATACCAAATGCTTTTGGAATAGAGGGGCCCGTAATATCCGCATCCATAATGCCCACTTTTTTCCCGGCTCTATTCAGGGCAACAGCAAGTTCGGATGTCACTGTTGATTTGCCGACGCCGCCCTTTCCGCTTACAATACCAATAACTTTTTTGATAGAGCTTAAAGGGTTAAGGTCTACTTTAAAATTAGGTTTTGGAATATCTGCCATTTTGGTTTTCTCCTTTTTTCCTTTATTGTTTTTCACTTAATATTATAATGATTGATCTTCATTTTTTCAATGAGTTCTCTTTTTTGCTGATGAGTCATTCTGCTTTTTATTAATGCTTCCCAACTCATTGCATCGTGTTTAGTTGCAAATTCTTTATAATAAACTAAGTGAACAGGAAGACGGCTTCTAGTATACTTACTTCCCCGGCCTGCATTGTGAGTTTGAATGCGTTTTTTTAGATTATTGGTATATCCAGTGTAATAAGATCCATCAGAACAACACAATATGTAAGTATAGAACTTTTGTACTTGAGATCTCATTTAATTTTCGCTAAGCATCATATCTTTGACTTTCATCAATCTTGTTGTGGCTGCTCGTTCATTTTCTTCTAAGTGCATCGTGATATATTTAATGTTTTTCTTTGTTTCGGGAATCACCACGTGCTCTAGAGCATTGACGCGCCTGCGTGTTTTCTCGATTTCATCAGCTAATAAATTGCATGTTTTTTCCGCTTCAGCCAATTCAAGCATCAACGGCAATAGCTCTATCACATCTAAAACAGAACGATCCAATTCTCCAGATGTAAACGCAAAACCATAGGGAAGCTCTTGTGCCTGTCCGCTTGCTTTAAACTCAAAACTGGGAATATTGACATTCATCATATTAACCCAATTTATGACAACATCAGAAGTTTTCTCTGGACATAAAAGCGCTTCAGTTACGAGATCTTCTCCCATTTTACTTTCTGCGATAGAAAAATGCTTCAATGCTTCTGTTAATTTTTCCTCGATTTCTTCTCTTAACGATTTGTTTTTTTTGATGTAAGTCATAAACTGACGGACCATTTCATCTCTTTTGTCCTTTAACAGTTTATGCCCTCTTTTTGCTATTTGATATTGATGCTTGAGTCGAGTTAATTCCATTCGAGTCGGCTTAATCTGCGCGCACATTATTCTTCTCCATCAATATTATCGTCTTTTTGATCTAAATAATATTTATCTATATATTCAAGTTTAATTCGCTTCAATTCGCTCTTAGGTAATATAGAAAGAAGCTGCCAGCCAATGTCTAGCGTTTCCTGAATATCGCGATTTGTGTGATAACCTTGAGATACATAATTCTTTTCAAACTCGTCAGAGAATTTCGCATATAATTTGTCTATGTCTGATAAAGCTGCATCACCTAAGATTACGGCTAATTCCTTTGCTTCTTTTCCTCTTGCATAAGCCGAGAATAACTGGTTCATCGTTTCTGAATGATCTTCACGCGTTTTCCCTTTTCCGATGCCCTTGTCTTTCAAACGACTTAACGACGGCAGTACATCTATTGGAGGTTCAATTCCACGCATATTTAATTCTCTAGATAAAATAATCTGTCCTTCAGTTATATAACCAGTTAAATCAGGAATAGGATGTGTAATATCATCTTCCGGCATTGATAAAATTGGAATTTGTGTGATCGAGCCTTTTTTACCTAAAATTCTTCCAGCACGTTCATATATAGAGGCTAAATCCGTATATAAATAACCAGGGTAGCCACGACGTCCCGGCACTTCTTTTCTTGCCGCCGATACTTCACGAAGCGCTTCTGCATAATTGGTCATATCTGTTAATATAACCAAAACATGCATATCCAATTGAAAAGCTAAATATTCGGCACATGTGATGGCCATTCTTGGCGTCGCAATTCTCTCAACAGCCGGGTCATTTGCATAGTTCATAAATAATACAGCCCGATCAATTGCGCCTGTACTTTGAAAATCTTGAATAAAATATTCTGCTTCTTCGAAAGTTGTTCCTATAGCAGCAAATACAACAGCAAAATCACTAGAATCGTCAAGCACTCTTGCTTGCCGTGCAATTTGAGCGGCAAGTTGTGCATGGGGCAAACCAGAACCAGAGAAAATAGGAAGTTTTTGTCCTCTTACTAATGTGTTAAGGCCATCAATAGCCGAGACTCCTGTTTGAATAAATTCTGCAGGATAATCCCTCGCAACAGGGTTAATCGGAGAACCATTGATATCCAGTTGCTGATCTGGAATGATCGGTGCACCTCCGTCAATTGGATGTCCCATTCCGTCAAAAATTCGGCCTAGCATATCTCGGCTGACACCTAAATTGATGCCATGTCCTTCAAAAATTACTTTTGAGTCTGATATTTTTAGCCCTTGTGAACTTTCAAAAAGTTGAATTAAAGCGACATCTTTATTTATTTCCAGTACTCGTCCAACTCTTTTTTCGCCATTGGCTTGCTGAATTTGCACCAGCTCATCATATTTTACATTTTCTACGTGGTCCACCAACATAAGTGGACCTACAACTTCTCTAATCGTTTTATATTCTTTATACATCCATTTCCCGTCCTTCTGATAGTTCTTCAAAAGCGTCATTCATTTCCATTTGAATTTGCTTATACGTCTTATCTTTTTCATCTTCAGGGACATATTTCATACGGGCAATTTTTCCGCGAATTGGCATTTGAATAATTTTTTCAAAAGTACCACCAGAATCAAGACATTGCTTCCCATTTCTATACCATTCTAAAAGCATATTTAATATTGCAATTTGTTTCTTGGGAGACGAATAGGTATCCACATCATCAAAAGCAGATTGATGCAGAAAGTCTTCACGAATAGAACGCGCACACTCCAAGGTCAATTTGTCTTTATCATTTAAAGCATCGATCCCAACGAGTCTGACAATTTCTTGTAATTTTGATTCTTCCTGCAAAATATTCATAGTTAAATGCACAGACTGAGACCAACTTGGATCTATCTCGCGATTAAACCATTCAAACAAACGATCACTGTAGAGAGAATAACTCGTCAGCCAATCGATTGCAGGAAAGTGCCGCTGATAAGCCAATTCAGCACTCAATCCCCAAAATACTTTAACGATTCGCAGCGTTGCTTGAGAAACCGGCTCTGATATATCGCCGCCTGGAGGAGATACAGCTCCAATAGCGGAGATAGCACCACTTCTATTGTCCTTCCCTAAGCAGTTAACCACACCAGCTCTTTCATAAAATTCAGCTAATCGCGATGACAAATAAGCCGGATATCCTTCTTCACCAGGCATTTCTTCTAATCTTCCAGACATTTCGCGCAAAGCTTCAGCCCATCTAGAGGTAGAATCAGCCATAATTGCGACTTTGTAGCCCATGTCCCTAAAATATTCTGCAATTGTTATGCCAGTATAAATAGAGGCTTCTCTTGCTGCAACAGGCATATCTGATGTGTTTGCGATTAAAACCGTTCTTTTCATCAAGCTCAACCCAGTTCTTGGATCATTTAATTCAGGAAACTCTCTTAGAACATCGGTCATTTCGTTGCCACGTTCTCCGCAGCCAATATAAATAATAATGTCTGCATCAGACCATTTTGCAAGCTGATGCTGAATCACTGTTTTTCCTGATCCAAATGGGCCCGGGATAGCTGCGACCCCCCCCTTAGCAATTGGGAATAATGTATCAATAATTCTTTGTCCTGTGACCATTGGTTCACTCGGAGACATTTTATTTTTATAAGGGCGCTTAATACGAACAGGCCAAACTTGAAGCATTTGCAAATCTTCAATATCCCCAGATGCAGTTTTGATTTTTGCAACAGGGTCTAAAATTGTAGCTTCCCCTTCATATACCCAAGTAATTGTTCCGGATTTATTAGGAGGCACCATAATTTTATGTGTCACCGCTGGAGTTTCTTCCACGATACCAATAATATCCCCAGAAGTAAGCTCATCGCCTTCTTGAACCAGAGGCTTGAACGCCCATTTCTTATGACGGTCCAGTTTGGGGACTTCGATTCCTCGCGTAATATTATCTCCCGCTTTTTGATAAATTGCTGTTAATGGTCTTTGAATACCATCAAAAATCCCTTCTATTAGACCAGGAGCTAATTCAACCGATAATGGCTGTCCAGTCATGTAGACAGGTTCTCCTGGCCCGATACCGGCAGTTTCTTCATACGCCTGGATCGAAGCTTTATCGTCTCGCAATTCAATAACTTCACCAATAATATGTTGTTCGCCAATTCTAACGACATCGTACATTTGCACATCTGCCATATGTTCAGCAATAATCAATGGACCTGCTACTTTAATAACCGTCCCAATGTTATTGTTAATTGCTGCATCTTCTTTTTTCGGATTCAACTTATAATTATTTCCTTTCTACAGTATGTCTGATCCAACTGCCTTTTCAATGTTTTGTTTGATGGCTTTCATTCCAATTCCCAAAGCACCGTCTTTGTTGGGAATTGGAATAATAATTGGAAAGGATTGATTTTTGTATTTATCTAATACATCTTCAATTCCTGACGCAACATTTTCTGTTAAAAAAATAATAGAAAATTTGTTTTTTTCCAACTCAATAATTTTTTTTCTCACATCGCTGTATTTTTCAATTGGATATGTATAAAACCCTACCGCATTAAAAATCATAATAGAATTTTCATCACCAATAACAGCAACTTTTGCTTTTTGACTCATAAAACGCTCTCCATATTTAATAAAAAATGACAGTTATTTTTATTTTTTGGCAGCTATGATTCTTATTGATGACGCTTCTCTTCGTTTTTGCAACAAATAATTAACGACAGGACCAATGCCAAAAGAATCATTCTTTTGTTCGTGAATAATTGAAAAAGCGAAATCATCCAATCTTTTTTCAACGTTAGAGAGCTGATGATCTTCAGCATAATTTTCTACTATTCGTCTGTAAGCAAAACGATTAGAACCAGACGAAACATATTGACTTAATTGATCATCTGATTTGCCAATTGCTCTTTCAATCATTTTCATTTCTATAGATCCACCGGGAACCAATAAGCTATTTATTTTAGAAGAAGTCCATCTTAATGCATTTCCTCTGATCATTGCTAAAATATTATTTGCATCGAATCGAACAATAAAATAATTTTCAATAAGTCGATTTCTATGATGGATTAATGTTTCTCTTATGATTGACAATATTGCTTTATCTACTTTTACACTTATTTCAAAAGGGTCTTGCAACTCCAGCGACTGTTTTATTACACTTTCAATCGACACTGGAAGTTCATTCCATTTTTCATTAATAAATGCTTCCATTAATGAATTGAGTGGAACTACTCCTGATGGATGTAGAAGTTTTGTCACATCTCGTTTCAATAGCCTTCCTTTTAGCAAAAGTTTTAAATTATAAGCATCTTCATTTAAATAAAACAAATTTGTTAAGACAGGATCCGGTGATAATGATTTTATCTCATGGTCCACTACCTTCATTTCAGATGCGACAACTTTACTAACAGATTTATAATCTTCACTTTGAGAACCATAGCCATGTTCTTTTAATATCTTTAACATGGTATTTTCATTATTTGCATCTGTTAATTGTTGCCAAACTGTCGCATCTAATAAGTTCTTTTCAAGACTCTTGATTCTTCCAACAGCAAACGGATAACTAATTTCATGCATCATCCATCCTCTTCCTGTTTTCCAAATAATATATCAGCAATTTCTTTTTCGTGTTTTTCACGAACTTGATTTAACAGGACTTTAAAGTCGCCGTTAATATCCATTTCATCACCTTCAAGCATAATTCCAGATTTAAAATCTGCTGGTTTTTGACTTAATGTCAATTCTCCAGACAAACCATTGGATTTTAATCCTCGATTAATTGATGATAAAAAGCCTTCTTGATATTTTTTTAAATCCTTCTGTGGTACGATCAGTTTCTCTTTTCCAGTTTGAGATGATGCTGCAACAATGGCTGCAATTAACACTGACCATTCTTTTTCCGGTAAATTATCCAATTTATCTTCTGCTAAATGGAATGCTTCATCAATCAATTCTCTTTTTTTCGAAAGGGTCTGCTTGCGTGCTTCCAAACTAAAAATCAGATCACTTTTGTGCTCAAGACTGGAACGTTTTTGTTCAAAATCGCTATTTAATTCATCGATTTGTGAAGTAACTTCCTCTTTTATATTCTCTTTTATCTTTTGAGCAGACTTCTGTGCGGCATGAATTGTTTCTGCTGCATCTTCCCTTGCTTGATCAATAATGCGATTGATAATTGTGCTTTGAGCCATAAAAACCTCTCCAATATATATTCCCTTATTTAAATACTAAATAAAATTAATATTGAAGCAAGCAAAGCTAAAATAGCATATGTTTCAACCAATGCTGTCATCGTAATCCCTTTAGCTGACGAATCTGGATCCTTTCCAGTCATATGAATTGCTGCTGCAGCAGTTTTACCCTGCGCGATTCCGGAAAGAAGGCCTACTATCGCAATTGGAAGTGCAGACGCAAAATAAGCCCAACCCTGCATCACAGTGATACTGTGAGGATTTCCTGATATTAAACCCGTTTGAACAAGAATCAAAACAGCCAACAAAAATCCGTAAATCCCTTGTGTGCCAGGCAAAGCCTGAAGCACTAAGACCTTTCCAAACAAATCAGGCTGATCAGAAGTCACGCCTGCTGCCGCCTGCCCTGCAATTTGAACGCCAACTGCAGATCCAATACCAGATAACAATGCGCAAATTGCTGCGCCAAAAGCCGCGATAATAATCCCTTGTGTCATAGTACTCACCTCTTAAATTTATTAATTATTTTTATCTATTTTGACATCAACGTGATTCGATTGAATCGAAAGTGGTTTGAAAGGTTTTCCACCACCTTCATAAAACTTATTAAAAAATTCGATATACTGCAGTCTGCTGTCATGCACATAAGCAGATAATAAACTCATGGCTAAATTAAAGCTATGTCCTATAATATAGATCACTAAAGCAATAATCATTCCACCGATATTGACTGCTACCATACGCGCTAATAAATTCATAACCATTCCAATAACGCCCGTTGCTAAACTTAGAGCCAAAATTCGGGAATAAGATAAGATATCACTTAAATATGAACTGATATTATATAATCCAAGCAAACCGCCTACAATTTTTTTAGATAATTTTTTATTTTCTCTTCCAGCTGTACATAAAATAATGACAGCACCTAAAATTGCCAACAACTTTCCAATGAAACGTGCACTGGGAAGAAATAATAATCCCAAACCACTAATCAGCAGCATCCAACTTACTTGATCAAAAATTGCATCCCAAAAGTGACCTTCTTTGACGTTTTCTACAATTTTGATAGCCATACCAGAAAAAATATGTAAAATTCCAACAACAAGTGTGAAATACAACATTTTTAATGGATTAGTAAGCGGAGCAAAAAGAATTGGATGCCACGTTTCACCAAAATATGAACCAAATAAAACACCAAATATAATTGTAGTAAAAGAGGAATAGAATAATGTATTGATTAATTTTTTTGCATTGCCTTTTGGTTTTTTGACTTTTCTAAAGAAATAAAAAATCAGAAGCATACAAATACCATAACCAACATCACCCATCATCATTCCAAAAATAACCCAATACCAAGGACCGGCAACTAAAGCAGGATCTATCTCAGATGGATTTGGTTTTGAGTACATATCCGTAATCGTTTCAAATTGAGCCCAAAAATATGGGTTGCGGGTCACTGTTGGCGGGAAATCCGACTTGGAAGGTTTGATAAATTCCAAGTCATAATATTGGACTGTATCATGGACAACCTCTTTTAGCAGGTTAATCCTATCTTTGCAAACCCAACCTTGAATTAAAATCGTTTCGTTTGTTTCTTGAAATTTAATATTTTCGATTTCTTGTTTCGTTTCGTACTGTTCCGCTAATAATTTTAGATCTTTTTCGTCTTGAGACAATTCTCGTATGCATTGATCTATTTCAATCTTTTTTTGTTCATTATGCGAAATTTTTTCTTTTAAATCTTTTAATTTCTGAGCTGCGGTACAAGGATAAGAGGGTAAATTTACATTTGAAAATTCTAATTTTTTTAACCGAGAAGTTAAATCTGGCATCTCTTTATTCGTTTGTATGATTAGAAAGCAAAGATTCTTTTTAACTTTTCCATATGTATGAATTTCTGCTCCTGTTTCTTCCCCTATTCGTTTTAAATCTTGTTCAAATACTTCTGATATCATTCCTGCAGTCACACTTACATATTGATCTTGTTTTAATTGATTAAGAGGAATGTCTAATTTTTCCCACGGTTGTAATGTTTCTATTTCTTTTGAACATTGGCCAATATCTGTGTCTAATGCTTTAAGTTGATTATCGTAAAGTTGAAATTTTTTACAAATTTCTTTTCCTTTTAGGTTTTCTTTTAAAAAGGTTTCATAACTAATTTCTGGCTGTTGTTCCAAAAAATGATGGTAATACTTTTTATGATATTGATTTGAAAGTTTTAACATCTGATGCGTTCGTTGTAATTCATCTGAACGCGAAACGGCATTGCTTTTAAGAGAAGTATCCGCTGCCGTTTCCTTTGATTCGATCGGCATGAACTCTCCTGTTTTTTGAAGAGCTTCTAACACGGTTTTTTCATCATTTTGAAAAATAATGAGCCGCATTTTTCTCATTGGAATGATCATATCGATTTTACCTTCTCTATAATATACTGAACGGCTTCTGACAAGTGTTCTTTGTTATTTTCAATCAACCGCTCATCATGATCCTTACTTTCTTTTAATCGCATTTGAAGAAGTTCGTTTTGCTTTTGTTCTTCTTCTTTTAATTTATCTAGATTTGTTTTATTCGTACTTTCAATTCTGTCTTCGCGATATTCTTCTGCCTCCTGTTTTGCTTCTCTAATGATTTCTTTTGCTTGTTGTTTTGCTTCCAGCCTAATTTGTTCGGCTTTCTTTTCAGCTTCTTTAATATCATCAATCACTGACATACTATTTCTCCAATATAAAAAAAGTTCATGATTATATTATCATGAACTTAAAAGAAAAACAATTATTAGAATTTAAAATGCAAGCTTTTACAGAGTATCTGCAAATAATTCCAATGTTCTAGTATTTGATACACAAATATTTATAGACTATCTGCAAATATTTCCGTTGCTTTATCAATTTCTTCGTTACTAATGATCAATGGCGGCACAAACCTTATCGTTGAATGCCCGGCAGAACAGACCAGCAAACCTGCTTGTATACATTTTTGAATGACTTCTGCAGGATCTTCATCTATTTCAACGCCGATCATCAATCCCAATCCACGGATGTCTTTTATATGCGCGTTTTTACTTTTTATATTTTCTAATTTATGAATAAAATATTGAGATTTACTTGAAACATTTTTTAAAAATTCTGGTGTTCCGACCGTATCCAAAACGTAATTTGCTGCTGCTGTTGCTAAAGGATTAGCGCCAAAAGTCGAAGCGTGAGTTCCTGGTGTAAAAACTTTTGCGACCCGGTCACAAGCCAAAATACCCCCCATAGGGATACCTCCTGCGATGCCTTTAGCAAATGCAACAACATCTGGCTTTATACCATATTGTTGATAAGCAAAAAATGTTCCTGATCGTCCTATCCCGCATTGCACTTCATCAAAAATCAAAACGATATTTAATTTGTCACATAAATCCCGAACTTTTTTCAAATATGCTTTGTCTGCTGGATACACGCCTCCTTCTCCTTGTACGGGTTCCAAAAGAATAGCTGCGCAATTTTTTTCGTGAGCAGCTTTTTCAAGTGCTTCGAAATCATTAAACGGAACATGTGTCATGTCAGGGACCAAAGGATTGAGATTTTTCTGATATTTGGGCTGACCCGTTGCTGTTAAGGCCGCATAGGTTCTGCCGTGAAAAGAATCCTTCATCGCAATAATTTCTGTTGCGTCTTCCGACTTAAATAATTTAGCATAAATACGCGCTAATTTTATGGCTGCTTCATTAGCTTCCGCACCGCTATTGCAAAAGAACGCTTTATCTAATCCTGATAATTTAACCAGTTTTTCTGCAGCCGTAATCATTGGCACATTCCAATATAAATTTGAAACGTGCAGCATCTTCTTACTTTGTTCATTAATAACATGATTAAGTCCAGAATGATTGTAGCCTAAACAGTTGACAGCGATGCCCCCAACGCAATCTAAATATTGTTTTCCCTCAACGTCTGTCAAGAAGCACCCTTCTCCATGATCAAAAACAATTGGAAACCGTTTATAAGTAGGCATAATGACCTGATCGCCACGTGTAATATATTCTTCTGTTTTCATCTTATTCTCTCTTATTTATTTTTCTTTAATCATAGTTCCACAGCCTGCTGCTGTAAATAATTCCAACAGTATCGAATGTTCAATCGTTCCATCGAGTATATGTACAGAATTAACCCCGGAAAGAATCGAATCAACTGCATTTTCTACTTTTGGTATCATTCCACCAGAAATAATCTTTCTGGTAATTAAATTATTGGCTTCTTCAATATTAAGTCTCCGAATAATCGAATTTGGATCATCCGGATTTAAATATACGCCATCTGTATCTGTTAAATATATCAATTTTTCAGCATGAAGCGCTTCAGCCACAGCACATGCGACATGATCGGCATTAATATTATAAGTTTCTTTTTTGTCATCGCATCCAATTGGTGCAATAACTGGAATATAATCATTTTTTATTAAATCTTGAAGAAACTTGACATTAACCTTATCAACTTCTCCAACGTATCCCAGATCTTTATCTTGATATTTTTTCTTATGTACCTTTAATAGTGCACTGTCTTTGCCTGAAATGCCAACAGCGTGAATATCTCTGTTTTCAAGTAATTGGACTATTTCTTTATTGATTTTCCCACACAGAACCATTTCTGCAACATCAACAGTAGCCTTGTCCGTTATTCTCAGACCATTATAGAAAGAAGATTCAATATTCAATTTTTTCAACATATTGGAAATATCTTTTCCGCCCCCATGAACCACAATCGGCCGAATGCCAACTAGTTTCATAAGCGCAATATCGTCCATAACTGAATATTTAATATCCTGATCACTCATAAAAGAGCCGCCATATTTTATGACTACAATTTTCTTTCTAAATTGTTTAATATAAGGAAGCGCTTCAACTAAAGTGTTTGCCTTTTCAATATATTGATCCATATTTGTCATTTTACTTTACCCACTCTTACTTTTTTATCAGGTGCGATATTCAGCATTGATTTTCACATAGTCGTATGAAAGATCGCATCCCCAAGCAACAGACTTGTAAATACCGTCGCCCATATCTACATTAATAATAATTTCTTTTTCGTTTAATATATTTTTTGCTAATGCTTCATCAAAATCCACAGGTTTTCCATGATCTAATAAAAGAATTTCTCCTTTAGAATTAGAAAAAGTTAATGAAACAGAACTTGGAGAGAACTCAACACCTGTTGCACCAATAGAAGAAAGCACTCTTCCCCAATTAGCATCTTCTCCAAAAATAGCTGTTTTAACAAGATTCGATTTCACAACAGCTTTTGATAAAATTCTCGCATCTTCTATGGAATCCGCATTTTTGACATGGACTTCAATAAGTTTTGTGGCCCCTTCACCATCTCGAGCGATGGATTTTGCAATGGTTTCATTCACAAAATAAAGCGCTTCAAAGAACTTCGAATAAGCATCAATATTCGATTCGGTAATGGCCCTATTTCCAGCTAATCCGTTTGCTAAAACCACGACAGTATCATTGGTGCTCATATCTCCATCTACAGAGATCATATTATATGTATCTCTGGCAATGATATTCAGCATCCTCTGCAGACAATCTTGATCTATACAAGCATCAGTTGTAATAAAAGAAAGCATTGTTGCAATATTTGGACAAATCATTCCAGATCCCTTTGCCATAGCTCCAATATGGATTGTTTTGCCATCTATTTCGGTCTCAACTGCAATTGTTTTGGGAACCAAATCAGTAGTCAGAATCGCATGAGACGCTTCTTTTTCGCCTTCTTTTGAAAGTTTTTTTGCCAATACTGGAATTTGGCTGGTAATTTGATCGACGGGAAGCGGCACACCAATAACACCAGTGGAAGAGACAATAACTTGTTCAGGTGCGCAATCGATGTAATCACTGACACATTTAGCTTCTTTTTGTACGTCTAGCAATCCTTGACTGCCAGTACATGCATTTGCATTTCCGCTATTGACCATAATCGCCTTTATCTTATTTTTGTCTTTTCGGACGATTTGATCATCCCACAAAACAGGCGCTGCTTTAACGGCATTTTTTGTCACTACGATAGCAGGAACCGCTTCTTTTTCTGATTCAATTAAGGCAACATCTAGCTGATCATTTGCTTTTAATCCAGTTGAAGCACCACTTGCTTTAAACCCTTTAGGCGCGGTAATGCCGCCAGAAATTTTATTAAATGAATTTTGTTTCATTATTTTCTCCTAATCGATTATTAAACGGGATAATCTGTAATCAAATCAATTCCTGTTTTTTCTGGAAGTCCGAACATAATATTCATATTTTGAATTGCTTGACCTGCAGCTCCCTTAAATAGATTATCAATAGCCCCAATTACAATTGCTCGATTTGTTCGATGATCCACTTTAATAGCAATATCACAAAAATTGGATCCTTTAACCCATTTTGTATCCGGAATACGATCATCTAAAATGCGGATAAAATATTCGTCTTTATAGAAATCATGATATAGCGCATTTAATTCATTTTCTGAATATTTCTTTCCAGCATCATTCAACGTTGCGTAGCACAATGCAGATATACCGCGATTCATCGGCACTAAATTTGGAGTAAATAGTACTTTAAGGGATTCTCCGTTTAATAGACTTAATTCTTGTTCTATTTCAGGGGTGTGTCGATGACATCCAACCTTATATGGTTTTACAGATTCTGTACATTCACAAAACATATATGGCAATTGTGCGTTTCTTCCAGCGCCTGTCACTCCGGATTTTGCATCAATAATAATAGAATCTTTTTGTATCAAATGGTTTTTGACCAGCGGTGCCAAACTCAAAATACTGCACGTTGTATAGCAGCCTGGATTTCCAATCAACTGAGCTTTTTTAATTTCATCACGGTGTAGTTCACATAAACCATATACAGATTTATTAATCAAACTTCTGCCATGATGTTCTGTTTTATACCATTTTTCATAAATATCCAAATCTTTTAATCTAAAATCTGCTCCTAAATCAATGATCTTGCATTTATCTAAGATCTGATCATTAATTTTTCCAGAAGCAACGCCATGTGGCAAAGCTAAAAATATTACGTCTGCAATCGAAGATAACTCTTCAATCGTTCTGTTTTTGCATATATCTTTAGTAACATGCTTATATAAAGGATAAACATCTTCCATTTTTTGACCATCATATGTTCTCGATCCAATCGAAACCACTTCAACTTCTGGATGTCTCAACAGCAAGCGTAATAACTCTTGACCAGCATATCCTGTCGCGCCTACAATAGCTGCCTTAATCAAATTCTTCACTCCCTAATATGAATGTATTTTTATTAATCAATTTTATATGATATCAAGGATTATAACCCTATTATTATAATTATTCAAGAGCTTATTCGGTATTTTTATAATATTTTTGCGTATATATTTACATTTTTTACTTGATTTTATCTGTCTCTTGGCTTATAATCAAAAACATCGAATTTATATTAAGGAGCAGATAATAATGGCGAATAAAAAAGTAATTCTTGCATATTCTGGCGGTTTAGATACAACAACAATCGTACCTTGGTTGAAAGAAACATATGATTATGACGTCATCTGTGTTTGTGTTGATGTCGGACAGGGAAAAGAAACCGAAGGCCTTGAAGAAAAAGCACTTAAAAGTGGTGCATCAAAATGTTACATTGTTGATGTTACAGATGAATTTGTCGAAAATTATTGCTGGCCTGCATTAAAAGCCGATGCAGTTTATGAAAAAAAATACTTATTGGGGACTTCTCTTGCCCGTCCATTAATTGCCAAAGTGTTGGTCGATTATGCACATAAAGAAGGCGCAGAAGCTATTTGTCATGGCGCAACAGGAAAAGGTAATGATCAGGTGCGTTTTGAATTAGGGATTGGTGCTCTGGACCCGCAAATTAAAATTATCGCGCCTTGGCGTGAATGGGATTTGCAGAGCCGCGAAGACTTGATGGACTTTTGCATTGAACATGATATCAAAGTCAATACTCGTTATGATCAAAGTTACAGCCGCGATACCAATATCCTTCACATGAGTCATGAAGGTTTGGAACTAGAAGATCCTTCTATTGAACCTAATTATAAACATATTCTCAGAATTACAAATGCATTAGACGAAACACCAGATGAACCGGAAGAAATCAAAATCGATTTTGAAAAAGGTGTTCCTGTCAAAATTAATGATCAGGCCATGACCCCAAAAGAAATTCTGATGTACTGCAATAAAATTGGTGGCAAACACGGTATTGGCGTCGTCGATCTTATCGAAAATCGTGTTGTCGGCATGAAATCCAGAGGAATTTACGAAACGCCAGGCGGAACTATCTTATACCGTGCGCATGAAGAATTGGAACACATGTGCTTAGATCGTGAAACTTTCGCTTTTAAAGAAGAAGCTGCTGTAAAATTTGCTGAAATTGTTTATGGTGGTAAATGGTTTACGCCTTTACGTGAAGCGTTATCAAAATTCTTTGATGAAACTCAAAAAACCGTTACCGGAACCGTCAAATTAAAATTATACAAAGGAAATATGATTTTAACTTATGTCTCATCTCCTTATTCTTTGTATAATGCTGAAATTGCAAGCTTTACAACAGGTGATTTATATAACCATAAAGATGCTGAAGGATTTATCCATTTGTATGGTTTGCCATTGCGTGTCCGTGCTTTAATGCGCATGAGTGCAAACGAAAAAAATAAGGAAAATTAAAATGACAAAAAAATTATGGAGTGGCCGCTTTCAAAAAGAAACCGATGCGTTAACCGACGATTTCAACTCATCTATTTCATTTGATAAACGTTTATATCGCCAAGATATACGCGGCTCAATCGCCCATGCAAAAATGCTCGGCAAACAAAAGATCATCGCCCAAGAAGACGCAGACTTAATTGTTAAAACTTTAGAGGAAATTTTAACAGATATCCAAAACAATAAGATTCAATTTTCAGAAACAATGGAAGATATTCATATGAATATTGAATCTATATTGATTGACCGGATTGGTAATGTTGGCAAGGAACTGCACACCGGGCGCAGCCGAAACGATCAAGTCGCAACAGATGTGCATCTCTACATTAAAGATATCTGTTTATTGGTCATCGACGATATCAAATCATTGATTTCCACTTTACTAGATCTATCCGCTCAACATACAGAAACGATTGTGCCAGGCTATACACATTTGCAGCGTGCTCAACCTATTACTTTTGCCCATCAATTACTTGCTTACGTTGAAATGTTCAAACGGGATATTAAACGCTTTCGTCAAGTCTATGAAATGGCTGATGCGCTTCCTCTTGGTGCTGGAGCCCTTGCCACAACAACATATCCTTTAGATCGTTATTATGTTGCAAAAGAACTGGACTTTTCAAATATTTATCTCAATAGTTTGGATGCAGTATCTGATCGCGATTTTTGTATTGATTTCCTAGAAGCCTCTTCTGTAGTTATGATGCACCTTAGTCGTTTTTCAGAAGAAGTGGTTTTATGGTGTACCTCTGAATTTCATTTTATTACGCTGGATGATGCTTTTTCGACCGGTTCATCTATTATGCCACAGAAAAAGAATCCTGATATTGCGGAACTAGTTAGAGGAAAAACCGGAAGAACCTACGGCGATTTGATATCATTACTCACAACCATGAAAGGTATTCCTTTGGCATACAATAAAGATATGCAAGAAGATAAAGAACCTATTTTCGATGCTTTTGACACCATTGAAATTTGTCTCAAGACTTTTACAAAAATGATCGCTACCATTACTGTTAATAAAGATGCCATGTACCAAGCTGCTGCTCATGGTTTTGCAAATGCCACTGACGCTGCTGATTGGCTAGTTAAACACGGTATTCCTTTCCGAGACGCGCATGGCATTGTCGGAGAATTAGTTTATGATTGTATTCAAAAGGGAAAAAGTTTGGATACTCTTTCTATTGAAGAGTATAAACAAATCAACCCTATTTTCGATGAATCAATTTATGAAGCAATCGATCTTCATAATTGTGTCAGCCAACGAAAAATTGTAGGCGGTCCTGCAAAAACAACAGTTGAACGAGCTATCGCAATTAATAAAGGTCTTTTGAAAAAGCTATAATAAAATTAAACCTCTTGTTTATTTATACATAAACAAGAGGTCAGACTGTCGACAAAGTCCGAAGATTTTACTTCGGACTTTTTTCTTTGCAAGA
>CAMBHL010000011.1 GCA_945867155.1 uncultured Eubacteriaceae bacterium | reverse complement strand
CTCTAACGTCGAAAGTACTTGGCGGGCAGCTGCCTGGGAGGATAGAACGTCGCGAGGCCTTTTTTTTATTGTCTTTTTCTTCTTATTCTTTTCTTTTTATATTAAATCATCATTATAAATTTATAATAAAAATTTAAGATTTCTAATGACAAAGCGTTTTAGAATTATTATAATGACAGTGAATATTTACACCTAAATTCAAGAGTGATGAAAAGAGAAGCCATAAGGAGGTAGGGATGAAGTTCAAGAAGCATATTCTTTCATCATTTTTGGTTTTGTTGGTTGTTGGTTTATTTACCTGCGGCGGTGTTTTTGCCGCGCAGCAGTCGGGCGATGCCAGTACATCGGGAACATCTGCGGATACGCAAGTGACGACTCAAAGTACAGATACCCAGGCCAATACAACGAGCAGCGACCAAAATCAAAATGATCAAAAAGATCAGACGGCAGATCAAGCACAGCAGCAAAAGACGCCAAGTATCGTTTACAAGGCGCACGTTCAAAACGACGGCACCCAGAAAGAAGTTTCAGACGGGCAGCTGGCCGGGACGATCGGTAAAAGCCTGCGTTTGGAAGCTTTTCAGGCTTATCTGAAAGATGCACCGAACAGCAGTCTGTCTTACACGGCCCATGTCCAAAACGACGGCTGGCAGAAATTCGTCAGCAATAAGGAAACCGCAGGCACCACTGGCAAAGGCCTGCGCATGGAAGCCATTAAAATCACATTAAATGGCGATCTGGCCAGCCAGTACGACGTGGTTTACCGCGTACACATTCAGAATTACGGTTGGCTCAATTGGGCGCGCAACGGCGAACCGGCAGGTTCTGTCGGCAAAGCGCTCCGCATTGAAGCCATGCAGATCATGCTGGTGAAAAAGGGCGAAACCCCAACGAATACGCCGGTTAGTGATGCTTCCACGACAGATAAAGCCTTTGTTTATGATACGGTCAAATACCAGGCTCATGTTCAGAATGACGGGACTCAGGATTGGGTCGGCGATGGGGAACTGGCCGGGACAACGGGCCGTTCTCTTCGTATAGAAGGTATTGCTCTTGAACTGGCAGATTCTCAGTATTCAGGGGTTTCCGGCGGCATCACCTACCGTGCTCATGTTCAGAACGACGGTTGGCAGGATTGGAAGAAAGACGGCGAATTTGCCGGCACTCAAGGCCGAGCACTCCGCCTTGAAGCCATTCAGATTAAATTGACCGGAGACATCGCTTCTCAGTACGACGTTTATTATTCGTGCCACGTTCAGAACTTCGGCTGGCTCGCTTGGGCAAAAGACGGCGAAACGGCCGGAACGGAACACTTAGGTTTCCGTGTCGAAGGCATCCGTGTGATGCTGGTCAAGAAAGGGGCTGCAGCGCCGAGCAACGACGGCCGTGATGCCCACGCGAACATTACCGCAGATCTGTTAAAGAGCAGTATCGGCGTTCAGTATCAGACCCACGTTCAGAACATCGGCTGGACGAACTGGAGCAAAGACGGCGAAACCAGCGGCACGACAGGTCAATCTCTGAGAGTTGAAGCTTACCGCGTCGGCGTTAACGACAAATTAACGAATAACTCTTATATTTCTTATCATTCTCACATCCAGAACATCGGCAGCGGTCAAGGCTGGGCAGACAGCCGGGACGGCAATGCCATGAGCGGCACAACGGGGCAGAACCTGCGCGTCGAAGCCATTCAGATGAAGTTAGGCGGCTACGCCTCAAATGCAATGGATGTCTGGTACCGCGTCCACGTGCAGGGCTACGGCTGGCTCGACTGGGCCAAAGACGGTCAATGGGCCGGAACGTCCAACGGCGGTCTTCGCGTTGAAGCCGTTCAGATTGAATTGAGAACCCAGCTGGAAGGCGCGCCTGGACCGACGGCAAGACCTTATATTTACGTCGATCCTTATCCGCAGGCAAATGCTATATTGAATCACATTGGCAGAAATTTATGGGCTGCCTATAATTGGTCAGCTGGTTTACCCTATTGGCGGCAGTATTATTCCCCCAATATGGGGACTCGCTGGTATGCCAATATTGGCTTCACGCAGTTCCGTGGAAATTGTTATGTGATGGCAGCGACTTTTACGGAAATGGCTCGAGCTTTGGGTTACAATGCGCATCAAGTGGTTGGTTTTGTGCCGCATTTGGGTGGCGGTGATGCACCGCACAGTTGGGTGGAAATCGACGAAAATGATGGAACCTGGGTTTACGATCCAAATCTAACCAATGAATTGCATTTGCCGGGATATCATTTTAAATATGGAAAAGCAAAAACCTGGCGTTATTATAATTATCATCGTACTTCGCTCAACTAAAATGGAGAATGGAATGGAATTAAGAATCTTTAAAAAAATTCAATTACTTTTAGTCCTGCTGTGCTGTGTTGCGCTGGCCTTTACAGCAGCGGGATGCGGCAGCAGCCAATCGACGCGGAAGAAGGCCAAGAAAAGTAATCTTCCGGCGATTGGAAAGGTACAAAGTGGAAAATACGTCTATACGATTAATACGACCAATAATACTGGCAAAACCATTACAGGATTTACGATCAAAGACTCGTCTATGGAGTCGTATCCTGAAAACATGATTGGAACGAAAAAAACATTTACAAACGGTCAAAAACGTCGCTTGTATTACAATGCAAAGAGCGCCATTCAAAAGAGCAGTAAAAAATCGACGAAAGAATTAAATGCGTCTTTCTCGATTCAGCTGACATTTGATGATAATAGTACTGCAGAATTGCACAACGTTCCCTTCGATGACATCAAGCGTATGGAAATTGACTACGATCAAAATCAGTCATTGGCCTATTTGGTTTACGTTTCAAAAGGAACAAAAGAAAAAGTCAATACTTTAAATGATGAAATAAAAATAAAACAAGATGCCGAAGCCGCTGCTGCGGCACAAGCTCAGCAGCAAGCAGAGGCACAAGCATCTGCAGCCAGACAACCGTCATCCACAACTTCAACGCGGTCATCTTCGTCATCGTCGTCTACTTCGTCGGCGAGGTCTTCTTCAGTACGGAGTACACAATCTTCAAGGACTGGTACGCGAAGCACGACAGCGCCGCGAAGCACACGTAGCGCTGCAGCACCATCGGCAAGTAGAAATGCGCAGCCATCATCATCCGGCTCGTCCGGGTCGTCAAGTAGTGGATGTGTTGGAGATGGAGCAATGTATTAATTATGAATTCAATTGATTTAAAAAGAAGCCAACATCAAATTGTTGGCTTCAATTATTTAAGGGTTGCAGCGTGTATTGCGATTATTGTCTTGCACGCGACTTATGCTTGCGGATATCAATTTCGGAAGGAAATTTCGCTTTTCAATTACGCGTCGACATCGGCAGTGACGAATTGCATGATGTGGGCAGTTCCCTGCTTTGTCATGATCACTGGAGCCTTGCTTTTAGAACCTTCCCGTGAAGTTTCAATTAAGAAACTCTATAAAAAATATTTGTTGAGGGTTTTTAGAGCGCTGGCTATTTTTGTGATGGTCTATCGAGTCTTTGATATGATCACTAGCCCTGAGGGGATTACAGGTCATGGGATCCTGCAAGGCGTTGAACAGATTTTTACAGGAACCAGTTGGAAACCGCTTTGGTATCTCTACATGCTGATAGGTCTGTACTTGTTGTTACCTATATATCGAAAGATTGTACAGGCTTGTTCGGAATTAGAGCTTAAATATTTTTTAGGTATTTATTTTATTTTTCTTTCAATATTTCCAGTATTGTCCGGATTTGGGATAAATATAAATTTCACTATTCATATTGCATCAATTTATCCCTTTTATCTTTTTATGGGGTATGCGCTGAGAAAACAAATCATTCGCGTCAATAATAAAACAAATGTAGCACTTATGATCATCTGCGCAGTATTGATCAGTGGGTTAACATTTTTTCGATGGGATAATAATTTAGCAGCAATGGAAACACTTTGGTCCTATTCATCGCCAATTGTGATCATTGCATCGTGTGCAGTGTTTTGTGTATTTTTGAATATTCAGAATAAGGCCCCAGAAGTTCTGCACCATATTTTAGTGGCGTGTGATCATTGTTCATTTGGGATTTATCTCATTCATATTATTTTTATCAAAGCCTTTACCCAAGTATTAGGCTTTAACCCATACATTTATGGCATTGCAGGTTTTGTGGGATTAATTATTATTGTGTTTATTCTAGCTTTTACTTGTACGTGGCTTATTTTAAAAATTGTAGAGCAAATCAAAAAGTCGATAATTAATTGAGGGTGATACAAAATAAAAATGGAGTGGAGAATGAAAATCAAAAAAATACTCTTATCTTTTACGATTGTATTTTGCGCAGGTGCATTGGTCTGTAGTGGTGTTTTTGCTGAAGAACAAAGCGATATAAAGAGCAATACAACAAATTCTACGGTTGCTACAAATCAGACTCAATTGGAAAATGTCGAAACAGCGGCACAAAAGACAGACGAAAATCAGGAAACCCATCCTGTTGAGGAGGCTCCAAGTGTTATCTATCGAACGCATGTCCAGAATATTGGTACACAGCCAGAAGTATCTGATGGCGCATTAGCCGGAACGACCGGAAAGGGCCTACGTGTTGAAGCTTTTTGGGTGCGTTTAAAAAATGGTATTGCCAATGGTGGCGTTTCTTACAGAGCTCACATTCAGAATATTGGATGGCAAAACCAGGTTAGTGCCGGAACGATGGCCGGAACATCAGGACAAAGTCTTCGAGTTGAAGCGATTGAAATTCATTTAACGGATAAAAAACTCGCTGAGCAGTACGATATTTGTTACCGCGTTCATGTTCAAAATATTGGTTGGCTGAACTGGGCAAAAAATGGCGAGTCGGCAGGAACAATCGGACGAGCTTTGAGAGTCGAGGGCATGCAGATTGAATTGGTGAAAAAAGGGACGCCAATTAACGATCCACTGCATGTTTCACCTGCGCTTCAGGCAGCTTGTTTAGGTAATAATCTTGTTGAAGGACGGGAACATGTTCAAAATATTGGCTGGCAGAACCGTCACAACGAAAATCAGATTTTTGGAACAAGTGGCCGAGCTTTAAGACTTGAAGGCTTACAATTGAAATTGGCTAATATGCAGGATCTGGGTTTGACGGGAAATATCGAATATCAGGCGCATGTTCAGAATATCGGCTGGCAAGGCTGGAAGACAAATGGGGAGACAGCCGGAACGACGGGAAGGTCACTTCGCATCGAGGCTGTCCAAATCAGGCTTACTGGAGAAGTATCAAATTATTACGATGTCTATTACCGTGCACATGTGCAAGACTATGGTTGGCTAGATTGGGCAAAGAACGGTGAAACGGCTGGGACTTACGCCATCTCACACCGCCTGGAAGCAATTGAAATTATCATAGAACCGAAGGGAATTGTTCCCGGGGTTTCCTATGTTCCTTATGTTTCGGATGCACGAGCAAAGACGCTTATGATTGCGCGATCGCAAATTGGTTATCACGCGGGAACAAATAATTACACTAAATACGGAGATTGGTTTAATTCTTATTTAGGCGCCAATCGTAAATGGGATTTCAGTCATGAAAATTGGTGTTTTATGTTTGTTTCCTGGTGCGGTGAAGCAGCCGGTGCACCTGCTAATTTTATGCGGGACGCTTATGTGCCTTCTGCTGTACAATGGTATCAAACGAGAGGCTGTTGGCATTGGCGAGGAAATTATCGTCCAAATTCAGGCGACTTGGTTATTTTTGATTGGAACGGAGATAATGTGGTGGATCATATTGGTTTTGTTGAAGGTATTCAGGGGAATGATTTAATTACAATTGAAGGCAACAGCAAACGTCAGGTTCGCCGTGTCAATCGTGGAAATTATAAGACAACAAAAGATATTTTTGGTTACGCCGATCCAAGATATTGATAAAAAATAATTTAAAAAACAAGGTATTCAGGATGACACCTGAATACCTTGTTTTTTAATGAGTAATAAGTAGAGACAACAATTAATAACTTAAGCCATGAGCATACGGAACATCTCTTTGACTTGTTCCGGTGTCGCTTCGCGCGGATTGCCTGGATAGCAGGCATCCTTCAACGCGTCTGCGGCGATCTGATCGAGATCTTCTTCGCGGATTTTGTCCGTTGTTTTTGGAATGCCGACGTCTTCGCCGAGCTGTTTAACGGCGGCGATAGCAGCATCTTTTGCAGCTTCGGCATCCATGTCATCGATGCCTTCGACGCCCATGGCGCGTCCAACATCGCGGAGACGGTCGCCGACATAATCGCGGTTGAATTCCATCGCAATCGGCAGCAGCATCGCGCAGGCGACCCCGTGCGGCATATCGTAGTGTGCGGACAGGGTGTGGGCCATGGCGTGGTCAATCCCGAGGCCAACGTTAGAGAAGCCCATCCCGGCGACGTATTGTCCAAGGGCCATGCCTTCGCGGCCTTCTGGTGTGTTGTCGACAGCGCCGCGCAAATTCTTTGCGATCAGCTTAATGGCTTCCAGATGGAACATGTCAGATAATTCCCAAGCACCCTTTGTGGTGTAGCCTTCGATGGCATGGGTCAGGGCGTCCATACCGGTTGAAGCTGTCAAGCCTTTCGGCATTGAAGCCATCATGTCCGGATCGATAATGGCAGTTTCTGGAATATCATCCGGGCCGACACATACGAATTTTCTTTCTTTTTCGACATCGGTGATGACGTAGTTGATGGTGACTTCAGCGGCGGTGCCGGCTGTTGTCGGGACAGCGATCGTAGGCACCGCGTGTTTTTTCATCGGCACTTCCCCTTCGAGGGAACGGACATCTTCGTGTTCCGGGTTGTTGATGATGATCCCGATCGCCTTTGCAGTGTCCATTGAGGAGCCGCCGCCGATGGCGATGATGGAATCCGCTTCAGCTTCGCGGAACGCCGCGACCCCATCCTGAACGTTTTGAATGGTCGGGTTCGGTTTGATCCCGGAGTAAACCGTGTAGGCGATACCTGCTTTGTCCAGTAAATCAGTGACCTTTGCGGTGACGCCAAATTTAACGAGATCCGGGTCAGAGGTCACAAAGATTTTCTGCCAGCCATAGCTCTTTACAAGTTCTGGAATTACTTCGATTGCGCCGTGTCCGTGATAGGAAGCGCCATTTAAAATAAAACGATTTGCCATAATATTTACCCTCCTCTTGTAATCCTTATTAAGCATGGTTAAAGGATTACAAATCTAATTTCTCTTATTATAGCAGTTGTAATCGTTTCTTTCGTGAACGATACGGATAAGTAACTGTCAAATTTAGTTTTTTTTCAGCAGGCTATTGTAGCCAGCGCCGATGCAGCTAAGACCGACCATGCCGGTGATGGCGACGCGGGGATGGGCCAGCAGCTGTTTCGCCACTTTTTTCTTTAGACCGGTCTGGATGTAGAGCTTGCCTTCAAAGACGTTCTGGGCACCGAAGGGACGCACTTGGGGGATTGCCGTCTTTATCGACGGTAGCAAGATACCAGACTTTGGCATCTTTTAAAATTGTTAATTTATTTATTATATCAAATTCGAGCAAAAAACCAGGCCTTACAGCCTGGCTAAAAGAGCATAAGAATTCAGTGAGTGCCGAAACGAGGCAGGGAAAAGGCGGTCGATGCGATTTTGAAGCGGGTTGCTTTTTTGATTCCAGCGGGTTTCGCGCCGATCCTGGCGTTCACCGTACAGGTGTATGACGAGCCGTCGCGCTTGTCTCCGTAAATGACGGTGTAGGTCTGTCTGCCGCTTTCGGATCTCGGCAGGGTGTACCGGTCGTCGGTGCTGACGGGGGCTGCGCCGGCGTTGGGGTTCTTGCCTTTGTACCACTGCCACGTGAACTGATTCGTGTCGTTGCGGCTGTCTTTGCCGAAAACTTTCACAGACAGCGTGCTGCCGGTGGCGAGGCTGACGGCTTCACCGCTGCTGAGGTTCAGCGCCTTGCCGTTGGCGTACATCTGGACGTCGGTGATCACCGGGGTGCCCTTGGCGTGCACCGGCATCATCATGAAAAAAAGTGCTAGGGTCGCAATCAGGACGGCGGCGAGATAAAACCGCCGGGACAGGTGAGATGAGATTAGAGGTTTCATAGGGCATCTCCTTTGGATCATTCAAATTCTTTTAAGCTTTTGTTTTAAATTTATCTCATGCGTGTTAAATCGGCGGGCACTATAAAGTTAAAAGTAAATGAAAATCAGGCAGGCTCAAATATGGTAAAATACAATCAAAAAGGAGGTGCAGCCATGCGCAGCATTTTAATCGTCATCGACATGCAGAACGACTTCATCGACGGGGCCTTGGGCACGAAGGAAGCCCAGGCCATCGTCCCGAAGGTCGTGGACAAAATCAAGACCTATCCCCGGGAAAACGTGTACGGCACCCGGGACACCCACCCGGAAAATTATCTCGACACCCAGGAAGGCCATTACCTGCCGGTGCCCCACTGCGTGAAAGGCACCGCGGGCTGGCAGCTTTGTGACGCCGTGGCGCCCCTGATTCCTGAAGATCACCTCTTCGACAAGCCGACCTTCGGCTCTGCCGCCCTGGCTGAAGCGGTACGCAGCATGGCCGAAAAAGAAGCGTTGGAAATCGAGCTCGTGGGGCTGTGCACCGACATCTGCGTCGTGTCCAACGCGTTGCTCCTCAAGGCCGTGCTGCCCGAAACGAAAATCTCGGTCGATCCGGCCTGCTGCGCCGGCGTGACCCCGGCCAAACACGCAGCAGCGCTGGAAACCATGGCCTCGTGCCAGATTCAAGGACTTTCGTAAATTTTTAAGAAATTATTGATATATCGGTAAATTTAGATAGGGTAAAGTCAAAGAAACGATACAGGAGGAAGATGGCATGTACGGTGCACTGCTCGGGGACATGATCGGCGCCCCCTATGAGTTCAGTCCGATCAAAACAAAAGATTTTCCGTTATTTTCGAAAGCCTCCCGGTTCACGGACGATTCGGTGATGACCGTCGCCGTGGCCGACGTTTTGATCGATGCAGGGGTTGGGGCTTCGCCGGAAGATGTAAAAAAGCGGCTCGTCGCCAGCATGAAAACCTGGGGCCGGCGCTACCCCGACGGCGGCTACGGCGGCCGTTTTCTCGGCTGGCTCATGGGGGACAATGAAGAACCCTACAACAGTTTCGGCAACGGCTCGGCCATGCGGGTGTCTCCGGCAGGGTGGCTGTACGGCACCTTGGACGAAACCCGGGCCTATGCCGGACTCACCGCCGAAGTGACCCACAACCATCCCGAAGGGATCAAAGGGGCTGAAGCGGTCGCGACGGCCATTTATCTGGCCCGGACCGGGTGCTCAAAGGCTGAGATCAAAGATCAGATCACAGCGCTGTTCGGCTACGACCTGTCGAATTCCTGCAGTGCGATCCGGCCGGGTTACCGCTTCGACGAGACCTGTCAGGGTTCGGTGCCCGAAGCGCTCATCGCCTTTCTGGACAGCACGGACACTGAGGACGCGATCCGCAATGCCGTGTCCCTCGGCGGCGACGCCGATACCCAGGGCTGCATCGCCGGAAGCATCGCCGAAGCCTATTTCGGCGTGCCGGACAATCTCATCGCCGCCTGCCGCAGCCGCCTACCCGAAGACATGCTCGCGGTGGTGGACCGGTTTGAAAAAGTGCGGCGCTCACCCGTCAAACACCGCCCCTAACCGCGCAAAGACTTCGTGCATCCGGCTTTCGTCGATGGCAGCGAAGTTGATGATGAACCGCACTTCTCCGGGGCGGGCGTTCGGGTACACCGGGTGGAAAAAGTGGAAGCGCAGGGACCGGGATTCGGCCCGGGCGCGGATTTCGGCTTCGGTGAGCGCCGTGCGCGCGGTCATGAGAAAATGGGTGCCGGCGTCGGAATTTTCCACGGTGATGATTTGGGACAGCACCGTATGCTGCTGAATCTCGTCGAGGATCGCGGCCCGGAGCTTTCGGTAGTGGTGGAGCAGCCGGAGCAGATGCCGTTCGTAATAGCCCCGCTCGATGAACAGGGCCAGGGCGTACTGCTCGAAGCTGGACACGGTGCAGGTGTAGAAGCTCACCGTCTCTTCGTAGCGCTTCAAAAGGGCCTCAGGCAGCACCATGAAGCTGATGCGCAGGGTGGGCACCATGGTTTTGGAGAACGTGTTGAGGTAGATGACTTTTTCGTGGGCGTCTTCGGAAAACATGGACCGCCAGACGGCGGGGCCGAAACAGAATTCCGCGTCGTAGTTGTCCTCGATAATCCACCGGCCCGGGGTGGCGTTGGCCCATTCAAAAAAGGCGATGCGCCGGTCAATGGGCATGCTCCGCCCGTAGGGAAAGAGGTTCGCCGGAGAGAGGTGGACGGCGTCGACGGGAAGCTCAGAGATGAGGTCGGCCCGCATGTTTTTTTCGTCTACGGGGATGTAGCACCAGTGGTCGCCGTGGTTGGCGGCGATCTGGGCGAACTTCGACGCCCCGGTGTCCGCCCCGGCGATGGTGATGCCGGGGCCGAGGATTTCCAGGAGCCGGCCGTAGAGGTATTCGGTGCCGGCGCCAATGACGATCTGTTCCGGGGAGACGTCCGTCATGCCCCGGTGGTTCGCCAGTTCCGCCGCGATGGCGTTGCGCAGGGCGGCGAGGCCCTTCCAGGACACGGTGGTGTACAGGCTGTCCGCAGCGCTGATGGCCTCCCGCATGCATTTGGCCCACAGGCTGGTGGGAAAGAGATCCAAAGGCGCGTGCCCGGCGCGAAAATCCATGAACCAGGCGCGTTCTTCAGGCTCGGCTGCTTTCGGCGGCCGGGCCTTTTTTTTCGGCGCCTGGTAATTGAGCCGGCTGACGTAATAGCCCTTCTTTTCGGCGGTGTACACGAAGCCTTCGGCGACGAGGAGGTCGTAGGCCGTCATGACAGTGTTGACGCTGATGTCCAGGGCGTCGGCGAGACGGCGCTTGCTCGGCAGACGGGTGTCTGCGGCCAGGGCACCGGTTTCGATGTCTTTCCGGATGCAGGAATAGAGATAGCGGTATAAAGGGGTATCCCCCCGTTGGGTTAAATCGTAGTTGAGCATATCTGGTACCTTAAAATTAAAATGATCTGAGTCTTATCATCATATCAGATTGGGGGCATAATGTCATTAAATTTTCAGCAAGGAGACATTCAAATGACAGCACAAAACACCTTAAAAGCACAATACGGACTGTTTATCGACGGCGCCTTCAGACCGTCTTCAGATCAGGCCTATTTTAAAGTCACCAATCCGGCGACCGGCGATGTCCTCGCTGAAGTTGCCGAAGCGACTAAAGAAGATGTCGATGATGCGGTGCAGGCGGCGTGGAAAGCCTTCCCGGCCTGGCGGGACACCGAACCCGGACAGCGGGCGGCGGTTCTCGACCAGATCGCGGGCATCATCGAAGCCAACAAAGAATGGCTCGCCCGGGTCGAAACCCTGGACAACGGCAAACCGATCCGGGAAACCCTGACCATCGACATTCCCTACGCGGCGGAACATTTCCGCTACTTTGCCGGGGCGATCAGAACCCAGAAAGGCCATGCCACGGTGCTGGACGGCGGGCTCTTAAGCATCGAACTCAGGGAACCCATCGGCGTCGTCGGCCAGATCGTCCCATGGAACTTCCCGTTCCTCATGGCAGCGTGGAAACTGGCGCCGGTTCTAGCGGCCGGGGACTGCACGGTGATCAAATCCTCGTCGACCACCCCGTTAAGCGTCCTGGTCCTCATGGATCTCATTAAAGATGTGGTACCCGCCGGGGTCATCAACGTCATCAGCGGCAAGGGCTCCCGTTCCGGACAATTCCTCCTGGATCACCCGGACGTCCGTAAACTGGCCTTCACAGGCTCCACCGAAGTGGGCTACAGCGTCGCGAAGGCGGCAGCGGACAAACTGATCCCGGCGACTTTGGAACTGGGCGGCAAGAGCGCGAACATCTTTTTCGATGACGCGAATCTGGAACAGGCCCTCGACGGTGCCCAGCTGGGCATCCTGTTCAACCAGGGCCAGGTGTGCTGCGCCGGCTCCCGGATCTTCGTTCAGGACGGGATCTACGACGAATTTGTCACAAAACTGGCGGATCAGTTTGAAAAAGTGAATCAGGGCGATCCTCTGGACCCTGAAACCCAGGTCGGCTCCCAGATTAACGCCGGCCAGGTGAAGAAGATCGCGTCCTACATCGACATTGCCAAGGCAGAAGGGGCGACGATTGCCGCCGGCGGCGAAGCCAACACCGAAGGGGATCTGGCCAAGGGCAACTTCTTCAAACCGACGTTAATCACGAACGTGACCAACGACATGCGCGTGGCTCAGGAAGAAATCTTCGGGCCGGTGGCGGTCGTCATCCGCTTCAAGACCGAAGACGAAGTCATCGCCCTGGCCAACGATTCCGAATACGGTCTCGGCGGCGGCGTCTGGACCAAGGACATCACCAAAGCCCTCCGGGTTGCCCGAAAAGTGGAAACCGGCCGGATGTGGGTCAACACCTACAACATGATCCCGGCAGGGGCGCCCTTCGGCGGCGTGAAGAAATCCGGTATCGGCCGGGAAACCGACCTCGCCATTCTCGATGCCTACACCGTCTGCAAAAACATCATGATCAACCTCTCCGACGCCCCATCGGGATTCTTCCCGCTGAAATAAACACATACCTCTGTTCAAACAAGCTTTACATCTCATTTAAGCCCGCCGAAAGGCGGGTTTTTTGTTGCGCCGGGTTTAAAGATTGGTATAAAATTTAATTATTACGAAAATTAAAAGGGGAAGAAAGACATGCCATTAAACAAAACGACGTTCGATTTTTCAGGGGTGCCCTGCACGTACTATGCCGGGGAAGCGGCGCCGGCGGCGCTTTTGATCCAGCCGGCGGACGAACACGATCTGGCGGTGATGGACAATGAAGCGGCGCTGATCGCCGATGGGGCGCCGCTGTCTTTTGGCCTGGCGGCTTTCAGGGTTGCGGATTGGGACAAAGACCTGTCGCCGTGGCCGGCGCCGCCGGTGTTCGGGGACGAATCTTTTGGAGACGGGGCGGCCCAGACGCTGGCGACAATCGAAGAGACGCTGCTGCCGGCTTTGATTCAAAAACTGGCTTTGGATGAAAAGGTGCCGGTTATTTTAGGGGGCTACTCTCTGGCGGGGCTCTTCGCCCTGTGGAGCATTTATCAGACGGACCGGTTCGCGGCGGCTGCAGCGGTGTCACCGTCGGTGTGGTTTCCGGACTGGCTGGCCTACGCGGGAGCCCGCACCCCAAAAGCTGACGCGGTGTATTTGAGTCTCGGTGGCCGGGAAGAGAAGACCCGCAATCCCGTGATGGCGACGGTGGGAGCGGCCATCCGCAGGCAGCACGAGATCTTAAAAGATCAAAAGGTGTCCGCGGTGCTCGAGTGGAACCCGGGCAATCACTTTAAAGATCCGGACAAGCGCTGCGCCAGGGGATTTGTCTGGTGCCTTGAACGGCTGGAGAAGAAATCCAGGTTTTCAATTAAGTTTAGGTAAAATTTATTGATGATCTTAAAGAAAGCCGCTATAATTGAGAAGATCGTTTAGAAAAATTGAGGGATAGCGCATTGAATAAAGGATTGAAGAGATTCGTATCGGTGTTCTGGGGGCTGCTAATGGGCGGCACCCTGCTTTTGATGCTCGGCATGCCGGCCATCTGGCATGTGGCGGCGGCGAAACCCTTCCCCATGGAAAACGGCGGCTATTTGATGATCGGCCTTTTGATCGCAGGGCTGCTTTTTTTTGTGAACCACAGGTGGGGGGGAGGCATTAATGCCTTTCTGGCCAGATACGGCCGCATCTTACTTTTTCTTTCCATGGCGGCAGTTCTGGTCTTTAACCTTTACGCAGCTTATGGCGGGTATTTCAACACCGGATGGGACGCTGGCATTGTCAGATCTACCGCCCTTTTGGAATTTTACAAGCATTACGCCCGCCTGCCCAATAACTACTTTTCGTGGTTCCCCAACAACCAGCTTATCGTTTGGCTTTTCACCGGTGTGTTGCGGATTGGAAAGGCTTTCGGCATGACCCATTTGGAGTACGCTTTGGTGGTCTTTCAGGTTATCGTCGGGGTACTGTCCCTGTGGCTCGTGTACGCCGTCACCCTGGATCTCACAAAAAACCATAAAATCGCGTGGATGGCTTATCTAGCCGCCCTGCTGCTCTCGGGGCTGACCCCATGGATCATCGTGGCTTATTCCGATGCCACGGGCATTATCTTTCCTCTGGTGACGATTCGCTGCTATCAGATGGCGGGCAAGACGGCAAAACCCTGGGCAAAAATTATCTGGTGGGCGCTTTTGGGCCTTTCCGCCTTCGCCGGGTACCGCATCAAGCCCCAGACGGTGATTATGCTCATCGCCGTGGTGCTCGTGGAATTGTGTTCGCTGTTTTACCGTGGGAGTTTTAAAAAGCTGGGGCGCGTCGCGCTGCGCCTGGGCCTTGCGGCCGGGGGCTTTGCCCTGGGGATGCTGCTGTACACCCAGGCGGTGCAGCCTTCCCTGCATTTTAAAATCAACCCCCGCCAGACCATCGGCATGCCCCATTACCTGATGATGGGCCTCAACGACAAAGCCCACGGCGACGGGGTGTACAGGGCCGAAGATTACAACTACACCTGGTATTTCAGGACCAACGAAGCCCGGAACAAGGCCGATCTGGAAAAGGCTCAGATCCGCCTCGAGGCCTACGGCCCTGACGGGCTGTTCTGGCATCTGTGTCGGAAACAGATCATCAACTACAATGACGGCACTTTTGGCTGGAACGATGAAGGGGATTTCTTCCAGCATCAACCCAAATGGGCCCATAACGAGATCTCGCCCTGGGTGCGCAGCGTCATCAAGCCCAAGGGCAAGAATTACAAGAACTTCCTGTCGTTCAAACAGACGGTCTGGATCACATTGATTTTTTCGGGATTGTTTGCGGCAGGGGCGTTGTTTAGATCCGAATCCGAGGAGACGGACAAGGAGACGATGATATTGATCGCAGCGATTCTCGGCTTGACGGTCTTCGAGCTTTTGTTCGAGGCCCGGGCGCGGTATTTGTATACCTACGCCCCGGTGTACGCGATTATAGGAACTTTGGGACTCCGGCAGCTGTATTGGCGGCTGTCCGTTGGGTTTCATCATACAGAAAGGAAGGATGTTCATGACAGCGTTCAAAGCGGAACCGGTCCTGTGGATCGTGATTCCCTGTTACAACGAAGAAGCGGTGCTGCCGGAAACGGCGCCGATGTTTTTGAAGGAAGTGACCCATCTGGCCGAGGCGAAAAAGATCAGCCCCGACAGCCGGATTCTGTTCGTCAACGACGGGTCCAGGGACAAGACCTGGCCCATCATCGAAGCTCTGTCCAAAAAGGACGAACACTTCATCGGCATCGCCCAGAGCCGCAACCGCGGCCATCAAAACGCCGTGCTCGCTGGTCTGATGGAAGCGAAAGACCGCTGCGACATCGCCATCAGCATCGACTGCGACGGCCAGGACGATATCACCGCTATGGAGCCCATGGTCGACGCCTACCACGACGGCTGCGATATCGTATACGGGGTACGGTCCGACCGGGACAGCGACACCTGGTTTAAGCGCACCACCGCCCAGGGTTATTATCGCTTTCTCAACAAAATGGGGGTGGAAGTGGTGTACAACCACGCCGACTACCGCCTGACGTCTAATCGGGTGCTCAACCACTTCGCCGATTTCCACGAAGTCAATCTTTTTCTCAGAGGGATGTTCCCCTTGGTGGGATTTAAAAGCACTTCGGTCTATTACAGCCGCCACGAACGCCTGGCTGGGGAAAGCCATTACCCCCTGAAAAAAATGCTCGGCCTCGCCTTCGACGGGATTTCCAGCCTGTCGGTCAAGCCCATTACGATGATCGCCCAGCTGGGCTTTATCATCAGCTTGCTGGGCTTCGCTGGGGTCATCTGGGCCATTGTTATGGCCCTCACCGGCCACACCATCGCCGGCTGGGCCTCGATCGTCTGCATCGTGTGCTTCCTCGGGGGCATTCAGCTGTTGAGCCTTGGCATCATCGGGGAGTACGTCGGCAAGACCTACATGGAAACAAAGCACCGGCCCCGGTACATCATCAGCGACCGGACCTGGGAGGATTCGGAAGACGATCAAAAGCAATAAAATAAAGCATAAAAGACCGGAAAAATACCGGTCTTTTTTTGTGGAAAGCGTTGACAGAAAAAGAGAAGACATTATTTTATAATTAAAAATATTACAAATAGAAGAAAGATAAACCTTCGGGTTGACGATACCTTCAAGGAAGCGTCCCCGTTTCTTTTATATTTGATTTCAATTAGCTGGTTTGAAAGGATAGAGGGTTGTCTCCTTCCGCGTCGCGCCAGTGAATGTTGAAATGAATCTCGTTGTCCTGAATGCCGCTGGCGTCGTGGCCCATGCTGTCGGCGAATTCCGTGACGAACTGGGTGGCCTGAGCCTTGACCTGGCGCAGGCCTTTTTCGATTTCCGGAGGCAGGGCGAAGGGCAGCGCCGGGTCCAAAGGTTCTGCTGGCTGGCTGCGGCGCTTCTTGCGCCGGTTCGCGGCGAAGCGGATCAGGGGATGATGGGTCAGATCCCGGGTGAGGTCGGCGAAGGTGCAGTCCGGACGGAAGCACAGGGTGCCCCCACGTTTCGCTCCTTTTTCAAAAAGGCCCGGCACCAGCCATTTGAGAACAGCCAGGATCAAAGCGCCGCCGTGGCGGGCGGACAGGTTTAAAAGGGGCGTGCGCCCGGGCACCGGCACGAGGCTGAGGTCCTTTCGGATGCCCGCGGTGCCGAAGACGTCAGAGACGGACAGGGTTCGGGACAGATCAGACGAAAAGGACAGGGCGCATTCGGTCCAGATCTGGATGAAGGCGTCAATGAGGCCGCCGGCCGCGAGAAAATCCCGGGTCTGCAGCGCCCAGGCGGCGGGTTCGGCGTTTTCTTCGCCGCCAAGGTGGCGCTGATAGATGTAATTCGTGAAGTCGAGAATCGTCTTCCCTTCCGGAGTGACGACGACGTGACTCATGGCGCCGACGGTGCGGGCGAGGAGGGCGTCCCGCGCATCATCGTCCATTTCCAGAAGCTTCGGCAGCACCGCGTCCAAGGTTTCCCGCAGACCCTGGGGGATGACGCTGACGTGGATGCCGGCCTTTTGAACGGCCTTGTCCTGGATGCACAGCCGTTTCGTCAAAAGCCCGTTGAGGCCTTGGGCGATTTTGACGTGAAGCTCACTGCGTTCTTCGGAATGGGTTTTGAGCCGGTGAATGAATTTGCGCAGGTTGTGGACCGCAGCGGTTTCCAGCATGACCGTATCGAAGCCGTTGGCGCGGCTGGCTTCGGTCATGTCGGCGATGCGTTCCTTTTCGCCAGTCAGGGGGTTGAGGAAGACGTCGGTCGCCGTGTGGCTCAGGGTGTGCACCCCGTAGATTTCGGTGAGGCCGCCGAGGCCGGTCTGCCGGGTCAGGGTAACCAGGCGCGCCGGCGCCGGGTAGCAGATCAGAGAGCCGGTTTCAATGTCGAAGAAGGTGCGGCCTTCAGGAGTTGTCATTTTCTGGATGTCGTTGGCGTGCATGTGGCCGGTGAAGACCCCGTCCATGCCGGCGTCCGCAAAATCCCGGGCGACCGTTTCGTAATCCTGAACGAGGTAGGCGGGCATGGCCTTGGGCTCCATGGAAAAGTGGGGCAGAAAGCCGTGATGGCCGAGGCCGATGACGGTGTCCCCGTTCGCCTTGGCTTTGCGGATTTGATCGAGCACCCAAGCTTTCAGGGCCGGGGTGATCGTGCCGCCCACTTCCCCTTCGTCGACGCCCCGCTTGGTGGTGTCCGCGCTGTAGCGCAGGGTGTCCATGACGATGAGGGTCAGCCCGGGAACGGGACGAACCGCGTAGGACAGCCCGCCGCCGGCTTCCCCGGCCGGCGGTGCAAAACGGCGCACGTCTTTTGTGCCGAAGCGTTCCGGCGCGTACAGTTTCCCGAAGACGTCCGGGGTCGTGCGCCCGGCGGGCACCGCTTTGCCGTCAGGGGTGTTGAAATTCATGGCGTCGCCGTTGTTGATGTCGTGGTTGCCCGGCGCGGCGAACACCTGAGCGCCGGTTTTGTCCGCAAAATCTTCGAGGATTTTGGAGATGGCTTCGTGGCTTTCTCTTTCGCCGTCCTTGGTGAGGTCCCCGGCGATGAGGAGCAGATCGGGCTGGTGCCGGCCCAGGCGCTTCAGAGCGGCCTTGAGAAAGGCGTCGCTTTCGTTGTACATTTTCCGGTCGCTGTTGCGGTGCTCCGTGTAGTCCGGGGTGTCGGCGATGAGGGCCGGACTCAGGTAGTGGAGGTCCGCCAGCACGGCGATTTTGATGCGTTGTTCAGTTTTGGAAAAGGGCTGGGTTTGGATGTCTTTCATCTTTTTTTCTCTTTTCTAGAGGAAGGACTGCTTTATTCCTGTAAATTATGCCTTTATTGTATCCATTATTTTCAATATTTTCAATCACTTGCAAGTTATTTTCCCGTAAAGCAGTTTTCGCAGCATCAAAAAAACGCCGCCTGACGGCAGCGTGTGAGCTTATTCTGAAATGTCGAAGTCGAGGACGATTTCCACGTCGTAATCGGGGAAGGCGGCCTTGACTTTCTGGACGATCTCCTTGTACTGGGCCCTGCGGTTCTTTGCGTCGTAGCTGATGATGATGTCAAAGCGCAGGGTGCGGGCCGTCTTGTCGAGATAAAAGCCGTGCATTTGAATCACGTCGGGGTAGGCGTCGAGGAGTTTGCGCAAGTTCCGTTCGACACGCATGGTTTCAGGATCTTCGGTGTTCATCGCGTAGACCGAAACGCCTGTGAGAATGATGCGGTGCTTTTCGAAGACAGCGGTGACGATTTTCCGTTCCAGGCGGTCCAGTTCGAGGGCGCTCAGAGTCCCGGGCACTTCGATGTGAACGGAGCCGATCTGCCGGCCGGGGCCGTAGTTGTTGATGACCAGGTCGTAGGCGCCCTGAACCCCGTCTACGCCGCAGATTGTGGCCTTCACATTCCGGGCGGTTTCCGCGTCGATGCGTTCGCCAAGAATCTGGCTGACCGTATCTCGAAGGATATCCAGCCCGGCTTTTACGATGAAAACCGAAATCACGGCGCCGAGCCAGGCTTCGAGGGAGATATGGAAGAGGAGATAGATGGCGGCTGCGGCTAAGGTCGAGACAGAAATGATCGAGTCGTGGAGGGCGTCGCTGCCTGAGGCGACCAAAGCGTCGGACTTCACGTTCTGGCCGGTGCGCTTCACGAACAGCCCAAGAACGACTTTGGCCACGACGGCGACGGCAATGATGATCAGGGCGACGGCTGAATAATTTGGCGTCTGGGGATGAAGAATCTTCTTTACCGATTCTGCGAGAGAAGAGATCCCGGCGTAGAGGACAATCACGGCAATGATCATCGCACTTAAATATTCGAGTCGGCCGTAGCCGAGGGGGTGTTTTTTGTCCGGCGCCTTTCCGGCAAGCTTGGTGCCGACGATGGTGATCACCGAGGACAGCGCGTCGCTCAAGTTGTTGACGGCGTCCATGACCACGGCGATCGAGTGGGAGAGCAGGCCGACCGCGGCTTTAAAGGCCGCCAGGGCGACATTTGCGAGGATACCAATCACGCTAGTGCGGACAATGATTTTTTCACGATTATCGTTCATTGGAGAAATGCTAGCCTTTCTAAAGAGAATTAAGTATTTAGAATTTTGTAGAGAGTGTGGTAGAGGGTCTGAGCTTCGGATGGATCGAGGGGTACGCATTGGCTGACTTTCAGCGGAACATCGGCGAGTTTGGCTTTCATTTCCCGGCCGAGGTCGGTCAAGTCCACCACAACCCGGCGCTCGTCGTCAGGATCGCGGTGGCGGTTGACATAGCCTTGTTTTTCCATTTTTTTTAACATCGGTGTCAGCGTGCCGTTGTCAAGATGAAGACGGCTGCCGATTTCGCCTACCGTGAGACTGTCCTTTTCCCAGAGCACCATGAAGGTGATGTATTGGGTGTAGGTCAGGCCGAAGGGTTTAAGATAGGGGGTGTAGGCGCCGACGACCTTCCGAGCGGCCGCGTAGAGGGGGAAACAAAGCTGGTTGTCCAGCTTTAAGGCTTCATCCGGATTGTAGGGAGTCGCTTCAATCATTAGATTAAGGCTTCTACGGCCGCGCGGACCGTCTTCATGTTGGTCGTCGGTTCGAAGCGTTCGACAACGTTGCCGTCCCGGTCGATCAAGAATTTCGTGAAATTCCATTTGATTTCAGCATTGTTCTTGTAATCCGGATCGATTTTTTTCAGCATCGCGCTCATCATCAGCGCCTTCGGACCTTTGCCGAAGCCGGTGAAGGTTTTCTGGCTCTTCAAATATTTGTAGAGGTCCAGTGCGTTTTCGCCGTTGACGTCGCTCTTGGTCATCTGGTCGAACTGGGTGTTGTAGTTGAGAGTGCAGAAGTCGTGGACTTCGTCGTCGGTGCCAGGGGTTTGGCCGGCAAATTGGTTGCAAGGAATGTCGAGAATTTCGAGTCCCTTGTCGTGGAACGCTTCGTAAATTTCTTCCAGGTCTTTGTAATGCGGGGTGAAGCCGCAGCCGGTCGCAGTGTTGACGACGAGGACCACCTTGCCCTTGAAATCGGACATCGGCAATTTAGAACCGTCACGTTTGGTTACAGAATAATTATAAAATTCGCTCATTTCAGCCTCCTGTATATGCATTGATTTGGATTTGTATCATGACTGTTTTCATTTGAAGCAATTATATTTTATCAAATACTTTTGAGGTGTCAATAAATTTTTTTCGTTTTTTAAACGAAAAAGATCGCAGGAGTGATCATTTGTTATAATAAAAAAATCAAGCGAAGAGAAAGGAGAATGCGATGCCCTTTTGGAATCCGTGGCACGGATGCACGAAGTGCAGCCCGGGCTGTGCGCACTGCTACGTCTATCGGCGGGATGAAATGTACGGAAAGGACGCATCCATTGTCACCAAGACGGCGGCTTTTAATCTTCCGGTGCGCAGGGACCGCAGTGGTCATTACAAACTTCAGCCTGAAGCCGGGAAGGTGTACACTTGTTTCACGTCTGATTTTTTTCACCCGGCGGCTGACGCGTGGCGGGCGGACGCCTGGGCGATGATGCGTGAGCGTTCCGATTTGAAATTTTATTTCATCACAAAACGGCCGGAACGTATCGCTGATCATTTACCGGAAAACTGGGGCAGTGGCTGGGACAACGTGCATATCTGCTGCACCTGCGAGAACCAGGAGCAGGCAGATCGGCGCCTTCCGGTTTTTCTGTCCCTGCCCATTTGCCATAAGTCCATTATCCACGAACCGATGCTCGAGGCCATTCATATCGAAAAGTATATGGCGCAGTATCACGACGCGATCGAAAGCGTCTCCTGCGGCGGCGAGTCCGGGCCGGGCTCCCGGCTTTGCGATTACGATTGGATTCTTTCGACCCGGGCGCAATGCGTCCATTATGGCGTGCCTTTTCATTTTCATCAGACCGGCCGGCTCTTCAAAAAAGATGGCAAAATCTATCGCATAAAAAGATGGAATCAAGAGTCTCAGGCGCGGAAGGCGGGGATTGATTTTGAGGGATAAATCGAAGTATTTTTTGTTCATTTCTTCACAACCTTGTCGACATATCCACAGTGTCATTTTTTGTCCCGCAGCACAGGGTGAATGAAAAAGAAACAAGATGAAATTCTTAAATTTTTAGAGCTCAAAGAAGTTAAACAACTCGAGGCAGATCTACGCACACTGACCGAAATCCAGAGCGATTACCGATACAATTGGAACGATGAACGATTCATACGCGTTAATTTAAACCAGACTCAGAATATTGGAAGCAACGCTAAAGGCAAAATCGCCCTTTATCAAAAGCAAATTGTCGATCGGATGCCGAAGAAATTATTCCTTCACACCAATCAGAATTTACGCCGGCAGGCTGCGGAACTTGAAAAGGGCTTTGAAAATTATCGCCTTGCATTGTATGTTTATGTGTTTTCACGCTATTTGTCGGTGATGCTGCTCGGTAATTTCGATTCGGAATACCTTATGCACGCAAAGGCAGAGATGCAGAAGTACGTAGATGAATATCAAGATCTTTTCACGCGCTGCCACAATCGTTTGGCCGATATTGCAAGTACAGCGGTTGAAAAGAAATTGTCGGATAAGGTGGCAAAGGGCCATAAAGATCTTGGCCAAGCTATCGCGAATAACGATGTTCTCAATAAAGGGCTTGTCGATGAGGCCCTGCTTGGCATTGGTGATCAGATTGATAAAATGGGCTCGAAAGGGATTAACGAAGTACTTACGCAATTTAGAACTTGTGAAAGGACGAATGTTGAACCATTCGTTTCTTGCATTGCGGAAGTTGATCGCTTGCACAACAAACCGATGTCAATACTCATCGCCGGTGACAAGCTGTATATCGAACAAAAATAAACGACAAAAACCCTTCTGGCAAAGCATATTGCCGGAAGGGTTTTTCTTTGCAAAAATTTAACTGGAGCTAGTGATTTTACATCCTTTTTACTGAAAACATCTCAAAATCATGAGATAATAAACAAAAAACGAAATTTGTAAAATCAATGGAGAAATGAAAATGGCGGAGATGATTAAAATTGACGCGCTGAACAAAAGTTTCGGCACCCTTCGCGCGGTGCGTGATTTAAGTTTTCGGGTTGGAACCGGCGAGCTGTTCGCCTTTCTCGGTGTCAACGGAGCCGGCAAAAGCACGACGATTCACATGATGTGCGGTCAGCTTGCGAAAGACAGCGGCCGGATTCTCATAGACGGCGTCGATATCGACGCAGATGTCGATGCGGTGAAAGCCAAGATCGGCGTGGTGTTTCAAAATTCGGTGCTGGATCAGCGCTTGTCGGTGCGGGACAATCTCGAATCCCGTGCGGCGCTTCAGGGCGGCAGCATCATGCACGGCTGGATGAAGGACGACCGCGTGATGATCGCGTGCTGCAACGACGGCACCCGCCCAGTTATTTTTAAAATCGAACGAATCGACGTAGACGAATAGGCGGCCCAGGCCCTTTCGATGTTCAATCATCGAGAGGGCTTTTTTACACGAAAACAGCGCCACTCAACCGCTGGTTGGTATCAAAATGCGCCGCTTTCGTGTAGACTGGGGATCAGAAAGGAGGTGCCCGATATATGGACCAGAGCAAAATCGGAAAATTTATCGCATCCTGCAGAAAGGCGCAGGGGATGACCCAGGCGGACCTCGCGAAGAAGCTCGGGATCACCGACCGCGCGGTGTCGAAGTGGGAGACGGGGAAATCCATGCCGGACTCCGGAATCATGCTGGAGCTGTGCGCCATCCTCGGCATTAATGTCAACGAGCTCTTATCGGGCGAAAAAGTGATGTCAGACAGGTACGATCAAAAAGCTGAAGAAAATCTTCTGGCCATGGGGCAGGCCTTGGAAGAGAAGAACCGGCAGATGCTCAAAATCGAAAAACAGATGACCCTCCCGACAATTATTTCCGGGATCGTTTTAGCCTTTGTGGCGTCATTTGCAGAGATGGCGCTTTGGGTGCGGGCGGTACTGATTGTGCTGTCGGTGGTACAGATCGTCACGATTGCCTTTATCGCGGTGGGGATTGAGCAGAAAGCCGGGTACTACGAATGCCAGCACTGCCATCATCGCTACGTGCCGACGTACTGGCAGACGAATCTCGCGCCGCACATCGGCCGAACGCGGTATATGAAATGCCCGAAATGCGGCAGACGCAGCTGGCACAAAAAGGTCTTAAACAAAGAAGACTGACCGCCGCCGCGTTTTACCAATCTTTTACAGACAGAGGCGCAAAATCGTGAGATAATAAACAAAAAGCTATAGAGGGGAATCGGAAATATGGCGGAGATAATTAAAATAGATGCGCTGAACAAAAGCTTCGGGGCGCTGCACGCGGTGCAGGATTTGAGCTTTCAAGTCGAGACCGGCGAGCTGTTCGCCTTTCTCGGTGTCAACGGCGCCGGGAAAAGCACGACGATTCACATGATGTGCGGTCAGCTTGCGAAAGACAGCGGCCGGATTCTCATAGACGGCGTCGATATCGACGCAGATGTCGATGCGGTGAAAGCCAAGATCGGCGTGGTGTTTCAAAATTCGGTGCTGGATCAGCGCTTGTCGGTGCGGGACAATCTCGAATCCCGTGCGGCGCTCTACGGCATCACCGGCGAAGCCTTCACGCGGCGCCTCAGAGAATTGACTGAGCTATTGGACTTTGCCGATCTGCTGAGGCGGCCGGTCGGCAAGCTCTCGGGCGGGCAGCGCCGGCGCATCGACATCGCCCGGGCGCTGGTTCACCGGCCAAAGCTGCTCATTCTCGACGAACCGACTACCGGGCTCGACCCACAGACGCGGCAGCGCGTCTGGCAGGTGATCGGGCAGCTGCGCCAGACGGCGCAGCTCACCGTCTTTTTGACCACCCATTACATGGAAGAGGCAGCCGATGCCGATCACGTGGTGATCCTCGACGCTGGGAAGATTGCGGCAGAGGGCACGCCCTTGGCTCTCAAGAATCGCTACACCGGCGACTTTATCACCCTTTACGGCGTGGGGGCAGAAACAGCTGAGCAGTTCGGCCTGCCCTGGAAACCGATTCGCGACGGCATCCGCGTCGCCGTGCCGAATACGGCGGTAGCGGCAAAGCTCATCGCACAATATCCTGAACGTTTCGTAGATTTTGAAGTGACGAAGGGCAAAATGGACGACGTCTTTCTGGCGGCAACCGGCAAATCACTCAAGGAGGCCCAGGCGCAATGAAACCGCTCATCATACTCACCAAGCGAAACAGCAAGCTGTATTTCAAAGATAAGGGGATGTTTTTCAGCTCGCTGATCACGCCGATGATTTTGCTTGTTCTGTACGCGACCTTTCTCGCGAAGGTTTACCGCGAATCTTTTAAATCTGGGCTGTCGGCGGGCCTCAACCTTTCGGACCAAGTGATCGGCGGGCTGGTCGGCGGGCAGCTGATCTCGTCGCTTTTGGCCGTATCCTGTGTGACCGTCGCCTTCTGCGCCAATATGGTCATGGTGCAGGACAAGGTCACCGGCGCGATCCGCGATTTGACCATTGCCCCGGTCAAACGTTCGATCCTGTCGTTCAGTTATTACCTGTCGGCGGTGGGCACGACGCTGCTCGTCTGCCTGAGCGCCATGGGCATCGGCTTGCTTTATTTGTCGTCGGTGGGGTGGTATTTGACAGTCGTGGATATCTTACACATCGTCGGCGACGTGGTATTGCTGGTATTTTTCGGGACGGCGCTGTCCTCAATCATCAATTTTTTCCTGACGACCCAGGGGCAGATTTCGGCAGTGGGGACGATCATTAGCTCGGCCTACGGCTTTATCTGCGGCGCCTATATGCCCATTGCGTCTTTCAGCCCCAAATTGAAGAAAGTCATCACCTGGCTGCCGGGAACGTACGGCACGGTGCTGCTCAGACGGCACACGATGCGCGGCGCCTTTGGCGCGCTAAAGGATGCCGGAGTGCCGGCGCCCGCGCTCAAGGCCCTCAAAGACAGCGTCGACTGCAGCTTGTACGTGAACGACAAGGCGGTCAGCCCTGCTGTCATGGCCGCCGTCCTCGCCGGGACCACGGCGGTGCTGATCGGGATTTACATTGTGATGAATGTGATAAACAAACGGCGGTAAAGGTCGAGGGGCAACTCACGTCATATCCTTCAGAATTATTTTTCCCAATTTATCGCTGTTCACCACGTAGCTGCTATGGGATTCGCCGGGAAGGATCATTTCTTTTGCGTGTGGGATCTTTTCGGCTATTTCGTCGGTCTCTTTCCGCTTGATTAGGTCGTGCTGCCCCGCGAGGACCAAGGTATTGGCCCGAATGCGCTGCAGCTCCTGATCCGTGATGTCCGGCTCGCACAGCATCAGCTGACGCAGCGGATCCTTCCGGAAAAAATTGCCAATCCGCAAAGACAACCGGAAAAACGGCCGCAGCCCTTTGGGGCGGCGGTTGGCCCCGCAGGCCACCAATGTCGTGATCCGTCGGGTCATGGCAGCAGCGAGGAGGCCGATAATCCCGCCGTCAGAAAATCCTACAAAGGCCACATCTTTGAGATTTTTTTTACGCAAAAACATGACCATATCTTCCGCCATTTCTCGATAATGGAAGGTGTTTACGGGGCTGCTCATGCCATGCCCTCTGGAATCGATCAAATAACAAGTGAAATGTGCCTTGAGCAGACGGACCGAACGACTAAATATGCGGTGATCTTCGCCGTTGCCGTGGACCAAAAGCATCGGTCTGCCCCGACCGACGACCCGGTAGGAAAGCGTTAAACCGTTGAGGCGGATAGTTTTCACGGCCGATCATTCCTTTCTTTGCAGGCGTTTGTTTTGCCTTGCTTTTTTCTTTTTATCTTTCTCAATGCGCCGCATTTCGAGGAAGGAGCGCACGTAATCGCGAAAGCCATGGGAATCTAACACGGCGAAGGCCGCTTCTTCCATCCACGGGGACAGATGTTTGGGTCGGCAGACGATGTAGATATTCTGCCACTTTGGATTGTATTTAGCCTTGGCCTGCTGCAGGGATTTAAATCCGTACATATAGTTCATATGGTTGTAGACGTAATGCTCTGCTCGCTCGGAGAGGTCTGCGTGGGGATGCGCCGTTGTACGGTAAAAGGGCGCAGCGCCCAGGCTGACCTGCTCGGCACCTTCCGCCTTCAGTTTAGCCATGATGTCGTGGAACAAAAGCTCCATGACCCCGTGGGGGCAGCCTTCTCGGCGCCGCATGATGTCGACGATCCACGCTTTCCCTGAACGGTAGGGGTTGAGAACATTGATCCCTTGAATCACGCCCTTGGCGTCCACTGCGTAGAAATAGCGTTTGTCGCAGGGCCGCTCCAGCATCAGACTGCCGACGGCAAACTGGAGGCGGGCGGTGTGTTTGCCCTTAAGCCACTGGTCGGTGATATCTGTAAACTGCGCTTCAATGGCCGGATCCCTTTTGTCCCAGGGGCGGTATTCTTTGACCTTTAATCCCTTGTGCACAGCGGTGTGAAAGGAGGAACGCACCTTGGCGCACCGGCCGCCAGCCATGGACCAGGTCTGCACATTAAACACAGCCTCTTCTCCGCTTTTGTGGAAGCCGAATCCGGCATCCTGGTAAGCTTGAAGATGCTTTTCCAGGGTCATTAAAAAGACGATTCGGTACCGGTGCGCGGCCGCAAATTTTTTAAGCTGCGACAGGAAAGCCGAAAAATTCGCATCGGCACAGATCGGATCTCCGCAAATGACCATGGTGTGGCCGGAAATGGCGTAACTGGCGACGCCTTCGAAGCCCTCCGCGAAAAACCACTGCTTGTCCGGCTCCAAAGACAGATAAGCCAGAGAATTTTCACTGTATTTTCTCAAGATGCCGCGGACCTGTGTCCATTGCTGGTCGTCGTTATGATTGGTATTTTTTTGCTGTTGTTTCATAGGTTCACCATCCTTATGTCAAAATATCGAGTACGTCAGGCGCTGTGCCAAAGCACAGGCTTTTTGAGATTGACGCCATACCAGTATACCATGAGCTTACCGCTTCGACAAAAATATGGGCTAAATCGACAGCGAAAGGTGTGGGCGATGTGATGGGTGGTGCCTTTGCGGTTTTCTCCGTTAATCCAGACGATTTTCATAAGAGACCTCCTACTTCCCTTTTTCGTAAAAAGAGAACCGCATTAAAGGTTCTTATTAAGAAAAGTAGAGGCTTCAATTTGAATGATCTGCCCGTTTTGGGACATCCGACTCAGGCGGTGTGAGATGGATAGTACGGTGCGCCCTTTAGCGGCGGCGTTTAAGGCCACACTGATTCGGGCTTCGGTGACTGCGTCCAAATTGGCGGCGATTTCGTCGAAGAGGAGGATGTCCGGATCACTGACCACGGCCCGGGCGATAGCCAAAAGCTGGCGCTGCCCTTTGGAAAACAGATCCGGGGACATGGGGGTACCCAGTCCCTTGGGCAGAGCGTTCACCGTTTCATCGAGTTGGGTGAGGGCGAGGGCTTTGTGTACAGCGGCGTCGTCGATGGCCGGGTCGAATAAGGTGATCTGATCTCGGACGGTGCCGGGAACGGCGTCAAATTGCTGGGGCACATAGCCGTAAAGGGTGCGGCGGTCTTTCGGCTTCAAGGCCGCTGAGTTCTGGCCTCCAAGATAGATGTGGCCCCGTTGGGGCGTGTAGAGTCCAGTCAACAGGTGAAAGACCGTGGATTTGCCCGCACCGGTTCGGCCGACGAAGGTGGCCCGCTCTCCGGGATGCAGGGTGAAGGACAGGTCCTTCAGCACCGGCTGGTCCGGGTTGTAGCCAAAGGTCACGTTGTCGAAAACTGTGTCAGTGTTGTCTGCTGGAGGCAGGGATTCAGGCACCCATTCGCCTTCATTGAGAAATTCATTGATGTGGGCGACGGCAGCTGCAGCGGCCTGGATGTTCTGAATTTCCATGCCGATGTTTTCCAAAGGGGCGAAGATCTGGCCGACGTAGGCGATCATGGCGACCGCCGAACCCACGGAAAGCCCAAAAAAGGCCCGGTACGTCTGTCCTCTGGCGGCATAGATCATCATGACGGCGACGACGGCGGCCTGAGAGACGAGGACCACCGGGGAGTAGATGCTGTCGATGAAGTTCGAGCGGTCCACCGCGGCGTAGCTTTCTCCAATGTGGCGGTCGTAGGTCTTTTCCATGAAGCGTTCGGCGTGAAAGGTGCGAATCATGCGCAGGCAGCTCAGGGTTTCCGGCACGTGACGGTTGACTTTGGCAATGGCCCGGCGGTTGTCGAGCTGGGCGTTCCGGGTGCGGCGCTGGCACCAGCGGGTGAACAGGTACAGCAGCGGCGTCGCGGCGAGTAGCAGCAGGCCGAGGCCTTTGGAGCGGGTGAACACCACGGCGAGGATGGCCGCGAGCTTCAGGGTGTCGGCGATCATCGAGATGACCCCGTCGCTGTACAGCACGTCGATGGCGTCGCCGTCGTTCGTGAAAATCGACACCGTTTCGCCGGCGGGATGGGTGTTAAAATAATCCGCCGGCAGACGGGACAGTTTCTGCACCAAAAGTGTGCGCATGCCGTGGGTGAGTTTCTGGCCGAATACGGTGACCGCGGCGTCTTGGAGAGATTCAGCGAGGTCGGCGAGAACGACGAAGGCGAAATAGATTAAGGCCAGGGTGAAGGGCAGGGCATGCCGGGCCGCCAGCTGGTTGACGGCCCGCTCCAGCACCAACGGCGGGATCAGCGCTGTGAGCACCGACGCGGCGATGGCGAGGACTAAGACAAATGTGAGTTTGCTGTGGCGGCGCACCGTGGCTTTTAGGGCCGTTTTCAACGCGTTATTTTTTGGCATCTGAGGCGCCTCCTTTCTTCTGGGCGTTCACGAGGGCCCGGTAACCCGGCTCGGTTTTCATGAGGGCGCTGTGGGTGCGGCACACGGCGGTGCCGTTTTCGAGGTACAGCACCTGATCGCATTCGGGAAAATGGGCCAGCCGGTGGGAAATGAGCAGAATGACCCGGCCTTTGGCGTACTGCTTCAGCGCCGCGAACAGGGCGTCTTCGGTTGCCGGGTCGACGGCGGAGAACGGGTCGTCTAAAATGACAATCGACCGGGCATGGGCCAGACTTCTCGCTAGCGCCAGCCGGGCCTGCTGTCCCCCGGAGAGGAGGCCCCCGCCGGCACCCACAGCGCTGTCGGCGTTCCGGTGCATGTCATCGAGATCCCTTTCCAAAGCCGCCGCCCTGAGGTAGGGTGTTGGATTCAAAGGTTCCCCTAAGGCGATGTTGTCCTTAAAGCTCATGCTCAAGAGCTCAGGCTCGTGGCCCATATAGGTGAAGGCCGTGAGGCGTTCTTCGGGGGTGAAAGTGCTTAAGGGTTTGCTGCCCACGGTGATGGTGCCGGTGTAGGGCGCTTCCCCGAGAAGTACCTTGCCGATCAGGGATTTTCCTGAGGCGACGGCCCCGGTAATGCCGATGATTTCCCCGGGGACCGCCGCAAAGGACAGGCAGCTGAGCTGATCTGGAGCAGTGTAGCCGCAAGCGACGTTTTGAAAAATCAGGGGCTGGGATTTTACCGGTTGATCGTCGGGGTGAAAATCGTCTTCGACGGCGTCCTGCATCAGCGGCTTGATTCTTTTCCAAGACACCGAGGCTCGCTGGACGGAATTAAAAAGCTTGGAGGCGTGACTCGCCTTGACCGCCAGCTTCGTGAAGCACGCGAGGAAGGTGGTGAAGGCGGCGATGTTCCAGGCCGTCCATCCGATGCCGGCGACGTTGCGTCCGCCGAAATACAGAATCATAACGGCGCCGAACATGGCGATAGCGTCGTACAGCGGCGTCAGGGCGCTTGCGTACAGGTTGGCTTTGGCGCTTTTGTCCTCGTAATCTGAAAGCTGGGCTTCGCAGGCGGCGTCCCGAGCAGACTCCCGGCCGAACAGGCGGTAGGTCACGGCGTGGGCGATGCGGTCTAAGGTGACGGTGTTAAGCTGCTCTTCGCTTTTTTTGTAGGCGGCGTTGGCGGCGGTGACTCGGCCCTTCATGCGGTCCGCCGCCATGTAAGCCAGAGGCGTGAACGCGCAGGCGAGCAGCGTCAGGCGCCAGTCGTAGTGAAGGAGCATGACGAAGTAGGCGATCATGACGACCCCGGTGTCGAAGATCTCCGTCGTGAATTTCCGCAACCCTTCAGCGCAGGCGTCCACGTCGGAGATGGCCTTCGTGAGCAGGGCGCCGGTGTCTTCGCCCGAAAGGGTCTCAGCGTCGGGGTGCACCAGATGGTTGTACAGTAAACGGCGCATGTCCCGGCTAATGTTGTTGGCAAAGCGCCGGACGCCGAAGCGTTTAACAGCGCGCATGGCCTGGACTATGCCGATGACGGCGACGTAGGCCAGGGCGAGGGTGAGCATGTCCCGGAAGACGGCCCTGTGATGGTAAATGTCGAACAGGCGCTGGGCCAGCTGCCCTTCGAAATAAGGGCCGGCGAGCATGCCGACGTTGTAGATCAGGCCGGAGATGGTGACAATAATGAGCACCGGCACTTCGGACTTGAAGTAGGACGCAATTCGGTCCGGGTGTTTTAAAAAGCGGGATGGATTTTGCATGAGATTTTATAAAATCTTTGACTTAGTCAATTAAATCGTTCTGATACTGGGACAGGTGTTCGTAAGGCAGGATGAGCCGGCCTCGGAACAGACCGCAGCCGTCGTTGATGAGGTGGTTGTCGATGGCGGCGAACAGGTTGACGTCCACTTTGGACAGGTCGAGATTCTGGAGCACCCGGACCCGTTCGTAGGCCTCGTCGAAATACAGGTTCGTCCCTTCGGGAATGGCTTCCCGGCGCAGGCGGTGCTGTTCCTGCTGGGCCTCGTAATGGCTGTGTTTGGCCCGGCCGATTTCCGCAGCGTCGTCCATGTCTTTGGTGCGCAGCTGCACTTCGATATAGCACCGAGCTGAGGTGTCAAAAAACGTGATGTGCAGAGACTGGTAGCCCAAAGGCCGCGGCGTCTTGACGTAATCCCGGTAGTAAGGCCGCACTTCCGGATCGAGCCGGCTTGAGATCTTGCTTTCGTCAAAGCCCGAGAGTTCGGCGTTGAAGCCCCGGGCTTCCATGAAAGCCGACAGTTTGTTGGCGATGTCGTACAGATAATTCAGCTCCACTTCCGTCCGGTCTTCGCCGGGCTTCAAATGGCATTTTGGCACGGCGATGACAATGCGGTAGGCGATGAGGTCTCTAAAATGGCTGACCCGTTCTTTTAAAAACGATTCGCTCGGGAAGGAGCCGTCCTTTGTGTATTGATTGTAGATGGTGTTGACGATGTAGCCGTTGAATTTTTCCTCGGCCCGGATTAAAGATTTGATCCGCCCTTTGAACGTGAAGGCGAGGCTCGGGTACTGCCGGGTCATGTATTTGTAGAACTCTCTGAATTTCTGAGACTGGGCCGTCAGAAAATCGTTGTGGCGGAGCAGTTCCGAAATCTCCAGCAGAAAATTGCAGTGGGCCATGTCGATGGGGTTGTGGGCCGCAAGGGCATGGGCCCTGAGGTCGTTGTGATAGGATTTCAAAATGCGGAAAATCGTGTTTCCGTCGTACAGATAGTCGTTTAACGTGATCAGATGCGATGATGGCATAAGGGTTCCTCTTCTTTTTTGATTTTATTTAATTTATTTAAATAGATAAACTTAGTTTAAAAAAAGAAGGGTGGCGTGTCAATAATTTGCATCAAAAGCCTTTACACGCGCGGGGCGCTGTGATATGATAAGCGGCAATTAATGGTAGTCGCAGAGCGCATCGAGACGAAAGTTTACGGTGCGCTCTTTTTTTGCGGCGGAATCAGGAGGAAAATATGCCGAAAACAAAATTGGAAAATGTGATCTTTACAGTGGTAATGGCCTTTGTCATGGTGTACGGGATGATCTGCTACAACATCTCCCTCAATCTCGGGCACTGCACGAACGCGGTGTTTCTCATGGCCTTTGGGGAACTGCGCATCATGTGGCCCGTGGCCGTTATCCTGGAACTTTTCGTCGCCGGGAAGCTCGCGCCGATGCTGGCCTTCTCTTTCATGCGCCCGACGGACCGCCCGGCTTTCATCACCTACGCGATTTCGTTCTGCATCTGCGCCCTCATGTGCCCGATGATGAGTCTGATCGCGACGTTCTTGTTCAAGACGCCGAGCTTCGGCACCTTCGCCCAGACCTGGGCTTTGAACCTGCCGGCGGCTTACGCCATGCAGTTCATCGTCGCTGGTCCTTTGGTGCGCTTCTTGTTCCGTCTGGCCTTCAGACGGGGCGAAAAGCCGGCCGCCATGCCCGAAGCCGCCGAAATGAATTAAGCAGCGAGCCTTGTCCCGTTGAATCCTCGACTTGCATTTTGGTTCAGTCGCGGCGTAAAAAGGCTTCGATTTCGGCGATGGCCGCGTCAATTTTGGGCATTGCACCGACGTCGGAGAGATGCGCGCCCGGGCGATCGGCGGGAATGTCCGCCAGCATGATCCAAGTTTTGCGGAAGAGCTTATCCTCCGGCGCGTCGCTGGCCGGTCCGCCGGCGAGGCAGTCCCGGCTGAAATGGGTGGCGCCGTCGCGGATCGGCTGAATCCAATAGGTTTGGAAGTCCGCAGCGACCGGGTCCGCCGCCCGGATATTGCGAAGGGCGATGCCCAGATCCTCGAGGGTGTAGAAATAGCGCCCGAGGATTTGCAACTCGCGGCCGTCGGTCTGGTTCGCGTCGATCAACGCTTTATACGTTGTTTCATAGCGGGCGATCGCCCGCATGTCTTTCAATCGGATTTGGTTTGATTTCATGGTATTCCCCTTTATTCAATCGTTTTCATACATCCAGTTTATCATAATGGGGGGGCGTCCGGCAACGAATGAAAAGAGAAAATTTAGGCTGCCCTTCGATTTCGAAGATTTTGGCCAACAAAATTCATTTCAATAGGATCTTTTGTTTCAGCCTGAATTCGACAGAATCCAAGCGGCGCTTGACACGGAAAAAGGACCCACCGGCAAAGCCGATGGGACCTGTGAAAGTTAAGACTTATTGATTTTGGGAGTTCAATGCAACCGTTTTGTTTAATGTCTTCCGAGGGTCCAGACGTTTTTCGGTGTGCGGTATAAGCGCTTGAACGAAGATGCGCTGACACCAAGGACGCGTCTGATATCTTCTGGATGACCATATAAACGTTTTAATGCTTCTCTCTTCATGATTATACCTTCTTTCAGTTTTGGGGTTTCACCCGAAAACATTATTTATTGTTGATGCCTAAAGTATAGAGCGAGATGGCGACGCGATCATTGATTTGAATCAAGTTATTAAAAATTTTTTAAATCATCAATATTGTTTTTGATACAAGACAGATACAAATATTAAATTAAAAAACTGAAAAGATTAAGATTTGACATATTTTTCTACAGACATCAGTAGCATTTTTTTGATGTCCGGGTTTTGTATTTTCAGGAGAGAAACGCAGTTACGGTAAATTTTGAAAAACAGTTGCAGTAAGCCATGGCCGAAAGAAACGCTATGCGTCTCAGCTGCTGTGTCAGAAGCGGCCGCAATGCCTTAAGCAGCGTTTAAGACCTGGCTCTGTCCTGTTGAATCCGGGGTAGGTTCCAATGGAAATGGGCCGCGAGGAAGCGGATCAGAATCACGGCGGCGAAGCCCGCTGCCATAGCAGGATTTTCGCCGGTGAACCGAGGAAGAAAGGCCACTGCCGCTGCGCCAGCCACCGCGGCCAGGGCGTAAATGTGGCGGACGAAAATATAAGGCTTTTTCATGGCGAATAAATCCCGAAGGAGCCCGCCGCCGACCCCGGTGACCGCGCCGAGGAAGATGATGAGAAAGGCGGAAGTGTGGGGGAGGTTCAGCCCGGCGACCGCGCCGTCCACGGTGAAGGCCGCGAGGCCCAGGGTGTCTGTGATGAAAAGCACCTGTTCGTACAGCTCTTTGAGTTTTTTGTGGGGTCGTCTGAAATGCACGTGGCGAACGATGGCGAAAACCACCGCCGCGGTGGCAAACGAGAGCACCACATAGGCCGGGTTGCGGAACAGCGCCGGAGGTGTGTGGCCGATGGTCAGGTCTCGGATGAAGCCGCCCCCGGAAGCCGTGGTCAGAGCCAGCATCATGATCCCGAAGAGGTCAAGGCCCCGGTCGATGGCAACCAGCGCGCCGGAAACCGCGAAGGCGATGATGCCGATCAGGTCCATCGCCGATAAAAACGCAGATGTCATAACCATTCTCCTTCTTTTATCGTTTTTATTATGATAAAAGGGATGGGGAATACTGTCAATCAGACAATTGATTTGAAATTTGGAGGAATAATCATGGACACACTCAAAAGCGTGCAGGTGCGGCCACAGCGTCAGACAATACACGGATCAGCCGCTCGGGAACGACTGTCGCGCTAAACTTAAGGACGAAGTCGATTTGCACCTGCAGCTTTTATTTTACAGTTGGGGCAGAATGGTTGCCCAGACCGCGTCTAGCATTTCCTGGGTGTTGTGATGCATCGCCTGCACGGCGATCACTGCGTCCTGATCCGGCAGGACGATGATGAACTGGCTTTCTCGGCCGTAGGCGAAGTAGGAATGGGGCACGTGGTTCATCCAGAAATAATACCCGTATCCGCAGCGCTCGTCCGCGGCTTCGCCGGCGGGGTTGATCACTTTGGAGTCGACGTGCTTTCGGGTCGCCGCCTGAACCCAAGCTTCGGAAAGATAGCGGTGCCCGCCCAAAACGCCGCGGTTTAAATAAATCTGCCCGAGCTCCGCCATGTTGGCGATGTCGACGAATAAGTCGCTGGCGGGGAAGGTGTGCCCGGCGGGGTCGCTGTCCCAGCGGGGAACGGCATCCCCTAAAGGCTGCCAGAGTTTTTCAGCCAGATAATTCCGGACATTGCAGCCCACCACTTTTTCGAGCATCCGCCCCGCGACGTAAGGGGCGAGGTTGCTGTACTGAAAGTGGGTCCCGGGCGCGTAGGCCATCGGTCTCGTGAACGCGAACCGTAGCCATTCGTTTTGAACGGCTTTAGGCGTCGGTGCGTCTCCTTCGCCCCGGAGCTTTTTGCGGTCCGCTGACATCATGGCAGGTGCATCGTGGCCGACGGTCATCGTGAGCAGATGTTTTACAGTGACGGCCTGCCAGGCAGGATCAGCTTCGCCTGCAAGGGCATCAAAGAGCTCCGGGAAAAAAGCCGTGGGTTTATCCGTGAGGTGCAAAAGGCCGTCATCCACTGCCATGCCGATGGCCGTGACCAGGTAGGTCTTGGCGACGGAGTACACGTTGTGGAGCCGCGGGCCGCCGAAACGGTGGCTGGCGGCAATTTTCCCGTGCTGCAAAATCAAAATGGCGTCGGCGTCGAGCCGGCTGTCTTTGCTAATGTGCGATAAAGAAGTAATAGAAGTGTAAAAAATTTTGCCGTTCCT
>CAMBHL010000010.1 GCA_945867155.1 uncultured Eubacteriaceae bacterium | reverse complement strand
TATAAAAAACCACATCCGAATATTTTTCGAATGCGGTTTGTCGACAGTCTGAGAGAACATTTTTATAAAATGTTCTCTTTTTATTTTCTTATATTCCTAATTTGATTTCTACAGAATATTTTTCTTTTAAATCTTCAGCTTCATTTACATAGGCACGATTTTGTTTTTGTCCTAAAAGGAAACGATGTAAACTGTCATGAGCTGCTTCAAAAGGAATTTTTTCTTTTATTTTTTTATCTGTAACTTTGATAATGTGATAGCCGAATTGAGATTTAATAGGTTCCTTTGTCATTTCACCAGGTTCCAAGGCAAAAGCAGCAACTTCAAATTCTGCAACCATTTGACCTTTATGGAAGTACCCTAAATCGCCACCTTTGGCTTTATTAGATTGATCTAAAGAATAATCTTTGGCAGCTTGTTCAAAACTTTTATCACCGCTGTTTATTTCATTGATAATATCAATAGCTTGTTGCTTCGAAGGCAGTAGAATATGTGACGCTCGAATAGAATCAGGTGCAATAAACTGATTACTATGTTCTTGATAATAGGCTTTTAATTCTTCTTCTGTGACTTCAATATTGCTCATGAAATGAGAAATCATATAGGATTTCAAAAATTTTTCTTTCATTTCAGCGAATTCTTTTTGATACTGTTCTGTATCTTCAATATTTTCGTCTTTCCCTTTAAGGTAAAATAATTCTTGAGCAATCATTTCATTTAGTAATTGACGTTGCCCTTCTCGTGTTCTAAACTGTGCTTGTTGATCAGCGGGCGCTTGATCAATCAAAAGGTCTAATTGTTTTTGTGTTATTTCCTTACCTTCAACAACGGCAAGAACTTTGTCTTCTAAAGGCATAAGATCCCTCCTCTAATTAATATAAATTTTATAGTAACGATTATCGTATAAACTGTCAATGAATAAAACTATTGTGTCTACGTAAAAATATTTTGCATATTTTCAAGTCTTTACATTTATATAAGATAGTGTATAATATAAGATATAAACGGATATTAAGAAATGTGGTATAAAAAGAGCACTGCGGGTGTTCTTTTTTTAAGATATTGAAGGAGGTTCCGGTGAAAGCAAAATATCATCGTGTTATGATTAAACTTAGCGGCGAAGCTCTGGCAGGAGATGATGGCTTTGGAATTAATTCATCAACTGTGAAAAAAATATGCACGGCTATTAAATCGGCATACGATTTAGGTATAGAAATTGCTGTTGTTGTTGGCGGTGGAAATTTTTGGCGCGGGAGACAGAGCAATGAGATGGATAAATCCACAGCGGATTACATGGGAATGTTAGCCACTGTTTTAAACGCGCTTGCTCTCCAAGATTCATTAGAAAGCATGGATGTACCTGTGAGAGTCCAAACTGCAATTGAAATGAGAGAAATTGCAGAACCTTATATCAAACGTAAAGCAATGCGCCATCTTGAAAAAAAACGAATTGTTATCTTTGCAGCAGGGACGGGGAATCCATTTTTTACAACGGATACAACAGCCGCGTTGCGTGCAGCTGAAATTGATGCAGATATCATTTTACTTGCTAAAAATGTTGATGCTGTTTACGATTCGGATCCAAATGTGAATCCTAATGCGAAACGTTATTCAAATTTGACATATTTGGATGTCATCAACAAAGGGCTTAAAGTAATGGATTCCACGGCTATTACTTTATGTATGGACAATTGCATTCCGATTTTAGTTTTTGGTTTAAAAGATCCTCAAAATATTCTGAGAGCGATAACGGGTGAAAAAATAGGAACTTTGATTAATGGAGACGACGATGAGTAATACAGTAGTACAAACAGCTGAACAAAAAATGAATGGCGCTATTGAAAGCTTAAACAGCAGCTTACTAACATTGCGTGCAGGACGTGCTAACGCCCATATTTTAGATAAGGTAACTGTGGATTATTATGGAACAAAAACACCAATCAATCAGATTTCGACTATAGCTGTTCCAGAACCACGTTCAATTACAATTCAGCCTTATGATATTAATAGTTTAAAGGATATTGAGAAATCCATCTTAAAAGCCGATCTTGGCTTTAATCCGTCAAATGATGGAAAAATCATTCGTTTAATAGTTCCGCAATTGACAGAAGAAAGAAGAAAAGAGCTTGTTAAGTTGACGAAAAAGTATGGTGAAGAATGCAAAGTATCCATACGCAACGTTAGACGAAAAGCCGATCAAAAATTAAAGGGACAGCAAAAAGAAAATGAAATCAGCGAAGATGAATTGCATGACATTCAAAATGATATTCAAGATTTGACAGATAAGAAAATCAAGGAAATAGATCAAATATTGAAAGAAAAAGAAAAGGAAATTTTAGCAGTTTAATAAAATATAATGGTGGTTTGAGAGTGGGTTTTCCCCACTCTTATGTTTTTTGTGAAGTAAATTTATGTCAAAACAAGAAAAATTATACAATCTATTTAATCCTATTGTTAATCAAATGGGTTATGAATGTTACAATGTTGAATTAAAGAAAAATGGTAAGAAACGTTCTTTAATTATTTATATTGACCATCCAGACGGTATAAAAATTGAAGATTGTGAAAAAGTCAGTCGGGAAATAAGTCGATTTTTAGATAGTGCTGATCCAATAGAAGGTGCATATACATTAGAAGTTTCTTCTCCGGGAATAGAAAGACAATTATCTCGAATTGAACATTATCAAGCGGCAATTGGTGAAAAAATTGATATTAGTTTGTTTAGGCCGATCAATAAAATGAAGAAAATATGCGCTGTATTAGAAGAAGTGGATGACGAGGGAATTGTTGTACGATTCAACCACACTACATTACACTTTGATTTTACTGACATTGCAAAAGCAAATATTCATTTTGATTTTGATTAATAATTGTGAGGGTTGAAAATGAATGCAGAATTTATGGCTGCTTTAGATATTTTAGAAAAAGAAAAGGGTATTAATAAAGAAGAATTAATACAAGATATTGAGAGTTCGATAGAACAGGCATATAAAAAGAATTATGGAAATGATCAAGACTTTGAGGTAGTTTTTGATCGAGAAACTGGAGAAATCAAATTATTTTCCAGATGGTTAGTTGTCAGTGATGATGTGTTGGAACTTTCCGGCAGTGAAAAGAAATTGCAAGATGCCCTGGAAATTAGCGAAAGCTGTCATATTGGTGACGTTATTGAGCAAGAAATTGAACCAAAAGATTTTGGCCGGATTGCAGCGCAAAATGCGAAACAAATGATTTATCAAAAGATTAAAGAACAAGAAAGAAAGAGGATTTATAACGAATTTGTAGAGCATGAAGGCGAAATTATCACAGGAAGCATAGATCATGTGGAACGAAAAATGGTATATGTTGATCTGGGGGACAGCATTGGTTTCCTTCCTCTAAACGAACAGATTTACGGAGAAAATTATAAACCTGGAGAGCGAATTAAAGTTTACATTTTATCCGTACGCAATCAGAGCAAAGGACCTGAAATTATATTGTCTAGAAGACATCCTGGATTTTTGAAAAGATTATTAGAAGACGAAGTTCCTGAAATATATGATGGGATTGTTGAAGTTGAAAGCGTTGCTCGCGAGGCTGGGACAAGATCAAAAATTGCCGTCAAATCTAACGATCCTGATATTGATCCAGTAGGTGCTTGTGTTGGTCATAAAGGAAGCCGTATACAAAATATCATAGATGAACTTGGAAACGAAAAAATAGATGTTATTAAGTACAGCGAAGATCCTTATGAGTATATTACGAATGCATTAAGCCCTGCTAGTGTAAAAGAGGTTTTGATCAATACAGAAAACAAGCAGGCGTATGCAATTGTTGATGACTTGCAGTTTTCACTTGCAATTGGAAAAGAAGGACAAAATGTCCGCTTAGCTGTTCATTTAACAGGATGGAAAATAGATATTAAAAGTACTTCAGAATTCAAAAAAATATTATCGGAACATCCCAATTTCCGCGAAGAATTTAGTAAAAAAGATGAACATGTCGAAAAACTGGTTGATGAAATCAAAAAAGAAATGGATGCACTGTTAGACGACAGTGCGGGTTCTGGGAAACTTGATATGGATGACGATTTGTTTTTATCTGAATTGAACGATAATAATGAATAGAATCAATGAAAAAAATACCACAAAGAACTTGTATAGTATGTAAAGAAAAAAAAGCGAAAAAGCAGCTGTACCGTGTTGTTATGATTCCTTCCGGTGAAGTGATACTTGATCGTACAGGAAAACAAAATGGAAGAGGCGCTTATGTCTGTTCTGATTTTCAATGTATAGATAGATTAGATGCTGCGATATTATCAAAAGCATTTAAGCAAAAAGTGTCATTGGAAATGGCAGAAAAATTAAAAAAGGTATTATACGAGGAAACAAAAATGATGTAAAAATAACAAAGGAGGAGTTTGCATGGCAAAATTGCGCGTTTATCAATTAGCAAGTCAATACGAAATTCCAAGTAGGGAATTTGTTCAGATTTTAAATAGATATGGCATTCCAGTAAAAAATCATATGAGCGCATTGACCGATCAACAGGTTCAAGAATTTAAGGCGACTTTTGATCCGGATAAAGATCGAAGAGAAGAAGAACAGCTCCCGCCAAAAAGAAAGAAAAAGGCTGAAACAGAAAAAGGACAAAAAACAGCCAAATCAACGAAAAAAAAATCTGATCATAATAATGCTAATGCATCAAACAATAAGAAGGAAAATAAGACCGGCAGCTCTACTCAAAAACAGCATACACCAAAGAAGAAAAAAGTTGATCAAATAGAGAAAAAAAAGACAACCAAGGCGGAAGATACTCATCGAACTGACAAAAAGAGCAAATCTCAAGAAAAGAAGAATAAAAAGAAAAAGTTTAAACATTCTAGCCATGAAGAAACTCTAAAGGTCAAAGATCATAGCAAAAAAGGGAAAGTATCACATTCGGTTTATAAAAAGAAAAAGGACGAAAAAAAATCCGAAAAAGCTAAAAATAAAGTGTACGAAATTCCTGAAAGCTTAACTGTTGGGGAATTAGCTGAAATAATTGATGTCAATGCTGCAGAAATAATTAAAACTTTAATGATGGCAGGCACAATGGCGACAATTAACCAAAGTATTGATTCGGATACCGCGCAATTAGTTTGTGACGAGCTTGGTTATGAAGTTAAAGTCATTAAAGACGAAGATGTTTTTGAAAAAGTTATTGAAGAGTATGATGAAAAGCAGACAGGGCACGAAGTACCAAGACCACCAGTTGTAACTGTCATGGGTCATGTTGATCATGGCAAGACATCATTACTGGACAGAATTAGAAAATCTCATGTAACTGCAAGCGAAGCTGGCGGAATCACTCAACATATAGGCGCATATACTGTAAAAATCAAAGGTAAGTCTATTACTTTTATTGATACACCTGGACATGCTGCATTTACAGCGATGAGGTCTCGAGGCGCTCAGATGACGGATATTGCTGTCCTTGTAGTCGCTGCTGATGATGGCGTTATGCCTCAAACTATTGAAGCTATTGATCACGCAAGAGTTGCAAAAGTTCCGATTATTGTTGCTATTAATAAGATAGATAAAGAAGGAGCGAATCCTGAAAGAGTGAAACAGGAACTTGTTGATCAAGGCGTTGTTGTTGAAGAATGGGGCGGTGATGTTATTTCCGTACCTGTATCTGCTAAAAAAGGCCAGAATATTGATGAGTTGCTAGAAGATATTTTGCTTGTTGCAGAAATGGAAGAACTTAAGGCAGATCCTAATCGACCAGGTCGCGGATGCGTTATTGAAGCACAACTGAAAAAGGGAAAAGGCTCCACTGCCTCAATGTTGGTGCAACAAGGAACACTTCATATTGGTGACGCGATTGTATCTGGAACCACATATGGGCGCGTTAGAACGATGGTTGATGATAAAGGACATCGGATAAAGAAAGCCGGTCCTTCTAAACCAGTTGAAATTTCAGGTCTGTCAGGTACTCCTGAAGCTGGGGATGATTTTATTGTAATGCCTTCAGATAAGGAAGCAAGACAACTGGCTGAACGCCGTCAGGAACAGGAAAAGAACGAAAAACAGACCAATAATAACGTTTCACTTGATGACCTCTTTTCTAGAATAAAAGAAGGCAACATGAAAGATATTAACCTCATTGTAAAGGCAGACGTTCAAGGATCTGTTGAAGCGCTGTCCCAGTCTTTGGTGAAATTAAGCAATGATGAAGTTCGAGTAAATGTAATTCATGGTGCCGTTGGGGCAGTCAATGAATCAGACGTCTTATTAGCATCTACATCCAATGCAATTATTATTGGTTTTAACGTTCGACCTGATAAAAATGCATTAGAAGCAGCTGAACATGAAAAAGTTGATATTCGCCTTTATCGCGTTATTTATGATGCTATTGATGATGTTAAGCAAGCTATGGAAGGAATGCTAACGCCGGATTATGTTGAAAAAGTCACTGGTGAGGCAGAAGTAAGAAATACTTTTAGAATTCCTGGTGGTATCATTGTGGCTGGAGCGTACGTTACAGAGGGAAAAGTTTCAAGAACAGATGAAGTTCGTATTGTGCGCGACGGTATTGTGGTCTATGAAGGAAAAATCGGTTCTTTACGTAGATTTAAAGATGATGTTAAATCAGTTCAGCAAGGTTATGAATGTGGAATTGGAATAGAAAAATATAATGATATAAAAGAAGGCGACATCATCGAAACTTTTATCAATGAAGCTGTTAAACGTGAGCTTTAACGATAATAATTTAACATTAAAGAAAGAGGTGTAGGTTTATGGCTTCTCACAGATTGGAAAGAATCAATGCGCAAATTCAACGAGAATTGAGTTTGATTATTAATCAGAAAGCAAAAGACAAAAGGTTGCATAATTCAACATTTGGTATTACTGATGTTAAAGCAACGCAGGATTTGAAAGTTGCAAAAGTCTACATCTCTGTTATTGGGACTCAGCAAGAAAAAGAAGATATCATTAATGCCCTCAATAATGCGAAAGGTTTTTTAAGAAGTTCTTTGGGACATGTATTAAAGACACACACTACACCAGAACTTATTTTCAAAATAGACGAATCTGTGGAATATGGGATGCATATAGATAAAATATTATCAGATTTAAAACATGAAAACAATCAATGAAAAAATAATAGATTACATTAAAAATCATCAAGGCTTTTTGATCATTACACATCAAAAGCCTGATGGTGATGCCATTGGTTCTTCGGTTGCCTTAGGAAAGGGTTTAAAGAAAATTGGCAAGAAAATTAATTATTTTATTCAAATGCCAATTGAGCAAAATTTAAATTTATTCGATGAAATACAGACTTTTAACAAGATAACGTATGAGGAATACGATGCTGTAATTGCTGTTGACTGTTCGACATGGTCACATACATATCGACCAAAACAAATGCCTAAATTTAAAGAATTAATTAACATTGATCATCATATTACGAATGAGGGCTATGGAAATTATAATCATATTGAAAATGTTTCAGCAAATGCAGAATTGATTTATCGGCTCTTGGACCAATTAAACATCCCATTAGATGAAGAAATGGCTGATGCATTATACACTGGTATCTCAACTGATACGGGATCATTTCAATTTTCGAATGTGACATCCGAAACGCATGAAATAGCTGCGCAGCTTTATAAATATCCTTTTTCGTATGCTGAACTGTCAAGAAAATTGCATCACGAAAAAAGTATTGAGCAATTCAAGTTGTATGGTATCGCCGTTCAAAATATTAAATTAATTAATCACAATACGATTAGCTGGACACTTTTGGATTATTCTACTATTCAACAGTATGGCGGTGATATCAACATATCTGACGATATTGCCAATATCGGTGTTAACATAAAAGGAGTAGATGTTGCGATAACATTAAAAGAAGTAGAAAAAAAGATTTATCGTGTTTCTCTCCGTGCCAATTCAGAATGTGCTTTGGATGTTTCAAAAATTGCCAAATTTTATGGTGGTGGAGGTCATGATAAAGCAGCAGGATTTACTTATCGATCGAAAATTGAAATTTTACTAAATAAAATTGTTGGAGATTATAATATTGCAAAGGATAAAAGAAATCGGCAGCAATAAGGATGGGGTTTTGGTTGTAAATAAACCAGCTGGAATGACTTCTCACGATTTAGTTAATATTGTTAGAAAGTTGTACGATTTAAAAAAAGTCGGGCATACGGGTACCTTGGACCCAGATGCGGAAGGAATAATGATTATTGCATTAGGACGGGCAACAAAATTTATTCGCTTTTTTTCAAATACCAATAAGACTTATGTCGCAGAAATACTATTTGGCAGGGAAACAGACACTTATGATAAGAGCGGAAAGATTGTCCATGAGCAAAAACCTGAGTTTACGCTCTCATCATTTAAATCATGTTTATCCTCTTTTCTCGGAGAAACGATGCAGAGACCTCCGATTTATTCCGCATTAAAAAAAGAGGGCAAACACTATTATGAATACGCTAGGATGGGGAGAAAAATCGATATTCCCAAACGTCCCATTAAAATTTTTAATATAGAATTATTGCGAGAAAATATTCCATTTTCAGCAACTATTCAGGTGAAATGCTCTTCTGGTACTTATATTAGAAGTTTATGTCACGATATAGGTATTTCACTCAAAACTTATGCTTGTATGGGCAATCTAAAACGCATTGCCATTGGCGATATTGGTATGGATCAGTCTTACGATATTGATGCATTAAGAAATTTAAACATTAATCAACGCGTAGAATTGTTGTTGCCGGTTGAAAAATTTTTGATGTCATACCATTTTGTAAAAAGCAATTCACAAGGTGATCATTTTATTCAAAATGGAAGCGCTTTGTTACAATGGAATGCTGCAATGCCATTTGACTCATATCAAGATGGCGAGTTGCTTAAGATTTATAATAGTCAGAACCATTTTATTGGCATTGGACAATTCAGACAATCAGAAAATGGAATTTTCCCTGTAAGAATGGTTTAATTAGTAGTATGAAAAATAGAAACAATAGTCAGGGTATAGCAATGGCATTGGGGTTCTTTGATGGCGTTCATAAAGGACATCAATCATTATTGAAGAAAACATTAGAAGTTTCAGAAGAGGAAAACTTAGAATCCAGTGTTATGACGTTTAAAAAACACCCTTTAAATTTAATATTTCCGTCATATGCACCTGATCTTATTACAACTAATGATGAGAAAATAAAACTTATTCGTTCATTTGGAATTCAACATGTGTATTTAAATGATTTCAATGAAAAATTAATGAACTTATCGAGTGAAAATTTCATTCGAGATTATTTATTGAAAAAATATAATTTAAAACATCTTGTTGTTGGCTTTAATTATACATTTGGGTATAAAGGCGCCGGCACAGTGGAGACCCTGAAAAAATATGGGAAAAAATATCATATTGGAATTTCAATTGTTCCACCATGTATTATTGATGGAGAACCTGTTAGTAGTACGAGAATTAGAGAGTTAATTAAATCTGGAAAAGTAGATAAAGTCAAACCTCTTCTGGGACGGTACTATCAAGTTAAAGGATCAATTGTTAAAGGTAAAGGATTAGGCCATCAATTTGGTGTGCCAACTGCTAACTTACACTTAAAAACCAAAGGTATTTTACCAAGCCCCGGCGTGTATTATACGTCTGTTATCATACATAATCAGGTTTTTGATGGATTAACAAATTTGGGATCGAACCCAACTTTCAGGCAGCATCCATATTCTATAGAAACTTATATTTATGATTTTGATGAAAATATTTATAATCAGACCATGATTATAATTTTTAAAAAGAAAATCAGAGATGAAATTAGATTTGATAGTGTTAATGAATTGATGACTAAAATTAAATCTGATATTGAATATATTAATAAAATTTATCGCAAATCGTAGTTTTAAAAGGTAAAGGGAAAGAATATGCCTCGTTATTCAGAAGAAATAATACAGCAAGTTATTGAAGCTAATGATATTGTTGATATTATTTCTACATATGTGCAGTTGAAAAAATCAGGCCATTCTTTTATGGGAAGGTGCCCTTTTCATAGTGAGCGGACACCCTCGTTTTCTGTATCTCCTGACAAACAACTTTATCATTGTTTTGGCTGTGGCGCGAGTGGAAATGTCATTTCTTTTGTAATGGATATTGAAAATATGACTTTTCCTGAAGCTCTGGAATGGCTTGCTGAACGAGCTAATATTACTTTACCCCAGAATTCTGAGTATACAGATTTTCAATATCAACAGAAGAAAAGACTTTATGAAATCAACCGGAGGCTTGCAAACTATTATTATCTTTTATTAAAACATTCGCCAAAAGGAATACAATATCTTAATAAAAGGGGATTGAATCAATCAACGATTAAGATTTTTGGAATAGGGTATTCAAAAGATTCTTGGGATAATGCCTATCGCTTTCTATTAAAGCAAAAGGTTTCTTCTGAAGAGATGCTAAAAATAGGATTAGTTGCCAAAGGCAGAAATGGACGTTTATATGATCGATTTCGGGACCGTTTGATGATTCCTATTCAGAACAGTAGAGATCAGATTATTGGTTTTGGTGGAAGAATCATGAATGATGATAAACATGCGCCAAAATATTTGAATTCTCCGGAGTCCATTATTTTTTCAAAAGGTTACGAGCTTTTCAACTTAAATAGAGCAAAAAAAAATATTCAAAATGATCAATTGATCCTAGTTGAAGGATATATGGATGTCATTGCTCTGTTTCAGTATGGCATAAAAAATGTTGTTGCTGCGTTAGGAACAGCTTTCACAGAACACCATGTAAAGTTGTTAGAACGCTATGTTAATTCTGTCGTTTTGTGTTTTGATGGTGATCAGGCAGGAGAGAAAGCAACAATGCGCGCCATTGACATATTGAAGAAATCTGATCTAGAAATTAAAGTGCTGAGATTGAACGCTGAAGATGATCCGGATTCTTTTATTCGAAAAAATGGTTCAGACGCGTTTTTAGAAAGAGTTAAAAATTCTAAAACCGTTATAGATTATTTATTAGATAATTTAATGAGAAACAATTCATTAAAGACTCATGAAGATAGAATCCGTTACGTAAATGAAGCAGTTCCAATTCTTCAGAATACGAAAAATGATATGGAAAAGGACTTTTATTCGAAAGTTGTGTCAAAAAGGACGGGAATCTCTGCTACAATAATATATAATGAAACTCAAAAAAACAAAGAAAAATCTATTTCTGTCAATCATCAAATTAACAGAACAGATTTATCATCAAAGGTACCGTTGGCATTAGAACAAGCAGAAGAAAATATCATTACTGGATTATTACAGGGAAAGATAAATGTGGAATCTTGTTTAAAAAATCAATTATATTTTACAGATCCCTTTTATAAAAAAATTTATGCATTAATAGAAAAAAAGCCCGATATATCTATTTCAACGATAGTATCTTTAATGGAGCCTCATGAATCAAATCAATTATATAAATTATTAGAAACTAATGATGCAGAAAAAGATCTAAATTATGATGAGAGTATAGCTTTATTACATCAAAAATGGAAAGAGAAAAAAATCAGTCAATTAACGAATAAGCTTGAGCAAGATCCTTCGAATCCGAATGTAATTGAAATTATGAGACAAATACAAATTCTAAATAATGCTGGAGGAGAAAATGGCAACAAATAAATCGGACAAGTTGACAAAAAATAATGTTCTTAATCAATTAGGACAAAATGAAAAAATAATTGAAGATATTACACCAGAACTTAAAAAAATGCCAGAAGTGAAGATCCTCATTGAAAAAGGAAAGAAAAAAGGGTTTTTAGATAATAAAGATATTGAAGATACTTTAGGGAAAAAAGATCTGGATTCTGATGAAATTGATTCTATTTATCTATATCTTCAAAAATTAGGCATCAATTTGATTTTTGGGGATGATACGGACGATTTATCAGAGATGGATGATTCGAGTATTGAAGAATTAAAAGAAATCGAAAAGAACGAAAAGAAAAAAGATGCTGAATTATCAGACAGTATCAATGTTAATGATCCAGTAAGACTTTATTTAAAAGAAATTGGTCGAGTGCCTTTGCTCACACCTGAACAAGAAATGGAAATTGCAAAACGCATGGATGCGGGTGATGAAGAAGCAAAGAAAGAATTAGCAGAAGCCAATCTACGCTTAGTAGTAAGTATTGCAAAGCGTTATGTTGGAAGGGGAATGTCCTTTCTTGATTTAATTCAAGAGGGAAATCTTGGATTAATTAAAGCTGTTGAAAAATTCGATTATAAAAAAGGATTTAAATTTTCAACATATGCAACCTGGTGGATCAGGCAGGCAATTACTCGCGCAATTGCAGACCAGGCAAGAACGATTCGAATCCCAGTACATATGGTTGAAACGATAAATAAACTTATTCGAGTTTCTCGTCAATTATTGCAAGAATATGGAAGAGAACCAACGCCTGCAGAAATAGGTAAAGAAATGGGATTCTCTGAAGAAAAAGTTCGTGAAATACAGAAAATAGCTCAGGATCCAGTTTCTCTCGAAACGCCTATCGGTGAAGAAGAAGATAGCCATTTGGGTGATTTTATTCCAGATGATGAAGCACCTGCACCGTCTGAAGCAGCTTCATATGCACTATTAAAAGAACAATTGATTGATGTTTTGAGCACATTAACAGATCGAGAAGAAAAAGTATTGCGGTTGCGTTTTGGATTAGATGACGGTCGTGCAAGAACATTGGAAGAAGTCGGCAAAGAGTTTGATGTCACACGAGAAAGAATTCGTCAGATAGAAGCCAAGGCATTACGAAAATTGCGACATCCTAGTCGAAGTAAAAAATTAAAAGACTATTTAACCTAATGATTTCTCCAAGATTAGAAGCCATCTCTCAATTAATAGAAAATAAAAACTGTGTAGCTGATGTGGGAACAGATCATGGCATTATTCCTATAGAACTCGTTCGTTCTCAAAGGGCACAAAAAGTCATCGCAACGGATATTTCACCTCAATCATTAATGAAGACCCAAAAGAAGGTTCAAAGAGATCATCTTGAAAAAATAATCGATTTGCGTGTTGGAGATGGTCTTTCTCCAATTGAAAAAAATGAATGTGATGCAATTATTGTCGCTGGTATGGGAGGATTATTAATACGTGATATTTTAGAAGAGGGTTTAATGAAATTGGGAGAGGCGCAACTCATTTTACAACCTATGAATAATATGCAGTATGTGAGAATGACGCTTGAAAAAATTCATCATCGTATATTGAAAGAAATTGTTGTATATGAACGCCACCATTACTATCAAATTATTTTGTCAGAACCGGGATTAATGAAATTTGATAATCCGATTGACTATTGGATTGGATTAGAAAGTGCGAGAGATTTCACCCCAACTTATAGAGACTATATCAGCTGGTTTATTAATCAGCAGGAAAAAATTATTAAGGCAGCTGGGCAACAGCGGAATACTGTAAATGTTCGTCGCAAGATAAATCAAACAAAGTATTTTATTCGTATGTTAAAAGAGCAGAAAGAATAAATTTTATATGGAGAACGACAATCAATGAAAGCAAAAGATATTTATGCAGCTCTTGAAAAAACCGCGCCTCTTTATTTGGCTGAAAAATGGGATAATTCTGGTCTTCAAATTGGTTCCAGAAATCGAGATGTACAAAAAGTTCTTCTAACTTTGGATGTTACAGAGGCAGTAATTCAGGAAGCAATCAAAAAAAATGTACAGTTAATCATTTCGCACCATCCCTTTATCTTTAATGGAATTAAATCGATATGTGTAGATTCGGGAAAAGGTGAATTAGTCTCTCAATTAATCAAACATGATATCTCCGCTTATTCTGCACATACGAATTTGGATTCAGCAAAATTGGGGTTGAATAATTTTATTGCTAACCAATTTCGGATAAAAGAAGCACAACCTTTGGTTGCTTCTTCGAGCGATCAGTTATATAAATTAGTTATTTTCACACCGCAAGATTATTCTCAGAAAATATTAGAAGTTTTAGGAAAAAATGGAGCCGGTGTTTTAGGAAAATATAGTTGTTCATCATTTAGAACAACAGGCAAATCAACTTTCAAGCCGCTTAAAGGAGCGGATCCATATATAGGCCAATTAAATAAAGTTGAGACGGTCGTTGAAGATAGAATAGAGACAATTGTCAGTCGAAATTTGATTAAAACAGTCTTACCAATAATAAAAACAGTCCATCCATATGAAGAAATGGCATATGATCTATATCCGTTGGATCCTTCAATATCAAAAAATGAAAATGGTCTTGGTAAAATTGGTGTTTTAGAAAAGTCAGTGCCATCAAATGAATTTATTTCTGAAATCAAAAATATTTTAGGGCTTCCGTTCGTGCGAACCGCAGGGCCAATCCCTAAAAAAATTAAAAAAGTTGCACTTTGCACTGGCGCTGGAGCTGAGTTTATTAGCATAGCAAAATTAAAAGGGGCGGATGCTTATATTACTGGAGATTTAAAATACCACGAAGCGCAAAATGCTAAGGAAAATGGCCTTTTTGTGATTGATGCTGGACATTTTGGAACAGAAAAAAAAGTTGTTTATCTTTTAGAAGAAATCATACATTCAGCATATCCTTCGTTAGAAATTATTGTATCTGATAATGTAAATGATTTTTTTGATATTTATTAAATATAAAGTGAGGGGAGTTTCATGAAGAAGTTATTCACAGGAAATGAGGCTGCTGCGCGAGGCGCCTGGGAAGCAGGGGTGAAATTTGCTGCTGCCTATCCAGGTACACCGAGTACAGAAATATTAGAAAATTTAGCTTTATACAAAGAAGTGCAGACAGAATGGGCACCAAATGAAAAAGTAGCAGTAGAGTCTGTTGCTGGTGCTTCAATTGCGGGTGTCAGAAGTTTGGCTTGCATGAAACATGTAGGATTAAATGTTGCGGCAGATCCAATGTTTACATTTGCTTATCTAGGAGTTAACGCTGGTTCTGTAATTTTAACTGCAGATGAGCCAGGTATGTTTTCTTCTCAAAACGAACAAGATAATCGTCATTATGCACGAGCAGCAAAACTTCCAATGTTTGAACCTTCGGATTCTCAAGAAACAAAAGATATGATGGTTGCTGCGTTTGATCTTTCTGAAAAGTATGATGTTCCAGTGCTGTTTAGAATGACAACAAGAGTTGACCATTCTAAAAGCATTGTCACTTGTGAAGCAAGAAAAAATATTCAGGATAAACCTTATAAAAAAGATATTCCTAAATATTGTCCAATGCCTGCTTTTACAGGAAAAATGCAGGAAAAATTATATCAAAATTTAGAGAAGACAAAAGACTTTTCCAACCATTGCAAATGGAATTATATCGAGGATAACCATAAATCCCTTGGCGTTATTGCATCTGGTGTAGCCTTTAGATATGCAAAAGAAGTTTTTGGAGATAACGCTTCTTATCTTAAAGTTGGATTTTCACATCCACTCCCTATGGACTTAATTAAAGAATTTTCGCAGAAAGTCGATACGATCTATGTACTGGAAGAAAATGATCCTATCATGGAAACTGAAATTAGAGCATCAGGTATCGCATGCGTTGGGAAAGATAAGTTTCCTCAGAGAGGGGAATTATTGCCCGAACGTATTCGTATGGCTGCTTTTGGGAAATCCAAAGAGACAATTAAGCCAAATTTAGAAACGATCGTCGGCCGTCCGCCTGCACTCTGCGCTGGATGCCCTCATCGAGGATTTTTCTATGAACTGAGCAAGCTTAAGGATACTATGATTTTTAGCGACATTGGATGCTATACATTAGGAGCGCTTGCACCTTATAATGCGACAGATGCCTGCATATGCATGGGAGCCTCTATTTCAGGTGGTCATGGTGTTGCACAAGCTTTCAAGATTAAACATGAGAAAAAACATGTTGTTTCTGTTATTGGAGATTCAACTTTCTTCCATTCTGGTATTACGTCGTTATTGGATGCAACTTATAATAAAAGTTCTTATCTGACTGTTATTTTGGATAATAGAATTACAGGAATGACGGGTCATCAGCAAAATCCAGGAAGCGGTTATGACTTAAAGGGAAATAAAGCGCCAATTTCTGATATTGAACAAATCTGTCGTGCAATTAATGTCAAAAATATCCGAACAGTCAATCCAAATCATTTAGATGAAATGAAAGATGCTTTGGAATGGGGAATCCATTGTCAAGGTCCATCTGTTATTATTACAAGATGGCCTTGCGCATTAAAGAGACTGTCTTCAGAAGATAAAGAAGAATTTCCAGATGTCTTTACTCAAAAATATCATGTTGAAACGGAAAAATGCGTTGGATGTAAAAAATGCATTGACACAGGATGTCCAGCGTTGGAATTTTCGCGCGTTCAAGATGGAAAAATGAATATCATAGACAGTTGTGTTGGTTGCGGTGTATGCAGTCAAGTTTGTCCGGTAAATGCAATTGTAAAAGGATAATATTATGGAAACAAAAAATATACTATTAGTTGGAGTTGGCGGACAGGGAACCATAACCGCTGCAAAATTGTTGACTTGTGGATTAATGGCATCTGGATATGATGTTAAGATGAGTGAAATTCATGGTATGAGTCAAAGAGGGGGATCAGTTAGTTCTCAGGTGAGATATGGTTCCAACGTACAGTCTCCAGTTATTGAAGCAGGAACAGCCGACATTATTGTTGCTTTTGAGAAAATGGAAGCAATGCGTTATATTAACTATCTTAAGCAAGATGGGAAAGTCATTGTCAATGACAAAGAAATTTGGCCAATGCCGGTTATTATTGGAAAGGAAAAATATCATCCAGACATTATCGGAGAATTAAAAAAATTAGCAGATGTTACTGTAATGAATGCTTCTAAATTAGCTGTTGATTTAGGTAATGAAAAAGTCACAAATGTCATTTTGTTAGGCGCTATTATCAAAGCTATGGGATTAGATCATATTGATTGGGATAAAATTATTCAAGACAACGTTAAAGAAAAATTTGTCAAATTAAATCAAATTGCAATCAGAAAGGGAATGGATTTAATTCAGCCTTGAAAGATGATAAAAAAAATTATAAATTTTTTCAGCACAAAACTTGTGAATTTTTTCCTTGTCATAATATAGACGAAAATCAAATTCAAAATTTTAATTGTTTGTTTTGTTATTGTCCGCTTTATGCTTTGGGGGCAAACTGTGGCGGAGATTTCTATTGGTCCGAACAAGGAATAAAAGTTTGTACAAACTGTACATTCCCACATCAAAAAGAAAATTATGATCAAGTAATAAAGAAATTAAAGGGTCTTGTTCGCCAGATAAGCAAATAATCTAATGTGAGTGAGGAAATATTATGATCATGGGTATATTATTATTGATTGGGTGTTATTTTATAGGGAATTTAGATTTTGCCTATATTGTTGTAAAAAAAGTAAAAAATGATGATATCCGTAATTATGGCAGTGGCAATGCTGGAACAACTAACGTATTAAGAACATTAGGACTTAAATATGCGGCACTTGTTCTGTTGTTAGATGCTCTTAAAGGCACTTTGTGTATCGGTATTGCTAAATATTTAGCATTAAAGTACGGGCTCAATGCAATGTGGATAGCGAGTGCTGGAATAGCCGTATTATGTGGTCATAATTGGCCGATTCTTCTAAAGTTTAGGGGAGGAAAGGGCACGGCGACATCTATAGGACTATTCCTATTGTATGATTGGCGAATCGCATTAATCTGCATTGGTATTGCGCTTGTTATTTTAGCTGTTTTTAAAATGGTTTCTCTAGCATCTATTACTGGAATGACGATTTTGCCATTTGTAACGCTTTTGTTTTTCGGTGTATCTAATCCTCCTGCATTGATACTAACGATATTCATGGCATTATCTACAGATATTCAGCATCGCAGCAATATAAAAAGAATTGTTTCTGGGACAGAAAGTAAAATTGGACAACATATAGAAATGAAGAAGTAGCACAGAAAATCCAAAATATGACTACCATATTTTGGATTTTCTGTTAATTATTAATAAACAACGACATGAATAGCAAATATTTTTATAATCATTACTTTAAACCACAACATGTTAAACCCCGAAATATGGTTTTTTCAAGGGAGCACATCATCCTTTCATCACTTATTGTTGGATTTATTGTTATTTTAATGTTTATTTTAAAAAAGGAAAAAGACATTTCATTCAATAAAAAAGTTTTGAGAACATTGGGGATAGTGCTATTATTTTTTGAAATTTTTAGAATATCTTGGAAAACTTATTATTATGGATGGCATTTATCTAATTTGGGATTTGATTGGTGTAATCAAGTTTGTATGATCTTGCCATTTATAGCTATTATTCAAAATGAAAAATTATATCCTTTTGTCGATGTGGCTGCTTTTATCGGTGGATTCTTTGTTTTAATATATCCTGTTTGGGTTTTTTATGATTTTGCAGGCATTCATATTGTTGCAGTACAGAGTATGCTCTCACATGGATTAATGGTAGCGATTCCTTTAGTTATGCCCTTGGCTTCCGACGCAAACTATATTAGATCTGTTAAAGAGTTCTGGAAAAGAATTATTGGAATAGATGTTATTTTATTATTAGCATACATATTCTCTATTTTATTAAATAAGAATTATATTGTAATGGAAAATGCAAATGGAATTCCAATAATTGATCATATTCAAAATCCTTATTATTGGATAATAGTATTACCCCTTATTATTGTCGGATTGTATAAATTTATTACGTGGCTTAATTTTTTTGATAGAAAGAATTTATCCAATGGGAAAGATGACTTTGAAAAGAATTGAACATGAACTAGAGCCGTTTTATAAAAAGAATTCTAAAATATTAATTTTAGGAAGCTTTCCCTCTCCAAAATCACGTGAAAGCAAGTTCTATTATGGACATCCCCAAAATCGATTTTGGAAAGTGTTAGCTGCTGTTTTTAATGATATTGTACCGAAAAGTATGCTAGAAAAGAAATTCTTTCTAGAAAAATGGAAAATCGCACTGTGGGATGTAATAGCAAGTTGTAATATTCAGGGAGCTTCAGATTCATCCATTAAAGATGTTCTTTATAATGATTTACACTTCATTTTGAGCAGAACTTCTATTAATTTAATAGTTACAACTGGGAAAAAAGCTGATTCGCTTTTTAAAAAGCGATGGGTTCAAGATGATTGCATTCAAAACATAGTATATTTGAATTTACCTTCTACGAGTTCTGCAAATGCTTCGATGAGCCTAGAACAGTTGATACAATCCTATAAACTAATAGCGAATTATATTAATTAATAATAATTGTCATTGAAAGGATAGGGAATAATATGAAAATTTCCTGTGAACGCTGCGGAAAAGAAATTGGTTTTTTTTCGAGGGCACATAGTTTTAAAAACGCTAAATTGAATATTGAATATCACAATTTATGCGCGAAGTGCAACAATTTATTGACAGATGCTGTTACTAAACTTAATAATCTTACACAAGATATACGGAAGATATTACTGAATGACTATCCGTTTTCTAATATTATTTCAGCTGATTTGGATACTATTATTTTTGTATCGTTAATAACAATTTTGGAAAATAATCCTCATTTTGCAGACAAAAGGAGTGCTTTGTTTCAAGTTTTCATCGGAGAGACGGCGGATGAATACGACACAGAAAAAATAATACTATCGAAAATAATTAAAAAAATTTTAGATTACGGATTTTCCTCTAATTTAGAAAATGCTGAATTATTAAGCTACAGTAAATATTTTAATAATACGACTTTAATGCTTAATCAATTACAAGCTAATTGCAGTCAATCCGTACCACAGGTATGGACAGATTTAATTCTAAATAAACGAGGAATCATTTTTCGAAAGACTGAAAATAATAACATTATTTTTGCACGTTTTTCACCAAATGAAGAAATTAAATATGCACTTAAAAGGCAAGATGGCTTACAATCAATTCAATTCTTAAATGTTAAATATTCTTCGGAATTTTTTCAAAATAGAAATGTAGTTATTTATAGTAATAATGAAAATCAATTATTTCAAATTACGAAATTGATTGATTATTTCAATAAACAGTTAAAGGAAAAAGAGGATCAAAAACATAGATTGATTCTAAATCAACTGGGCGAAAAAGTACGAGATGATCTTCGAAAAATTTTCAAAAATTCTCCAATATCTACATTACACGTTGACAGTGTCCTATTAATTCTAGTAAAAAATATAAAAACTATTTCAGAAATTCCTATATTAGATCTTTATAATCCTTACGGTATTTCTGTAGATTTGTTAATAAGAGATTATTTAACAAATTTTTTGACAATGGGAATAAGAACGAGGGATGAAATTGTAGAATATATTCAAAGTCAATGTTTGTTTATTTCAAACTGTAATATTAAAATTCCTGGATTTAAAACAGATCATATATGGGGATTCTTTTCATCTCGAGGATATATTATTTTCTTAAAAAAAGCAAACAAATATTTATTTGTCTTTGAAAATAATTATCCTAACGATATTTATTATCCTGTCAACGATATATTATATCGAGGAGATAAATATATTCAAATACCTGATAACAATCAACATATTTTTGAAGACAGATTAAATAATGGCATAATATTCTATAGCTCAAAAATTGAAGTGATTGATGAGCTGCTGCTCTTTTTTATTAAAAACAATTCTGATTTTCAAATGGATCGTTATATGGAAATAAGGCAGGAAATCTATACTGATCGCGATAAATTATTAGAAGTAAAGCGTGTGACAGATCGCTTGTTTTCAATTTTTGGCTATATCCCATTTTGCATGTATGATGAATGGTTTACGATCTATCAGGAAATTGTAAAAGACAGTCCATTTTTAAAAAAATTATTAACGGATCATACCAATTTATCGTTTGACCAGTTTAACCATCATACAATATACACGAACAGAATTATACATGCTTTTGATAAAGGTGCATCAGATTTAATGAAAACATTGAAATTAGATGATACAGAGATTGTAAAAGGGATCATGTTAGATTATTTGGAACATTCTTTGATTGATATTTTGTCAGAAGAATGGATTCGAATCAATGGAGACGAAATAGATCAAAATATATCTATTGAACAAGCCTTTGAATATTATCTTAGTCTAACAAACATTGAACCTCAAAAAGCGTATTATTTTGGATTATTTGTTTATTACTTGATTAGTAAGGGAATATTGCCAAAAGACCGTCACTTTTTTGAAAATTATCAACGTGCAATGAGCGTTTTTGTTAGAAGTCAGCAAAACCTCAATTACGATCATGGAATTGAGATTCCGTCTGAGATGTTAGAAGATAAGGACGATAACAAATAAAAGTGAAAATGAATATTACACAAGGATTAAATACGCAACAAAAAGAAGCAGTTATATCAACGGAAGGACCTCTGCTAATCTTGGCGGGCGCTGGTTCAGGAAAAACTAAAACTATCATTCATCGAATTGCTTACATTATCGATCAAAAATTAGCCTATCCATCCCAAATTTTAGCCATTACTTTCACAAATAAAGCAGCTGAAGAAATGCGAAATAGAATTTCCTCTATGAACATTAAAGATTCTCGGAACATCTGGATGTACACATTTCACGCCATGTGTGCTCGGATCTTGCGTATGTATGCAGAATTTCTAGGCTATAATAAAAATTTTGTTATCTATGATACAGATGATCAAAAACGGTTATATAAGCAAGTGATGAAGTCATTGAATTTTTCTGATAAGTTTTTTCCCTTTGCTAGCGTTATTGGAGAAATTTCACTGGCTAAAGAAAATACATTGCTGCCAAAACAATATGAAAAAGAAGTTTCCGGCGATTTTCGTAAAGAAAAGATTGCGCAATTTTATAAACTGTATCAGGCGGAATTAAAAAATAATAATGCAATGGATTTTGATGACCTGATCCTTAATACGATTATTTTATTCAAAACCAATCCACAGATTTTGCAAAATTATCAGAATAAGTTTAAGTATATCTTGGTCGATGAATATCAAGATACCAATCATAATCAATACGAACTTGTTCATATGCTTTCTGGAAATCGGCAAAATATTTGTGTGTGTGGCGACGATGATCAGAGTATTTATGGTTGGAGAGGAGCCGACATTCACAATATTCTAAATTTTGAAAAGGATTATCCTGGGGCTAAGATCATAAAACTTGAAAAGAATTACCGCTCGACGCCATCAATACTGAATGTAGCCAACCATGTAATATCTTTTAATAAAGAAAGAAAAGAAAAAAACTTATGGACGGATAATCCCGATGATCCTCATAAAATAGCGCTGCGTTCATTTGAAACAGGAAATGAAGAGGCAGAATATATTTCAAATAAAATAAAGGAGTTAAAAGAAAACGATCATTACAAATATAACGATATTGCTATATTGTATCGTACCAATGCACAGTCACGTTTATTTGAAGAATCTTTTATGAGAAATAAAATTTCTTATCAGCTTATTGGCGGAACAAATTTTTATTCAAGACAAGAAATCAAAGACATTATTGCTTATTTACATATTTTATACAATCCGCAGGATAATTTAGATGCGATGAGAATCATTAATGTTCCTAGACGCGGAATTGGAAACATGACAATCCAAAAATTGCAGGATTTCGCTGACTTTAAAGGATATAGTTTTCTTGATTCTGTATTTCATTGTGATGAAAATCCAGAATTATCAAAAAATGCAAGAGAAAAGGTCAAAGAATTTTCAAATTTATTAAAATATTTAATGTCACAGTCTGAATGTGTAGGCGTGTCCGAATTAATTCAGGAAGTTATTGATAAAAGCGGCTATATAGAAATGTTAAAAATTGGGAAAACTCAAAATGCAGAGGCCAGAATCGAAAATATTCGTGAATTAATCTCAAGTGCTGTGGAATTTGAAAACAATTCAGATGACACGTCGCTCCGCGCTTATTTAGAAACTGTGTCTTTGACAAGTGATACTGACAAATATGACGAAAACAATGGAAAAGTATTATTAATGACGTTGCATAATGCTAAAGGATTGGAATTTCCAGTTGTTTTTATGCCTGGAATGGAAGACGGCATATTTCCGCATATTCGTTCTTTTGATAATGATTCTCAAATGGAAGAAGAAAGACGAATATGCTATGTTGGGATCACAAGAGCTCAAAAAAGATTATTCTTGACATACGCAAAATCACGAACAATATATGGAAGGACTCAACCAGAATTACCTTCCCGCTTTCTTAAAGAATTACCAAAAGAAAGTATCGATTATATTGAACCTATTTATTCCACTGATCATTCACATCATACGGAAAATCGTAGTAATCAATATCAGGCCTTTACAAAAAGTCTGAAATACAATAAACATCATACTGTCAAAACGAGTTCCCAGAGCTCATCAGCCTTTCATCCAGCTGACAAGGTGAAACATAAAAAATTTGGAATTGGTACCATTATCGATGTTCAAAAAAATCAAATTTCTGTTGCTTTTCCCGGCATTGGAATCAAAAAACTTTCACCTTCTTATGTGCAGTTAGTAAGCGAGTAAATCATGAAGACTGAAATTAACGATAAAAAAACACAAATTGAAAAATTAGTCCGGACATTAAATGATGCATCAGAGGCTTATTATAATGGCAAAGAAGAAAAAATGTCCAATTACGAATGGGACAAACTTTTTGATCAGCTTAATACTTTAGAAAAAGAAACAGGATATATTTTAAAAGATAGTCCAACACAATCTGTTGGTACATATGAAAATACCGGAGAAGAAAAGATCACACATGAATTTCCGGCATTATCGTTGGCTAAAACAAAGCAAATACCGGATTTAATCGCTTGGGCTGAACATAAGGATATCTGGTTATCATGGAAGTTAGATGGGTTGACACTTGTCGCGACATATGATGATGGCAAGTTAACTACCCTGGCGACGAGAGGAAACGGAACCATCGGGACAAATATTACTTCGATAGCTGCGGCTATACACGGTCTTCCGCTTTCGATTAATTTTATCGGTCATCTCGTCGTTCGCGGAGAAGCAATTATTACATATGATGATTTTGAAAATTTTTGCCTTTCTTCAGATGATGACTACGCAAATCCAAGAAACCTTGCGTCAGGATCTTTGAGTCTAAAAGATATTAAGGAAATTAAAAGACGAAATATTCAATGGTTTCCTTTTACGTTGGTTTATATCGATCGACACATTGTATCTTGGGGAGAAAGGATGCAATTTTTAAAGGAATTAGGTTTTCATCCAGTAGAATCAGAACGGCTGCATCCCAGTCAAATTCGACAAGGCATTGAAAGATGGACTAAAAGAGTTACGAATGGGGAAATAAATTTTCCTGTAGATGGACTTGTTATTGCATTTGATGATACGGATTACGCTCAGGGCGGCACTGTCACAGGACATCATGCACAGCGTGCGGGACTCGCATTTAAATGGGAAGATAAATCAAAAGCTACACAATTAATTAAAGTCGAATGGTCCTGTGCGGCTTCTACAATTACGCCTGTCGCTGTATTTAATCCTGTTAAATTAGAAGGCACAATAGTTAAAAGAGCAACATTACATAATATTAGTGAATGTGAGCGTTTGGGAATCGGGGGAGAAGGGACCGAATTAAAAGTCATAAAAGCAAATAAAATCATCCCCAAAATAATTTTTGCAACGCCCAAAAATAAATTTATCATTCCAGATAAATGTCCAGTTTGTCATTCTCCAACGCGTATAGAAATATCCTCGTCCGGTGCAAAAACACTTCATTGTACTAATTTTGAGTGCCCGGCAAAATCACTTAAAAAATATGAACGTTTTGTAAGCCGTTACGGAATGGACATTAATGGTTTTTCGCTTCAATCTCTTAATAAATTTATTAACGAAGGATACATTAAAAATTTTGCGGATATCTTTTTATTAAAAAATCATAAAAATGAAATTATAGAACTTGATGGATTTGGAGAAAAGTCTACCACTAATTTGTTGCAGGCTATTGAAAATAGCCGAAAAGTTAAAGCCGAAAATTTATTATATGCGCTTTGCATTCCAATGATAGGTGTCGATGCATCAAGACGAATTATTGAAGCGATTGGTTTCGATCAATTTATTATGTATGCGAGAAAAAGGGAGTCTTTTTCTCAAATAAATGGAATTGGCGATAAAATGTCGGATTCCATTTTACAATGGTATAAGAAAAATTCATCTGAATTTAATTCTTTATTAGCTCAATTAACGGTTATAAACATAAGTACAAATAAAGACAATAACTGCGATCAATTGACTTTTGTTATTACAGGAAAATTATCTCATTATAAAAATAGAGATGCGTTAAAAACTTATATTTTAAGTCAAAATGGTCATGTTGCTAGCAGTGTTTCAAAAAATACAGATTATTTGATTAATAATAATATTGAAAGTGAAAGTTCAAAAAATAGAAAAGCAAAAGAGCTAGGCATTCCTATTATTACTGAAGAAGAATTTATTCAGAAATTTTCAAATCAGTAAATAACACTATTTGACTTTGAGCTTCTATCGTATAAACGTATATTGAAAAAGTAATTTCTTTTATTTATAATAAATCTATATTTGAGTAATGATTAGGAGTAACAATGAGTATTTCAAATGAAGAAGTAACATATGTTTCTAAATTAGCCAGACTTCGTTTTAACGAAGAAGAAACTAATAAAATGGCAGAGGAATTAGGATCAGTTTTGGATTATGTTGCGACTCTAAATGAGGTCGATACAAAAGATATTCAGCCAACTGAACATATTCTGCCAGTTAGCAATGTATTTCGAGATGACGTCGTCGGCACACCATTAAGTAATGATGTTGCCCTTTCGAATGCACCAGATCAAGAAAACGGATGTTTTAAAGTGCCTCGAGTATTAGATTAAGGAGCTGCAATGAGCATTAACAATTTAACGATACATGAAACAAAAGAAGCTCTAAAAGAAGGTAAATTTTCTACCGAAGAATTGGTCGATTCATACATTGATCATATCGAAAAAATTGATCCTAAAGTGGATGCTTTTTTATTAAAGTGCCTAGACCGAGCAAAAGATCAAGCGAAAAAAATAGATTCCGAAAAGCAAAATGATACCTGTTCATTGTCTGGTATTCCATATGCATTAAAAGATAATATTTGCACAAAAGGGATTAAAACTACGGCAGCTTCTAAGATGCTGTATAATTTTATTCCCCCCTACAATGCTGATGTTTACGAAAGATTAAACAGCATGAACAGTATTATGCTCGGAAAAGTCAATATGGATGAATTTGCCATGGGATCTTCCACAGAAAATTCTGCTTTTAAAGTCACTAAAAACCCATGGGATTTATCTACAGTTCCAGGCGGTTCTTCAGGAGGTTCTGCCGTTGCCGTAGCATCAGATATGGCAGCTTTTGCATTGGGAACAGATACAGGAGGGTCCATCAGACAACCCGCATCATTGTGCGGTGTAGTTGGATTAAAACCGACCTATGGACTGGTTTCCCGTTTTGGACTTATTGCTTTTGCTTCTTCTTTGGATCAAATTGGAACTTTTGCAAAAGACGTTGAAGATACTGCAATTATTCTCAACGCGATTGCAGGGCACGATCCTAAAGATTCAACATCCTTAGATCTGCCTAAAAAAGATTATACAGATCAATTAAAAAATGGTACAAAAGAGCTTACAATTGGCATCCTAAAAAATTATAAAGCTGAAGGGGTTCAAGAAGAAGTACAGACTGCAATGGATGATGCCATTGCTGCTTATAAATCAATGGGAGCAAAAGTTGTTGAAGTAGATTTTCGCTATTTTAAACAAGCTTTGGCAGCATATTATATTATCGCCTGCGCTGAAGCAAGTTCTAATCTTGCAAGGTATGATGGCGTAAGATATGGCTTTAGAGCTAAAGATTATACGGATTATATCGATATGTATTATAAAACCCGTTCAGAAGGATTTGGTTCAGAAGTTAAGCGTCGGATCATGCTTGGAACCTATGCACTAAGTTCAGGATATTACGATGCGTATTATAAAAAAGCCATGCAGGTTCGTACTGTAATCATTAATGAATACAAAAAGATCTTTGATCAATGTGATGTGTTATTGACTCCAACTTCAGCAACAACCGCTTTTAAAATCGGAGAAAAAATGAACGATCCTCTGCAAATGTATATGTCTGATACTTTTACAGTACCGATTAATATTGCGGGTATTCCGGCCATCTCTATTCCGGCAGAGTTAGATCATAAGGGATTGCCAATAGGTCTGCAAATTGTTGGTCCAGTTTTAGGAGAAGAAAAAATACTTCAAGCTGCATGGGCATTGGAAAAGCATTTTGATTTTAGAAAAAATCAACCGAATTTATAAAAGAGGGAGAATCAATATATGGAATATGAAGTTGTTGTCGGAATGGAAATCCATGCCGAATTGTTGACAAAAACGAAGATTTTCTGTTCTTGCCCTACAAAATTCGGAGATCCTGAAAATACACATACCTGCCCTATTTGCTTAGGGATGCCAGGAGTTTTGCCTGTATTAAATAAATCTGTTGTCAAATATGCGGTACGTGCTGGATTAGCTTTAAATTGTAAAATTGCAAATTTCAGCAAAATGGACCGTAAAAATTATTTTTATCCTGATCTTCCAAAAGCTTACCAAACTTCTCAATATGACCGGCCTTTATGCTTGGGTGGAACAGTCAATATCAACGTAAATGGCAAAACAAAGCCAATTGGAATCACACGTATTCATATCGAAGAAGATGCAGGAAAATTATTACATGAATCGAGTGATGGGACTTTAGTTGATGTCAATCGCTGTGGTGTTCCATTGATTGAAATAGTTTCTGAACCAGATATCCGTGGCCCAGAAGAAGCCAGAATTTTTGCCGAAAAAGTTAGAAATACCTTGGAATATACTGGCGTTTCAGATTGTAAAATGGAAGAAGGTTCCATTCGATTTGATGTTAACGTTTCTGTTCGGGAAAAAGGATCAAAGGAACTTGGTACTCGAACTGAAATGAAGAATTTAAACTCTTTCCGTGCTCTGGAAAGGGCAATTAAATATGAAAGTAAACGACAAATCATCGAACTGAAAAAGGGACATTCTATTGTTCAAGAAACTAGAAAATGGGATGATGTGAAGGGAATAAGCTCTGCAATGCGTTCAAAAGAAGATGCTCAGGATTATCGCTATTTCCCTGAACCTGATTTGGTTCCAATTGTTATTTCAGATGATGAAATAAAGAAGGCAAAAGATCAACTTCCTGAAATGCCAGAAGCAAAAAAAGAAAGATATATGGCTGAATATAACTTGCCAGAATATGATGCCAATTTAATTACATCAACAAAAGAAACTGCTCGCTTTTTTGAATCAACTGTTAATTTATGCAATCATCCCAAGCAAGTGGCTAACTGGCTTATGGTCGATATTCCCGCTCATTTAAAAGAAAAAGATTTAACAATGGATACAATTCCTTTTTCACCAGAAGATCTGGCAGAATTAATTAATTTAATTCAAGATGGAACAATTTCTGGGAAAATAGCCAAATCTGTAATGGAAAAAATGTTTGATGAAGAAGGAAGTCCTAAGGAAATCGTTGAAAAGCATAATTGGGCTCAGATGCAGGATACTGGAGAATTAAAATCTATTATTGAAAAAATTGTTCAGGATAATCCAAAATCTGTTTCTGATATTGCCGCAGGTAATAAAAAAGCGTATGGCTTTTTAACAGGGCAAGTTATGAAGGCTACTAAAGGTAAAGCTAATCCTCAATTAGCTAATAAAATTATTAGAGAAGTAGTTTCAAAAAAAATAGATGAATAAATCACTAATAAGAAGAGACGGTCGTTCTTTTGATGAAGGACGACCTGTTTATATTAAACGGCATGTTACCAAATATGCCCCTGGCTCTGTTTTGATTCAAACAGGTGATACGACGGTTTTATGTACCGCTATGATAGATGAAACAGTCCCTTCTTTTATGCGAGGAGAGGGTAAAGGCTGGGTAACAGCAGAATACAGTATGCTTCCAAGTTCAACAAAAACAAGAAAAAAAAGAGATAGAAATGGAAAAGTTGACAGTCGATCGATAGAGATCCAAAGATTAATCGGAAGAAGTTTACGATCTGTTGTTGATTTAGATAAATTGGGTGAAAGAACAATAAAAATTGACTGTGATGTTATTCAAGCAGACGGAGGAACGCGAACTGCTTCAATAACAGGATCGTTTGTTGCTTTATATGATGCAGTTCAATTTTTATTAAGAAAGGAACTTTTATCAGAAAATCCAATCACCAGTATTGTTGCATCAATATCGGTTGGAATCTATCAAGAACTGCCGATTTTAGATTTATGTTACGAAGAAGATTCCAATGCAATTGTAGATATGAATGTTGTTATGACAGATAAGGGTGAATTTATTGAAATACAAGGTACAGGAGAAGCAAGACCATTTACAAATAATGAGCTTTTGTCTTTATTGTCACTTGCGAAGAAAGGAATAAAAGAACTTATTTCGCGTCAAAAAAATGCGTTAGGTATTAAATAATGGAAAATTTTAAAATAATTGTTGCAACAGGAAATAAAGGGAAGTCAGTTGAAATAAATGATTTGTTTGGGGAAAAATTTCAAGTTATAACAATGAATGAAGCTGGTATCAATGCCGATATCATAGAAGATGGAAAGACCTTTGAAGAGAATGCCTTAATTAAAGTTCATACTATCAAACCATTTATCACGCATGACGATCGTACCATCTTGTTGGCAGATGATTCCGGACTTTGTGTTGATGCACTTAATGGCGCTCCGGGTATCTTTTCTGCTCGATATGCAGGACTTGAAGCCACTTATGAAGATAATAATAGGAAATTGTTAAAAGCAATGAAGGATATTCCATTATCTAAAAGGACAGCACAATTTGTTAGCTGTATTGCTTTGATTTTCCCAGACGGCGAAGAATGGACATGCCGGGGAACTGTCCAAGGCCGAATTGCTTTGCGTGAGGTGGGAAATAATGGTTTCGGATATGACCCATTATTTATAGAAGATCAAACAGGTCTTACTTATGCCCAAATGGACATAAAAGAAAAAGATCGTATTTCTCACCGCGCAATTGCGTTAAAAAAAGCATATCTTAAAATAAAAACAAAGTATAATTTATAATTGGAGTGAATTTTGGTGAGAATTGGGGTATTATCAGATAGTCATGGAAATATAGCCAATTTGCAAGATGCGGTTATAAAATTGAATCATCTTGGTGTGGATGCAGTTTTTCATTTAGGAGATTATGTCCGAGATGCACAAAAAATAAAAGTCTGGTGTCATAAACCAGTATATTCGATAAAAGGAAATTGCGATATAAATTCTCCAAACGGACTCAATTTTGCGCGAATAAAATTTGAAAAAAAAGTTGTTTTTGCAACTCATGGACATTTATATAATGTTAAACAAGATATAGATTCTTTATATTATGAGGCAGAACAAAAAAACGCAGATATTGTATTGTTTGGTCACACACATCGTAAATTACTTTTGAGAAAGAATAATATATTGATGATGAATCCAGGCTCCTTGATCGGAGGTCGGTATTCTGAAGCGCCATCATATGGATGTATCGAAATTAAAGATAACAATATCTCAGGAAAATTGTTTGAATTGAAGTGATAACGAAAAAAAGATAATTTTTTGCCTTATTGAGTCATTAAATTTATATCGATAAAGTGTATCGAACATCAAAAAAATATCTTTAATAGAACTGTATAATTTTTGCTATTATGATATAATAATTTGTAGTAAAGATGCTTTATCAAGTGTTTTTGTGTTTATCAATTATTATAAAGAGGAGGAAAATATGTCGAAAAAAATGATGACGATGGATGGTAATGAAGCAGCGGCACACGTCGCATATGCTTTTACCGAAGTCGCTGGGATTTATCCGATCACCCCTTCTTCACCAATGGCTGAACATGTTGATGCATGGTCTGCTGCAGGGAGAAAGAACATTTTCGGTGAAACTGTAAAAGTGACTGAAATGGAATCTGAAGGTGGTGCCGCTGGGACAGTTCATGGTTCATTACAGTCTGGTGCGCTGACTACCACGTTTACTGCATCTCAAGGGCTGCTTTTAATGATTCCAAATATGTACAAAATTGCTGGTGAATTATTGCCAGGCGTATTTCACGTATCAGCTCGTACATTAGCAGCCCATTCACTCTGTATCTTTGGTGATCATGGTGATGTTATGGCATGCCGTCAGACAGGATTTGCTCTGTTAGCATCTGGTTCTGTTCAGGAAGTCATGGATATTGGCGGTGTTGCTCACTTAGCTGCGATTAAATCTCGAATTCCTTTCTTACATTTCTTTGACGGGTTCAGAACTTCACATGAAATTCAGAAAGTTGAAGTAATGGATTATGATGTCTTTAAGAAATTGGTTGATTGGGATGCCATTCAAGACTTCCGGAATAGAGCGCTTAATCCGGAACATCCTGTGACAAGAGGTACCGCTCAGAATGGCGATATTTTCTTCCAGGCGAAAGAAGCTGCAAACCGTTATTATGATGCAGTTCCAGAAATTGTAGAAGGCTATTTACAAAAGATCTCAGAAGTTACTGGGCGTGAATATCACCTCTTTAATTATTATGGTGATCCGAACGCAGAACATATTATTGTTGCGATGGGTTCAATCACTGATACAATTGAAGAAACGATTGATTACCTGGCTAAACAGGGAGAAAAGCTTGGTGTTGTAAAGGTTCACTTGTACAGACCTTTTGCTAAAGAATATTTAATGAAGGCCATTCCAAAAACCGCTAAGATTATTACTGTTCTTGACAGAACAAAGGAACCTGGCGCTTTAGGAAATCCGCTTTATGAAGATGTATGCACAGCTTTCTATGGCGTAGAAAATGCACCTAAGATCTTAGGCGGCGTTTATGGTTTGGGTTCAAAAGATACAACTTCCAGCGATATTAAAGCTGTATTCGACAATATGAATGAAGCTGAACCGAAGGATCAGTTTACATTAGCTATTGTTGATGATATTACTCATCGCAGCTTGGAAGTTAAAGAAGAAATTAATACTATTCCGGAAGGCACAACAAGTTGCAAGTTCTGGGGTCTCGGATCTGATGGGACAGTTGGTGCCAATAAATCCGCCATTAAAATTATTGGTGACAATACGGATCTGTATGCTCAAGGTTATTTCGATTATGACTCCAAGAAGTCAGGCGGGATTACCTGTTCACACTTGAGATTTGGTAAGAAACCTATTAAATCACCTTATCTCATCAATCAAGCAGACTTTATCTCCTGCTCTACTGAATCTTATGTACATCAGTATGATTTACTCAGAGGCTTAAAGAAGGGCGGTTCTTTCCTGTTAAATACTGTTTGGACACCTGAACAGATTGATCAAGAATTCCCGGCTTCTATGAAACGTTATATTGCTCAGAACGATATCCAGTTCTATACAATTAATGCGACAAAAGCTGCTGAAGACATTGGACTTGGTCGTCGAACTAATATGATTATGCAGGCTGCATTCTTCAAATTGGCTAACATCATTCCTATTGAAGATGCTGTTAAATACTCAAAAGCATCAATTAAAAAGACTTATGGTCACAAGGGCGATAAGATTGTTCAAATGAACTATCAAGCTGTTGATGCTGGTGTTGACCCAAGCATTTTAAAGAAATTTGATGTTCCTGCTGAATGGGCAAATGCGCAAGACGCTCCGGAAAAACCTGATACTGATCCTAAATTTGTACATGACATTGTCAGACCGATCGGACGTTTCGAAGGTGACACAATTCCTGTTTCTGCATTCGAAGGTTATGAAGACGGGACTTGGATGTCCGGTACATCAGCATATGAAAAACGCGGGATTGCAGTAAATGTTCCAAAATGGGATATTTCTAAATGTATCCAGTGTAACCAGTGTTCCTTCGTATGCCCGCATGCAGCTATTCGTCCTGTTCTTGTTACAAAAGATGAAAAGAGCAAAGCACCTGCAGGATTTGAAACTAAGAAAGCTATTGGCAAACAATTATCTGATCTTGAATTCAGAATTCAAGTTGATGTTTTAGACTGCACAGGCTGCGGCAACTGCGTCGATGCATGTATTGCCAAGGAAAAAGCTTTAACTATGGTTCCAATCCACGAAGAATTAGATCAAGTTGAAAATTGGGACTATGCGACAACTGTTCCTGTTAAAGACGACAGAATGGATAAATATTCTGTTAAAGGAAGCCAGTTCTGCCAGCCATTGCTTGAATTCTCAGGCGCATGTGCCGGCTGCGGTGAAACACCATACATCAAGACAATCACACAGTTATATGGCGATCGGATGATGATTGCAAACGCCACAGGCTGTTCATCTATTTGGGGCGCTTCCGCACCAGCATCACCGTATTGCACAAACGCTAAAGGACAAGGGCCAACATTTGCCAACTCACTCTTTGAAGACAATGCTGAATATGGTTTTGGTATGCTTCAAGGTACAAAGGCAATCAGAAATACGATTGCAGATTATTTGACAGATATTAAAGAATCAGCACCTGCAGATCTTTCTGAAGCAATTGATGCTTGGGTTGCAGGCAAAGATGATGGAGATGCTTCTAAAGCTGCTGCACCTGCATTGAAAGCTGCATTAGATAAATTTGATGCTCCTGCTGAATTGGCTGATAAAGTTAAATTTGTCAAAGACAACAGCGATCACCTTGTGAAGAAATCAATTTGGATTATCGGCGGTGATGGCTGGGCATACGATATCGGATATGGTGGATTAGATCATGTCTTAGCATCAAAAGAAGATATCAACGTCTTCGTATTGGATACAGAAGTTTATTCTAATACTGGTGGTCAGGCGTCTAAATCAACTCCTACCGCAGCTATTGCCCAGTTTGCTGCAGCAGGGGAACGTGTAAAGAAAAAAGATTTAGGCATGATGGCTGCAACTTACGGCTATGTATATGTTGCTCAAGTTGCCATCGGAGCTGATAAGAATCAGTTTATTAAAGTTTTGAAAGAAGCAGAAGCCTATAAAGGACCTTCACTGATCATTGGTTACGCTCCGTGCATTAACCATGGTATCAAAGGTGGTATGGGCAAGACTCCAACTCACGAAAAACTTGCTGTTGAATGTGGATATTGGGATCTGTATCATTTCAATCCTGAATCTGATCATCCGTTCTCACTTGACAGTAAGAAACCTGATTTCAGCAAATTCCAAGATTTCATTATGTCTGAAGTGCGTTATAATTCACTTCGTCGTGGATTCCCTGAAATTGCAGATGAACTGTATAAACAAACACAGAAAGAAGCGGAAGCCCGTTACAACGGATATGTAAAACGCAATGAAAATTAAGCTATAATTTTCACGTTTAAAGCTAAGCAACTGAATTTTCAGTTGCTTAGCTTTTTTATTTTTATAGGTTTATGGTATAATATTTCATATTAATTTTGTAATTTTATTAAAAAGGAGATATTATGATTAGTCAAACAGAATTGAAAGCTGCACAAAATCAATTTAATAAAATTATTGAAGAACAATTGCAGCGCATTGACAAAATGAAGTCTGAAGGTGATTTTATTGATTATTCTAAAAAAGATCGTATCGTAATCGGTGTTGTTGGTGGGGATGGCATTGGACCATTCATCACGAAAGAAGCACAGCGCGTCCTTGAATTTTTATTAAAAGAAGATATCGAATCCGGTCGAGTTGTTATTAAAACGATTGACGGACTCACTATTGAAAATCGAGCTGCTTGTCATAAAGCTATTCCAGATGACGTATTAGATGAACTTAAATTATGCGATGTTATATTAAAAGGGCCGACAACAACGCCTAGAAAAGGTGATAAATGGCCAAATATTGAATCTGCTAATGTGGCAATGAGAAAAGAATTGGATCTTTTTGCCAATTTACGTCCAGTTAAAATTCCAGAAGAAGGCGTGGACTGGACATTTTTCAGAGAAAACACTGAAGGTGGATATGCCGTTGGCTCTGAAGGCGTGAATGTTAATCCCGATCTTGCTGTTGATTTTACGATTGCAACACAACCTGGATGCGAACGCATTATTCGTGCTGCATTTGACTACGCACAAAAATCAGGAAAGAATAAAGTTACTGTTGTTACAAAAGCCAATGTTATTAAAACAACAGATGGTAAATTTTTAGATACGGCCAAAGAAATTTCCAAAGAATATCCAGATGTTGAAATGGATGACTGGTATATTGACATTATGACTGCAAAATTGGTCGATCCGAAACGCAGACAGCAGTTTAAAGTCGTTGTTTTGCCTAATTTATACGGTGACATTATTACTGATGAAGCTGCAGAACTTCAAGGCGGCGTTGGTACAGCAGGCTCTGCAAATATTGGAAAAAAACACGCAATGTTTGAAGCTATTCATGGTTCTGCTCCTCGTATGGTGGAAGAAGGACGAGCTCAATATGCAGATCCTAGTTCAATTATTAAAGCTGCCGGTATGTTGCTGGATTATATTGGTTATTCAGATGAAGCTGACAAACTTTCCAAAGCACTGCAAATCTGTTCAGAATATGAAAAGAAAGTTGTATTAACCGGTCGTTCAGACGGGGGAACGGGGGAAGCTTTTGCTCAGTATCTGATGGATACCCTTTCCAGAGATGACCTTGATGAATTTTATGATTCCTTTACTCAGAAGTAAGAAATTGAATGACTGATAATAAATCGTTTATACAAAATTATATCCTTCCAAAAGTAAAAAAACCAATTACTTATCAGGGCAATGAAGTAAACGCAGTTCACAAAGATCTAAATCAAGTAAATGTACGTTTTGCTTTTGCTTTCCCGGATACATATGAAATTGGTATGTCGCATCTTGGGATGAAAATCTTATACAGCCTTATCAATTCAATCCCAGATTATTATTGTGAACGCGTTTTTGCACCTTGGCTTGATATGGAATCCTTATTGCGCAAGAACAATATTCCATTATATGCCCTTGAAACAATGGACTCGCTGGGTGATTTTGATTTTATCGGTTTCACGTTGCAATACGAGATGTCCTACACAAATGTGTTAAACATGCTGGATCTTGCACATATACCCGTTTTGGCAGAAGAGCGAAGTGATCAGGATCCCATCATTATTGGTGGTGGTCCCTGTGTGTGCAATCCGGAACCATTAGCTCCTTTTTTTGACTGCTTTGTCATTGGAGAAGGAGAAGAGGTGTTAATGAAGCTTCTTGACGATTACAAAAAAGCTAAACGAAATGCATCCCATTTTTCTAAATCAGCCTGGCTTTTGCACATCGCTCAAACTTATGACGGCGTTTATGTTCCAGCTTTATATACACCTACATACGATCAAGATGGAAAGATTTTAAAATTCACATCTAATGTTGCTGGGATTCCGGCAAAAATCAAGAAACAATTTATTAAAGATTTAAACCACGTTTATTATCCAGAGGAGCTGGTCATGCCTTATCATGAGAGTGTTCAAGACCGTATTCCATACGAAATTTTTCGTGGATGCGGACGGGGCTGCCGTTTTTGTCAAGCTGGAATGATCTACAGACCCATTCGCGACAAAAGCATTGATTGCATCGACCAGGGCATTCAAAAATTATTACAAAATACAGGATATGACGAAATTACACTGCTTTCTTTAAGTACGAGTGACTATCCAAATATTGAGGAATTAGCAGAAACGCTCATTCAAAAATACGAAAATAAACATATCACTGTATCTTTACCTTCCTTACGTTTAGATTCCGTATCCGCTGACGTTGTAGAAAAATTACAGAGTGCGCGGAAAACGAGCTTGACTTTTGCACCAGAAGCGGGGACCCAACGTCTCAGAGACGTTATTAATAAAAACATTACCGAAGAAAATCTTATGCAAACGGCTTCCAATTTTTTCAATCGCGGATGGCATCGTATCAAACTTTATTTTATGTTAGGATTGCCAAGCGAAACAGAAGAAGATATTGAGGGCATTGCTAGACTTGCAGAAAATGTATTAGCTTGTTATGATCAGAATGAACATCCTAAGGGTCAAAGATGTCAAATTACTGTTAGTACCTCTGGTTTTGTTCCAAAACCCTTTACACCTTTTCAATGGTTCGGCCAAAATACCATTTCGCAATTTAAAGAGAAACAAAATATCCTGAAGAATCGGATCAAAAACCGCAACATAAAATACAATTGGTCAGAGCCAATTCTTAGTTTTTATGAAGCAGTGCTGGCTAGGGGAGACAGACGCTTAGGGAAAGTTATTTTAAAAGCATGGCAGGCCGGATGTAAATTCGACAGTTGGCATGAATGCTTTAGGCAAGATAAATGGGAAGCAGCTTTTGAGGCATCACATTTAGATCCCGTTTTCTATGCTAATCGTCATCGCGAAACCACTGAAATTCTTCCTTGGGATTTTATTGATATGGGAGTTAGCAAATCATTTTTAATAAACGATTTAAAGCGTGCGCAAAAAGCTGCTGTAACACCATACTGCAGAACTGGTTGCGCTGGATGTGGCATCATGCAGTTCGATTCAGCGTGGAGGTGTCACCATGAGTGAAATGATTTCGTTGACAATGCGTTTTAAATTTGAACGTTTGAAAGAACTTCGCTTTCTCTCACATTTGGATCAACAATCTACATTCCAACGCGCTTTCAGAAGAGCGAATATCCCAGTGGCATATTCAAATGGATTTCACGCACATCAAAGACTCTCATTTGCGACTGCGTTATCTGTTGGCATGACTTCTTCTTGTGAATATGCAGACGTTAGGCTGACACAAGAACTTACATCAGAAGAATTCCTTCGCCGTATGAATCGGACTCTGCCTAGAGGTCTTTGTATAACAGAAGCTTCACTGATTAAAGGAAAAGTACCCTCTCTTTCATCTTCGATAAAAAATTCTACTTACCAAATAAGAATATTGGATCGTTCACCGGAATCTATAATTGAGGATTCTATCCAAAGTTTTTTGTGTCAAGATGATATTATCATTGAAAAGCGCAATAAAAAGGGAAAATTTCATAGAATTAATGCACGTCCTTTTATTGAACATTTTTCAATGAACCCCCATTCAAACGATCTCCTTTTTACAATTCGTCTCAGTTATCGAAATCAAGCGACGATAAAGCCGTCGTTAATTTTACAGGCTTTTGAACAGTTTTCCAAACAAAATTTTGGGGATGCTGATCTTTGGCAAATTCACAGGGAGAGCCTATCTGGAATTGATTAAGTTAAATAAAAAATGCTTCTCTTTTATATAAAAATATAAAAGAGAAGCATTTTTTATAATAATGATTTATTTCGAAATAACATATTCACTATTGCTAATAAGTTGATAAGCTTGTTCTTGATCTGAAGTAGCTAATACTAACATATACGGAGCACCCGCTTTAGCATATGGGTACGCATAATCAATGTTTATATTATTGGCAGCCAGTAAATGAAATATTTTATTCATCATCCCGGGTTCATCAATAGGTTCTATGACCATAACGTCTTTTATTCGTACAACTTTGCCGCTTTCTCTAAATAATTCCACTGTTTCAAAGGGCTTATCGACAATCAAGCGCAAAATAGCATATTCTTTAGAATCATAGACAAATAATGCGCGAATATTGATATTATTTTTAGCCAAAATATCTGTGGCTTCAGCAAGATGGCCTACCTTATTTTCAATAAATACAGATATTTGCTTAACTTTAGAAATCATCCTATTTTTCCTCGCTGTTTCTTTTATCAATTACGCGAACGGCTTTCCCTTTTGAAGCTTCCATACTTAACGGCTCGACAAGATGAATGGAAGGATGGATGCCTAAAACAGTATGTAATTTTTTTCGAAGAATATTTATTAAATTGTCTAAACTTGATGCGGAATCTAATAAAGAGGAATCTGTAACTTCAACATCAATATCCATTTTATCAAGATAACCTTTTTTACTTACCGTAATTAAGTAATTGCTTCCGATCCCTTCTGTTGATAATAATACTTCTTCAATCTGAGATGGAAAAACATTAACACCGCTGATAATCAACATATCATCTGTTCGGCCTGCAATCTTCGACATTCTCATAGTTGTTCTGCCACATGTACAGGGAGATGAATCTAAACTTGTAATATCTTTTGTCCGATATCTCAGTACTGGTGTGGCTTGACGGAATAGGGGAGTTACAACAAGTTCGCCCTTTTCGCCTTCCGGCAATACCTCGCCAGTCGACGGGTCGATTACTTCACAGATAAAGTAATCTTCATTGATATGCATCCCTCGCAATGCCGGACATTCTCCGGAAACGCCAGGTCCACCTAATTCAGACATCCCATAGTTTTCGTAAGCCTGCATACCCCAATTTTGATTGAGCTTTTTTCGCATAGCTTCTGTGGATGGTTCACTGCCTAAAACGCCGTGTTTAACTTTTAAATCATTGACAGGATCGATGCCCAACGATTGAGCGACTTCGGATAAATGCAGTGCATAAGATGGCGTGGCAATGAGTGTTGTAACGCCCCAATCTTTCATGATTTTGATTTGTTTATTAGAGTTGCCACTAGACATTGGCACAACAGCTGCACCTATTTTTTCCAACCCTTGATGAAGTCCCAAAGCTCCTGTGAATAGTCCATATCCAAAAGCAATTTGAGCGGTATCATGATAGGTAACACCTGCCATCGATACGATTCTTGCAATACATTCTTTCCATACTTTTAGATCATGCTTTGTATATCCGACGACAGTTGGATTTCCTGTTGTACCAGAAGAAGCGTGATAACGCACAATTTTTTCTTTTGGAACTGCAAATAAGCCAAAAGGATAGTGGTTACGGAAATCTTCTTTTGTAGTAAACGGAATTTTAGTGAGATCAGATAATGTTTGAATGTCCTCCGGAACAATACCAGCCATTCTAAATTTTTCCTGATAAAAGGGGACATGCTCATAGGCATACTTAACCGTCTGTTTCAATTTTTCGGTCTGAATTAGCCGAATTTCTTCACGATCTAGAGTCTCTTTTGTAGACCAAATCATAAATTTTACTCCTCTATTAAGATTAATTTTTCTTTTTTGGTGGGCGCCATTTGCTTTTCAATGGGACAACTTGATTAAATACGGGGTGATCTGGTTTTGAATATTTAGGATCTACTGAAAAATAACCGTTTCTTACAAATTGCGCTTTGTCAAAAGACTTTAATTTTAAAACTTCAGGTTCTGCAAAACCGTGGCAGATTTCAAGAGATTTTGGATTTATTTTATCTAATAAATTATCAAGCGTATAGCGGGAATCATCCTTTAATAAAGAATTAAACAGATGAATTTCAACCGGCTTACCTTCTGTTGCAGAAACCCAATGAATGGTCCCTTTAACTTTTCTGCCCTTAAATCCAGAACCACATTTTGTTTCAGGATCATAAGTACATTTTAGTTCAATAACGTTGCCATTTTCGTCTTCCACATAATCTTGGCAGGTCACAAAATAAGCCCCACGGAAACGAACTTCATTACCAGGATACAATCTAAAATATTTTTTAACCGGTTCCTTCATAAAGTCCGACTGTTCTACATAAAGTTCGCGAGTAAATGGCATTTTGTGGCAGCCCATTTCTTCGACATCCTGATTTGTTTCGATGGTCAACCATTCAACTTTATCTTCTGGCCAATTTGTTATGGTGACTTTCAGAGGATGGAGGACGCAATTATAGCGCGGTGCTTTCGTTCTCAGATCATCTCGAATAAAATGTTCCAACATTGCAGTATCCACTGTTGAATTGGCTTTAGCCACACCAATTTCTTCACAAAAATTCTGGATAGCTTCTGGTGTGTAACCGCGACGTCTCAACCCGGAAATTGTTGCTAATCTTGGATCATCCCAACCATCAATAACACCTTCATCAACCAATTTTCTAATATATCGTTTGCCCATAATTGTCTTACTTAAATTTAATTTAGCAAATTCAATCTGGCGTGGAGGTTCATGTTGGAATTCATCTAAATGTTCAAGGAACCAATTATACAAGGGGCGGTGATCTTCAAATTCAAGTGTACATAAAGAATGGGTAATTCCTTCGATAGCATCTTCAATAGGATGGGCAAAATCATACATTGGATAAACATGCCACTCTGTACCTAATTTAGGATGTACCATATGACGGACACGATAGATAATTGGATCACGCATGTTCATGTTTGGGCTGGACATATCTATTTTTGCTCTCAGAACTTTTTCACCCTCTGGAACCTTTCCGTCGATCATGTCTTGGAACAAAGATAGGTTTTCATCTACAGAACGATTGCGATATGGACTTTCAGTTCCAGGCGATGTTAAATTGCCTCTAGTCTGTTTAATGGTTTCCATATCCTGATCATCGACATAAGCAATGCCCTTTTTAATGTATTCTTTTGCATAATCAAGCATTTGGGGGAAATAAGAAGAAGCATAATATTCATGATCTTCCCATTCAATGCCAAGCCATTTCAGATCTTTTTTAATGGCCGCTACATATTCCATATTTTCTTTTTCAGGATTAGTATCGTCAAAACGAAGATTAAAAGTGCCGTGATATTTTAGTGCTGTTCGATAATTTAATAATGACGATTTTGCATGACCAATATGGAGATAACCGTTAGGTTCAGGTGGGAAACGGGTGTGCACGCGGTTATCCGCATAGACACCGTCTTCAAGATCTTTATCAATGTAGCTGAAAATAAAATTACTTTCTTTTTCTTTATCGTCCAATTGAAGCTCCTTTGAGTTTTATTCTTTTGGAATGTATTTTACCATAAATCCTAAATAATATCTTCTTGTTAATTAAGAATGAACATGATTTTTAAAATAATCGGAGAGGGGATTTTTATAAACTGCATTTCTAACATCATCATCCTCAATATGTGTATATATTTCAGTTGTAGAAACATTTTCGTGACCTAAAACCTTTTGAAGCGTTCGAATATCGATATTGCCGTATTTATACATAAGAGTTGCTGCTGTATGCCGGAGTTTATGGACCGTGAATTTTTCTGAGTCTAAACCGGCTTTTTTTATGTATTTATTGACCATGGCTTCAACCATTCTGTTTGATATTCCTTTGCCACGATTACTTAAAAATAAATGGGTTTCTTCTGTTATATGACCATCTTTTTTATTGGATGCCTTGGCTTCTATTTTTTTTATCTGCTGCTTTCGGATAGGAAGGTAATTATTTAATGCGTCTATACAGGCATCGTTCATCATAATATTACGTTCTTTATTTCCTTTTCCAACAATATGAAGCGTTTCATCTTGAATATCTTCAACTCTAAGATTTGTTAATTCTGATAATCGCAATCCGCAATTTAAAAAAAGTGTAATAATTGCCAAATCTCTTTCTTTATTCTGTCCATCAACAGCATTTAATAAACTTAATGCCTCATCTAAAGTTAAATAAATTGGATCGCGTTTCTTTGCTTTGGGGATTTCTAAATTTTGTGTTGGATCTTCCAATTTTTCCTGCATGACCACAATTTCAAAATGATAAAATGAACGTATTGCAGCCGTTCGGCGCTTTCTCGTCGTATCGCCATTATGCAGCTCTGAAGTACAGTAAGATAAGAAGGCATAAATATCGACTAATTTGACTTTGGATAATAGTGTAGGGGAGATAAGGGAGAGTGCCTTATTATCAAATAGTTCCTCCTTTTTTTTCTCACCGAATCGGATGAGAATGTAATTGAAAAAAAGCTTCAAGTCATTTTGATAAGAACGAATGGTATTTTTAGAGTAGCCTTTCACAGAAAGAAGATAATTTCCGTAATCAGCTAATATATTATTATTTTCTTCCATTTTGTTGAGTATTTGACCTTCCATTTTTGTTAATTTTTCATGATAATTATATTATACGCAATAAATTGATATAATAAGCTAAAAAATTTTAATTTGCTTAAATTACATCTCGAATTTTCTTTTTTGTCTTTCATTTAAAGTTTTATATTGTAATCTTTTATTAAAAATGAAAGGATTAAAAGCAAGTAAGAGATGAATGATAAAAATAATTTCTTTAAAAAAGAAAATAACCCATATGAATATGAAGATATGTCTTCAAATAATTCTAATATTGAAGTATTTGAAGCAACAAAAAAAAGAAAACGATCATCTAAAACGATATTAATCGTTGTCTGCTTGATTGTCGGCATAATTGGTGGTGCTTTTGGCAACTTTTTAATGCAAAAAATAGGCGGCAACCAAAACTCTTCATTTGTTTATAAAGCAGCCAATCGTATTACAACTACATCAACATCGTCATCTTCTTCATCGAAGAGCGCACTCTCAACCGAAGAAATTGCCAAAAAAGCCAGCCCAACAGTAGTCTCCATTACAACTGAATCTAAAACAACTTCATCATTTTTTAATGATTATGTAACACAAGGTGCTGGATCTGGAGTTATTATTTCTTCAGATGGTTATATTGTAACTTGTGAACATGTAGTCTCTGGCGCTTCATCTATTAAAGTTACAACATCTGACAATAAATCCTATGATGCAACTGTAGTTGGATCAGACTCTTCTGCAGACATCGCATTGATTAAAATAAATGCTAAAAATTTAACATCTGCTGTTATTGGAGATTCAAGTAAATTAACAACTGGAGAAAAAGCGGTTGCAATAGGAAATCCTTTGGGAACGCTTTCAGGAACCGTTACAGAAGGGATTATATCAGCAACTGCGCGTAATATTACAATTAACGGTCAAAAAATGAATTTAGTCCAGACATCAGCTCAAGTCAGTCCTGGAAATTCCGGAGGCGGTTTATTCAATAAATATGGCGAATTGATTGGAATTGTTGAATCAAAATCCTCATCATCAACTAATGCTGAAGGACTTGGATTTGCAGTGCCTTCCAATAAGGCACTTTCAGTTGCAGAAAACCTTAAAAAGAATCAAGGCAAAGCTTCTTCCAATAATTCTAATTCCGAAGATACGACGTCGCAAGAAAGCACTTACAACGATAGCAGCGAAGGAAGCAACGACGCACTCAATAATTTAATGAATAAACTTTTTAATTTTTAAAAGAAACAAGACCAGGCATCCTAAAATCGGCGCCTGGTCTTAATTATATACGAAAATATGATGCTTTTTCGTTACAATTGCGTATAATCTACGTTATACGCAATTGTATATCTCTATTTCCTATTGAATTTTTTTCTATTTTTTCTGTTCTTCTTCATTATCATTTTGACCAATAATTTTTAAACAAGCCTCATAAGCTTCATCGTAAGTATCCCATTTGATTTTATCGCCCTCACGGACTTCCAAGTCACCAATCCGTGCATAAGAATGGACGCCATCATTAAAAGATTTAATAGAAATATCTTTTTTCGTAAAATTAGGAAATGCTGGATACTTTCGGTATAAAAAGTTATATTCTTTTTGAGGTTCAGTCGTCCAATTTCCATTGCTGTCTAAATATATTTCTTTATTTGTAGCCAATGCTTTCATTTGTTCATCTAAATTCGTATCATTTGTATGCAAAGATGCCTGATGAACATCTATTTTTTTATCGCTTTTTTTATTATGTTTTTGAATATCCAGATCTTCTTTTTTCTGCTTCGCATTTGAAATTTCATTATAATATGCGATAAGCTGCTGAATGGAACGAATTTTTATCAGCCATCTTTGTGTCGGTTTTCCTTTATCAACCAGAACAAATAACCAGTTTATTCTTTTCATTAGCTTCTCCTTATATTTAATTATTTTGTGTTTTATTTAATTCAATTTGACTTTCGAACAATTTATTTTGAAGATTAAGGATATTTTTTCGATTCACTTCATTTTCTTCTTTAATTTGTTTGATGTGATCCCTGTATTGATTCAACAAATCATTTTTCTCATTAAGTTGTTTTTTTAATGCATTTTGAGTATCAAGTAAATCGTCAATTTTATTTTTTAACTGTTCAATTTCCTTATTTTTATTTTCTACAACAATTTCATGGGAATGATTATGATCTGATAAATCCTGAATTTCTTCCTTTAGATTTTGAGTGCTATTTTCACTTTGAAGATACATGTCAGCTAAATTCATGCATCCCATAACCATCAAGTAAATGCGATTGATATTTGGATTATTTTGACGAATTTTTTCTAATTCATTATTTACCAAAGTCACGGCTTTTTTTATTTCCGTTTCATTGTCGTCATTTTTTACTTGAAGAATTGTTCCTGCAATATTAACTTCAATTGGTTTCTTTATATTCTGCGACATGTTTATGCTCCTTTAACTAATATTTTATCATATTTTTAGTAAAAAAATAAAACTCTTTAACTATTATTGTTAAAGAGCCAGACTGTCGACAAACCGCATTCGAAAAATATTCGGATGTGGTTTTTTATATTTT
>CAMBHL010000009.1 GCA_945867155.1 uncultured Eubacteriaceae bacterium | reverse complement strand
TATAAAAAACCACATCCGAATATTTTTCGAATGCGGTTTGTCGACAGTCTGAGAGGAAGCCTGTCAAGGGCTTCCTCTTTTTTATTTTGTTTTTTTATGGATTTCTTTTTATTTCATCAAACGGCACACGCGGTTGGAGAAATCCACCGGATCGTCGATGGGCATCCCTTCGATGAGCATCGCCTGATCGTAAAGCAGTTCCGCGTAGTCTTTGAGGGTATCCTTATCGTCAGCTTCGTAGACCCGGCGCATGGCGGCGAAGACCGGATGGTCGCCGTTGATTTCGAGGACTTTTTTCGCCTTCATGTCTTCGGTCGGTTTCTGACCCACGGCCTTGGACTGTTCGGCGAGGACTTTTTCCATTTCGATGGAAACCCCTTCCCCTGCGGAGAAGCACACCGGATGGGTCTTCAGACGGGTGGACAGCTTGACCGCCGCGACCTTGTCGCCGAGGGCGTCTTTGATGCTGTTGAGGAGCCCTTCGGAAGCCTTGTTCTGTTTTTCACGAATGGCTTTTTCTTCATCGGACATTTCAATGCCCAGATCGTCGTCAGCGGTGGACTTAAAGGCCTTGTCGTCGTAGCTGCCGAGAACTTTCAGGGCGAATTCGTCCACTTCTTCGGTGCAGAACAGCACTTCGTAGCCCTTGTCCATGAGCATTTCGTTTTGGGGCATGTGCTTGATCTTGTCGACGGAATCCCCTGTGGCGTAGTAGATGTATTTCTGATCTTCCTTCATGCGGTCAACGTATTCTTTAAAGGTGACCGGCTTTTCTTCGGTAGAGCTGTAGAACAGCACCAGGTCTTTGAGCTTGTCTTTGTTGGCGCCGAAGTTGTCGTAGATCCCGAATTTCAGGCGCAGGCCGAAGTTCTTGAAGAATTTTTCGTAGCCTTCCCGGTCTTTGGCCATCATGTCCTTGAGTTCGGAGATGATCTTCTTTTCGAGGCGGTTGGCGATGGCCTTCACCTGGCGGTTCTGCTGGAGCATTTCCCGGGAAATATTCAGCGAAATGTCCTGGGAGTCCACAAGGCCCCGGACGAAGCCGAAGTAGTCGGGCAGCAAATCTTCACATTTGTCCATGATGAGCACCCCGGAGGAGTACAGCTGGAGCCCGCGCTTGTAATCCTTCGAATAAAAGTTATAGGGCACCCGGGACGGGATGAACAGCAGCGCGTTGTAGGACAGCAGCCCTTCGACGTTGGTGGAAATGATCTTCTGGGGGTCTTCCCAATCCACGAACTTGTCTTTGTAGAACTGGTTGTATTCTTCGGTGGTCACTTCGGAGGAGCGGCGCTTCCAGATCGGCACCATGGAGTTGATGGTTTCATCTTTGTGCACAGTCTTGAATTCCGGCTTCTTGCCGTCTGCATCCGGTTCGGCCGCTTCTTTTTCTTCTTTCGACAGAGCTTCCTGACGGGTGACGTTCATGATAATCGGATAGCGGATGTAGTCTGAATATTTTTTGATTAAATCCTGGAGCTTCCATTCTTTGAGATAGTCGCTGTACTTTTCGTCATCGGTGTCATCTCTTAAATATAAAGTAATTGTCGTGCCGACATCGTCCCGTTCCGCCGGTTCGATGGTGTAACCGTCTGCCCCTTCGGATTCCCAGACATAAGCCTGATCGCTGCCTTCGGCTTTAGAGACGACCTTGATCTTCTTGCTGACCATGAAGGCCGAGTAGAAGCCGACCCCGAACTGGCCGATGATATCCAGAGCGTCGGTGCCGTCGGCCTTCGCGTTTTCGGTCTTGAAGTCGAGGCTTCCGGACTGGGCGATGGTCCCCAAATCGCTTTCCATTTCCTTGTCAGTCATGCCGATCCCGCAGTCGGTAATCGTAATGGTCCGGGCATCTTCGTCCGGGGTCACGCGGATCGGGTAGTCGCTTCTCGAAAGGCCGGTCTTCCCTTCCTGGCTAGCCTTGAAGTACCGTTTGTCGATGGCGTCGCTGGCGTTGGAAATCAGTTCCCTTAAGAAAATTTCCTTATTGGTGTAGATGGAATTGACCATCAAGTCCAGCAACCGCTTGGATTCAGCTTTAAATTCTTTTTTTGCCATATCAACCACTCGCTTTCTCTTAGGATTCTTTATTTGAATGTTCTTGTTTTTGTTAGCAGTCTATTAATCTGAGTGCTAAATGTATTTTAGAATATCTGCGCCTAAATTGCAATCCTTTTTCAGGAATTTCAAACGCTTTATTTTATTTTTTTTAAGCTTCAGGCACAAAAAAACCTCTCTGCAAAGCAGAGAGGCGATTCGATGGGTTGAGTTATTGGAGCACCATGTTGAGGAAATTCTGGGTGCGTTCGTTCTGGGGATGATCGAACACCTGTTCCGGCGTTCCTTCTTCCACCACGACCCCTTCGTCGATGAAGATGACCCGGTCGGCGACGTGTTTCGCGAAGCCCATTTCGTGGGTGACCACCACCATGGTCATCCCTTCCGAGGCCAGGTGTTCCATGACGTTGAGGACTTCCCCGACCATTTCCGGGTCGAGGGCGGATGTTGGTTCGTCAAAGAGCATGATGTCCGGATTCATTTCCAAGGCTCTCGCGATGGCGACCCGCTGCTGCTGGCCCCCGGAGAGCTGTTTCGGATACGCATCGGCCTTGTCGAGCATGCCGACCCGGTCGAGGAGGTGTTCCGCTTTCTTGTCTGCTTCTTCCTGGCTCATCATTTTGAGGGTCACCGGCGCGAACGTCACGTTGCGCTTGACCGTCATGAACGGGAACAGGTTGAACTGCTGGAACACCATACCGATGTTCCGGCGGGCCATGTCGATGTCCACGTTCGGGTCGGAAATGTGGTGGCCGTCGATGACGATGGAGCCGCTGGTCGGGGTTTCGAGGCCGTTGAGGCAGCGCAGCATCGTGCTCTTGCCGGAGCCCGACGGGCCGATGACGCAGACCACTTCCCCTTCTTCGACTTCGAGGTTGATGTCCTTGAGGACCTGGAGATCCCCGAAGCTTTTTTCCAGATTTTTCACTTCGATTTTAGGCATTGACTTTCAACCTCTTTTCAATTTTCTTGGAAATGGTCGACAGAATCATGATGATGATGAAGTACATGATCCCGACGATCAGCCACACCTTGAAGGATTCCAGGTTGTCAGCGATGATGAGGCTCCCGACCTGGGTCAGTTCGGTCAGCCCGATAACGGACAGAATGGAACTGTCTTTTAAGGTGATGATGAACTGGTTGACAATGGCCGGCACCATGGTCCGCACCGCCTGGGGCAGGATGACTTTGCGCATCGCCATACCGTAGGGCAGGCCGAGACTCCGGGCCGCTTCCATCTGGCCCTTATCCACGGCCTGAATCCCGCCGCGGAAAATTTCCGCGAGGTAGGCCCCGGCGTTCAGGGTCAGGGTGATGATCCCGGCGGTCATCGGGTCCATTCTGAAGTTCAGGGCGCTGGTGATCCCGAAGTAAATAAAAAAAGCCTGGACGATGATTGGCGTCCCTCTGATAATATCCACATATACGCGCGCGACAGCACGGGCGCCGGTTGCTCTGGAGACGGAAAGCATCCCAAAAACAAGCCCTAATATCGCGGCAAGTGCCAGCGATATCAGGGTTGATTCCAATGTTATGCCTAAGCCGTGGAGCAAGCGGGGCCATGTCTGCGCGAGCAATTCAAAAAAACTCACGTTGACCTCCAAATCTGCTCAAAACTGATTGTTATTTCGTTTTGATGTATTTATTGACTATTTTATCGTACTGACCGTTTTTCTTCAAGTGTTTCAGACCTGCATTGAACATTTTAAGGAGTTTCTGATTCTTGCCCTTCTGGACCGCGAAACCGTAAGAGTTGCCGGCCTGCAGGTCGCCGACGATTTTCAGCGGCTGGCCCTTGGTGATGGCGTAGCCGAGCACCGGGTAGTCTTCGAAGCAGGCTGCGGAGTGGCCGGACTTGACGTCTTCGTACATGTTGGCCGAGCTCTTGAAGGTTGACAGGGTGTAGCCGTATTTGCTCTGGTTTTCTTTCGCGAAGCGGGCGCCTTCGGTGCCGGCTTTCACCGCGACGTTCTTGCCCTGGAGCTGATCGTAATCGGTGATGGTCGAATCTTTCTTCACGGCCATACCGATGCCGGAATCAAAGTACGGGTCGGAGAAGTCGAACTTTTTCTTGCGTTCGTCGGTGATGCTCATGCCGGCGATGACGCCGTCGCTCTGGCCGCTTTCAAGGGACTGAACCGCGCCGTCGAAACCGAGGGCTTTGACGGTATACTTGAAGCCCTGATCCTTGGCGATGGCTTTCAATAAATCCATGTCGATGCCGACGCGCTTGCCGTCTTTGTTTTCAAATTCGAACGGGGCGAACGTCGTGTCCGTCGCGATGATGTATTCCTTCGAAGAGCTCGAAGACGTGCCGCAGGCGGCAAAAGTCACGACGGTGACCAATGCCAGGGCAAAGACCAGTCCTAATCTTAATCCTTTTTTCATAAATCCCTCCATCGATTAACTCGATTAAATTAAATTTGTTTTAATTTTACCATTATTCACAGGCCTGCGCAATTCAAAATATTAAAAATGACTTAATTTCGGCATAAAATTCCCTTAATTTTTTACGCATTCAGCTAATTCTTATGCAGATATTTGTATAATTTTTATAATTTGTTTTGTTTTAAAACCATTGCGCCGGTTTTTACTGAACAGCCGCCGCTTTTCTGTACGGCCTTCCCTTTTTAAATCTTTACATTATATATGGGCGCCCCGGAGAATTGACTTTTGCCGGGGCCTTTGCTAGAATTAATAAATATTAACACTTTGTATCCAATATTCAAAAACCAATTCAGAACAGGAGGGTTGTTAAATGAACGATTCATTGACACAGGCCTTTATCCAAAAATACACGCCCCGTCTCGTGGAAAGGGACCGCATCTCCATGGGCACCTACAAGGCCCACAACGTGAACCAGGGCCTCCGGGACGAAAAGGGCAACGGCCTAGTCGTCGGCCTCACAAACATTTCCCGGGCCGACGGGTTTGAAACCGAAAACGGGAAGCGCACCGCCTGCCCGGGGAAACTGTGGTACCGGGGGATCGACATCAAGGACCTCATCAACGGCTTCACTTCCTGCCGCTTCGGCTATGAATCGACCGCCTTCCTTCTGCTCTTCGGCGACCTGCCGACCCAGGACGAACTCGACGACTTTGTCGAAGTCCTCGAACAATACCGCGCTCTGCCGCCCCACTTCGTCCGGGACATCATCATGCACGCCCCGTCCACGGACCTCATGCGTATGCTCAACCGCAGCGTGCTGTCCCTCGGCGCCTACGACAGCAACAGCGAAGACACGTCGCCGGAAAACGTGCTGCGCCAGTGCCTGACTCTCATCAGCCAGTTCCCGGTTCTCGTCATTTACGCCTACCAGGCCTACAACCATTACATCAAAGACAATTCCCTGTACCTGCACCGGCCGAAGCCGGGAATGTCCACCTCTGAAATTCTGTTGAGCCTCCTGCGTCCGGACCGGCGGTACACCGACCTCGAAGCCTGGGTCCTCGAAGTGGAACTCATCCTCCACATGGAACACGGCGGCGGCAACAACTCCACGTTCGTGGACCGGGTCGTCACCTCCACCGGCGCCGACACCTACTCCACCATCGCCGCGGCCATCGCGTCCCTGAAGGGGCCGAAGCACGGCGGCCAGATCAACATCGTCCCGAAGATGATGGCCGACCTTGAAGAAAACATCGCCTCGGACTCCGACATGGCCGGCATCAAGCGCTACCTCTCCGCGGTCCTCGACCGCAAAGCCTTTGACCACAAGGGCAAGATCTACGGCATCGACAACCCGGTGTACTCGATCTCCGATCCCCGGGCCGACATCCTTCAGGCCTACGCGAAGAAGCTCGCGACGGCCAAGGGCTGCACTGACACTTACAATCTTTACGCTGCCGTGGCGGACCTCGCGCCGAAGCTCCTCGCCGAACGGGACCCGGCCGCCAAACCCACCAGCGCCAACATCGACTTCTTCAGCGGCTTCGTGTACCGCCTGCTCGACATCCCCGAAGAACTCTTCACCCCGATGATCGCCGTGGGCCGCATCGTCGGCTGGAGCGCCCACCGCATGGAAGAGCTCATCAACGGCAAGGTCATCATGCGCCCGGCTTACGAAAGTCTGACCCCGGAACAGCGCCCCTTCGTTCCCATCGAAGACCGCAAAACCGAAGGGAAATAAATGCTTGACTTAAGCAAGTATCTTGATTTACCAAAATTTAACGCATTGAAAGTGATTACATCATTAAAAGCCGGATTTTCTCCGGCTTTTTTATTTACAGCGATTTACATTTATGATAAATTACATTTATAAAATATTTTATTAATTTTCGAGTTACATCTGGCTTCAACTTCTTGGGACTTGACCTCATTCCCGATGCAACTCACAGGAGGTTTAACGATGGCAAGAAAATTATCCAAAAAATCGGTCCAGGCTGCGATGCCTGAAGTCAAAGCAGAAGTGAAAGCAGACAAGAAAGCCGCCGTGAAGGCGGAAGTCAAAGCCGGCGCCGCCAAAGCGGCCAAAACCGTGGCAGACGCAACCGCAAAAACCGCAGCCAAAACGGCAACCGCGGCGAAATCCGCAGCGAAAACCGGCGTGAAAAAAGCGGCGGCCCGCAGAAGCCGCGGCTACAAGAGCGAAGTCATCATCCAGCGCCGGGACTTCGAAGTCACCTCTTCGGGACTGGTTGACCAAGTCAAGGAAATCTGGACAAAGGAAATGGGCAACCTGGTTCGGGATCTCAAAGACATCAAAGTGTACGTCAACACTGAAGAAGCGATGGCTTATTACGTCATCAATGGCGACGTCAACGGCAAGTTCGCCCTGTAAACCCGGCCCCATTTTTTAAAAGCGGCTTCAGCCGCTTTTTTTATTGGGTTATCTGCTGTTTTGCTTTTGTTTTCCCGGGATTATGTTAAAATAAGAACCGTAACGACAGCAGCAAATGCTCAGAATCATTTTGGAGGTATTATGAGATTTGAACATGTGAAAAAAACTGATCCCGCCGTGTACGAGATCATGCGCAAGGAATGGCACCGCCAGCAGGACGGTCTGGAACTGATCGCCTCGGAAAACTTCGTTTCCGAATCCGTCATGGACTGCATGGGCAGCCACCTCACCAATAAATATGCAGAAGGCCTGCCGGGCAAACGCTACTACGGCGGCTGCCAGTTTGTCGACGAAATCGAAAACCTGGCCATCGACCGCGCGTGCAAGCTCTTCGGCGCCGAACACGCCAACGTCCAGCCCCACTCGGGCGCCCAGGCGAACACCGCCGTGTACGTCGCCCTCCTCGAACCCGGGGACACGGTCATGGGCATGGCTCTGGATCAGGGCGGACACCTGACCCACGGCTCGAAAGTCAACCTGTCGGGCAAACTCTACCACTTCGTCCCCTACGGCGTCGACAAGGAAACCGAACGGATCGATTACGACGCCTTTGAAGAACAGGTGAAAACCGTCAAGCCGAAACTCGTCGTCGCCGGCGCATCCGCTTACCCGCGCATCATCGACTTCAAGCGCATGGCGGACATCTGCCACGCAAACGACGCGCTGTTCATGGTCGACATGGCCCACATCGCCGGCCTCGTCGCCACCGGGCTGCACCCGTCGCCGGTGCCTTACGCCGACATCGTCACCACGACGACCCACAAGACTCTGCGCGGTCCCCGCGGCGGCCTGATCCTGTGCAAGAACGAATTTGCCAAGGCCATCGACAAGGCCGTCTTCCCGGGCACCCAGGGCGGACCCCTCATGCACACCATCGCCGCCAAAGCCGTGTGCTTCGCCGAAGCCATGACCGACGACTTCAAGGCTTATCAGGAACAGATCCTCAAAAACGCGAAGACCCTCGCCGCTGACCTCGCAGACCGCGGCTTCCGCATCGTCTCCGGCGGCACCGACAACCACCTCATGCTCGTGGACGTCTCCGCGGTCGGCATGACCGGAAAAGAAGCGGACGAAACCCTCGAATCTGTGGGCATCACCGCCAACAAAAACACGATTCCTTACGACAAGGAAAAACCGTTCATCGCCAGCGGCGTCCGAGTCGGCACCCCTGCCGTCACCACCCGGGGCCTCGTGGAAGACGACATGCACGTCATCGCCGACATCTTCGAAGACGCGTTGATCAAAAAAGATCCCGAAGCGGCCAAGGCCAAGGTCAAAGCCCTCACCGACAAATACCCGCTGTACCCGGATCTCATGTCTGACGACTGATGGCGCCGAAGAACTACCGCACGGTGAAGACCGCGGCGGAAGCGGAGCAGACGATCCACAAATCCCGGTTCATCGCCTACGTGTTCCACGCGGAAAGCGAAGCCGATGCGGACGATTTTATCGCGAAGCTCAGGCGGGAACACTACAAGGCGACCCACGTGTGCTCGGCCTACGTCCTCGGGACAACGCCGCCGAAGGAAAAGGCCAGCGACGACGGGGAACCCTCCGGCACCGCCGGCCGCCCCATCCTCGACGTGATCAAGCGCCGGGGCCTTCAGAACGTCGGCGTCGCGGTCGTCCGGTACTTCGGCGGGGTCAAGCTCGGCGCCGGGGGCCTCATCCGCGCCTACGCCGGCAGCGCTTCTCTCGTGCTCGACCAGGCCCGCATCGTCGGGAAGATCTGGTCCGACACGGTGTGCGTCGTCCTGCCCTACCCGATGTACGGCGGGATGCTCCAGAAACTCGAAAACGCCGGCCATCCAACCTGGAAGCCCGTCCGCGCCCGGTTCGCCGAAACCGTGACTTTGGACTTTGAAATTCCGGTCGAAGAGACCGAAGCCTTCACGGCCTTCGTCACCGACCACTCCGCCGGCCAGGCGGACATTTCCACAGGCGAGCCCAAATGGGTGGACACCCTCGTGTCCGCGCCGGAAGACTGAAGCCATCACGAAACCCAAAGACCTGATTTTTCGATCAGGTCTTTTTTGATTGATGTTTATTCGATATAGCTCATGTTTCCTTCAGAAAAATGTTAAAGCAATCATAAAAGCCTGTTTTTTGATAAGACAAATTGATCGTTATCGCCCGGCCCTTTGAGAAATCGCCTAAAATAGGGGATAATTTGGGCGAAAAATAAAAAAATGGGAGAAAACTGTGCGATTTTTTGCTGTAAATAAAAACACCCCCGCACCTTTTCAGATGCAGGGGTGTTTTTTGGCTGGTTTAGCCAAACACAAATCCGGTCATGGCCATGGAGCCTAAGTTGCACACGTTGTTGAACACTTCGGCCTTGTCGCCGTCGGCTGCGCCGAGGCAGTAGACCAGGGGCAGGTAGTGTTCTGTGGTCGGCACGGCATAGGCCGCGTCGGGGCCGTTTTCGTAATGGATGACCCTGTTATCGTCGCCGTTTTTCACCGCGTCGATGATGTAGGCGTTGAAGGCCTTGGTCATGTCGGTGCCATCGGGGTTGTCCCATTCGACCCGCCACAAATTGTGGACGACGTTGCCGCTGCCGAAGATCAGATATCCTTCTTCCCGGAGGGCGGCGAGCTTTTTCCCGATCTCAAAGCATTTTTCAGCGGGCTGGGCCGTATCCACCGACAGCTGCACCACGGGAATGTCCGCGTCCGGGAACATGTGCACGAGGACGGTCCAGGTGCCGTGATCGATGCCCCAGGAATTGTTGACGGACACGTCGTCCCCGAGGAGCTCCAGCACCCGGTCGGACAGTTCAGCCGAGCCCTTAACCGGATAGGACACTTCGTACAGTTCCTTCGGGAAGCCGTACATGTCGTAGATCTGTTTCGGTTCATCGACTTTCTGCACGAAGGTGCCGGTGCCGGACCAGTGGGCGGAGACGGACAGGATCGCCTTCGGCCTGCCGCAGTGTTCAATCACGTTTTTCCCGACGGCCGCCATGCCGCGGGTCACTTCGTCATCGCGGAGGGCGATCATCGGATCGCCGTGGCCGGAGAAGACAACAGGCATTCTTTTCATTGCATTCACCTCTTATTTCTATTTTTTAGCATTACTTTAATTTTCTGACTTGTGTTGATTATACAGGCGTTTTATAATAACCACAAGTACGATTTTTAACTTGACCCAGTATTTTTTGGTTGCGTAATGACAAACAGGAGAATCTCTATGAAAAAACAAGAATGTGAAAAGGCGAACCAGTTCGGGATGTGCCCCTACGTCACGGCTCAGCAGCTCCTCGCGGGCAAATGGGCCATTTTGATTCTGCAGAAGCTCGCCGACGGGCCGAAGCGCTTCAACCAGCTCCAGAAACAGATCGCCATCACCCACGCGACCCTGTCGAACCAGCTGAAAACCCTCGAAACCGAGGGCCTCGTCCACCGGGAAGTCTTTGCCGAAGTGCCGCCCCGGGTCGAGTATTCCCTGACCCCCATCGGTGAAGCGTTCCGGCCCGTGCTCGACAGCATCAAAACCTGGGGCGAACAGTACATCGCGTATCTGCACCAGAAAAACGAAAAGGCTCTCTAAACATCGCCTAAAAACAAAACAAGCCGGTCTTTTCACAAGACCGGCTTGTTTTCTTTACTTGCTCTTATAAATCTCCCGCCTGTGACCGATGGATAAAGCTAAAATCACAAGCTTCTCATCTTGAATATCACAAATCAAGCGGTACTCACCGATACGATAACGCCATAATCCTTTAAGCGTCCCACTTAATGCCTTCCCCCATTGTCTGGGATCGTCGCAATTAATCAGCCGCTTATCAATCCACGATTTAAGCATTTGCTTCGTGTAACGGTCAAGCTTCTTAAATTCACGGTTAAACCGTTTTGTCGTTTCAACCGTATAACTCACAGCTTTTCTTCTTTCCAAAGTTCAGTGATCGGTCTGCTTTCTTTACCACTGTCAAGATAATCCTGATAAGCTTCTTCAGCGATGGCAAGGTCAAATTCATCATCAATCTTTTCAAATAACGCCTGTTTAAACGCTTCACTAAGTGATATGCCGTGAAGCTTGGCGTAACTATCCGCAAGTTTTCTTTCTTCCGGATTTAAGCGAATGGAAAAACTCATAGTGCACCATCCTTTCTTGTAATACATTGTACTATCGCTCAAAATGGATGTCAATTCCTGTACCATGTTTTGAAAAGTATCCCGACAGATTTAACGCGCTTGCGCGGCCAAACGCATGATATTAAGAAAATGCTTTGCTTCGTCAGGCGCCTGTTCTTCCGTCATACCTTTATTGAGGTTGGTGGCATAACGGTCTGCCATATGGGCTGATCACCCCCGCGTATGCGGGAAACACGAATTTTTTTAAAAATAATAAAAATGCAGTGTATTACTTCTTTTTCCCGTACTTGTCTCTCCAGTTGACATACTTCCCACTTGTAATGCGTTCGTCTACATATGGCTCATTCTTGTCTATCATCCAGTTTCTGCCAATTTTGCGAGCAGTTTTAAAGCCACCGCGCAAAACTTTTTGGCGAACGGTTGATGATTCTTTTCCGTGCATTTTTGCGTATTCTGCCAGGCTAATGTAATTTTCTATGCTATCGTTCATTTTTTCCTTTCTTTTTGTTGTGGCTGTGAATACAGCCCCTGCTTTTAAAATATATCAACGTCTAAAATATTTGCCGCGCGTTCTAACACCGATTCAAAACCGTCACCGTCTGAGGATCACCCCCGCATGTGCGGGAAACACAAAAAGCACCAGTTGATACAAAAGAAGGTGCAAGGATCACCCCCGCGTGTGCGGGAAACACTTACGCTTTTACTACTCAATACTCTTTAATCAAGGATCACCCCCGCGTGTGCGGGAAACACCCTAAATATTGAATTAGCCTTTCTTTTTTGGCAGGATCACCCCCGCGTATGCGGGAAACACAATTATCGCATTTAAATGTATATCCCATGTTTAGGATCACCCCCGCGTATGCGGGAAACACGCATTACAACACCAATGAGCGGCTTGTAAGTTGGGATCACCCCCGCGTATGCGGGAAACACGCGTACCTCATTCCGTACCGCAATCACGGCAAAGGATCACCCCCGCGTATGCGGGAAACACCCGTTCTGCTCATTAATTCATTGAGCCCGTATAGGATCACCCCCGCGTATGCGGGAAACACTCAACATTCCAAACGAGATCGGAACCGTCCCGAGGATCACCCCCGCGTATGCGGGAAACACAAGTACAAAAAGACGGGCAAATCGACCCGGAGAGGATCACCCCCGCGTATGCGGGAAACACGGTTGATAACGTTCTCTGCGATGCTGTTTTTGAGGATCACCCCCGCGTATGCGGGAAACACAAAATTGGGGCCGCAAAGACAGCACGCGCGGGGGGATCACCCCCGCGTATGCGGGAAACACTGGCAATTTGCTCGGCATATGATTCATGCTTTAGGATCACCCCCGCGTATGCGGGAAACACGAAAAAGGTGACGACGGGCGCATCATCATGACGGGATCACCCCCGCGTATGCGGGAAACACGTTTTTCTGGAAAAAGCGTTTTTTTCTCAACTGGGATCACCCCCGCGTATGCGGGAAACACAGGGCCATGACTGTTTCGCGGTCAATCGGTCGGGGATCACCCCCGCGTATGCGGGAAACACGCACAGCTGAATACGCCGGAAAAAGCTATGATGGGATCACCCCCGCGTATGCGGGAAACACTTACGTTTGCATCGCCGTTCGATACGGAAATAGGGATCACCCCCGCGTATGCGGGAAACACCTTGCATTCTGAAAATTGATTTCCAAAAGTTTAGGATCACCCCCGCGTATGCGGGAAACACATGATTGGATAAATGGCTTCTTTAAACGTTCGAGGATCACCCCCGCGTATGCGGGAAACACAAGCTAAACGAGGCTGACAAAGAATACAAGCAGGGATCACCCCCGCGTATGCGGGAAACACAGCAAACGCCACAAAAACCTACTTTTACAACGAGGATCACCCCCGCGTATGCGGGAAACACCAGCCGAGGAATCCTCTTCTTCCTCATCAACCAGGATCACCCCCGCGTATGCGGGAAACACACCGTTAAAAATGTCAATCGATGGCGGATCTTAGGATCACCCCCGCGTATGCGGGAAACACGGATTAACTCAAGTGCCCACTCAACCAACGCTAGGATCACCCCCGCGTATGCGGGAAACACAGATAAAAGATCCCCTAAACTCGCCATTCTCACTTCGGCGTCCGGCCAAAAACATTCACTTTCTTCGAAAGTTCAAAAATCAGTTTTGCATCCTCTAATGCGCGGTGCGGTACCTTCTCCGCAATCCCATAGGATTTTAACGTCGTCTCCAAACGGTAATTCTCCTGAAATAATTGTTCCCGCCGCACGGTCTTCATCAAATCCATCACGGGATTGCTCAGTCCTGGCATCTCACATTGGTTCAATGCGTGATTGAGAAACTTCAAATCGAAGTTGATGTTGTACCCCACGATCGGCAAATCTTGAATAAAGTCCTGCATGTCACAAAGCACCGCTTTCAATTCCCGGCCCTGGCTTAACATCGCGTCCGTAATGCCGGTTAATTGCATAATTTCTTTTGGCAAAGGCGCGTCGATTCGGATCAGGGCATTAAAAACAGAAACCGACCCTTGATCGTTTTTTACGGCCCCAATCTCAATGATACGATCGTTCACGACATCCAGTCCAGTGGTTTCAAGATCCAACACAACGTAGCGTTCGTTCGCCTTCACAGTCCCAGCTTTTTCAAAACGCCCCTTGTTTTGATTGGGACGGGCTGTTCTTTTGAACCGGTGCATCTTATAAGCGGTGCTGAAGCCTTTTTTTAAATTGTTTTGTTTGGGACGCTGGCTGTCATTTTCCGCCGGTATAAACACCAGGGGAATGCCGTCAAAGTCCACTTTGCACCGTTCGGTATTCAGCGTCTGAAAATCATAGCCGATTTCGTTGCGGTAGGCATAACTGATGGTCGCTTCGCCAGCGCCTACGGCGTCGCACACGCGCTGCCAGAGGTTCTCGCGGACGCGGGTGCTGAAATTGCCGATATAAACCCCGGTGGCGATTTCCTGCATCCATTTCGTCAGATCCCCTCTGAGGGAAGGCGGCACCTTTTTCAATGTTATCACCGTAAACGGCATGGCTACCTCTCACTGTAATTGATGCCGTAGGGCACCGTTCCCTTTTTGTCATCCCAAAGGCTCAGGGGTTCGAGGGAAATCTGCTCTTCTTCTTCGACGCTCAGCAAGTTCTGAAGATCTTTGACGATTCGCTTGAGCAGTTTCCCGTCAGAAAACGCATCCCGAACCTTCAGGCGCGCCTGTCTTCCAATATCATCGCCTTCTGCATATTCAGCGGCAGCCTCAAAGGCGATCGGGATGGTGATTTCTGCTTTGTACAAATCCGCAACATCGTAAACAAAGGAAAGATCATGTCCCGTATGCACAAAGCCCAGCCCCGGACAGAGTCCCAAGGCGCAGACCACACTGTGAACCACGCCGTACAGCGCGACATTCGCAGCTGAAAGCGCCTGATTGACCGGATCGCCGCCGCTGTAGTTGTCCGGATCATAGGTTCTTTTATCCCAATGCACCCGATGCTGCTTTGCCATTTCCCGATACAAACGGCGGACCCGAGCGCCTTCGTGGGCGCGCAGCTGCTGCATCGTCAGCGCGGAAACGTCCTCATCCGGGAACCGCATTTTATACATCTGCCGTGCGACTGCCACTCTTTTTCTGGTATTCGTGACCAGCACCGCCTGTTTTTTCAGAAACCGGGTGGTGCGCGCCAGAGACCGGCCGTGGGCGTACTGCCTGACGCCGTGTTCGCCGACCCAGATCATGCTGGTGCCTGCATCTCCCAAAAGTTCAACAGCCCGGTGCGTGATATCCGTTCCGGGCCCCAGAAACAAAACCCCCAGGATCGCGGCAGGGATGCGCACCATGCCCCGGCTGTCTGTGACGGTGATGGCCCCGTCCTGCCGGTTGATCACGGCGTGCTCCACGTAAATGAAAGTCACCCGGTCTTCAATTTGAGGCATTTCCTGCAGACTGATTTTGTCTGTGGCCTTCCCCATGCGCTTACTTTTCAATGGGGATTACCGTCATCATGCCAAAGCCATAGGCTTTTTTCCGACCGATCCCATGGGTCAGCGCGTCCCGAAAGCTTGCGGCGTCCTGAACGCGCAAAAGGCCTTCGTAGGCGACACGGCTCAGCCGCACAGGCCGATGCCCCGCTTTTTTCAGCACCACATACCGGCGGTCTGTAATCGTATATTGTCCCGGAACCAACTCAAATCCATTGGCGGCGGCCCGCTTTTCAAGAAAGGCCATCTGCTGACGCACCGTGACCTCGGGATAAACCCTTCCCCTTCCTTCCGCACGGTTTGAAACAGAGTGCACCGGATTCAAAACGGCTCTGAAGCGGTAATACTGCCCGGCTTGGATGCGGTTCAGAAAGGGCGCATAATCTTTGGTTGCCGCAGATCCTGGAACGCCATACTTTTCAAGTCTGAATAAATCGGGTTTATCGGCGCTGACCACCAAGAGATAGGTCTTGTGGCGCAGCACATCCAGGCGCCAAAGCTTTCGGCTCCGTTCTCCCTTTTCATCGGGAAAGCTGTCCTCAACCCAGCTGTGATAGGCCCCGACATGGGTCAAATCTCTGATCTTCCGGCGATTCTTTGAATCTAATTCTACACGCGATAAATACATGCCTGCTCCTTCTCCTAACGCCTAAATTGAAGCGAACACATCATGTTCCGGACGGCTGTCGTTTTCAACCTGGACAAGCGCGCTGCTTTCCTGACGCAATGCGTATTTCCGCCCACGCTCTGCCAGTGAAACAACCTGATCTCTCCTGAACGACCGCTTGCCATTTGGCAGAAGCTCTGCGTCCGCGTACAGATAAATCGGTCCCTGATGCATGCGTTTGTACCAGCCCGCCGCCTGCCACGGCGCTTGTTTCAGTGCCGAAATCACATCCTGATCCGTCACATCAAAAAGGCAGTCCGCCGTAACCGGGCACGAACGTCTCCCCAAATACAGCTGAAAATACGGATACCGCAGGGCCTTTTCGATTTTCGCCATCCACTGATCATCTTCATGACCCACTGCAGCCAAAAAGACTGCATCTTCCAGATAATATCTGTGGGTGACATAAGTCCGCTCTAAGACGGGATCGGGCTTGTATTTGTACTGATGGGCCGTCTGGTAGTCTTCCGTGATTTTCCCTTCCTGATCCGCCCGCACCGCAAAGTGCAGCTGATTCAAACGCCGGATCTTTTCGTCCTCAGACCGCCTGTAACCCAAGGCGGCCGCAATCATGCCGATCACGGCGCTTTTGGACGGATACAGATCAGTATGCCGGCTTTCAAAATGAGAAGCGGTCCCCCAGGATTGCAGGGGCCCTGCAAATTTTAAAAGTATCGTTCTCATGCCTGACACGCTTTTTACATCAAGTCTTCAAGCTGATCCAGATCATTCAGCAGATCCCGAAGGCTGTCTTCTGCTTTGCCTTCCGGCTTTTCAGAAATTTCGTCCTGGGTCAAGTACAGGGTGAGCAGCGGTTTTTCGACAAATTTTTCTGTTTTTTTGAGTTCTTCAAACAGGCGCTGTACAGATTTTTCTACATAGCCGTCGTGGGGTCTCACCGGGTTTTCGTAGGCGCTGACCAGATTGACCGGTCTGTCCCCTCTAATGTTGATCATCAGCGCCTGGGGAAGGGTGTCATTGGCAAAGGTGTTGATTTTGCCGGACGGCATGGAATTTGAAAACGCCTCTACAAACAGCTTCAGCGCACTGATTGCTTTTTCTTTGCTGTCAAGCTGGCGCACCAGTTCATGCACGGCGACATTGGCATACCGGTAAAGGGTTTCTGAATTGTACTCAATCGTCCCGAGCATCCCGGCGCCTGCCTGATCTTCCGGCGATTTGTCGTCCATGGCGGTGTAATAGTCGAATTCCGTCTGAACGGCGTGGGTGGAAATCGCATGGGCGACCTGAGCGGAAGCATCCTCGTTCAATGTGGGATCATCTGCCACCATGCGGCCAAACAGCGCAATATCAATATCTGGTTCTTCTTTCAAAATCTCCTGCAGCGCCTTTTTATCGGTTTCCCCGGCCAAGGCCGCCTTTGCCAGTTCAGCCGCCTGTTTCTTGCCCATGAAAAACAGCGCCTTCGCGGCCCGCTTTTTCTTATCCGTTTTGATCCCGGCTTTATTCAGCGTATCCTCTGCCATATTCATGGCATCTTCTTCTCCAACAGAAGCGTCTAATGCAAGGATCTGCTCCGCGACATAATCAATGATTCTTTTGGTGCGGACGCCCAAATCAGCGCCGCTGTGGTCCGCAAAATACCGGCGAATCGCCCGTTTCCACGCCTGAGAGCTCACTCTGGCTCTCTGAACGCCGCCGTACTGCGCCGTCTTCGGGCTGCCGGAGTCGTCGCGGTTGACATTTGACGGCGGAAGGGTCTGAATGGCGTGGATATCGAGGTAAAGTCTGTGATCTTTCATTTGAATATTCTCCTTTTTTATTGTGCATCATTTGTTTTGAGTTCACTGGCCGGTTTTTTGTAGGCATAATAATCCTGCGCCCACTGGAAGCCAATTTTTCTCTGATCTCCATATTGAAAAGACAGCAGGTCCTTCGCCAGGCGGGGAAAGTTTACGGTCATGCCAGTATGGCTTTTGACGATCTTGATCATCTGCCTTAAATGATAAGTCATTGCTTCGAAAGTATCCGCCGTGATCAGCGCGCCGAATCGCCGGTCTAGCGCTTTCGAATCCTCTGGGTCCCGCCCGTTGCCAAGGGACTTTCCGATAGAGCCTTTATAAGCGGAATCGGATTTGACCGACCCTGCTGATCCCTGCATGCATACCGCGTAGAGCTGCAGGGTGGTGTAAATCGCTTTTTCTTGATAGGTTTCACCGCCGTTTGGGCTTAAAAACTCACGGGGCAGATTTTCGAAGAGAATCGGCCACACCTCTTCTGCTTCTGACAACGGCTTGCCGATGGCATTTCTCAGCCTTGCCAGCACTGCCGCCTTTTGAATCCCGTATTTTTCGCCGTTTTCAATTTTTGCAATGATCTGGTTTGTCACCTTCCAGACCGTTGCACGCTCAGTTTGTACCTGATGTTCTTTTACCAACCGGATCACCTCCTATCCCAGTTTCCTTGTAATTCGGCCCTTCAGTTTTTGATAAGCCGTTACGATATTAAACATATGGCCATTATCTTTGTCTTCGATGCCGATGTAATCCCGCGGCGTCGCCCGGCGAATCACCATCTGCACCTGATCCTCCGCGATTCGCTTTAAAATCTTGTACCATTCCGATATCTTGTCGTCCTTGGAATCTTCCGGCTGAAGGCGCGCGAGCCAATTCCGAAAAGGTTCATTGAGCGCCTGATAGAAGTCCTCTGTTCCAGAATCTGCAAAAACTCTGCCCTCTTTTTTGATATCCTGATTGCGGATGCGCGCGATATCCAATAAAAATCCTCTATAGACAGCGGCGACCTGCTTCGTCATGTCGACGGCATCGTTGATCCGGATGATCCAGCCGGCGTCGGACGTATCCGAAACGACAAAATCATTCACGTTCAGGGTATCTGTCACTTCATCGACGGGCACCCAGGACGTCGCATTCCCGTCATCCTGCATGCCGACGGCATGAATGGCAATTTGCCGGCTTCCCATCTTTTTTTGAATCCTATCAAGATGACTCAGGATTTCCGGACGCCTCTGGTGCTTTTCATCGGAGGTTCGCATCGTGATCAGTCCGAACGAGCGCCACATCGCCTGATCTGGCCTGTGTTTTTTCGGCGTGTAATGCTCCTTATGAACGCCTGTTTCATTAAAATGCCAGACGGTCATCGGTTCCAGGAAGTTGTCTTCATGGGCAATGGCCGGAAGCTTCACAATCTCAATTTCCGTATCGTTTTCGTCCTGCTCAGGATCTACGTATATCGCTCTGCTCCAATTCGTGTAAAGCTGTGCCAGATTTCGGATGGGCACGCCCTGTATGAGCCTTTCTATATTGTCCTTCCCGCTCATTTCCCAGCAGGGAGACTGCATCCTTATCTCGTTTTTTTGCACTTGAGAAACAGGAATCTCATTCAGCAAAAGGGTTTCATATAAATTATCCCCTTCCAGATACAGACTGCCGAGATCAAAAAGCCACCCCTTGGAAGGTTTCTGATCCTTGCCCACTAAACTGACCTTGTCGGAAAGCCCGATATAGCCTTGGAGCATCAAAAGCCATCTTGCCATTTCTGCGGCTGTCATCTGATCCTTATTTCCCTTTTTGCCTGTCCCCGCTATTGGGGAAAACAAAGCCGTTTTGTTGCCGCTTTCAGAAATCAGACGGTTGAAATTTCTTCCGGCCATTTTCGTCGGCTTCTTTTCCGGCAAGTAGGCTTTTAATTCCTGTTCTGTCACCTGAAAGAACGGATACTTGTCATCGTACAGATAAAAGTGATCCCGCCATGTTTCCAGATACTGGCACACGATCTCCGGGAAATGGCCGGCCTGCCACAGACGATCCCAGGTTGCTTCCAGCGCGTCTGCATAATCATCGGCGTCGTCTTCATCGACTTCTTCGATCTGCCGCATCTGACTGTCCGTTTCCAGAAACGGATACGGCTCGCCTTCGCTGTCATATCGTGAAAAGACCGTCTGGACGATCGCAAGCAAAAAGCGAAGCATCGCGAAGTTCTGGGTTTCCATTTCTCCGGCAAGACACCGGTATTCCTCCGCGTGGCGAAACAAATCCAATAAAGAAACTTCCTTCTGTTCGCCCCGATTGGTCACCACTTCGATCCACGACTCCTCTAATAGATTGTATCGGCTCATTTTACCTCCTCTTCTATGGTGCGCAACCCATATTGATTGTCATACTGCAAATCAATATTCAAATCCGCCATCCGAAAAATGCCGTTCTCGTCAAAAATCACGCCCAAGGTGCCTTTCAGCCACGGCTGATTCTGCCAGTTTTTGAGATTTCTTCTGTTGTAATTTTCCAGCCCTTCAATGACTTTGTCGATTGGATTGCCGCGTATGACCGAAGGCGGCAGCCGAAGGGTCTGGGCCGCCAGTTTTTTCGCCGTCTCCGGATCGCTGATTTGGTCTGAAATGTCCCGGTCTGACGGCGTCTTTGGTGTGAAAATTCCATAGCCTCCTTCCCGCTTTTGCACCGCGATGACTTCGATGGTTTCGTTGGTGTCGCGCACCTGGGCGCACGCTTTTTCCTCAGAGTCGGATTCATCCGGTGTTGTGAGCCACCCCGTGAGATTATAGCGTTTTGGATTGATTCTCATAGAGGGTTTGTCGATTTGAAACGTCTTGGCCTTTTCCTGCTTATTGGCTCTGTGAACCTCAAAAGCTTTTTTGTATTTCAAATATTCAGCCAACTGATCCCCGTAATATTCCGGCTCCGCGTGTTTAAAATCATAGGTTTTTTGAACAAGATGGGAAACGTCTTCCGGAATGTGGATGACCGACGGCAGAAAAGCCTGGGTGCGCGCCAGCAGATATTTTTCATAGACATAGGTGGAGCCTTTTTCAAACACAAGGGGTTCCTCCGCGCCCATCACATAGACGACCGGGCTTTGATGGTTTTGCGGTCTTGCGATGTCGTGGCGCTGCAGCCGGCCGATCCGCTGGATCATCAAATCCATCGGGCAGAGATCCGTGATCAGCACGTCGAAATCAATATCCAGCGACTGCTCGATCACCTGCGTGCCGACGACAATCAGGCGCTTTGGCCGCCTGCCATCTTTCCCGATCAGATGCAGAAGCTCATCCTCTTTCGTCATCCGGTCCGTCGCGATGAAATTTGAATGCAGCAGAAGCACAGTATCTTCGCCGAATCCTTCCGAACAGCGCTGTGCGATTTTCTGCGCCCGCCTGACCGTATTAACCACAATGCCCAGCACGCCGCCATTTCGAATCAGCTCTGCAACTTTGTCGTACAAATCGTCTTCTTTAATCTTTTTAATCTGCACGGTCTTGTTTTGCTGCATGGAAAAGCCGGTCTCCTGAAAGACGCGGGACCCCTCTGTATACGTCATTAAAGGATAATGCCTGGTCTTAAAATCCACATCACCCCACTCAATCTCCCGCTTCTTTATGCCTGTCCCGCGCAGATAAGCGACAATAAAGTCCTGCCGCTTTTCTGCGGGAAGGGTCGCCGAAAGCAGAATCACCGGCACGCCATAAGCGCCCATCCATTTCAGGGACTGATCCAGATACTGCTGCATGTACGCGTCATAGGCGTGCACCTCGTCGATCACGACCACTTTCTTGTCAAGTCCCAGATGACGCAGGGCGAGGTGCTTCTGCTTCAGGGACGCCAGCAAAAACTGATCGACGGTGCCGACCACATCGTCATCCAGGATGGCCTTCTTTCTGCCGGAAAACCATTGATTGACGATCACAGCCCCGTCACTGCCGCTATCCTCGTCGATGTGAGCACTGGCTAGCTGATTCATCAGCGGATTCAGCGCCGCCTTGCCATGCTGCAGCCGAATGGGCAGTGGAAGGCCGTAGGCATCTGAAACATTTTTCAGCCAATCGCAGACTCTCGAAAACATCCCGTTGGAGGTCGCCTGGGTCGGAAGGCCGAAAAACAGACCGCTCCTGCCCGTCTTGGCCGCCGTCTGCTCCGCCGCTGCTAAGGCCGCCTCCGTCTTGCCGCACCCGGTCGGCGCTTCAATCACCAGGATTCCCGGCTTTGAAAGACCCTGAACCGTCTCGAAGATCTTCTTTTGAAAATCGCGGGGACGGAACCCAAACCTTGCCTGGTATAAGGCCTCTGCATCGTCGGGTTCTGTGACTTCAAGGGGACGGCTGCAGAACCATTTTTGAATGCCGGTTCTGTACCGTTCCGAAGGATTGGCCACGTGTGCCTGAGCGATCGGCAGCAGCGGAAAATAGGCTTCGTTGCTGGCGATCCAGTCGGCCATGATCACGAGGCCCGAAAGCAGCACCTGCGCCGGTTCAGAAATTTCAGGGATATTTTCTATCCGGTCCAGCCCGCTCTGTTTCAAGGCCCATGTGAAAATGCTGCGCTGCACGTCCGCCCAGCGCTTGTGTGCATCAGATTCCAGGTCTTCCGTCTGATAATAATTGGAGATATAAGCCGCCTGCCTACTGTAAGCCTCCTCATCATCTACCGGTTTCCCGTGATGGGCATCGACGATCGACGCGACGTCTTCCCGAACGCCAAACTTTCTCAAAATCCAGGCCCCGGCCAGGGCATGATGAGAATAGCGCTTATTCTTCGGATCAAATGCCGCAATGCCGCGAAATCCTGCCCGCTCCAATTTCTCCAGCAGTTCCTGGTCCAGATCCTTTGACGAAGAAAATCCCTTCTGGGCTTGAAAAACCGGCGTGGCTTTTCCGATATCGTGAATCCCGCCCAGAAACTGCACCAGGTTTTCGGCCAGCTCTTCATTACCGTTTTTGATTTGTGAAATAATGCCGTCTCTTTGTCCCTGACTCATCCAGTGATTCCACAAAAATCCCGCCACCTGCATGGTATCCTGAAGATGCACCGTCAGCGGCAGCCAGCTGAATGTGCCGCTGCAATCATTCTTTTTGGCCCAGAGCGCCCCTGCCTTTTCAGGAATTTCTGCCATAGCCGTATATCCTCCCTTATGATGGCACTGCGCCAATATATAGCTTTAGTTTAACACAAATTGAAGTTACTGAATAGGTAAAACGTAAACGATAACGCCGGTGCGAGAAAATAGTAGCCAGATGTGCCCGCAAACGCTATAATAAACTCATCCGACACCCTCGGAGCGGCTGGGATCCTACCGCACAACAGGCCAAATACATTTGAGGAGGAACACCATGTTCAATTACATCTGGCCCATTGGCCTCGTTGTGCTGTGCAACGTGTTTTATCAGATCTGTACGAAATCTGTCCCGAAGGGGATGCACCCTTTGGCGTCGCTGACGATCACCTACGCCGTCGGCGCCGTGTCGGCCTTTGTGCTGTACCATGTGATGGACCGCGGCGGGAGCATCCTCGCGGAATATTCAAAGGTCAACTGGGCACCCTTTGTACTGGGGCTTTCGATTGTCGGCCTGGAATTCGGCTACATCAGCGCTTACAAGGCCGGCTGGCCCGTGAGCACCGCCTCGATCGTGCAGGCCGCCGCTTTGGCCGTGATCCTGATCTTCGTCGGCCGCCTGCTCTTTAAAGAAGCGATCACCTGGAACAAAATCGCGGGCATTCTCGTCTGCCTCGCCGGCCTCGGGCTCATCAGCATGAAATAAATAAAAGCAAATCAGCATCAAAAAACGACCTCTTTCGAGGCCGTTTTTTGTATGAATTGTTTTTTTAAAGATTAAGCATTCGTATCAATGACTGCATAGTATCGCATAGGCTTTTTACTTTCTAAACGATAACGCAAATGCGCAAAAAAAACGACCGCGCAGCCGTCTTTATTTCCGGTCGCAGTGGTCGTCGAGAATCCGGTCCGTGCGTTTGGAGTGCAGCCACCACAGGTTCACGGCGGTGCCGACGATGTAGGAGGCGGCGGGATGGACGAAGACCAGCCCCGCGGCGGCGAGGTAGCCGGCGAGGGTGCACACGCTTCGGAGATCGAGGCAGAATTTCGTGCCGGCTTCCTTCGCGATGAAATACATCATCAAATGGAAGGCGACGCCGGTGAGAAACATGTCGAAGAAATACCAAAACAGCGGCACCGGCGCGCCGAGGTGTTCCCCGACCCAGCCCGTCAAAAACGGCACGAAGGACATGAAGAACAGCAGGGCGTTGTTGCACCACAGCACCTTGACATTCACCCGCTCCACGTCTTTGAGGGCGATATGGTGATTTACCCAGTAAATCGCGACGAAAAGAAAACTCAGGAAATAACTGAGCACCTGGGGCACGAGGTGGGCGGCGTCCCGCCAGCCTGCCCCCGCCGGCGTCTTAAATGCCAATACCGTGATCGTGAGGATGATCGCCATCACCCCGTCCGAGAACGCTTCGAGTCGGTTGGTTTCCATAAAATCGCACCTCGTATTATTTTTAAATTTTTGCCTTTTGTATTTTATAAATTCTGCTTGCCCGTGTCAAATAAAAAAGCCCCTGCCGGGGCTGCATAAAAGGGATGATGGTATGAATCTTATTGATAGTTGTAACGGTCCTGAGAATTGTGCAGGTGCTTGGCCATGGCCTTGCCTGCGGCGTCGGGGTCCTTCGACATGATGGCGCCGAAGATTTCCTTGTGTTCGCCGTAGATTTCGGTCATCTGCTCGTCGGTGACCATGCCGGTCTGGCTGACCCGCTTCAGAAGATTGCGAATGGTTTCGATCATCGAGAAGATGATCTGGTTGCCCGAGCACGACGCGACGCTCGTGTGGAAGGCCACGTCCGCTTCGAGGAAGCGTTTCTGGTCGTGAGCATCGTAGGCGTTGAACACCTCGTAGCTGCGGGCGTACAGCTGGGACAGGGCCGACTCGTCGGTGGAGCGGGCGGCCAAACGCGCCGCGCCGATTTCGATGAGGTTGCGCACCTCGAGGATATCTTCCACCTGGGGTTTGCTCAAAAACAGCGACCAGCTCAAAGGCACGGCGAAGAAATTGGATTCCTTCTGGGAGATGAAGGTCCCCTGCCCCGGGCGGATGTCGATCATGCCCAGGACACTTAAAACTTTTAGCGCTTCCCGCACTGCCGAACGGCCGACGCCCATGGTCTGGGCCAGTTCCCGGTCCGAAGGGATACGGCTCCCCTTTCTCAGTTCCCCGATGACGATCTTGTCCGCGAAGAACACGGTGAGACGGTTCACGAGTTCCGTGATGTCGCCGCCGCCATGGCCCGTGTCTTCCGGAGATTCGTCCACGAGCTGTCCGACCTGTTCACTGAAGGCCACCGGGTCCATAGAAAAGACCAAGGGATCGAGATTGAGTTTCCGGCTGACCTTTGTGATGACTGCGTCGAGGCGTTTGCCGCCCCGGCGCTCGAGATTGGAGTAGGTGGCAATGCTCATCGGCGCACCGGATGGCCCAGAGAGAAACCGTTCCATGAACTGCTGCTGGGTGAGGCGCAGATAGCGTCTGAGCACCCGGAGATTCCGGGGTTTTGCATCTGGATTCATTTCCGCGATAACCAAAAACTGCCTCCTTCTTTTCTCTTAATCAAAATTAAAATTTAAAAACCGCGATCATTTAGTTTATTTTACCATATGCGCACAATGCTGTGGCAATTATTCGTCCAAAAGGCCGGTAATCAAAGTCTGCATCAAAGAAGCGGCTTTGGCGAAATCACTGTAGCGGCTGAATTCCACCGGGCAGTGGCTGCGGCCGTCTTTGCTCGGCACGAACAGCATGACCGTCGGGAGCACCTGGCCGATTTCCAGAGAGTCGTGGCCGGCGCCGCTGGGCAGGCGTTTGTAGGAATAGCCCCGGGCTTTGCAGTCGGCTTCGAGCACGTCGAGCATATCGGCGTCCATGTCCACCGGTTCGATAACCAGCTTCGTGTCCATGTCGTAGGTCGCGCCAATGGCCTCGGTTTCCCGGTCGAGGGCTGCGCGAATCCGACGGGTGATGTCGTTGATGTTGTCGTTGTTCATGGAACGGATGTCGATGGAGAATTCGCAGCCTTCCGGCACGATGTTCATGCCCCCTGGGATCGCGTTGACCACGCCGCAGGTCGCAACGGTGCCGTCCGCTTTTTCACGGGCCCAGTCCGGAATCTTGGAGATGACTTTGGTGGCCGCTTCCACGGCGTCGATGCGCATGTCCATCGGAGTCGTGCCCGCGTGGTCCGCACGGCCGTGGACGGTGACGACGTAGCGCTGGATGCCGACGATGCCGGTCACCAGGCCGATTTCGATGTTTTCGCGGTCGAGGACCGGCCCCTGTTCGATGTGGGCTTCGATCATGTGGCCGATGCTGCCTTCAGGCCAGGCTGCTGCGCCGATCTTGTCCGGATCGAGGTCGTAGCCTTTCATCGCTTCAGCGATGCTGACGCCATCGGCGTCTTTGAAGTTGTGGGTGTATTCGGTGTTGCGGTGGCCAAGCATCGCGCCGGAGCCGAAATAGCCGGTGCCAAAGCGCATCCCTTCTTCATCGCAGAAACCTGCGACAACGAAGTCGTGTTTGAAAGTTTTGCCGCTTTCTTTGAGCAAACGCGCCACTTCGATGGAGGTGATGACCCCGCCGATGCCGTCGAAGTCGCCGCCGTTGACGACAGAATCGTAGTGAGACCCGCTCATGACGCAAGGCAGAGACGAATCGCTCCCGGCCATGCGCCCGAACACGTTGCCCGCGGCATCTTCCCAGACTTCAAGACCAGCGTCTGTCATGACGGTTTTCAGGTAATCCACCGCTTTCCGGGCTTCCTTCGTGAAAGGCAGGCGGGTGCAGCCGTTGCCCGGCGTTGCCGTGAACTGTTTCAAGGTTTCCAGATTTTCCGCAATGCGGCCAGTGGATTTTTCGATTTGGTTATCCATAATATTACTCCTCTAAATGATTTTGCTGTAAAAATTGCCTCTATTTATTTACGCTTGAATACATAAGTTTTAAGCGGCACCGCGCACAGGGCGACGAGCACCACAGCGACGCCGAATCCCTGCACGGCTGTCGAGGCGGCGGCCATGCCGCCCCGGACGATCAGCGTGCCGATGACGATCGCGATAAAGGCCAGGGTTAAAAACCCGGCGTCGGTTTTAAAAAACGGTTGTTTTTCCATGTCTGTCTTTTCTCCTTAAACCACACCGGCCAGCAATGTGATGAGGCCGACAATCAGAGCCGCGGGGATCGCGACCACCATAACCTTCTTCAGAACCTCCCCTTCTTTGCCGAGAATCCCGGCGGTCGTGGTGCCAAGGATGATTTTCGATGGGCTCACGGCCGCGCCGATGGAAGCGCCGGCAGTCTGAGCCGCGAGGACGAGAGCCGGGCTCACGTGGAGCAGCTTCGCCGAGGTCATCTGGAAGTTGCCGAACAGGATGTTGGAGCTCATGTTCGACGCCGTCATAAAGGTGCCCAGCAGGCCGACGAAGGGCGCCAAGGCCATGTAAGCCTTCCCGAGCACGCCGGAGATCCCTTCTGCGAGGACGATGGTCTGGCCCGTGCCGCCCATGACTTTGGACATGATGACTAAGCCCACCACGGCGATGCCCGACGGCATGGTCATGGCGATGCTGCCTGAGAACACCCGGCCGGTGCCCCCAGATTTGATCCAGCCCTTGGATTTATAATACACCAGGCCGACAACCGCTGACAAGAACAGGAACAGGCTCGCGTGGCTCAAAGGCGCAAAGGCCGAATAGCCCTTGACTGCCGCTGTCGTGTAGCCGTAGCCCGTCACTTCTTTCGGGAAGGACAGCCCGATTTTAAACGCAGATGCCGCGTTGTGAATCGGCGGCACGAGCAGGACCACTAGCGTGACGACCGACAGGAAAACGTAAGGGATAAACGCGTGAACCAAAGTCATCCCTTCGGGCAGGGCCGCCGCTTTTTTCGTGACCGCCTTGCGGTTCATGATCGGCGAATCGTCAAGGTGCCACGGATCTTTGTACATCTTCATGCGCCCGAGCAGGAAGATCGCACCCAAAGCGATCAGAGACGGCAGGAAGCAGCACAGGGTCGTGTTGACCTGGGACAGGACGAATTCCCCGCCCCCCTGAATCGTAGACAGAATAAGCACGGCGGCAAAGCCCTTCTTCACGGCCTTGCCTTTGCCGTAGAACCAGCAGATGATAAAGCCTGTGGCGATGTCCCAGAGCCACAGGAAGAGGCTGGCCCAAAAGGCCGCTTTCCAGTACATCGCGGAGCCGGCAGCGAGGCCGGAGAAATTGGCCAGGGCATCCCAGGCTGCGGCCAGGGTCCCGAAGGTGTTGCCCCAGGCCTGGCAGATCAGGGGCATGATGACCGCCCACACCGGCGCGACGCCGATGCCCATGAGCAAAGGTGCGCCGACCGCCACCGGCACGCCGAAGCCGGTGATGCCTTGAAGGAAGCTTTCAAACACCCAGGCCATGGCGAGCACTTGAAGGAGTTCGTTGGGCAGAAGCCGCTGCATGCCATCCCGGATGACGCCGTAGGCGCCGGCCTCGTCCCCCACATGGTACAGCAGGATCGCCGCCCAGATGATGAGCAGAATGATGATGGCGTCCCACACGCCCTTGGCCATCTCCGAGGCGACGAGGTTCAAATTGGCTTTGTAAAACGCAAAGCCGGTGATCACCGTGATCACAACCCCGACCGCTGACGCTTCAGCGGCGCCCCAATGAAAGGTCACCATGAGGATGATCAAAACGACGATGGGTAAAAAGGCCATCGCCCAGGTCAGAAAAGTTACTGGAATGTGCATGCTCGCTCCCTTCTGTGAATGCGTGTTGTGTTTACTGATGAATGATGGTGCCGGTCTTGCCGGCGATGCCGTCGGCAGCTTTTTCCAAAAGGGTGATCAGCGCCGTGCGGTCCGGGCCGCTTTCGGCGAAGCGCACCGCCGCTTCAACTTTCGGCAGCATGGAGCCTGGAGCAAATTCCCCGTCGGCGATGTATTTCTCCGCCTCCTTGGTCGAAATTTTGGACAGCCATTTCTGTCCGGGCTTGCCGAATTCGATGGCGACTTTTTCCACAGCCGTCAGGATCACGAGTTCGTCCGCGTCGAGTTTTTCCGCCAAAAGCGCGCTGACCCCGTCCTTGTCGATGACGGCGTTGACCGCTTCGAGGCGGCCGTCTTTACTGATGACCGGAATGCCGCCGCCCCCGCAGGTGATGACGATGTGGCCTGCGGCGAGGAGGGTTTTAATGGTGAGCAGTTCCCGGATGCGCTTGGGCATCGGCGACGCCACCACTTCCCGCCAGCCTCGGCCGGCGTCTTCGACGACGTCCACGCCGTTTTGGGCTTTGAGTTCCGCCTGTTCCTTGGTCATGAACTGGCCGATGGGTTTGGACGGATGCCCGAAGGCGGGATCGTTCGGGTCCACTTCCACCTGAGACAAAATTGTCGAAACTTTCTTGTCCATGCCCCGGACCGCCAGTTCGTCTTTAATGGCGTTCTGGAGGTCGATGCCGATGTAGCCCTGGCTCATGGCGACGCTGTAGGGCAGCGGAATTGGCGCGTCCCCTTTGGCCGCAATGGTGTCCATCGCTTCCTGAATCATGCCGACCTGGGGGCCGTTGCCGTGGGTGATGACCAAAGACAGGCCTTCAGACGCCAGATCGACGATGACTTTCGCGGTTTTGGTCACCGCTGCCCGCTGTTCGACGACGTTGTTCCCAAGGGCGTTGCCCCCAAGGGCGATGACCACTGTTTTCTGTTTCATTCACTCTCTCCTCAGATACGTTTGTTTGATAACCGAAAGGGCGGCGGCTTGCGCCGCCGCGTCCTTTATTCCTGATATCCTAATTTCTTTGCGTACGCTAAAATGGCTTTCTTGAAGCATTCGAACGGCGGGTTGACGGTGCCGGCGCCGATCTGGCCGTAGCCTGGAATCTTGTGGGCAATCCCGGTGTTGATGACCGGGGCGATGTTCTTTTCGACAACGAGGCGGGCATCGAGGCCTAAGCACGCGCCCTTGAAGTTCCACGTCGGGATGATGTAGTTCGGGTTGTGGGAAATGGTGATTTCCGACATCGCGTTGCTGGTGCGCAGGGCATCTTCAAAGCCGCCGGCGCCGACAAAGCGGGTCACCGCCGGTGCGGCGATCATCGCGAAGCCGCCGACCCCAACCGTTTCAGTGATCGCGGAGTCCCCGATATCCGGGCAGGCATCTTCGCCGTCGTAGCCGGTGAAGTACAGCCCCTGTGGGGTGTTGACCGGGCCGGTGAACCATTCGTCGCCCATGCCGGCGATGCGGATGCCGAAGTTGACGCCGTTTCTGCACATGGCCGTGACGACGGTCCCTTCCTGTACCTTGCGGGCGCCGTCCATAATGGCCTTGCCCGACGCCATCATGATATTGAGGAAGAACTGATCGGTGTCAGACAGGAACTGCATGACGTCGACTTTGTCCTTTTCGTCCATATCCATGTCGGTGATGATCGGCGCGACTTCTTTGAGGAAAACCAGAGAAGCGGCGATGTTGCGCTGATGGAATTCGTCGCCCATGGCGATGGCTTTGGCGATCATCGGGTTGACGGCGAGGCCGTTTTCCTTGGATCTTAAAGCGCGGCCCAGGGTCGGTCCGAGGACGTCGCGCATCCAGCGCAGACGATCGACGACTTCCTGAGAGTAGGCGCCGAATCGGAGGACCTTACCGATCCCTTCGTTCATGGTGCAGTAGGCGCGGTTGCCGTCGGTTTCGTTTTCGACGACGAACACCGGCATGTGTGCGGTGGTGATGCCGCCCATGGGCCCGACCGCGTTGACGTGGTGGCACGGGATGAAGCGGATTTCACCGGATTCAAGCAGCTTCTTCGCGTCTTCTTCGTTGTCGGCCCATTCTTCGAAAAGCACCCCGCCGATGCAGGAACCTTTGACAGTTGGCGGCATTTCATCGTAAGTGATGGGCGGTCCGGCGTGGAGAATCGTCTTCTGATCGGTGTTCAGTTCCGGAATCACATCTTTGGCTGGCACGTTGTCTTTGAGGACAGGCTGTGCGGCGACGACTTTGGCGATGACTTTCTGATTCATGTCGTCGATGGTTTCGCCGTCGTTGTCGGTGTAGCTTCTTAAGAAGTTCAGGACGGAGATCATTTCCAGATCGCCCCCTGCCGGCGGCGCCCAGTCGAACTGAACGGTGTCGCAGCCGAATTCTTCACACACATCAGCAAAGCTCTTCAGACCGATATTGATAACCTTGGGTTTGCGGCCGAGCATGTCGATGAGATTTTCAGACGGGGTGCCCGGGGTCACGTCAGATTTGCGGCGGGGGACGGTCGGTTTGGCCGGTTCGTCGAAGTCGAGGCCGATGGCGTGGATCGCGGCCTGGCAGGCCAGTTTGTTGGTGTCGCAGACGATGACGCCGGCGTCCTTGAGTTTCTTGACGGTTTCGTCGTAGCCCTGGAAGTCTTTGCGGGTCCCGCAGACGGTGGTGACGAAGACCAGTTTGCGGCCGTCAGCCTTCGCTTTAGTTTGGAGATTCTGGATAGACGGGATTAAAGCACCGGCCATATCGTCGTGGGAGCCGTAGCCGAGCATGACGTCGAAGAGGATGACCCCTGTGGACGGATCGTCGAGGGCTTCTTCCATGCATTCGATGCGCTTCGCCGGGTCGATCATCGGGTGCGGATGACCCTGGGTGTAGACGTCATCGCCTAAGTCGACGACCACGTGGCCGTCGTGGGTGAGCATGAAGCCTTCGGCCTTTTCAGGCGGAATCTTCAGGTCTAAGGCGTCTTTGATGAGCATCGCGGCTTCGTTGGCCAGGGTGCCGCCAGAGTAGTAAGCTTTGATGGTTTTGTGTTCGTCAGCAGAGAACACGTCGCCCACAGCCACCGGCACGTCGCCTTCTGGGACGGTTTCGCCGCGGACGAGGGAAACGGCCAGGCGGGCAGCTTCGTCCAAGGTGTAGCAGTGATAGAAATCTTCTTCGTTTTCGACCGGTTTTTCACCGAGGAATAAAGTGATGACCGGCTTTTTGCACACACTCAGGCGGTTTTCGATTTTATCGCGAACGGCTTTTGCCGGGGGTTTGGACAGGACGATCATGACCTTGACGGCGTCGTCTTGTTCCATGGCGTCGATCATATCCATGACGGTGATGCCGCTGACAGCTTCGGACAAGTCGCGGCCGCCGGTGCCGATGGCGTTGGTGACCCCTTCGCCGAGGCGGTCGATGATGCAGGTCAGCTCCTGAATCCCGGTGCCGGAAGCGCCGATGATGCCGATGGAGCCCTTGGACACGCTGTTGGTGAAGGCGATGGGCACACCGTCGATGATGCCGGTGCCGCAGTCAGGTCCCATGACACACAGGCCTTTTTCGTGGGCCTTCTGTTTGAGCGCCGTTTCCTGTTCGATGGTGACGTTATCTGAGAACATAAAGACGTTGAGGCCTTCGTCCAAAGCGCGGTCCCCTTCGAGAGCGGCGTAAGCGCCGGGGATGGAGATGACGGCCAGGTTTGCGTCCGGCAGTTCCCGTTTCGCCCCTTCCCAGGAAGAGACGCTGTTGTCTTTTTCAGCAGCTTTGTCGCTGGACTGTTCTTCGAAGAAGACTTCCGCCATGTCTTTCATTTTCTTCATGAGGGCGTCATCTTCGACGTCAGCGACGATGACCATGTCGTTGGCGGTCGCGTCGTCGAGTTCAGCAGTCTGGAGACCGGCCCGGGCAAAGATGTCTTTGTTGGCCGGTGTGGCCATCATGACCTGAACTTTGGCAACGCCGTCGAGCTTCGCCAATTCGTTGGTCAGCAGCATGAGCATGACGGAATCATGGTAGCTGCCCTTTTCTACGATTGTTTTTAACATGTTTTCTCCTTAAATAATATTAAAACCCTTATTCAGCAAAACGGTTCTTGTGATCGTAGTGGTTGTAGTGGATGTCGTCGCTCTTGAGATATTTGACGATGTCGTCGACGATTTCGATGCCGCCTTCTGCATAGGCTTTTTCCATGCGGAGTTTCGCCCGTTCGCCCGGATAATACACCTGATCGTAACCCGGTGCGGTCGGAATTTCGTGGAGTTCGTCGAGGGACTGGCTCACGGCTTTGAGGAAAGCGTCCTTGCCGCAGAAGCGGTCCGGATCGATGACGATGTGCAGCTGGCCTAAGTCACGGCCCTTGGACAGGTCGTGGTACATGGAGCTGACGTGGCCGCCGAAAGGCACACCGTTTAAGATCCCTGAGAACACATCGACCATCATCATGAGGCCGTAGCCTTTGGCGCCGGCGATGGGCAGGAGCGCGTTAACTTTGTTCGGGTCAGTGACGGGCACGCCCTTTTCGTCGACGGCCCAGGTGTCCGGGATGGATTCGCCTCTGGAGCGTTTGTCAAGGATTTTGCCCCAGGCCTGAACCGTGGTCGCCATGTCGAAGACGACAATGCGGTCGTCAGCGGATGGGGCTGCGAATGAAATCGGGTTGGTGCCGTAGTAGGGTTCAGTCCCCCCTACCGGCACAGCCATCGGGTCGGACTGGCACATGGAAATGGCGGCCAGGCCCTGTTCTGCTGCCATTTCGGTGTAGTAGCCGATGGAGCCGCTGTGAGACAGACGGCGCATGCCGACGATAGCGACGCCGGTTTCCTTAGCCATTTCAATGGCGTGTTCCATGCCCTTCTTGGCGACGACGTAGCCGATGCCGTTGTCCCCATCGAGCATGCCGCTGCACGGGCCAGTCTGTTTCCAAGTCATTTTCGGGTCAACGGTGATGCCCCCCTTGGCAATCCGTTCGCTGTAGTATTCAACACGGACAGAACCGTGGGAATGGTAGCCCCGTTCGTCAGACCAGGTTAAGATTTCCGCTGTGGTGTCCGCATCGTCTTCGTGGAGACCCGCTGACATCAGCTTGTTCTTCATCAATGATTTCAATTCGCTTCTCGATAAACGCATAATACCCTCCTAATTTCGATTGCTTGTGTTATCGTTTAAATAATATATTAAATTAAAGCTCCGAAATTATTGCATTCCGGAGCTTGCAAAGTCCGTTTTAAACCTTAGAGCTGCACGTCGCGGTTGCAGTCTTTGGAATAAATGTAGACATAGTCTTCAGTGCCGACGCCGTAGCAGCCCTGCGGAACGAAGGAATCCATGAAGACGTAGTCGCCCTTCTGGAGTGGCATCCAATCGCCGTCTAAGTTGTACATGCCCTTGCCCTGGAGGAAGTACATCGAGTGCTGCTGGATATGGGTTTCCAGATAGCCGTGGGATGCGCCCGGTTCGAATTTCAAGAAGTGCATGTTGATGTCGAAGCCCAGATCTTCGCCGGCCGGCAGTAAATCTTTGCTTTGTGCATTTGTCATGCCTTCGTAATCCATGTAGGCGATGTCGTTGGCGTTGCCGACGACCGTGTGTGCGCTGTGACCTTCCAGTGGAATGTAGCGTTTGCGGTAGACGTAGAGTTTAGCGTCTTCGCCGCTCTTATTTTCGAAAGTCATCGGCTTGTCCGCCGGGCTGTACATATAGCCGCCTTCAGTCAGATCTGCGGATTCATCTGCGTTTTTCACGCTCACTGCACCGGAAACCACGTACAGGAAAGATTCGATGCCATCTCCGCCGATACCTGCTGCGTTTTTGCCACCTTCGTGTGCAGTGACCAGATAATCTGCGAAAGTCGCGCCCATTTCAGGACAGCCGAGGATTGTCGTGTCACAGTTTTCATAGCCCGGAATGACGTTCTTGACCAGTCCGTCGGGTTCCAATACAACGTAATTGTTTTTCTTGACCACTGAACGGTTGTCCAACATAGATTCACGGTAGCCTGTCTGATTGTTTAAATAACCCATAAAATTTGCCTCGCTTTCATTCACTCTGCATTTTTGGGGTTTTTCAACCTCTTTTTAATTTTTACTCTTAAATTCCAACCAAATTCTTTTGATGTGTCTATCATGCCACGTTTCAGACAAAAATGCAAGGGGATTTTAATATTTTTTTAAATATTTCAGGTATTTTTCAACCAGATTTTAATTTTATAGCCTGAAGCTTGCATTTTAGGAGAATCCGCTATAAGATAGCACATAGAAAGTGAGGAAAACATGAAACGCACCATCGACTTAAAAAACCCATCTTATGAAAAACAGGCCACGGTCTACGCCCCGGACGGCGCCGCGCCCCGGGCCGCCGTGCTCTACTTCCACGGCGGCGGCCTGCTGTACGGCGAACGGGAAGACCTCCCCGACGCCCACATCGGCGCCTTCACCGGCGCCGGCTTCGCCGTGATCGCCTTCGACTATCCCCTGGCCCCGGCCGCAGATCTCGACCTCATCTTAAAAGACGTGCGGGAATCGGTCGACACCTTTATTGAAAAGCCTGAGGTCTTCGGTCTGCCGAAAGACCTCCCTTATTTCCTGTGGGGCCGCTCTGCCGGCGCCTACTTAGCGCTCATGACCGGCGCCGCCAAAGATCTGGGCCGAAATCCTGCAGGCATCTTATCCTATTACGGCTACGGCTTTCTCACCGACCGCTGGGACGATCTGCCGTCCCCCTATTACAACACCCTGCCCACGGTGAACAAAAACGCCTTTGACGCCGTCCCCCAGCACCTCCACGCCGACGGCCCCATGGCAACCCATTTCTGCCTCTACGTCTACGCGAGACAGACGGGCGCCTGGCGGAAGCTCATCTACAAGGGCCGAGACAAGTTCTTTTATTTAAACGACACCCTCCGGACTGTCGATCAGCTTTCAGCGCCTCTCTTCGCTGCCCACGCCATCGCCGACCCCGACGTGCCTTTCGCCGAATTTACTGCTTTGTGCAATAAATTTCACCCGAAGCAGCGCTACGTCGACGCAGGGGATGTTCACGATTTCGACCGCGAAACCAGCACCCCTGCCGCCAAAAATGTGCTGAAAAAAAGCCTGGCCTTTATCGAGAGCTGTCTAAGCGTTTAACAACTAAAAAAGATGCCGGATGTCACATCCGGCATCTTTTTTAATGCTTCTGCAGGCGTATATATATATCCGCACTGATTTTCGCCATGGCTTCAGGGGGTTCCCTCATGCCCCGCACGAACCAGCTTCGAATCATGGTAACCAGCATGGTGTTGGCCGCCACCTGCGCGTAATAAGCCTCTGGATCTGTGTCTTCTACATTTTTGATCAATCCAAAATTTGGACGAATCGGCAGCCTTTGGTGAATATTCATCAACAGCTTGAATTCATCTTCGTCCGATTGCAGCCATTCAAAGAGTTTCTTAAAAACCGGTTCCGGCGCAGCGCCTTCCTGCACCGCTTTCAGTGCATCGATCACCGCATTGGAATGTGTATCGTGGATATCTTGAATCACATCAAGCTTTGAATGGTAATTCCGATAAAAACCTGCCCGAGACACCCCGGACTTTTTTATAATTTCAGTGGTCGTGATGTCCTCGTAGCACTTTTCCCCCAACAGCATCAAAAGGGCTGTTCGGATGCATTCCCTTGTCAACGCCTTGGATTCAGCGTTAGAGAGACGAAGCGCTTCTTTTTTCTTGAGATCGGATTGAAAAGGGGCGCTTTTTTCATTTTCTTTCATTTTGATTTTCCTATTTTCAATTTTGGTGAAACATTTCATTCATTTTTGTTCACGCGGTTCAAAACCGTCTTGACGTTTAACTGGTTTGATGATACATTTGTTTCACCGAAACAGTTGTCTACACTATAGCATCAAATTTCAAATCTGTCAAACAAGGAGGAATTATGTTTCGAATCTTTAAAAATATCCGGCGCCGAGATTGGGGGCTTTTCGCCGCCGCCGTTGCCTTAATCGTCCTTCAGGTCTTTCTCGACCTGAAGCTGCCGGACTATATGACCGATATCACCAAGCTCATCGAAACCCCGGGCAGCACCCTGCACCAGGTTCTCAAAGCCGGCGTCAAAATGCTCGCCTGCGCTTTAGGCAGCGTAGTGTCCGGCGGCATTACCGCTGTCATTGCGGCCAAAATCGCCGCCGACTTCTCCGCCATCACCCGGGGCAAATTGTACGACGCGGTCCAATCCTTTTCCATGGCGGAAATCCACCGTTTCTCCACATCCAGTCTCATCACCCGGATGACCAACGACGTCAACCAGGTGCAGCTGCTCATCACCATGGGGATGGTCTCCGTGGTCAAGGCACCGATCATGGCCGTGTGGGCCATCACAAAAATCGCCAATAAGAATGCCGAATGGACCATGGCCACCGGCGTGGCCGTCGTCATTCTGTTTGTGCTCATCGCCGTCGTTCTCGGCCTGTGTGTGCCGAAATTTAAGCGCATTCAAAGTTTGACCGACGATGTCAACCGGGTGACGCGGGAAGATCTCACCGGCCTCAAGGTCATCCGCGCCTACAACAACGCCGATTACCAGACCAACAAATTTGAACAAGTCAACGACACCCTGACCAATAACAACCTCTATACCGGCCACCGCATGTCCCTGATGATGCCGGGGATTCAGGCGGTGCTCAACGGCCTGACCCTCGCGATTTACGCCCTGGGCGCGGTGATGATCAACCACGCGGCCATGGCTGATAAGGTCACCCTGTTTTCCAACATGGTGGTCTTCTCGTCCTACGCGATCCAAGTCATCATGGCCTTCATGATGCTGGTCATGATCTACATGATCTATCCTCGGGCATCGGTGGCGGCCCAGCGGATTCTCGAAGTCACCGACACAAAGCCGTCCATCATCTCGGGCACAAAGACCGAAGGGGTCCCGGGGCAGCGCGGGGAAATCACCTTCCGCCACGTAAACTTCCGCTATCCCGACGAAAGCCGCGACGTGATCCACGACATCGACTTCACGGTTCATCAAGGTGAAACCCTCGCCCTCATCGGCACTACCGGCTGCGGCAAGAGTTCCATCATCAACCTGATTCCCCGATTTTACGACGCTACTGAGGGCCAAGTCCTCGTCGACGGAGTCGACGTCCGAGATTACGACACCAAAGCCCTCAACGACAAGATTGGCTACGTCGCCCAGACGCCCCAGCTCTTCCAGGGCACGCTGGCGTCGAACATCGCCTTCGGCAAAACGGCTTCGGGCAAACCAGACGTCACGGCGATTCAAAACGCCGCCGAAATTTCCGAAGCGAAGGAATTTATCGAAACCGCCGACGGCGGCCTGAACCACACCGTAGCCCAGAGCGGCACCAACCTCTCCGGGGGACAGCGCCAGCGGGTGTCCATCGCCCGAGCCGTCGCCCGGAAGCCAGAAATTCTGATCTTCGACGACGCCTTCTCAGCGCTGGACTACAAAACCGACCGCAAAGTTCGAAATCACCTGAAAGAACAATGCGCCGGCGCCACGAAACTCATCGTCGCCCAGCGCATCGGCACCATCCGCGACGCCGACTGCATCCTCGTCATCAAAGACGGGCAGATCGCCGGCCGAGGCACCCATCAGGAACTCATGGCCAGCTGCGACGAATATCAGCAGATCGCCCTGTCTCAGCTTTCAAAGGAGGAACTCGCATGAGTCAATATCAATCCCAACCCCGCCACCGCGGTCCCCACGGCCCGGCCAGTCTCGCCGTACCCACGGAAAAAGTCAACATCAAGAACAGTTGGGGGCGTATCCTCAGCTTTAATAAAAAACTCTTGCCCATGGTCATCATCGCCGTCATCGCCGCGGCCTTCGGCACGGTACTGACCATCCTCGGGCCAGACAAGCTGAAAACCATCACCAACCTCATCGCCCAGGGTTTTATGACCGGCATCGACATGGGGCAGATCAAGCATTTGGTCAAGGTGCTCTTCGCGATGTACGCCGCGAGCTTCGCCCTGACCTTCCTGCAGCACTGGCTGCTCGCGACGGTCAACCAGCGGATCTCCCAGTCCCTGCGCTCGGCGATTCAGAGCAAAATCCACCGGCTCCCCATGGCCTATTTCAACAAGGTCAGCACCGGCGATGTCCTGTCCCGAATGACCAACGACATCGACACCATCGGCCAATCCTTCAACCAGGCCATCGGCATGCTGATCACCTCGGTGGCCATGTTCATCGGCTCTTTGTTCATGATGGTCAAGACCAATCTGACCATGACGGCCGCCGCTTTGATCGCCTCCCTCATCGGTTTTATGCTCATGCGCCTGATCATGAGTCGATCCCAGCATTATTTCACTGATCAGCAGAACGATATCGGCGCTATCAACGGCCATGTCGAAGAAATCTTCACCAATCACAACACCGTGAAGGTCTACAACGACGGCGATGACGAAAAAGCCAAGTTTGACAAGATGAACGAACATCTGCGTCAGAGCGCCTTCAAAGCCCAGGGTATGTCCGGGCTCATGATGCCGCTGATGCAATTCATCGGCAATTTCGGCTACGTCGCCGTGTGCGTCACCGGGGCGGTGCTGGCCATCGACGGGCAGATCGAAGTCGGCGTCATCGTCGCCTTCATGCTCTACGTCCGCTACTTCACCCAGCCCCTGGCTCAAATCGCTCAGGCTTTCCAGTCGCTGCAGCTGGCAGGCGCCGCAGGCAACCGGGTTTTCGACTTCCTCGAAGCCGACGATATGGCCGACGAATCGAATAAGCACGCCGCACTTCCGGCCGACGCCCAAGGCAGCGTCACCTTCGATCACGTTAAGTTCGGTTACACCCCCGACAAAATCATCATTCACGACTTCTCTGCGGCAGCCAAGCCCGGGCAAAAAATCGCCATCGTCGGTCCCACCGGCGCCGGCAAGACGACCCTCATCAATCTGCTCATGCGCTTTTACGAAGTCGACGGCGGCCGCATCACCATCGACGGCATCGACACCCGCAACATGACTCGGGAACAAGTACACGATCAATTCTGCATGGTACTCCAGGAAACCTGGCTCTTTGAGGGCACCCTCCGCGAAAACCTAACCTTTGGCTCCGAAGGCATCTCCGACAAACAACTCGATCAAGTCTGCCGCGCTGTCGGCCTCGACCATTTTGTCGCCACCCTTCCGAAAGGCTACGACACCATCCTCGACGACAAAACCGAGCTCAGCCAAGGCCAGCGCCAGCAGCTGACCATCGCCCGAGCCATGCTCGAAAATAAGCCCATGCTGATTCTCGACGAAGCGACATCTTCAGTGGATACCCGCACCGAGCAGCAGATTCAGCATGCTATGGACATCCTCATGGCTGGGCGGACCGCCTTCGTCATCGCCCACCGGCTGTCGACCATCCGCGACGCCGATCTGATTCTCGTCCTCCGGGACGGCGACGTCGTCGAAAGCGGCACCCACGACGAACTTCTCAAAAAGAAAGGCTTTTACGCCGACCTCTACATGAGCCAGTTCGACACCGCAGCATAAAATCAAGCTAAAAAATTAAGCAGTCTGAAAATTTTCAGACTGCTTATATTTTTATTTTTTAGTGTGTTCTCGGATCAGCCCGATCACGTCGACCTGAGGCTCTTCGCGATGCGCCAGCGCTTTCAAGCTTTTGGCGTTGGCCAGCACCGCGAGGCCGGTGAGCACCATCACGCAGAGGCCCGAAACCGCGCTGCCAAAATGCCAGGCCGGGGCGATGTACAATGCCGGAATCGCCACGGCTCCGAGACACAAATAATGGCTGAGGATCACCACCGCCGCCCCGGCGGCCAGGGCGCCGAAGCCCCAGCCCGGCGCCATGAGGACGATCCCCGAGCACATGACCGCGACGCCCTTGCCGCCCCGAAACCGGTGCCAGAACGGAAAATCGTGGCCGAGGACAGCGCCCACTGTCGTCAGGGCGGTGACCGCCGAAGACCAGCCGAACATCAGCCCCGTCACGATCCACGCCGCTACGGTTTTGAGGATGTCCCCGGCGAGGACGGCCATTCCCGGGCCAAAGCCGAACAGGCGCATGGCGTTGGCCATGCCCGGGTTGCCTGAGCCCGCCTTAAAAATCGACATCCCCCGGCGCCGGGCCACAGCCGCCGCCGTGAGAAAACTGCCGAAAGCGTAGCCGATAATCAGACAGATCACATCTTCGCGAATCATTTTTTCAGGGTTTCGTTCATGCTGCCGACCCGGTAGCCCTGGAGGTCCATCGTCACGTAACGGAAGCCCATGGCCTTGAAGGCCGGCACGATTTTGTCCCGAAGGGCGAACAGCTCGTCCATGCGGTCCGGCGCCGCTTCGATCCGGGCAATGGGGTCTTTCTCCCCGTGGAAGCGCACCCGCATGATGGGAAAGCCCAGGTCGATGAGGTATTGTTCCGCCCGGTCCACGAGGGTCAGGCCCGCATCGGTGATGGGTCTCCCGTAGGCGAACCGGGACGCCAGGCACGCGTAGGACGGCTTGTCCCAAGTGGGCAGACCCATCGCTTTGGAGATTTCCCGGATTTCCGCCTTGGTCAGCCCGGCGGCCCGAAGGGGACTCGCGATCTTGAGCTCCGCCGCGGCCTTCAGCCCCGGCCGATAGTCCCCGAGGTCGTCCATGTTCGAGCCTTCGGCCACCGCCGCGATGCCCAATTCCTTCGCAACGTCCTGAATCGTCGAGAAGTTGGTGTGCTTACAATAGTAGCACCGGTCCGGCGGGTTGTTCCGAATGTCGTCCACCGCCAGGGCATCAACCTTGCAGACCTTGTGACGAATGCCCCGTTCAGCGCAAAAAGTTTCCGCTTCTTTGAGTTCCCGGGGCGGCACGAAGTGGGACGCGATGGTCACCCCCACCGCGTTGTCGCCGAGAACGTCGTGGGCCACGGCGAGGAGCAGTGTGGAATCCACGCCTCCTGAAAAGGCCACCGCCACGGAGCCCAATGCCTTGAGTTCTGCTCGCAAAGCCTCATATTTTTTCTGGGTCGTTGGTTTTAATGTCTCCATGTGTTTCCTCCATTTTCCTATGATTTAACTATTATTTCTATTATATCACGTTTACAGGCCAGACTGTGCTATACTGAAAACAAATTGATTGAAGAATTGGAGGCTGTGATGTCAAATTCTGAAACGCAGTGGAAAGATCTTTCCCCGCTCATCCCTTATGTCCAGAATCCCAGTGTGCTTAAAAACGTCCGTTGGGCTGAAAATCTGGGTTCCACCAACGACGTGCTCAAAGCCCATCCCGATGCGCCCCACGGCACCATCGTCGCCGCTGACGCCCAGAACGCCGGCAAAGGCCGCCTGGGCCGAAGCTTCTTTTCCCCAAAGGACAGCGGGCTGTACCTGTCCGTGCTGTACCGACCGGCCGAAAGCCGCGCCCTGTCTTCCTTCGTCACCATGGGGGCCTGCGTCGCCGCCCTCGAAGCCGTGGCAAAAGCCTGCGGCGTCACCCCGGCCATCAAATGGGTCAACGATCTCATGATCGGACCGAAAAAAATCGCCGGCATCCTCACCGAATCCCGGGCGGACCCGAATCCCGAACGGCAGTTCATCGTCGTCGGCATCGGCCTCAACCTCTTCATCCCTGAAAGGGGCTTCCCCGACGAAATTGCAGACCTCGCCGGGAGTATCACCGGCGTCACCGCCAAAGCCTATGGTGAACGGGGCGGTGATCCCGCGGACCTCAGGGCCCGGCTCCTCGCCGCGATGATCGACGGCCTCACGGCCCTGGGCCGGGCCAGACGGCCGGAACCCTACGCAGAAATCTACCGCTCCCATTCCAACCTCGTCGGCCGGAAGGTGATCCTCACCGGCGCCGGAGAACCGCTGCCGGGCACGGTCATCGGCTTCGACCGCTTCGGCCATTTGAAACTTCAGGACGAAGGCGGCAGCCTTCGGATCATCACCTCCGGAGAACTCACCCTTCGCGTCCAAGAACCGCTTCGCTGAGACGACGCACCGCCTCGGGAATGACCCGTTCTGGGATGGACGAGTAGTTGATGAGGAAGCGGTGGGCGTCCCCGGCTTCCAAAGGCGCCACCCGGATGCCCCGCTTCGCGGCGTCCTGCACCACCGCTTCGTCCCGCTTTTTGATTTTCAGGGTCAGTACGAAGTGCAGCCCGGCGTTTTCCTCGCTGATCGCCGCGCACCCCGCCATGGGGCTTTGGCCGATGGCCCCCAGCAGCACGTCCCGGCGTCTTCGGTAGGCCTGGCGCATGCGGTTGAGGTGCTTTTCGTAATGGCCTTCGGCGATGAACCGCGCCAGCACCGCCTGCTCGAAGGTCGACACCGTACACGCGTAAAATCGGAGCTTGCGGTAGAACGCCGCCGTCAGGGCCGGGGGCAGCACCATGTACGACACCCGGACCGTGGAGGCCAGACTCTTCGTGAACGTGTTCATGTAAATGACCCGGCCGGTCATGTCAATGGCGGCGAGGGGGGGCAGCGGCCGCCCGGTCATGCGGAACTCGCTGTCGTAGTCGTCTTCGATGATGAGCCGATCCGGCGCCTGGTTCGCCCAGCTGAGCATCTCGTAGCGCCGGGCGATGGGCATGGTGATCCCCGTGGGGAAATGGTGGCTCGGGGTGATGTGGACTATCGACGCGCCGGAGGCTTCGAGGCGGTCCGGCCGCAGCCCCTGGTGATCCAGGGGGATCTTCGCCGTCTTTAAACGGTGGGCTTCGTACACTTGAAGGATTTTCCGGTACCCCGGGGATTCCACGGCGTAAATCCGGTCGAAGCCGAGGAGCTGAATCAGCAGCGTGTACAGGTATTCGGTGCCAGCGCCGACGATAATCTGCTCCGGCGCCACCACGAGCCCCCGGAAATCCCGAAGGTGGTCGGCGATGGCCGTGCGCAGGGTCAGGGTTCCCCCGGCCGGCGGATTGGTCATGAGCTGGTCCTGTTCATCACTCAAGACCTCCCGGGTCAGTTTCGCCCACAGGGTGAAGGGAAAGGACGCCGGGTCCGTCTGGTTGCTCTGGAAATCGGCGAACCAGCGCCGGCCCCGGAGGGCCGTGTGCAGGGATTCGAGCACCGGGTCCGGCGTTTTCTGAACCGGAACGGTTTCCGGCACCTTGGGCAGGGTCTTGACCTCGGCGACGTAGAAGCCCCGCCGGGGCATGGACGTGATGTAACCTTCAGCCATGAGCTGGCCGTAGGCATTTTCCACCGTGGACACGGAAATGCCCAGATGCTTCGCGAAGGGGCGCTTCCCCGGCAGCGCCTCCCCGGGCATGAGCACCCCGGACAGGATGTCCCCTTTGATCGCGTCGTACAGCTGGACGTACAGCGGTTCCCCGCCGGTCTTAAAATGATAAGTGAGCATGGCATCTGACCTTTCTGATTTGTCTTAAACTGACTCTTTTATTCAGTCCAATATGGATTATAATAAAACACAGCGCGGGGCGCAAGGCCCTGCCCCACAACCAACGCATTCAGGAGGCTTAACATGAAACGTGTCCTTTCCATTCAAGATATTTCCTGCTTCGGCAAATGTTCGACAACCATCGCCCTGCCGGTCATCTCGGCCATGGGCGTGGAAACCGCCATTCTGCCGACAGCCGTGCTGTCCACCCACACCATGTTCAAAAACTTTACCGTCAAGGATTTAAGCGATCAAATCGCCCCGATCACCAAGCACTGGAAAGACGAAGACATCCAGTTTGACAGCATCTACACCGGCTACCTCGGCTCCTTCGAACAGATCGAGATGGTCGAAAAAATCTTCGCCGACTTCGCCCCGGACGACAAGACACTCAAATTCGTCGACCCGGTCATGGCCGACAACGGCGCCCTCTACCCAGCCTTCGATCTCGACTACGCAAAACGCAACGCTGAATTCTGCGGCCACGCCGACATCATCGTCCCGAACATCACCGAAGCCTGCTTCATGACGGACACCCCGTATAAAGAAGATATGTCTGAAAGCGAAGTCAAGGCCCTCCTCGAAAAACTCGGCAAGCTCGGCCCGACCATCGCCGTCCTCACCGGGGTTTCCCTCAAAGACGGCATGACCGGCTTCATGGGCCTCGACACCCGCACCGGGGAATTCCTCTCCCACCAGAACATCCGGATCGACGCGGCCTATCACGGCACCGGCGACCTCTTCGCCAGCGCCTGCGTCGGCGGCATCATGAACGGCCTGTCCTGGAACGACGCCATGGCCATCGCGTCGGACTACACCGCCGAAACCATCGCCGTCACCCTGAAGGACCCGAAGAAGCCGTGGTACGGGGTCAACTTCGAAACCACCCTGCCGAGCCTCATTGCAAAAGTCGAAGTTGCCAAAAACATCTAAATCTTATGCTGTATCGCACCAAAAAAGCCGGACGCTTTCGCGTTCGGCTTTTTTTCGCTTAATTTTTCGCTTTTTTAGCTTTCGGCGATGCAATGAGTAGAATCACCATCGTGACGGCCATGTCCGGCAAAGTGCTGCCCACGGGCAGGTCCACCTTCATGAGCAGCCGGTACAGCACAAAGCCTATGGCCCACACGATGAGATTGCGGACGTTCCAGGCCTGGCCAGCGCTGTCGGCTTTTTTCAAAATGAAGTAGTCGGCGATCTGCACCGCGATCATCGGGGCGAAGACCGAGCCGATGAGGTAGAGGAAATCGGTGATGTCGTCCATGGGGAAAATCATGGCCAGCACCATGCCGATGACCGTCGCGATCAAAGCGACGTTTTTGCCGGTGCCCGGTTTCCACAGGGATTCTGTCGAAATCCCCGCGGACCACGCGTCGAGAAAGGTCGTGGTCACCGTGGACAGGATGACGATGACAAGCGCCGCGATGCCGAGGCCCGCCTTGACCATGATCGTCGCGATATCTCCGCCGCCGGTGAGGATCGCTGCACCCATGCCGATGATGTACATCCACGTGGACACCCCGCCGTAAACGAGGGTCGAGGTCAGGGTCGCGCTGAAGGGCTTGTCCGCTTCCCGGGTGTAGTCGGAAATCAGGGGCAGCCACGACAAAGGCATCGCCACGGCGAGTTCGATGGCCGCGCCGAAGCTCAGTCCCGATTTCGCCGGCACCGTCCACACGAAGCCTTTCGTGAAGATCACTTTGCACAGCACGATGGTCAAAATGAACAGCGCCGCCATGGCCACCTGGTTCACCGGGCCGAGGTTCGTGATGCCGATGGCGATCCACAGCAGGATAAGCCCGCCGATGACCAGGCACCAGATCCACGCGTGTCCCGGGAAGATGCCGCCGACGGCTCCGGCCCCGTCGTAAATCATGATCGCTGTCCAGCCCACGAGCTGAAGGACGTTGAGGGCCGCAAAGATCAGCCCGCCTCTTCCGCCGAAGGAGAGCTTGACGCTTTCCATGGCGCTTTTTCGGGTTCGCCCGCCGATGAGCCCCGAGAAGAAAAACATCGTGCAGCCGATGATGTGGCCGATTAAAATCGCCGCAAGGCCCTTGGCAAAGCCCAGGGGCGCGAAATACGTCCCCGTGAGGATTTCCGCGATGGACACCCCGGCGCCGAACCAGATGAGCCCGTTCTGAAAGCTCGTCGTCTTTTTTTGTTCGCTCATGACCGCACCGCCTTGTAGCTGTCCTTGATGTCAAAGGCGTGGTTCATCGGCCCGGCTCCCTTGCCGAGATCGAGGCCGTCGGCCAAAGCACCGGACAAAAACGCCTTCGCCGTGCGCACCGCGTCCTCGAGGGTGTAGCCTTTGGCGAGGTTCGCGGCGATGGCGGACGACAGGGTGCAGCCGGTGCCATGGGTGTTGGGGTTGTTGATGCGTCTGCCCCGCAGCCACACGCCGCCGGCAGGCTGCCACAGGAAATCGTTGGCGTCGTTGACCTGGTGGCCGCCTTTGACGAGCACGGCGCAGCCCACGGCTTCGCCGATGGCCTTGCCCGCCGCTTCCATGTCCCCTTCGGATTGAATGGTCATGCCCGACAGGATTTCCGCTTCGGGGATGTTCGGGGTGATGACTTCTGCCAGGGGCAGCAGCTTATCCTGCAAAGTTTTCGCTGCGTCGTCCTGGAGGAGTTTCGCCCCCGAGGTCGCGACCATCACCGGGTCTAAGACGATGTGCCGCGCCTTGTAAAATATCAGGCGTTCGGCGATCACGTCGATGAGGGCCGAGGAACTGACCATCCCGATTTTCACCGCGTCGGGGAAAATATCCGTGAATACCGCGTCCAGTTCTTCTTTGAGAAATTTAGGACTCGCTTCCATAATGTCCGTCACGCCGGTGGTGTTCTGAGCCGTTAAAGCCGTGATGGCGCTCATGGCGAAGACGCCGTTGACCGTCATGGTTTTCAAATCGGCCTGAATGCCGGCGCCTCCGCTGGTGTCGCTGCCAGCGATCGTCAATGCTGTTCTCATTTTGTTCTCCTTTGAATATAAAACGCGCATTTCCGTTTTCTAACGCGATTCAAGGTGGTGCCCCCGATGAACCGCACAAAAAAAGCAGGCGGAATCCGCCTGCAAAGCTCGTCAAAAACCATGGCTCCCTTCGTTGGCATGATCCAAATCAGGTGTAAGGGTCTAAACCCAGAGGTTTACTCTCAGCCTGCACACAGACTCCCCTGCACAATTAACGGTTTCAGTATAGCGCACCGCCTTGCTTTTTGCAAGGGGCGTGTTACAATGGCACAAAAAGCCGATAATAGAAAGAAGGACTGTTATGATCCCACTCGTTCGAAAAAATCCCGACCGCCCGGTCTTAAAAGACCGCACAGTTTGCTTAGAAGGGCTGCCCCTGCGCACCCTGTGCTTTCCCATTTTAGACCAGACCGGCTGCGTCGACCACGTCTTCACAACGCGGGAAGGCGGCGTCAGCTCGGGCGACTGCACCGCCATGAATTTCAATTACGACCGAGAGGACAACCCGATGGTTGTCGACGCCAATTACCAACGCATTGCCGATGCTTTCGGCGGCGGCCGCAGCCTGCACCACTTCGTCTGCGCCCACCAAGGCCACACCGGAAACGTCCGAGTTGTCGACGAAAACGACGGCGGCGAGGGCACGCTGTTTCGCCGATGGGGCAAAGACGTCGACGGCATGGTCACCGACACGCCGGGGCTGATCCTCGGGGTGTTCACCGCCGACTGCACGCCGGTCTACCTCGTCGATCCGGTGCACCGGGCCATCGGCCTTGTCCATTCCGGCTGGCGGGGCACCGCGGCGGGCATTGCCGCGGGCGCCATCACCTTGATGCGCACCCATTACGGCACCGACCCGTCCGATCTGGTCTGCGCCGTCGGGCCGTCTATCTGCCGAGACTGCTACGAAATCTCAGAAGACGTCGCGGCCGTGTTTAGGGACCGCTTCGGCGCCCAGGCCGATCAAATCCTTTGGGATCCCCACCGGAAAAACGGCGTCCTTCACTGCCAGCTCGATCTCTGGCAGGCGAATCGCCTCGTCCTTGAAAACGCCGGCGTCCTGCCCGAACACATCCAAATCACCGACGTGTGCACCCGGGAAAACGCGCGCCTGCTGTTCTCCCATCGGGCTGCCGGCGAACGCCGGGGCAACTGCGCCGCCTTCTTAAGTCTTAAGCTTTAAAATATTTCGGCTCCCCTATTACCAGCAGACCGACGCCGAATTTTACGCTGCTGTCGCTGCGCAACAGCAAAGCCAGCCAATTTCGGCTGACTACAATATCGAATCAACCCCTTGGATGTCGATTCCAACTCAATCCAAGGGGGTTGTGTCATTTACTGCCTTTTTTCGTTTTGCATTTCATCTCGCAGCCAATCGAGCGCTTCGCCAAAATCCCGATGCTGCATCGATGGGAAAGCCCGCATCAGCCGGCGGCCGCCGAAAACCTTCGGTGCCATCACACGTTGCTTGATGCGTTTGGCTTTCGCCTTCAGGGCATTTCTGCGCTGCCAGAGTGCATTTTCAGCCGTTTCCCTGCGAGTTGCAGCCCGTTCACCCATTTCCGCGCGGGCCAATGCCGCCTGCACCTCGCCTTCCTGAACGTGCTGCGCGGCTTCCATCGCGCTGCCGCCGATGTCTTCGGTCAATTTGTCGCTGACGGTGCGTAGGGACAGCCGGATCGCGTCCAGCTCAGCGAGCCGCTTGTTGAATCCGGTGATGATCAAAACCGTGACGATCAAGTCCGCCAGATAAGCGCTGTAAAACACCGCCAGGACGATCCAGCCATAATCCGCCGGGATCCGCTCCGCCGCTGTGTGGCGCACCAGCGGCTGAACATCGCGAACGACGAGCGTAATCGCCAGCCCCCAGATCAGCGAATACTCCGGACAGATATAGCCGCCGAGATTCAAGGGCTTATCGCTGTAGTCCCACCACCGGGTGTGAAACAGCTTGTCCAGCGCCCAACCGGCGATCAACTCGACCAACGTCGCAAAGACCATGCCGACGAGAAAAAGCTGCCACAAGGGCAGATGTTCGGGGGACGAGCGGCCGATGGCCCAGGCGACGGCGAAAACTGCCAACACGCCAAAGCCGTAAACCGGGCAGACCGGGCCGTTCAAGAAGCCGCGATTGACGATCCGCCCTTGGTGCACCGCATGAAACACCACCTCGACAACCCAGCCGAGAAAAGAGTAAATAAGAAAATACCAGGCGATCTGGTAAATCGTCATCCCTGCGATCATATCCGGTCCTCAGGGTTAAACACATACCGGTCCATGCGCTTAAACGCTTCTTCGACGCGGTGGGTCGGAGACGCGAGATTCAGCCGAATTGACGTGGGCGCTTCGAAAAGGCCTCCGTCCTGCCAGCCGACGCCCACGTCCCAGCCTTTTTTAAGCAGCGTCTTTTGATCCATGTCGTGGGCCTTCAGCCAGTCTGTGCAGTCCAGCAGCAACATGTACGTACCTTCGGATCTAAAGGCCGTGACGCCGTCAAAATGCTTTTCGATGTAATCGCACGCAAAATTCATATTGCGGGACAGCACCGGCAGCAGTTGGCCGAGCCACTCGGCGCCTTCGTCACTGTAGGCGCCGATCAAAGCGTGTTCGGACAAAACGTTCATGGCGTTGTACACGGTCTTCGCACCGATGGCCCGGACCCGTTCCCGGACGGTCTTGTTGTAGATCACGCTGTATGAACCGATGAGCCCCGCCAAATTGAAAGTCTTGCTCGGGGCGTAAAAGGCCGCGACGTGGGTCTTTGCCCAGGCATTCACCGACTGCACCGGCGTGTAGGTATGGCCGTTCATCAATAGATCTGACCAAATTTCATCGGCAATCACAAAAACGTCGTTGGCCTCGCACACGGCGAGGGCTTCTTCGAGCTCTTCTTTTGTCCACACCCGGCCACAGGGGTTGAATGGGTTGCAAAAGATCGCCACGTGAATGTGATGGGCTCTAATTTTTTTCTCCATATCTTCGGGGTCCATGCGCCACACGCCGTCCCCGTCTCGCTTCAGCGGGCTGTGGACGATCTGAAAGCCGTTGCTTTTCACAGCGTTGGCAAAGCCCATGTATGTCGGACTGTGAAGCAGCACCGCGTCCCCGGGGGCCGCAAATACCTTCAAGGTCGAGACGATGCCGCCGAGGACCCCGTTTTCGTAAGTGACCACTTCCGGCGTCACATCGCCCACCCCTTTGCGTTTGTTGTGCCAGTCCGCGATGGCACGGTAGTAGGATTTACTCGGCTGAAAATAGCCAAAGGCCGGGTGTTTTGCCCGGGCGATGATGGCATCCTGAATGGACTTGGCTGTGGGGAAATTCATGTCGGCGACCCACATCGGGATCACATCAAAGCCCGGCTTCGGCGCGTCGGGGCTAAAGCCCTTGAGGCGGCCGACGGCGTCCACGGCGATGGCGTCCTTCCCTCTGCGATCCAAAACCGTTTCAAAATCGTATTGCATGTCGTTCTCCTTTTTATTGTTGTGTATCCGTTGACCGTATCATACCACGTTTGACCGGCTGATGCCGATAAAAAACGCCAATTCAAAAAAACCGCTCCATCTTTTTGAGATGAAGCGGCGAAATCTTACGAATTACTTTTTAAATCCGAAGGCGTCTTTCCCGAGATACACCGCACCAGCGCCGAGGTCTTCCTCGATGCGCAGGAGCTGGTTGTATTTGGCCACCCGTTCCGTCCGGGACGGGGCCCCGGTCTTGATCTGTCCGGCGTTAACCGCGACCGCCAAATCAGCGATGGTCGTGTCTTCCGTTTCGCCCGAGCGGTGAGAAATCACCGCGCGGTAGCCGGCGCGGTTCGCCATCTTAATCGCAGCCAGCGTTTCAGAAACGGTTCCGATCTGATTAAGCTTGATGAGAATCGCGTTGCCGGCGCCCAGGTCAATGCCCTTGGCGAGACGTTCGGTATTGGTGACGAATAAATCGTCGCCGACCAGCTGCACCTTGTGGCCGAGGGCTTCGGTCATGCGTTGCCAGCCCGCCCAGTCTTCTTCGTCGAGACCATCTTCAATGGAGACGATCGGGTATTTGGCAAGCAAACTTTCCCAATGCGCGATCAATTCGTCAGTGGTGAAGTCTCTTCCCGATTTAGGCTGATGGTAAAAACCCTGGCCCTTGTCGCTCTTCCATTCCGAAGCGGCAGCATCCATCGCGAGGACAAAATCTTCGCCAGGAACGTAGCCCGCGTTTTCTACGGCCTGAAGAATGTGCTGAATGGCGTCTTCATCGGAATCTAAATTCGGTGCGAAGCCCCCTTCATCGCCGACGGCTGTCGTCTGACCTTCGCTTTTAAGTAATTGCTGCAGCGCGTGAAACACCTCAGTGCTCTGGCGCAGCCCTTCACCAAAGGTCGCCGCCCCCACCGGCATGATCATGAATTCCTGGGTGTCCACAGAATTGGAGGCGTGAGCCCCGCCGTTTAAAATGTTCATCATCGGCACGGGCATCGTTGTCCCGTTGACCCCACCTAAATAGCGGTACAGGGGCAGATCTTGGGATTTTGCCGCCGCGTGAACCGCTGCCAGAGAGACGGCCAAAATGGCGTTGGCCCCCAATTTGGATTTGTCTTTGGTGCCGTCGAGGGCCAGCATCTTGTCGTCAACAGCCCCCTGGTCCAAAACGTCCATGCCCACGAGGGCCGGGGCAATTTTTTCTTCGATGTTCGCGACAGCTTTGAGCACGCCCTTGCCGCCGAAGCGGGCCGGGTCCTGATCCCGAAGTTCCAGCGCTTCAAATTCGCCGGTGGAGGCGCCGGACGGAGAGGCCCCGCGGCCGACCGTGCCGTCCATCAAACGGACTTCCGCTTCGACTGTCGGGTTGCCCCGGGAGTCGATAATGGTCCGGCCTCTTACGGATTCGATTGTTGTATTTTTCATTATTTACACCACCTTTATGTTATTTTTGCTTTTATTAGTCTTGCCTTACTTTTGGCTTTAGCATAAAGGATGCGCCTTGATCTTTCCTTAATTTTTCTCTTTAATAGCCATATCTTTTCCGATTTTTTGCGAGAAAGCCTACGGACACGAGCAGCGCCAAAATCTCGGCGACAAGAATCGAAAACCAGATCCCCTTCAGGCCGAAAAACACGGGCAGGAGCCACACACAGCCCGTTTCAAACACCAGGGTCCGCAGAAAAGCGATAGCCGCGGACACGAACCCATTGTTCAGCGCCGTAAAAAAAGACGACGCGTAGAGGTTAAGGCCCGATATCAGGTAGGCCAGGCTGTAGATCCGAAATCCCTGGAGGGTCATGGCGAAAAGCTTCGGATCGTAGCCCACGAAGAGCTGCGTCAAAGGTCCGGAGAAAAGCTCCGCCGCCCCGAACAGGATCAGTCCAACGCCGCCGATGGTGGTCAGGCTTTTTTTCAGCAGAGAATGGAGTTCGGCTTTGTGGCCGGCGCCGTAATGATAGCTCGTCACCGGCGCCATCCCTGTCCCGTAGCCGAAGAACACCGACAGAAAGATAAAGCTGACGTACATGATCGCCCCGTAGGCTGCGACGCCGTTTTCCCCGGCAAAGCGCAGGAGCTGAAAATTGTAGCAGATGCTCACGATGGACAGCGACACCGTGCCCATGAACTCCGACAGGCCGTTGGACGCGGCCTTGGCGATTTTCCGCCAGTTCAGCTGCGTCCGCCCGAGATGAATCGCTGCAGTCCTGGTCCGGGCAAAATAGACCAAAGGCACGAGGCCGCCGATGCCCTGACTGATGGCCGTCGCCGCCGCGGCACCCCGGACGCCCCAGTGAAACCCGGCCATGAACAGCGCGTCGAGAACCATGTTCGCGAGTCCCGCGATCACCGTGATGGCCAGGCCCAGCTTCGGCCGTTCCGCCGTGACGAAAAAGACCTGAAACAAATACTGCAGCATGATCAGCGGCAGGGCCGGCACGAGAATCCGCCCGTAAATCAGCGCCGCTTTGAGCATGCCGGCGTCCGCTCCGAGCCAGAGGGTCAGCGGCCGCAGCACTGCCGAGGCGATCCCTGCGATGACGATGCCGACGGCGATGGTCGTGTACACGAGCAGCGAAAACGTCCGGCTCGCTTCGTGCCGCCGTCCCTCACCGAGCTCCTTGGCCACGAGTGCACTGCCCCCGGTGCCGAAGACGTAGCCCGCCGCGCCGAAGATCTCCAGGGCGGGAATGAGGAGATTCACCGCCGCAAAGGCCGTCTTGCCGACGATGTTGGAGATGAACAGCCCGTCGACAACCATGTAGATCGACGTGAAGATCATCATAATCACTGACGGAAAGGCGTAGCGCCACAGCCGCCCCGCCGTGAAATGATCGGATAAATGAATCGTATCTCGCCGTTTCATCTTAAAGCTCCTCAATGCTCCGGCGCAGGCCCTGTTCAAACTGGCGGTTCAAACGGATCAGGGTTTCCGCTTCTGTTTCGGTGTAGGCGTCGAAGAGCTTTTTCTCGATGGCCACGATCCGGGCAACGGTGCGGTCCATCACGGCTCTCCCCTCGTCTGTCACTTCCACCTTTGTGTTGCGCCCCTCCCCGGGCACGAGGTAGAGCCAGCCTTTTTTCTCCATCTGCCGGATCGCCGAATTCACCGTCGAGCGGGCCATGCCCGATTTTTTGTACAGCCGGCTCTGGTTGCAGCCGCTCCCTTCGATGTACAGGGTGTACAGAATATTAAAGGCACTGTCGGACAGGCCGAGACGCACCGCCGCGTCGTGGTAGTCCGCTTCCATCGTGCACATGATCTGATTGTAGGTTTCAAATAAAGGATTCATCATAGCCTCCTTAGTCTTATGTTTGTTCGATTTCGTACATTGTGTGCCTCTATATTAGTCCGATTTCGTACATAAGTCAACCCTATAAAAAAAACACCTGCCTTTCGGCAGGTGCGGTTCCGCTGCGTTTAAAGTTCCTTGACCAGTTCATCTTTCGAGCGGTTTTCGTTGTGCAGATGTGCCGCGTGAACGCCGTCCTGGGCGTAGCCCATGGGCATGAGCAGCACGACCCGTTCGTTGTCCGGCAGGTTGAAGGCTTCTTCAGTCTTCGTATTCGGGAAATAGTTGACCCAGCAGGAGCCGATGCCCAGTTCCCAAGCTTCGAGCATCATGTGGGTCGCGACGATGCTGACGTCTTCCTGCCCGGCAGTGACGCCTTCTTCCAGTGGATTTTTCCACTGTTCATCTTTATTGTAGGTGAACATCAGCACCACTGGCGCATGAAAAGCACAGGCCGTGAGATCGTTGATTTTCTTCAAGGCTTCTGGGCTTCTTAACACGTAGCACCGCCACGGCTGTTCGTTGTGGGCCGTCGGGGCGATGATCCCCGCTTCGATGATCTTGTCGAGCTTTTCGTCCTCGATGGGCGTATCTTTGTATTTTCTCACTGAATAACGGGCTTTGGCTAAAGTCATAAAATCTTCCATGTTGTGCCTCCTGTGTGTCAATTGGATTACAGGGTTAGTGTAGCACAAAGGCTTAAAATTATGCCATAGGCTTTTGATTTAAGATATTTTTTTGCCCGCCCTGCTACACTAAATGCAAATCCAACATGACAAAGGAGAAGAGTATGGCAAGCGACAGATGGAAAAAACTCATCGAAAAAGGCAGCGACCTTGCCTCTAAAGGAGGGCAGTTTGTTAAAGATGGCATCGACTCCGGCCGGGAAGAGCTGCACCATAAATTCAACGACGAAGGCTACCGCCAGGGCCTCGAAGAAGGCAAGGATCAGGGGCTTTCCGAAGGCCTCGAAAAAACCCTTCAGTGCCTGTACGCCGCCGGCGTGTCTGATGCCGATATGATCCGGGTGCTCGGGCAGTTCTGGGATTTGAGCGAAGCGGACGCCCAGGGCCACATCGCCAAGGAAAAACAGGATGCGGCCATCCGCACCCTCACCCGTTTCTTAAAAGTGGAAAAGGCCTGGCCCGACAGCGAAATCGACGATTTTCTCGCCGTTCACCACGTCCGGGATCAGCTCGAAGACAACCCGAAACTCTGGAAATACGAAAAGAATCCGGCCAAACTCTACAAAATGCTGCAAGGCTGACACCGCCGCTGTTTGCCAAAGGATAATCGCTTGACTGTTGGCGATCATTAGGCGTAAAAAACACAGCCCTACATTTTTTCAAAGGCTGTGTTTATTTTTTTGCTTTATTTTTCTAATGAGAATCCGTTCTTCGGCCCCTTCCAAGTTGTAGCCACTGATGTGAAAAATTGCCGCAAAAATATAGTACACCACGGCAGCCGCCAGAATACCGACCAGCGTCGCGACGACAGCGACGCTGGTCTTGAGGCTGATCCCGTTAAGGAGCACCATAGAAAACACAGTAATGAGCAGAGCTGTCAAAATCCCCATGCCTACCGGAGAGACGCCCCGGTAAATCGCGGGAATGAGAAAAGCCAAAATCAAAAAGACCGCAACCATCAGCCCGACGAGGCTGCGAATGCCTTTTCGTCCGCCGACGAGTACCATAAATAGCACAAACATGGCCAGAAACATCAGGGATGCGCCGGCCGCGCACATGATGCAGGCGAACAGGGTCACCGGCAGGGTGTTGTCTCCGGTTCGGGCGCCTTTGCTGCCTTTAACGCTCGCTTTCGCGCTGGTGCCGGCTTTACCGTTCTGGCTTGTGCTTTTGTTATTTTGGTTATTGTCCGCTGTGGTGCCCGCGGCATCCACGGTGAGGGTCGGCTTTTCGGTCCGGCGAATGGTAAAGCTGTCCATTTTTTCCGGCGTCGTCCCGTCGGTGTAGTAGGTATCGACCGTAAAGGTGTTCTTTGTAACCGTCACGTTAGTCAAACTGGTGCGTTTGCTCTGATCCTGCACAGCGACGTAATTGGGCATGCCGTTCTGAGTGATGCTGCCGTTCAAGCTGTAGTATTTACTCCCAGAGGCAGAGTTTGCGGTCAAATATAAAACTTGGCCCTTTTTCGGATTGGTTACAGAAGAAGGGGCGCTTTCTCCTTTGCTGACGTCGTGGCCCTTGGGCACCACCGGATTGCTGCCATCCATCATGTGCCGTCCGCGCGGGCGGTGGTCCGGACATTCAGAAAGGTAAAGACCATTGCGATACTCAAAAATACCATCAGCATGAAGCTGAGTCGTTTGCTTGTGGCTGTCTTTTTCATAAGATCCTCCTCAATCTTAATTCATGCTTGTATATTACTTTTAACACAGTTTCATAAGATTTTTGCCACAATGCCAAGTGATGAATTCAATAAAAGTCAAAATCAAAGAGCAACATAACGTAATTCTATATTTTCTATCTTTCCTTACGCGATGATTGACTTGAGTTTCCGTAAACTGCAATAAAGAATAGATATGAAAGTTGTGTATATTCAACACAACAGATTTAGAGTTTCGTGAATAAGGCAACGAAAACTCAAGAAGATTGACGCTTGACAGTCTCCTTCAAGTTCGCTATAATGATAAACGCAAAATTTTAGTGGACTTTTCCGGATTCGGTCATCTTTTTGCCACACAGCTATCTTGTGATAGTTGTGTGGCTTTTTTTGTTGCTCGTATCTCGGAAGTGTTAGCAGGATGGGAGACTATATCTGTATGGAAAATATTTTTTTGTCTCTTATCAAGACGCGCCGTAGTGTACGGGATTACAAATCGGAACCTGTCCCTTCCGCTGTATGGCGCAATTTTTTTGCACCGGACAATTTGTGGAGAGGAGGGAAAGTATGCAGACCAATAATAAAATGGCGGTTGCTCCTGTTGGAAGGCTCATTTGGCAAATGTCGATACCGCCGCTAATCTCCATGTTCCTGCAATATTCCTATAATCTGATAGACAGTGCGTTTATAGCGCGGTTGAGTGAGAATGCACTAACGGCTGTTTCTCTGTCATTCCCGATTACAACACTGATGAATGCGGCGTCTATCTGGATCGGTGTCGGCGTGAATGTACTGATTGCAGGGTATCTTGGGGAGAAAAAGCAGGATGAGGCAAATACCACCGTCACACATGGATTGTTACTGGCCTTTGGAATTGGTGCTTTGCTCAATCTTCTGTCATTACTGATTATGAAACCCTACTTTGGGGCATTTACCAATAACGAAGAAATTTATCAGTTGAGTATTGCCTATATGAGCGTATGTTCGTTCATGCAAATTCCAAACATGGTGCATATCGCAATCCAGAAGATGATACAGGCTACTGGGAACATGGTTGCGCCTATGTGGTTCCAGATTGCAGGAGTGGTCGTTAATTTTGTATTTGACCCACTCCTAATTTTTGGTATTGGTGTTTTTCCAGCTATGGGAATCCGTGGCGCTGCGGTGGCTACTGTTGCGGGCTATTTGTTATCCATGATTTTGGCATTTGCCTTGCTGCTGGGCAAAAAGCAAAAAGTGCAGATAAAAATCAAAGGCTTTCACTTACAGAAACAGATGATCCGCCGTATTTTTGCCTTTGGCCTGCCATCTTTTATTATGAACGCCCTCAGTTCGTTTATGGTGACGTTCGTCAATCTGTTTCTGGTGGCGTATTCTGATACGGCGATTGCATTCTTCGGTGCATATTTTAAGGTGCAGCAGTTGATTGTTATGACGGTAAACGGTTTGATTCAGGGCTGTTTGCCTATTATGCGGTTTAACTACGGTGCGGGAAACAGAGATAGGCTGCACTCTGCTTTTCGCTACGGAACCGCTTTGGTCTCCGGTATGATGATACTGGGAACATTGACCGTCATCCTCTTTCCGGCGCAGCTTTTGGGATTATTTACAGCGTCAGAAGCCATGCGCTCCTTTGGAATATCCGCTATGCGGATTATGGCGGCAAGCTATCCGTTTTGCGGTCTTTCTACTATGATTTCCACCTATTTTCAGGCCACAGAAAAAGTAGGCTTCAGCATGGCAATCCAATTATGCAGGCAGATGCTTTTCCTTGTTCCCGCCTTATGGTGTCTGGACAGATTGTTCCATCTGAACGGGATCTGGCTTGCATTTCCGGTTGCTGAAACCGCCACTTTGCTCGTTGCGCTTGTGATGATGGCATGGTATCGCCGCAAAATATCTCATAAAGCATTCCAAGGAGGAAAATGATGAATGACACTTTCATGAAAGAAAAACCGGTATTACCGCTGATTTTATCCATGACCCTGCCTATGGTTTTATCCATGCTGGTTAATTCTCTATACAACATTATCGACAGCTTTTTCGTCGCACAGATTAGCGAGGAAGCTATAACGGCGTTATCACTGGTTTACCCGGTTCAAAATTTTATCAATGCTGTTGGAATTGGATTTGGCGTTGGAATCAACGCCGTAATCGCCTTTCATTTGGGCGCTGGGGATCATGAAAAAGCGGATCAGGCCGCCACGCAGGGACTTGTGCTTGCCGTGATTCATGGCGTTGTTATGACAGTCTGCTGTATTACGATCATGCCGGTTTTCCTGCGGATGTTCACTTCATCTGAAGCGGTCATTGAACTTGGCGTCCGCTATTCTGTCGTTGCGTTCGCCTTTACACTCATTATTACCGTCAGCATGGCGTTTGAGAAATTGTTCCAGGCAGTAGGGAACATGAAAACGACCATGATAAGCCTGATGTGCGGGTGCATCACAAACATTGTCTTAGATCCCGTTCTGATTTTTGGCTATGGCCTATTCCCGGAAATGGGAATCAAAGGCGCTGCACTGGCAACCGGCATCGGGCAGAGTCTGACGTTTGCGATTTACCTTGTAGTCTATCTTGTGCGGCCAATTCGCGTGCATATCCGCAGGCAGTACATTCTGCCCAGCAAAAAGATGGTAATAAAGCTATACTCCATCGGCATTCCCGCAACCCTGAATCTTGCGCTTCCGTCTCTTTTGATTTCGGCGCTTAATGCGATTTTGGCGGCATATTCCGAAGTGTATATTCTGGTTTTAGGAATCTATTACAAATTGCAGACCTTTATCTATCTGCCAGCGAATGGCATTGTGCAGGGGATGCGCCCCCTGATTGGCTATAACTACGGCGCAGGGGAGCGCAAACTGGTCAGCCAGATTTATCAGATCGTTTTGTGCATGAGTGGCATCATTATGGTGTTTGGGACAGTAATATGTCTGCTGATCCCCGGACAGTTGATGGGGCTGTTTACCCACACAAAAGCGACGATTCAGGCCGGGGAAACTGCCTTACGCATCATCGGGGCCGGGTTTATCGTCTCGGCGGTTTCTGTTACATCTTCCGGCGCATTGGAGGGACTTGGGAAAGGAACTCCCTCCTTACTGATTTCCCTTTGCCGGTATGTAGTGGTCATCATCCCGGCTGCGTTTTTACTCAGCAGGTTTTTCGGAGCGGTTGGCGTCTGGAATGCGTTTTGGATCACGGAAGCGATTACTGCGATCATTTCCCTTGTCATTTACCGCAAGGCAACCACAAGCCCGTGACGGCGGCCCGAAAGCCATGTACACCATCCTTACTCCACCGCGCCGGATACAAAATAATAGAGTGACCGCACAGCGCGGCGAATCGAAATTTTCAGGAAGGATAAATCTACCGCCATGAAAGACATAGAAAACAGTTGTAAAATCGCATTGGTGCAGGCAGAACCTGTCATATTTGATAAGAGCGCATCTCTGAAAAAGGCATCACCATTTACATTTCCCCCAATACCAATGACAATCCAGAGTGGCAGGCGACCATCCAGCACATCGCCATCGAAGGCAAATGCTACTTTGTGAACGCCGATATGATTATCAGACGCAGCTCATATCCTTCAGACTTGCATGAAATCGATGCGATCTCGCGCTTGCCGGAATTTGTCTGCCGGGGAGGAAGCTGTATTATTGACCCATATGGGCATTATCTGACAGAACCGGTCTGGGATAAAGAAACCATCATCTATGCAGAGCTCGACATGAGTTTGCCTGCCGCCTGCAAAATGGAGCATGACGTGGTCGGACATTATGCGCGCCCGGATATACTGGAGCTGAAAATCAACGATAAATCGCGCGGCGTTCACGAATAAAGCGAAGATTCATCGCCCCCTCTCCGAACGAATCTAAGCCACTTAAAACTGAACGCTGGCCGACGATGCGCAACATAAAAGCCCCATCCCTCAATGATTGAGAGATGGGGCAAACTATTTACGCTGCAATCTCCGGGTTTCCCCGACAAAGTTATAAACGATCCTAACTTCCTGCACCTTCTGGCCGTCCACCTTCTTGACCTCGCCGATCAGGATTTTACTGATAAGCCGGTTCAGTATGGACTCGTCCAGTTCCTCAATGGCTGCATAGCGCCGGATTTCCTTGATAAAGGTGCGAACTTCGCTTTCCTGTGCGTCCGCCCGGCTCTGCATCACCGCCAGATCGTGCAGGCGCTTCTGGTTGGCTTCCTGCTCCTGTTTCAGCGCCGCCGTCAGCTTCATAAACCGCTGTTCGGTCAGGACGCCTTTGGCTTTATCCGTGTACAGGCTCAAAAACATCCCGTCAATTTCCTGATTCCGGGCTTCCAGCCATTTCCTTTCCTTCTCTGTCTGAGAAGCGTCCACCAGATACCGGCGCTCCATCCGGCTGCTGAGCTGCTGGTAGAACGCATCGGCGTCCTTCATGGCCTGTCTAAATCCGCGCTGGGAAAATACGAAACCGATGACTACAAGGACATCAGCCCGTTTGCGATTGCAACGCTGGCGGACTTTTACGGCGTGTCCACCGACTATCTGATGGGGCTGACGGAAAATAAAAATCACCCAAACACAGAACTTCAATCTCTGCATCTGAGTGATGATATGGTGGAGCTTTTGAGCAGCGGTACAGAAATGTTGATCCACGAGTTCTGCGATAAGTTGCAGATACCCTTTGAGAAGATTTCCTCGGAGGACTTCTCGGCGTTCCTGCGGATACTGAGCCTGTCCAAGCAGCTCAAAAGCCCCAACAAAGAGAAGCTTCTAAAGCCGGATTTTGGGCAAAAAAAAAGAAGCTTGCGCTTCTCAGAACGTTTTTAAAGATGTGAGCGAACAGCCGATGCAAAACCTCTGGCGTACGGGGCGGGCACTCCCGTCGCCGGCTTCGCATATTTCGGCACGTTAGGTTCACCGTTTTTGCCGATCGGACACCATAGAGGAATAATAAATTGGATTGGACTGCACCCTCTCTCGTGTGAGGCGTAAGAAGAAGCGTGCTCGACCAGCTATGGCCACCGTGCCAGGTCCCATCCCCTCTGGGTATCGGCCTGTCGTCGGAATCTTTTCATTTGTTGATTTAACTTTACCATGCGTCCCTGCTTTCATAAACCGCAGTTTGTGAAAATCTGCGTAAAACTTAGATGAAATGGCCAAATTGACTTTTCAGGCTTTTTCTGATTAAATGGCCTTATTGCTATAAAAATTAAAGGAGGACACAATGATTTTTATCATTAAACTCTTTGCCGTCCTCACGGCATTGGAATTTTTCTATATCTTCTATCTCGAAAGCCTAGCGACCACGTCGGCGTCTACGGCCCGGGTCTTCGCCATGACCCCTGAAGAACTGGCCCGGCCTTCGGTCAAAACCCTGTTCAAGAACCAAGGGGTCTACAACGGCCTGATCGGCATTTTAATTCTGCTGGCGGCCCTGGTCTTCGTGAGCAAAATCGCCGTCATGTGCCTCATGGGCTACATCATCCTCGTCGCCCTCTACGGTGCGCTGACAAGCCAGCCGGCGATTCTGTTCAAGCAGGGGGGCCTGGCGATCATCACTCTGATTCTGTGCGTGATTTTCTAGGAGCAAGCATGCTGAATTTAAAACCGTTTATCGACAAGAATCAATGCTCATGTACGGTAAGGAAGCAAGCAACCGAAAACAAGAGATAGACCGCC
>CAMBHL010000008.1 GCA_945867155.1 uncultured Eubacteriaceae bacterium | reverse complement strand
AATATAAAAAACCACATCCGAATATTTTTCGAATGCGGTTTGTCGACAGTCTGACCTCTTGTTTATTTATACATAAACAAGAGGTTTTTAATTACATTTTTATAATACCAAAAACATTCAATACAGAACTAATTAAAATAATAGCCAAAAAAATAATACAAAAATATTTTATAAATAAATTATATATTTTTTGCCGTTTGAATTCAGATGAAATTTTAATTTCATCTGCAATAGTCTGGAGAGAAACACGACGTAAAATCAATACACATGTCGCAATCGCTGCTATTGGCATCATAACTGAATTCGAAATGAAATCAAAGAAATCGAGAAAATCCATTCCTAACACTTTGATCCCGCCTAACACACTATATCCAAGTGATGACAAGGATCCCAGCCCTACAATGATAACTGTTATCAATAGTGTTGCAGAGATACGTCCCATTCCTAATTCATCTTCAAAAGTAGAAACTGCTGACTCTGCTAATGCGATTGCACTTGTTAATGCCGCAATGAAAACCAATAAAAAGAAAGCAATTCCCGCTATTGTTCCCAGTCCCATGCTTGCGAAGACTTTTGGAATTGTAACAAACATTAACGATGGTCCGACTTGAAGCGCCTTCGGGGTCCCTCCAGAAAACGCAAAAACGGCTGGAATAATCATAAGTCCAGCTAAAACTGCAATGGCCGTATCAAAAAACTCAACTTGAGAAGTCGACTTTTCAATATCCATATCTTTTGTTAAATAAGAGCCAAAAGTGTATAAAATGCCCATCGCAATGGAAAGCGAATAAAACATCTGCCCCATTGCAGCTACTATGGTCATCCACGAAAAATTATGAAAGTTTGGAATGAAAAAATATTTTATCCCTTCCACAGCTCCCGGACGTGTCATTGAATAAATCGCGACAAAAATTCCGAGCACGATTAAAACCGGCATTCCAATTTTTGAAATTCTTTCGATTCCCTTCTGTACGCCAATTAATATAACGAGAATTGTAATTGCTGTAAAAATTAAAAAATATATCTCAGTCGGTGCACTCTGTCCAATGAAATGGGAGAAAAATACATCGTTTGCCATGGCCTTGGTTTGTCCAGTCACATAGCTAACCAGATATTTTAATACCCATCCCCCAATAACTGAATAATAAGACACGATGATCATAGGAATCACTGCATTGATCCAGCCACCAAATTTGTAGCTAAAAGAATCGCCAAAGTGTCTAAAGGCGCCAACTGGACTCTTTTGAGTCATTCTGCCTAAAGTTGTTTCGGACATAATCATCGTATATCCAAAAGTGTATACCAAAATAAGATAAATAATTAAAAAACTTCCTCCGCCATATTTTGCGGCAAGGTATGGAAACCTCCAAATATTTCCAAGCCCTACTGCAGAGCCTGCAGCTGCCATGACATATCCAATGCGGCTGGAAAAATTAACTCTTTGCTGATGACTATCTTGATTCAAATTCTCTACTCCCCCTTTTTACTAACTTTTAATGTTCCATTCTCCAGACAGTACGAATTGCTTCTTCATACTTGGGATATTTGCGCATAAAAGCACGAACCTTTTTCATTGTTGAAGAAACTAACTGATCCATACTATGAAATGCTTGGCCAAAAGCAAAGTTCTGTTTTGAACTTTCCAGATCTCTAAAAATTAATTTTGAAAATTCTTTTTGATCAATATTTTGATCTTGGGCGTCAATGCTTGCGCGTTCATATGCATTGGGCTCAAAAGTCGAAAGCATGCGCATTTGTTCGTTAAACACCAATTGAAAAACCGTCACAACATGTTGAGCCAATTGTGCCGAATCTCCATCATTTTCTACAATTTCTTCTACTTTTTTCCAATGAAGATTAATCATTTTTTCAAGTGCTTCAACATCTGCCTTTTGATACAAATTTTTCATAGCCCGTATTTGTTTTTTTGTAGCTTTAATCGCAATCACATCCTTTATTTTTTAAAAACAAAAAGTCCTGCTTTTCCAGATCAGAGAAAAGCAGGACTTAAAGTCAAACTAAAATGTATAGATTTAAACAAGCCCCTGTGCCATCATAGCATCAACAACTTTTTCAAATCCTGCAATATTTGCACCAACTACAAAATTGCCTTCTTGATCGTAGCGTTTCGCAGCATCCGCAACTTTCGCGTAAATGTTGACCATAATATCCTTCAATTTAGCATCAACTTCTTCAAAAGTCCAGCTCAATCGTTCGCTGTTTTGTGTCATTTCTAATGCAGATGTTGCGACACCGCCTGCATTTGCAGCTTTTCCAGGCATAAACATAACACCATTTTCCTGCAGATATTGCGTTGCTTCAATGGTTGTCGGCATATTAGCCCCTTCTGCAACTAATTTCACACCGTTCTTAACCAAAGTTTTAGCATCATCTAAACCTAATTCATTTTGTGTTGCGCATGGCAGGGCAACATCACATGGGATATTCCAGATACCTACGCCATCATGATATTCTGCAGAAGGAACTTGATCTGCATATTCTTTAATACGGCCTCTTCTAACTTCTTTGATATCTTTAACAATATCAAGTTTAATCCCTTCAGGATCATAAACATAGCCTGTAGAATCGCATAAAGCAACAACCTTTGCGCCTAATTGCTGTGCTTTTTCAGTTGCATAAATGGCAACATTCCCAGAACCGGAAACGACAACTGTTTTACCATTTAAGCTGTCATTCACATGTTTGAGCATTTCTTCTACAATATAGACTAAGCCATAACCTGTTGCTTCTGTTCTCGCTAAAGAACCGCCCCATGTTAAGCCTTTACCAGTCAAAACACCTTCATAAAGACCGGTAATTCTTTTATATTGCCCGTATAAGAAACCGATTTCTCGTCCTCCTACACCGATATCACCAGCTGGCACATCTTGATCAGCGCCAATGTATTTAAACAATTCTGTCATAAAACTTTGACAAAAGCGCATAACTTCAGCATCCGATTTCCCCTTTGGATCAAAATCGGAACCACCTTTTCCTCCACCAATTGGAAGACCAGTTAAAGAATTTTTGAAAACTTGTTCAAAGCCTAAAAATTTCAAAATCCCCTGATTAACAGTCGGATGGAAGCGCAGCCCTCCTTTATAAGGTCCAATCGCAGAATTAAACTGAACTCTGAAGCCCTTATTAACCTGTACTTCACCCTGATCATCGATCCAAGGCACTCTAAAAGAAATAACACGTTCTGGTTCAGTTAATCTTTCAAGAAGTGCAGCTTTTCTATATTCTTCTTCATGTTTTTCAATAACTGGAGAAAGGGATTCCAAAACTTCTTTTACGGCCTGATGAAATTCAGGTTCGCTTGGATTTTTTTGAACAACCTTTTCATACACTTCGTCAACATATGACATAATAATACCTCCTAAAAACAACAATCATCTATAAAAGATATAATAAAATACCATAATCTATTATAAACATGAGAAGAATCCCATGCAAGATTTTTTTACGATCTTCTACTTTTCATTCCGTCTTACTGATTTCATCCATAGCCAGATTAACAAGTTCATCTGCACGATTATTGTTTTCATTATCTGCATGCCCTTTAACTTTATTAAAGGATACATTATGAATTTTTGTCAATTCAAAGAGCTTTTTCCATAACTCAGCGTTTTTCAACGGATTATTCTTTCCTTTTTTCCAACCTTTTTCAGCCCAATTTTCAATCCAATGTTGATTAAAAGCATTGACGACATAAGCTGAATCTGAATACAGAGTCACATTGCATGGTTCTTTTAACATTTCCAACCCTGTAATAACAGCAAGTAACTCCATTCTATTGTTAGTGGTGTTTACAAATCCCTTCTTATATTCTTTTCGATAGCCTTTGTAAATCAAAATGCCGCCTATCCCACCAACATTATCTTTAGAGCGGCCATTGCCACGGCATCCGCCGTCCGTATAGATCTCGATTGCTTTCATATTATTAAAAAATATAATGGGGATTATATTAAATAATCCCCATGTGTTTATTTCACCACGATATTATAAATTTTGCCAGGAATGTAAATTTCTTTTACGACTTTTTTGCCGTCGACAAATTTTTTGATGTTTTCATTTGCAAAAGCTAAATTATGAGCTTTATCTTTAGCTGCGTCTATTGCAATTTGAATTTTGCCGCGCACTTTGCCATTAATCTGAACTGCCATCTCAATGACATCATCAACTGTTTTGTCTTCATCGAATTCCGGCCATGATGATTGGTGAAGCATCCCATCTTCGCCTATGATCTGCCATAATTCTTCAGTGATATGGGGAGCCACAGGATACAAGAGCTTTAAGAACGTGCTTAATTCTCCCTTTGTAACAGTCCCAACATCATAAAAATGATTTAATAAAGTCATCAATGAAGCAATCGCTGTGTTATATTTCATTGCTTCATAGTCTTCACTGACTTTTTTAATCGTTTTATGCATATCGCTTTCCAATCTCGGGCTGTATTCTTCTCCATCTTTTACAATTTCCTGAAGTCTCCATACCCTTTCCAAAAAGCGATTGCATCCTTTTAAACCATTTTCAGACCATGGTGCAGGCTTTTCATAATCACCAATGAACATGATATATGTTCTTAATGCATCTGCCCCATATTCTGCAATAATATCATTCGGATTGACAACATTTCCCTTAGATTTGCTCATTTTTTCACCGTCTGATCCTAAAATCAGACCTTGAGCTGTACGTTTTTTATAGGGTTCTTTAGTCGGCACAACCCCGATATCATATAAAAATTGATGCCAGAATCGAGAGTACAATAAATGCCGGGTGACGTGTTCCATACCACCATTATACCAATCAACAGGCAACCAATACTTCATCTTGTCCATATCTGCTAAAGCCTTAGTATTATGTGGGTCTGTGTAACGCAGGAAGTACCAGCTCGAGCCAGCCCACTGCGGCATTGTATCTGTTTCCCTTTTTGCCGGTCTGCCGCAAATAGGACATGTCGTGTTAACCCATTCGGGAATGTCCGCCAAAGGAGACTCTCCAGTATCCGTTGGTTCATAATGTGTAACTTTTGGAAGTTCAACCGGCAGATCTTTTTCTGGAATCGGCACAATGCCACAATGATCACAATACACAATTGGAATAGGTTCGCCCCAATAACGCTGGCGATTAAAAGCCCAGTTTTTCATTTTATAATTAATGGTCTTTTTCCCAAGATGATGTTCTTCCAAATATTGGATCATGGTAGGGATCGCTTTTTTAACTTCCAGACCATTTAAAAAGTCTGAATTAACCAATTGACCAGAAGCAACATCTGTATAGGCTTCTTCTTGAACATTTCCGCCTTTAATGACTTCAATAATCGGTAAATTGAATTTTTTGGCAAAATCCCAATCTCTTGTGTCATGCGCAGGGACTGCCATAATGGCACCAGTACCATATCCCATCATGACATAATCAGCAACAAAAATGGGAATTTCTTTCCCTGATATAGGATTGATCGCTGTAACGCCTTTAATTTGAACACCGGTTTTATCCTTCATCAATTGAACTCTTTCGAATTCCGTTTTATGTTGTGCTTCTTTCTTATATTTTGCGATTTCATCCATATTTTGAATATCGGATGCAAGTTCCTCAATAATAGGATGTTCAGGAGCGATAACCATAAAAGTCACGCCAAATAAAGTATCAGCCCGAGTGGTAAAGACCTTTAATTTTTGGTCATGATCTTTAATATTAAAATTAATTTCAGCTCCGACAGACTTTCCAATCCAATTTTTCTGTTCTGTCTTAATTCGCGGCAGATAATCGACATCGTCTAATCCTTTTAATAATTTTTCAGCATATTCTCTGATTTTTAAGAACCAGACATCTTTTTCCATTTGGATGACATCGCTGCCGCAGCGGTCACATTTTCCGTCTCGAAAATCTTCGTTGGACAATACAACCTTGCAATGCGTGCAAAAATTAACATAAGTATGGTCTTTATAAGCCAACCCGTGCTTGTACATTTGGAGAAAGATCCATTGTGTCCATTTATAATATTCGGGGTCTGTCGTATCGATTACACGATCCCAATCAAATGAATAACCAATAGATTTTAACTGTTGCGTAAATACTTTTATATTTTGATCCGTAACTTTTCTCGGGTGTTGTCCTGTTTTTATCGCATAATTTTCAGTTGGAAGTCCGTAGGCATCAAATCCAATCGGAAATAAGACATTATACCCCTGCATTCTTCGCTTTCTTGCAATAACTTCCAAGGATGTATAAGCACGGACATGACCAACATGCAAGCCCACACCACTTGGATATGGAAATTCAACTAAGCCATAAAACTTAGGCTTACTATAATCATCTTCAGCCTTAAAAGCATCCGTATCCTCCCAAATTTTTTGCCATTTTTTCTCAACTTTTTCGTGATTGTATTTTTCCATCGGAGCCTCCAAAATATTATCTATCTAATTTCTTTATTATAGTCATATCAATAATTCGTGTCAAACAAAAGCAACTTCCAGCCTGGTAATTTCATCTTTTTTTTGATATGATGATTATCTATATTAGAAAAGAGGAATATTATGCTAGTAAATGTTGACCATGTGTCTTTCGGTTACGGCGATCAACAAATCTTCCAAAATCTCACTTTTTCAATTCAAGAGCATCAAAAACTTGGATTAATCGGTAAAAACGGGGCTGGAAAAACAACGCTATTTAAACTATTGACTGGTGAACTTCTCCCCGACAATGGAACTGTACACCGCAATACATCAATCCAGATTGGTTATTTAAAACAAGAACAGCCTTTTGAATCTGATTCGACACTCCATGAAGTCTTTTTATCTTTTTTTCTTCCTTTAATTAATATTGAAAAGAAGATAAAGCAATTGCAAGTAAAAATCGATCATACTCAGGGACAAACCCAAAAAGATGCTGTCATTCAACTTGGCAATCTGCAGGAACAATATAAAAATATGGGTGGCTATGCTTATCCCAGCCGTATCCGCGGCGTCGTAGCAGGTTTAGGACTCACTGAAAAAGATTTAGAACGGAAAATTAATACCTTCAGCAGTGGCCAAAAGACAAAAATTGCTTTAGGCTCTTTGCTGCTGCAAGAACCGGATTTATTGTTATTAGATGAACCGACAAACTATTTAGATATTCATTCTCTAAATTGGTTGGAAAATATATTGAGAAACTATCCCAATAGTTTTGTTGTCATTTCTCACGACCGTTACCTCTTGGATCATGTCTGTACATCCATTTCTGAAATCCAAAATCAAAACATCATTCATTACAATGGAAATTATTCTTCTTTTCAATTAAAAAAGAAAAAAGCAGACATTGCCTATCAAAAAAAAGTGGCTTCTTATCAGAAAGAAATTAAGCATCAGGAAGCGATTATTTCTAAATTAAGAGGTAATTTCACCACCAAAAATACAAAACGTGCAAAAAGCCGTGAAAAGAATTTAGAAAAAATCAGAGATGAATTCAGTCAATTTGCGAAATCTTCTGACAATAATAATCTTCATTTATCACTTACCCCAAGTATACAATCCTCAAATGATGTATTAAAAATTAAACAATTATCCAAATCATTTGGGCATTTATCACTATATAACAATTTAAATCTTGAAATTTTTCGTGGTGATCGCGTAGGTATTATCGGCGCTAATGGCGCAGGAAAATCAACTTTATTAAAAATTATTAAACGAGAGTTGCTCCCTGATTCCGGCCGACTTAAATTCGGAGAAAATGTCCATATTGGCTATTATACTCAAGAATCAAAAGATACTTTCTCAGATCCTTCTGGATCATTAATTGATGCGCTTAGAACTGTCAATATTAAATTATCTGACGGTGAAATTCGAAACATTCTAGCCCAGTTTATGTTTAGAAATGACGAGGTTTTTAAGCCGGTAAATGAATTGTCGGGCGGAGAAAAATCGCGGCTGCGTTTAGCGATGCTGATGATTTCCCAAGCTAATCTGCTTTTATTAGACGAACCAACCAATCACATCGATATGGATACGAAGGAAATTCTCGAAGATGCCTTAATACATTATACCGGTACTGTTATTATGGTATCCCACGATCGCTACTTTTTAAATAAAGTTGCGACTAGAATTGTATCTGTTTCTTCAGACCATATTTTAGATTTACCAGGAAATTATGATGATTACCGTCTTTTCTGTTCAACGCATACTCAAAATAATAAAAATACACTGTCTTCTGTAAATATTAAAGAACAAAAAAATAAAACGCAGCATGAAAGACAGAAAAAAATTCGCAATCAAAAAAAAGATCTTGAAAAAATAGAAAAACAATTGGATGCACTTACGCTTCAGCTTCAAGACATAGAAAAAAGCATGAGTGACGTACACTTTTATGATGATCCAAAAAAGGCTGAACAAAGCATGCAGCAATATTCTCATTTAAAAAAAGATATTGCGGCGTTAACAGAGCAATGGGAAGACTTAGCGTTAAAGCTTGAAAATAATTAATAAGGAGATAAAAATGCTAAATTTAACAGATGAAGAAAAAAAAATCCTCAATACATTATTTAAGGATGTGCGTTATACGACAAGGAATCAAATGATTTATGTTTTATACGCTGCAAAACCTGAACCCACAACACCCGATGCTAAATATTTGAATCTTGTGATTAATCCTTTAATCAAAAAGATTTATTATGCGGATCGAAAAGATATGGAGGAAGTTTTTGATGCTATCCCCTTTAATGTAGAATAAACCTTTTGTTCCATAAAAATAACTGCGAATCAAAAAATTCGCAGTTATTTTTATATTAAACCAAATCCAAAAAATGGTTTTGACGTAATGCTTCATACAGAACAATATTGACTGAATTGGCTAAATTTAAAGATCTTGCTTGTGGATTATCTCTCATCGGAATTCGAAACCGCCTATCATAATAGCGCTCATGTATCTCATCTGGTAAGCCGGCTGTTTCTCTTCCAAACATCAGATAATCATTGTCCTTAAATTCAATCTCTGTATACTTGGTAGTTGCATGTGTTGTTAGTAAATATGGTCTAGGATTCCCATTCTTTTTTAGAAAATCTTCGAAATCAAGATAGACTGAAATATCTACTAAATTCCAATAATCTAATCCTGCTCTTTTAACAGCTTTATCACTCACAGAAAACCCTAATGGTTCGATCAAATGCAGCTTCGTCCCGGTTAATGCACAAGTTCTCGCAATATTTCCTGTATTTTGCGGAATCTCCGGCTCGTAAAGAACGATATTTAGCATAATTTTCCTTTCTATCAAGAATTATAGCGAATATTTCGGAAGAATAATTGTAAAAGTACTTCCCTTCCCTAATTCAGAATGAATCACAATTTTTCCACCATGTTGTTTAACAATTAAAGCACAAATATTCAAGCCTAAACCAAATCCGCCCTCTTCACGATGCCGTGCATCATCTACACGATAGAAACGTTCGAATATTTTTTTCTGATCTTTTTCTGATAAACCAATTCCCGTATCTGTAACACTAACTTGAATGGACCGCATAGTTGTTGTCAATTTGATCGTTACGGTTCCTCCAGCATTTGTATATTTAATGGCATTATCGACTAAGATTCGAATAGCTTGTTTTACTTTATCTTCATCGCCTTTGAATTCAATATCTTTTTGAATATCACTCTTTAATGTAATATCCTGCTGTTTCGCAAAATCATACATTAAATCATAAACCTCTGCGCACAACGCGCTTAAATCAAATAATTTCTTCTGAAATATCAATCGATTATTATCAGCCTGCGCAATGGTCAATAAATTCGAAATCAGTTTTGACATGGTTTCACTCTCTGAAGAAATGTTGTTCAGCCAGTGAATATTTTCAGATAAAACCTCATCCTCTTTCATTCGTAAGACTTCAACATTAGTTTGAATAACCGTTAAAGGCGTACGAAGTTCATGAGAGGCATCTGCAATAAATTTCTTTTGATTTTCGTATGACTGTTTAACGGGGCGAAGGGACTTTCCAGCTAGAAAATAACTAATTGGGATAAGAATCAAAATCCCCGCAGAACCGAAAAAGAGCAATATTACAAAAACGGTTTTTGTAAAGGCCCGCTCATTGTTAACCTGTTGAAAAATCTGTAAAGTTTTAACTTCATTCCCTTTTTTAAATCTTTTTGAATAAACACGATACGTAAGATGATTGACTTCAAAATCACGAAATGTTTCATTAAATTTCTTATCTTGAAGCAATTCATGCCCTCTTAAAATTAAAGAAGCGTTAAATATTTTCATATGTTCAGCGTGATGGTCTGCATCCCATAAAATATATTCATAATTACTGGAATAACCATCATAGCGAGCCGCTTTGCGTCCATCATATTTCTCACTATTAATGATACTCTGAGAAGTTCGTACTAAAAAGCGTTCACTAAAATTAACATATGTCCAACGCCACATAAACATCAAAAGGGCAATAAAAAAAATTAAAAAAGCAATCAAAATTAAAACATTAAAAAGGGTAATTTGCTTCTTAATTTCTCTAAACATCAAATTTATCCATACCTTTTGATTTAACGTTTACCCATGGTATAACCAACGCCACGTATAGTATCAATTTTGACATTTGTGTCTGATAATTTTTTTCTTAAATTGTGAACATAAATTTCAATATTATTTTCATTTACTTCTTTATCAAAGCCCCAGACACGGTCCAAAATCTGTTCTCTCGTGAAAACTTGATTTGGGCGCTTGATCAACATTTCAAGTATCTTTGATTCCTTAACAGACAATTTATATTCATTCGATTTGGTGATTAATGTATTTTTCTTTGTATTGAATGAAACATCTTCAAAATCGATACATTCACCCTTAATTTCATTATCAGGACGTCTGCTCAAAGCGCGAATGCGAGCAAAAAGTTCTTTTGCAGAAAAAGGTTTGACGAGATAATCGTCCGCTCCTAAATCTAACCCTTTTACTTTATCATCAACAGTTCCCTTGGCCGTTAAAAGCAAAATAGGCGTCGTAATATCATGGTCTCTAACTTCTTTTAATATTTCAAGGCCATCTTTCCCAGGCAGCATAATATCAAGCACGATGACATCATAAATTGGATTTAATGCAAAGAGCAAACCTTCATCGCCATCATTGGCAACATCGCAATCTATATTCTGAATTCTGCATAATTCTTTCAATGCATCCGTTATTTTTCTCTCATCTTCTACAAATAATATACGCATTTTTTCACCTCACACAATACACAATTTATAGTGAATTATATCCATTCTGCCTTAATTCTGTTTGAATGATAATAAAAAGAATAGCCAGCAGATAACCTGCTGGCTATTCGAATTTTTGATTAATTATGCATTCTGCTTGATTGCTGCTTGAGCTGCTGCAAGTCTTGCAATTGGAACTCTAAATGGTGAGCATGAAACATAATCTAAACCAATAGAGTTGCAGAATTCAACTGAGGATGGATCCCCTCCGTGTTCGCCGCAAATACCGCAATGTAAGTCTGGACGTGCGCCTTTTCCTTTCTTAATGGCCATCTTCATCAGCTGACCAACGCCAGTCTGATCAAGCTTTGCGAAAGGATCATTTTCGTAGATCTTATTATCGTAGTACGAATTCAAGAACTTCCCAGCGTCATCACGAGAGAATCCAAATGTCATCTGTGTCAAATCGTTGGTTCCAAAGCAGAAGAATTCAGCTTCCTGAGCGATTTGATCAGCAGTTAAGCAGGCACGCGGAATTTCAATCATCGTTCCGACTTCATATTTCATATCGGAACCAGCTGCCTTTAATTCAGCATCTGCCGTCTTAACCACAATATCCTTGACATATTTCATTTCTTTGACTTCGCCAACTAAAGGAATCATGATTTCCGGAACAAGTGTCCAATCCGGATGAGCTTTCTGAACATTTAATGCTGCGCGAATAACTGCCTTTGTCTGCATGACGCCAATTTCAGGATAAGTAACCGTTAAACGGCATCCACGGTGACCCATCATTGGGTTGAATTCATGCAGTCCCGCGATAATCGCTTTAATTTGTTCAACTGTTTTGCCCTTTGCGTCAGCAACCTTCTGAATTTCTTCTTCTGTTTTTGGAACAAATTCATGCAATGGCGGATCTAAGAAACGAATCGTAACTGGGCGGCCACCCAATGCTTCAAACAGTTTTTCAAAATCGCCTTGCTGCAGCGGCAAGATCTTAGCTAAAGCTTCTTCTCTTTCTTCAACTGTATCAGAGCAGATCATTTCTCTAAAAGCATCGATTCTGTCGCCCTGGAAGAACATGTGTTCTGTACGGCAGAGGCCAATTCCTTCGGCGCCCAATTCGACAGCTTTTGCTGCATCTTCAGGTGTATCTGCGTTCGTTCTGACGCCCATTGTTCTGAATTCGTCTGCCCATTTCATGATGGTTGCGAAATCTTCATCATCAATGGAACCTTCCTGAACATCCAGTGCGCCATCATAAATGTTCCCTGTTGAACCGTCAAAGGAAATGACATCGCCTTCGTGATAAGTATGCCCACCTAATTTAAAGGTGCGATTTGCTTCATCCATTTCAATTTCTGAGCAGCCTGCGACACAGCAGCTTCCCATACCGCGTGCAACAACTGCAGCATGAGAGGTCATCCCGCCACGAGCTGTCAAAATACCCTGGGCTGCCTTCATTCCTTCAATATCTTCTGGTGAAGTTTCAAGACGGACCAATACAACTTTTTCTCCGTCTGCTGCGGCTTCTTTGGCATCTTCAGCTGTGAAAACGATCTTGCCGCTTGCTGCGCCAGGAGCTGCCGGAAGGCCCTTCCCAATTTGTTCAGCTTTTTCTAATTCAGACTTAACAAATGAACCATGAAGCAAGGTATCGAGGTTTCTCGGTTCGACATCCAAAACAGCCTTCTTTTTATCGATTTTCCCTTCTTTGACTAAATCATTTGCGATTTTTAAAGCAGCTTTAGCTGTTCGTTTCCCGTTACGGGTCTGCAGCATAAACAATTTACCTTCTTCAATAGTAAATTCCATATCCTGCATATCACGATAATGATCTTCCAAAGTTTTAGCAATGCCAATCAACTGATCGTAAATCTTTGGCATCTTTTCTTTGATGGCATCGATCTTCATTGGTGTACGCACACCAGCAACAACGTCTTCGCCCTGTGCGTTCATCAACACTTCTGCATAGAATTTATTTTCACCTGTTGCAGGGTCTCTTGTAAATGCAACACCTGAACCAGAAGATTCACCCATATTCCCAAAGACCATCTGCTGAACGTTGACAGCTGTTCCCCATGAATAAGGAATATCATTGTCACGGCGGTATACATTAGCTCTCGGGTTATCCCATGAACGGAAAACTGCTTTTACAGCTTCAATTAATTGTGTTTTTGGATCATCTGGGAAATCCTGACCGAGCTGTGCTTTATATTCTGCTTTGAATTGGTTGGCTAATTCTTTTAAGTCATCTGCATTCAAATCAACATCTTGTTTGACACCGCGGTCTGCTTTCATTTTGTCGATCAAAGTTTCGAAGTATTTCTTTCCAACTTCCATAACGACATCTGAGAACATCTGAATAAATCTTCTATAGCAGTCCCAGGCCCAACGTGGATTTCCGGATTTTTTCGCAATCGCTTCAACAACATCTTCATTTAAACCTAAGTTCAGGATTGTGTCCATCATCCCAGGCATAGATGCTCTTGCACCCGAACGAACTGAAACAAGCAAAGGATTTTCTTTATCACCAAATTTTTTGCCTGTAATTTCTTCCAGCTTTGTCATGTATTCTGCAATCTGGCCAGAAATTTCATCATTAATTTGTCTGCCATCTTCGTAGTACTGTGTACATGCTTCTGTTGTAATGGTGAAACCCTGTGGAACTGGCAACCCTAAATTCGTCATTTCTGCAAGGTTAGCGCCTTTTCCACCGAGCAATTCGCGCATGTTCGCGTTGCCTTCGGTGAACAGATACACCCATTTACTCATATTATTACCTCCTAAAACTATTGCGATTTATCCGCAACAAAATTTTATTTTCTACAGACATTAGTATACCATTAATTATTTCGAAAAAAAACCATAAACTGGAAAAAATCAACATCAAGTTATATATTTTGAGAAATCCATTTCTTTCCATCGTAATACATGACAGATTGAGCACCAAGATTTTTGATCTTTTTCATTATAGAATCGATCATAAAATCGATCGCTTTTGTACAATGCGCATCCGTATTAATCGTCAATGGTATTTGCATCTGAATCGCTGTTCTTAATATATCTTGACTCGGATACAAACACCGCATACCATATCGGAAGGCACCGCCTGTATTAATTTCCAAGATAGAGCCTGATTTTTTTATTTTAATTAGTGCTTCTCTCCATGCCTCTTGATACCATTCGGTATTCTCATCAAAAAATTTTTGATCTTGGTTGTTTTTCTTAATAAGATCGATATGACCAATAATATCTGGATGAAATTTTTCTGCCATATCACCAATACTTTTATAATAATCACAGACTGCTCTTTCTGCATCGCCATAGTAAAGGTCTTCAATCCCTTTTTTAAAATTTTCTGCGGTATCGTCGATATAGGCTACTTCACCATCAGACATCATACCCAAACAATGAATGCTGCCAATCCAATAATCTAAGTCTTTAAAATAATGCTTTACAGATTTTGAGAGTTCTTGTGAATGCATATAATAATCAACTTCGAGACCGCTGTGAATATTAATCTGTGATTGGTACCTGCGTTTAAGAGATGTAAGTTCATCAAAATATTGAGATAATTGATTTTCAGACATCGTCCAGTCGTTTTGATAATTTAAAGGCGCATGACTGGAAATGCCAATACTGTTAAAATTCCTAGAAACCGCTGACTGGATCATGTCTTCCATCGAATCCTGTCCATCACAATAGTTTGTATGTATATGATAATTTGTTTTAAACATGTTGTATCCATCCTACAAAAAAAGGCCATCTTCTTATAATTACATAAGAAGATAACCTATTATTTAAACTTACAGAATCTTTTTTAGAAAACTTCTTGTTCTTTCTTCTTTTGGATGATTGATAACTTCATCCGGTGTCCCTTCTTCGCAAATGACACCATCATCCATAAAGATAACCCGATCCGCAACTTCCCGAGCAAAACCAATTTCGTGTGTCACGATGATCATGGTCATACCGTCATCTGCCAATTGACGCATTGTGGCCAGTACGTCTCCAACTAATTCAGGGTCCAAAGCGGAAGTTGGTTCGTCAAAAAGCATGATCTTAGGATTCATAGCCAGAGCTCTGGCAATTGCAACACGCTGCTGCTGCCCTCCAGATAACCGAACAGGATATTCATAAGCTCTGTCTTTCAGCCCTACCATATCAAGCAGTTCAAGACCACGTTTCGTGATTTTTTCTTTATTAGCCTTAAGTACTGTAATGGGCGCAACCGTCACGTTTTCGATTACGTTTAAATGGGGAAACAGATTGAAATTTTGGAACACCATGCCTAAATCGCAGCGCAGCTGTTGAAGACGATCTGCATCAATGTGATTGATGGTCTTATCGTTTTTCCGTTGATCCATCAATTCGCCTTCGATGTAAATTTCACCATCTGTAATGCGTTCGAGCTGGTTGAGGCAGCGAAGCATTGTACTCTTACCTGATCCAGAAGGTCCAATAATACAAACCACTTCTCCACGCTTTACTTTAAAATCAATACCTTTTAAGACTTTTAAATCTCCAAAGTATTTCGTTATATTGCGCACTTCAACCATCGTATCGACGGCATCTTTGTTTTTTGGTTGATCTATCGCCATATTTTACCTCTTTTCATATGCGCCGAAACGTTTTTCAAGTTTATCAAAGATAACCTGAAGGACAGTTGTCAAGAACAGATAAATGGCGGCAGCATATAAATAATAAACCCAATTTCCCGTGGAACTCGCCATTGTTTTGACTGTTCTCAAAACATCAAACAAAGCGATGGTTGACACCAATGATGTATCCTTTAAAAGCATGATCAATTCATTGCCAAGCGGCGCAACTAATCGTTTAAATGTTTGGGGAATAATGATTTTGCGCATAGCTTGATGATAACTCATGCCCAGTGCCTTTGCTGCTTCCATCTGCCCTTCCGGGATGGATTCAATCGCTGCCCGAATAATTTCAGCCATATAAGCAGTTGAATTGAGAGAGAAAGTCACAAAAGCGCAAAGCATTGGATCGATAACCAATGTGCTTCCCGTTACGTTTAAATAAATAATTGGAACCGCAAAATAGACCATAAAAAGTTGGAGCAAAAGCGGCGTGCCACGGAAAAACCAAACATAAAACCACGATAAAGCATTGGCTATTTTATTTTTTGAAATACGTCCAAGAGCAACGATAATCCCGAGAATAACCCCAAAAAATACCGCAACCAATGCAATTTCAACGGTTAAAATCGAGCCGTGAAAAATTGCCCAACCCTGTGTTGAAGTTAACAAAAAAGACTCCTCACTTCCTAGAAATTAATAATTTTAAATCTAACGCCAATAATTATACAATAAGCATTTTAATATTTCAACGGAATTTATTGAGAAGTCTAATGACTATTAAAGCTTATGACAAGTCAATCTACAATAAAAAAACGGCCTTAGCCGTTTTTTATTTCTCAGAAAAAGAATGTTTTTTTCTTACTGTAGCGTATTATCTGTTCTCGTCCCCTTTAAGCGGGGATAGTGTTCAATTAAAAAGAAGAGTCTTATTAAAGTTACTCTTTTTTGGTTCTCGTCCCCTTTAAGCGGGGATAGTGTTCGATTCATAGAAAAGTTAAGAATAGCGACCGGATAAAGGATAGTTCTCGTCCCCTTTAAGCGGGGATAGTGTTCGATTTTTAACAAATCAAGGTTAATACGCTCTGTACCTTCGAAAACAGAGTTATACTTTTTCATTAAGCTCTGAAAAATCAAACGGATATCAGGGAGAAAGTAATAATGTCCATGTGTTTTGAAGGCTGTTGGCGTTAATAATTGAATTTTATGAAAGCGCTCAATACCCTCTGAATAGAAACGGTGCGATAACTCCTCTTGTGTTAACTGAAGAACGGTTTTGCTGACGATTTTAAAGACACCCTGATCAGTACGGCTTAATGCCAACGACTTGCAATGATCGTCCAATACTACAGGCATTATTTCTTTTTCAGCGCTTTCTGTTAAAAGATTTAGAACAAAAGAGATCTCTATATCATCCATTAATGTATAAAGACTAAACGGATTATTACCTGTTCTATGAGTTTGATTAGCAAAAGACGGGCTTACGTATTGCATTAACCATCCATGAAAACAAATAGCGCTCTCTCTATCAATATCTTGGCAATTTTTTTGGCATTTTAATATTATTCGCTTCACTTTAAATCCTTTAAATTATCTTTAGTACTTTTCTTGTATTATATCAAATTTTCAATATAAAATTAAACATTTTCAATGTAATTCTACTGATCTGCTTCTATTTCTTTGCAAAGAAAAAACGCCAAATCCTTATCGGATTCAGCGTTAAAACTTTAAATGGTGATCCATCGGGGATTTGAACCCCGGACACCCTGATTAAAAGTCAGATGCTCTACCAACTGAGCTAATGGATCATATAATAAATATCAACTTTTCTGATGGCAGGGGTAGCAGGAGTCGAACCTGCGAGTTCCAGAGTCAAAGTCTGGTGCCTTAACCACTTGGCCATACCCCTAGACAAAAAAATGGGGTGGATGAAGGGACTCGAACCCCCGACAACCAGAACCACAATCTGGCGCTCTACCAACTGAACTACATCCACCACACTAAAATGGCGCGCCAACAGGGATTCGAACCCCGGGCACGCGGCTTAGAAGGCCGCTGCTCTATCCAACTGAGCTATTGGCGCTCATGCCCAACCAAGAGATATATACTGGAGCGGGTGAAGGGAATCGGACCCTCGCGACTGGCTTGGAAGGCCAGGGCTCTACCACTGAGCTACACCCGCGCTTGCTCAATTACTTTCGTAACAGAACAAGATAAATTATAGTAGAATTTAAGGTCCCTGTCAATACTTTTTTATATTTTTTTAACAAAAAATTCATCAAAAGCAACAACGACAGATCAGTGATTTCTTCCCTACTGTCGTTGCTGCTTACAAATCTTTACTAATTGATTCCTTTAACTGAATCTCGAACTTTAACTTCATATGGAACATACAAAGTTTTCATTTCAGTTTCTTCTTTTTCACACATCTTAATCAGCATTCGCGTCGCGACAGCTCCGATATCATACATCGGCTGAGAAATTGTTGTAATTCTTGGCATTACCCATTCAGATATCCAAAAATCATTAAATCCTGTAACCGAATAGTCTTCAGGTACACGGTAACCTTTTTCTTCAATCGCGCGGATTGCGCCTAATGCCATTTGATCATTAAAACAAAATACATTTGAGAATTCAACATCGCCCTGTTCAAGGATTTCTTTCATCTGGTTATATCCACCGGAAATAGAGGGCAGGCAATGATAAATTTGTTCGTCACTAAAAGCCAACCCTTTTTCTTTATAAGCTCTCTGAACACCTTCAAGCCTTTTTTCAACAATATATCCCGGATTTCCTTCATCACTAAAGACAATATTGTTGCGATGTCCTGCATCGATCACTTTTGACGTTAAATCATATGCTGCTGAAGCATTATCGATAAGCACCCCTGACAACTTTCCGGTGACATCCGGAACACAGCCTAAAACCACTTCACAAGATGCTGAAGTCAAGCGGTCACGCATATCATCTGTCAGATCTTTTCCTACATAGATTATACCGTCGCATTGTTTTTCAACCAAAACATTGAGTGACTTCTTTTCTTTTTCTGGATTAAAATCTGTATCACTCAAAATGATGTTGTAATTATAAATCCCACAGACATCTTCTGCACCGCGGACAATCCAGGTATAAAAAGGATCCAAAATATCTGGAATCATAATACCTAATGTATTGGTTTTCTGGATCTTAAGGCTTCTTGCAATTGCATTAGGTTTGTATCCTGTTTTCTTTATCGCCTTTAAAACTCTCTCACGAGTTTCCTCATTAACTAAAGGGATATTATTGACAACACGAGAAACTGTCGCAACAGAAACATTGGCCTCTTTTGCAACATCAACAATTTTTACTTTCATTCCCATTCTCCATCTTGGAATTAATCAAACGCATCGATTGCTTCTTTAATTAATGCTGGAGCTTTTCCGCATTTTTCTTCGTTAACTGCGCAAGGTGCGAATCGAAGTCCTTTCTGCAAAGCAACAATAAAGAAGTTTTTCTTATCTGCCAGATAATCCCTTATTTCTTCCCGATGTTCACAAGGAATCGAAATAAAGAAGCCATCACGATAAGTACAAGTTTTAAGGTCTACTTGTTTTGCAGCGTCCATGAAAGCCTTCGCACGTTTTTGAAGTGTTTCTCTCCAGCTGATCTGTTCTGCTTCAAATTCTTCTCTCAAATCATCATTTGAAATAATTTTCGCTAAAGTAGCCTGTGCAGATCTTGTTCCATTTGACCACGTTCCTCTGTTTGAAAATGAGCAAGTTGCTTTAAATTCTTCTGCAATTTCTTTAGTGGGCGCGACACAAAGTAATGCGCCATTTCTCAAACCGTACATGGTCATCGTTTTAGAAGCCGAATAAGCATATAACGGCAATACATTTTCAGGCATTCCAGAAAGAATGGTCATAAATTCTCTTGCACTTTCTCCTTTACCTGCAAAATCAATATAAGCGATATCGCAAAGAATGATGATGCGCCAATCCGGATGTTCATTTGCAGTTTTGGTATAGAATGCGACCAATTTTTTCCATTCATCATCTGAAATATCGTAACCTGTTGGATTGTGAGCCGGCGTATTTAAAATGCTCAAAACACGTTTTTGCTTTTCTAACAATTCAAGCATTTTGCTTTCGTAAGATTCGAAATTAAAATTCCCATCTTTATCGAAAAGTGTAAAAGTTTCAATTTCTCGACGATTTTCGTGTGCAATCGTGCCATAAGGTGCCCAGTGCCAATCCTGAACTAATACTTTATCACCATATTCGCTGTAATTTGCGATGGCATGCCGAACGGCTCCCGTTCCCCCTGGAGTAGCAACCGCTTCAATATAACCATCGGGTCTATGATTTTTAAAGCAAGCATAGACGACACTGTTCAAGAACTCTGGAAGTCCTGCGATACTTGCATATCCAGCAATTTCTGAATCTTTCAATCCCCTAAAAGTAGAGTAAACACTTTTCAAAGCCACTAAATTGCCTTGATCGTCCATTAAGGAGCCAATCGTAGAATTAATGACCGGATCTGCTCCAATATCCGCAATCCTCTTTTTTGCTAACTCTGCAATATGAAAAATAGGATCATTTCCAGCTTCTCTGACTGATGATGGAATCACCATTCTATTACTATTCATTATTTTTTCCTCCATTGAATCTTAATTATTCTGTGTTGCTAAATATTTTCGAAATTTTTCAGGGCCGCTTTCATATATATTATTGCCTTTTGCATCAATTGCAACAAAAACAGGAAAATCTTCAACTTCAATTTTTCTAATAGCTTCTGTTCCTAAATCCGAATAAGCAATGACCTCTGAATGTAAAATGTGCTTAGCACAAAGAGTTCCTGTCCCGCCTACACAAGCAAAATATACATCGTAATATTTTTTCATGCTTTCAATTACTTCTAAAGAACGATTTCCTTTACCAATCATTCCTTTTAATCCTAAGCTTAATAATTTAGGCGTATATTTGTCCATTCGGTGTGACGTTGTTGGGCCCGCAGGTCCAATGACCTCGCCAGGCGCTGCAGGACAAGGTCCCATATAAAATACAATTTGATTTTTTATATCAAAGGGCAATCTTTTATTTTGATTTAAATCTTCAAGCAACCGTTTATGAGCTGCATCACGCGCAGTATAAATGGTGCCGGAAATAAGGACTTGATCACCACAAGAAAGTGATGCAATCATTTCATCTGATAACGGTGTCGATATTATCTTTTTCATTTAAAACACCACCGTTCCACGTCGATCAACGTAACAGCAAATATTTACTGCAACGGGAAGGCCGGCAATATGCGTTGGATAATCTAAAACATGGATGCCTAGCATGGTCGTCTGGCCACCCATTCCCATTGGGCCTATTCCCATTTCATTAACTTTTCGCAGCAATTCTTTTTCTAGTGCACGCAAATGCGGTTTTTTATGATGTTGGTCTAAAGGGATGAACAAAGCTTCTTTTGCTAATAAGGCTGCCTTCTCAAAGTCGCCTCCTATGCCTATACCTGCGATAATAGGGGCACAAGCATTAGGTGCTCCTTTTCGAATCGTATCAAGTACAAAATGCTTAACTCCTTCCACACCATCTGCAGGTTTTAGCATTTTCAGTGCGCTGGTGTTCTCACTGCCAAATCCCTTGGCCATGACCGAAATCTGAAGGACCTCACCCGGCACAATTTGATAATGCACAATCGCTGGTGTATTATCCTGAGTATTCTCATTTCTCAGTAAAGGATCTTTAACTACAGATTTTCGCATATAACCTTGACAATATGCTTGTCTGACACCTTCCTGAATAGCCTGCTCAATGCCTCCGTCTTTAATCATGATTTCTTGTCCGTATTTGACAAAGGCAACAACCATTCCGGTGTCCTGACAAATCGGACGCCTTGCATTTATTGCTAAATTCCGATTTTCATTAATAACAGACAAAATATTTCGAGCAAGCGGATAAGGCTCTTGGCGTTCTTCCTTTTTTAGTGTGCTGTCAATATCGTCTGCTAATTTTGTATTAATTTCGACACACAACTGAGCAACTTTTTGTGTAATATCTTTTGCTTGAACAATTTTCACAATCTATCATTAATTCCTTTCAAAAGATTTTACATTACTATTATAGCATAACTTTAAAGGCTTTCATTCTGTTTTTTGAAAATTTTTCATTCTAATTATGATGACTGAAAAAAAAGAACTGCATGAATAACGCAGTTCTTAATATATCAAAAAATTATTGTTCCTGATCAAGTCCACTCCATTTTAGCAATTCGTAATAATCTGGATAAGACTTTTTTTGGAAGATTTCACCATCAACGACGGTAACGGGAAAAGCATCTGGCCCATCTGTCAACAGCACCCGTTCTGCTGGGCCATTTGTATATGAAGATTGATCCTTTGAAAAATCACGCAGATGAATATCCACGCCAAGTTTATTTAGAGCTTCCACAATACGCTTCATTTCCAATGCTTCAGAATATTGAAGGTGGACGTCTATAGGATTATATATATTTATCGTACACATAAGCTTTTCCTTTCGTTTTGTTAAAAAATATCATAAAAGTCAAAATAATGCGTGATATTTTTTTGCCAAATTAAGTCATTTTATCAATAAGCACGTTTGCAAATATAATCCGCCATTTGCCGATAAAATTCAGTATCAATTGACAGTTCATCGAGCGCTCTGCAAGCTGCCTGATAATATTCTGTAACCTTTTCTTGAGCGCTTTCTAAACCGTATAAAGAGACCATCGTCGTTTTATGATCTTCTTGATCACTATGGACCGGTTTTCCCAGCGTCTTCGTATCAGAAGTAACATCCAAAACATCATCAACAATTTGAAAAGCGGTTCCAATAGATTCTCCGTATTGTCGGATCAATTTTAATGATTTTTCATCTGCTCCTGCCATGATCGAACCACAAAGAAGTGCTGCTGTTAATAGTGCGCCTGTTTTATGTGAATGAATGTATTTTAATTTTTCGGCATTCATTTCATCATCATTTTCAGCTAATACATCTCCAACTTGCCCGCCAATCATGCCATTAACACCGGAAGCGTTCATTAATACGTTAAGCGACTGAATCCCGCAGCTTTTTTTTGATTCAGGAAGATGCTTTATCCCTGAAACAGCCGTTTCCACAGCGTAATTTAACAGCGCATCTCCTGCTAATACCGCAATATTATTGCCGTAAACCTTGTGATTTGAAGGCTGTCCTCTTCGCAGATCATCATTATCCATTTCCGGAAGATCATCATGAATCAGCGAATATGTGTGTATCATTTCAATAGCACATGATAAGGCACGAACGTCTTCAATCGTACCGCCAAATAATTCGCAAGTTTTTCGCATTAACACCGGGCGTATTCTTTTACCACCCGCAAACAAGCTATACTTCATAGATGAAATAATAATATCCGGAGCGTCAAAAAGTTTGTCAAAACACCTTAATAAATCTTTTTCAACCTCATCCGCCATTTGCTCTAGATTTTTTTTAAAATCATGGTTCATAAAATTTCTCTCCTATTTTTCCTGACTGGATTCTTCCAATGTCATATCGGATTGTCCATTCGACAAAATTTCTATTTTCCCCTCGGCTGTATCCAGATCTTTTTCGCATTTTTTCAACAATGTCATCCCTTCTTCATAATACTTAAGAGATTCTTCCAGACTAATTGTATCTTGATCCATCATTGAAATAATTTCTTTTAGTCTCTCCATTTTTTCATCAAATGTTTTCTTTCGCGCCATTTTCTTTCTCACTTTTAAGGAACACTTTTACTTCTCCATCTTTAAATCTTATGCTAAGTTGTTCTAACTGATGTGCTTTAGAAGCAGATTCAACAACAGTATGATCCGGTGCATAAACAATTGCATATCCATTTTCCAATACATGGTGTGGATCTAATAGCTGCAGTTGCTGCTGCAATAAATGTAATTGAGAGCGGCATGATACTGTCTTTTTTTGCATCAGCCAAGATAAACGTTCAGCATGATGTTGGAGATTAAGCTTTTTAACTCGAATGATCTTTCTCGGATTTTTAGATTCCAGTATTCGTCTTAAATAATCAACTGCCTGCTGCTTTTGCAAAATAGTCCGATGCAAAGCTTGTTCCAAATGTTCTCTCATCAAAGAAATCTGATCACGGTTAGATTCATAATCTCGAGAGACTAGTTCGCCTGCAGCCGTTGGGGTCGCAGCGCGAACATCTGCCACTAAATCGGAAATGGTATTATCCGTTTCATGCCCAACAGCTGAAATAATTGGTTTATGCGATTTAAAGATGGCATCAGCAACATTTTTTTCATTAAAAGCCCAAAGATCTTCAATCGAACCGCCACCTCTTCCAATAATAATGGCATCGACATCCGCACGCTCATTAAGCTTTTCTATCCCTTCAACAATTTCTTTCGACGCACCATCACCCTGAACCTGAGCCGGATAAAAGACGATATTAATGCTGGAATCTCTTTTCTTAATCGTCGTAATAATATCATGTATCGCAGCACCCTTTCCCGACGTTACAACACCAACCGTTTTAATGTGGGTGGGCAATTTCTTTTTATATCTTTCATCAAAATAACCCAACCGTTCTAAATGCTCTTTCAAATTTTGTAAAGCTGCAAACCATTCACCAGAACCTTTGAGCATCATCGAATCAACATACAATTGATATTGACCAGTTTTTTCGTAAACATCAATGGCTCCGCGACAAACAACATGAATGCCATCTTGCGGGAAAAAAGTCAGCTGCACTGTTTTGCGCGCAAACATTACGCAAGACAATCTACTTTTTTCATCTTTTAAAGAGAAATAAAAGTGACCACTTCGATATGCCTTAAAATTGGAGATTTCGCCTTCAACTTCAATATTTTTTAAAAGACCGTTCGTCGATAAAACACTTTTGACAAAATAGTTGATTTGAGAAACCGATAAAAGCCTTCGAATCATTAAATACCTGCTTTAAATTTTTCGTAGAATTCTTTTGTTAAAAAAGCACAGCCTGCACTGTTATCTGTTGCAAATCTAGCCTGAGCAAAAATCGGGCAGTATTGTTTTTTTAGTCGATTCTGAATCGTATCTTTCACAATACTATTTGCCATCACACCGCCTGAAAAAACAATCGTTTCAATACCGTACTCTTTACATAAGAAATTAATTGCCCGTCCTATTGTCCGTCCAATGCATTCAAATAATGCATATGCAATTTCGCTGGGTTGATTTCCATCATGCATAAGCTGATGAATATAATTTTCTTGTCCAGAAAAATGAAAATTTCCTTTCTCCAGGCGTGAAGGAATTTTGATATTACAATCTTTTGCCGTTTTAGCAAGGCTTTCCAATTCTTTTCCTGCAGGGAAATTATAGCCCAAATCAACGCCTATTCGGTCAATCAATTGTCCTGCATTTAAATCTAATGTGGAACCTACAATTTCACTGGAATGTGCTAAAGGATCAATTTTTACAATCTCCGAAGTTCCGCCGGAAAGATGAACAGCTAAATAAGGCTTTTTTAATCGATTTTGCATTGTTTCATTCCCTATTAAAGCTGCGCGGATATGTCCTTCTTGATGACTGAATGAACATAAAGGAACATGCAATAGATCAGCAATAGATTTAGCCACAGCATACCCCACACGAAAAACCGGCATGTATGACTGTTTCCGCGGTCTAGGAGAAACGGAAACGCCGACAGCCTTAATGCCATTTTTAATATCTTCAAATGATTCAAAACAGGCAGTCAACTCTGGAATATTCTTCACATGTTCAAATACAGCTTCAGATTGACGTAATCCTTTTTGTCCCTTTTTGACTGGAAGTATTCTTCTATGATCAAAGCAAATATTTCCTTCAGTATCAACACCCGCAACCGAAGTGGTGTAATTACTCGTATCAATCCCGATAAACATCTGTTCTCTCCGGCACACCTACTTCAAATTTGGAAGATTTTTTCCTAAATTATTAAGTATCCCATTAATATATCTGTACGATTTTTCATCACAATATTCTTTTGCAATTTCAACTGCTTCATTCACTGCAACTTCTATTGGCAAATCCAAATACATCATCTCAGCTGCGCCAATCCGCATAACTGCAATTTCTGCATTCGGTATACGGTCAAAACGCCAATCTTTTCTGAGATACTTTTCAATTTCATGATCAATGGTCTGCAAATGATCGAGAACTGTTTCTACAAGTAAATAAGCATATCCATACCGTTCACTTTCCAGAATTCCATCTTCAGAATTTTCAAACTGTTCAAACCCTGCACCATGATCTAACGTTGCAATCACCTGATCTTTCATTTCAGAAAGATCAGACGCTTCAAAACCAATTTGAAAAATCGCACGATATGCCAATTCTCTTTCAAATTTTCTTTTCTTTTTATTCATTTTTCTCCGTTAAAAAAGCCGCTGTAACAGCGGCTTAATGTAATTTTATCAATATTTTCCGCATCCCTTAACCAGAATATTAACCTGAGAAACCGGTTTCCCTGCCATGATTTCTACAGATTCTTTTACCTTTTTCTGCACTTCTTCGCAAACTTCTGGAATTTTGATGCCAAGGCTCGTTATAACGTGAAGATCTATTTGATAACCATCTTCTTTTTCAATTACCTTAACGCCTTTAGAAACGGCTGATGGATAAATAGCATCGAGTATTTCATCCGAAAGGCGCATAAACATCTTTTCTATTCCATCAATTCCTAAGGCTGCCATACTGGCTATTGAGCATATCATTTCATTCGATATGTCATTTGAGGCCATATTCACATTTTCTTCCATCTTCGTACCCCTTACTAATGATGATGTTCATCATGATCTTGAAGTTTTGTAAGCGTTGCCTCATCTAAGTGAAACTTTTCACCGCATTGGGGACAAATGACTTGATCTGATGCAAAATCTTGAAAACCAGCAATGAAGGTATGATTACAGTTTTGACATGTTACTTCATAATAATCATCATCTGATTCAGCGTGATACATTGCATTTTCTAATGTTTCAATACGCTGCTCCAACGCACCAACACGATCAATGAGATTCTGAAGTTCAATATCTCTGTTATTTGTCATTAAACACGTTCCATGTATTCGCCCGTACGGGTGTCAACGCGAATAGTGTCACCTTCATTTACAAACAATGGAACTGTAATTTGTGCGCCTGTTTCAACGGTGCACGGTTTGTTTGCACCAGTTGCAGTATCACCTTTGAATCCAGGTTCTGTTTGTGTGACTTTTAATGTAACAAAGTTAGGTGCTTTAACTTCAAACGGTTCACCTTTAAAGAAACGGATGGTTGCATTATCATTTTCTTTCAGATACTGTAAAGCGTCTTTCACTTTTTCATATTCAATCGGAATCTGTTCATATGTTTCTAAATCCATAAAATAGTAAAGATCCCCATCTGCATACAAATACTGCATTTCCTTTGTGTCAATATGTGCTCTTTCAAATTTTTCATTCGGTGAAAAAGTCGTTTCAGTTACTGCACCTGTAATAACATTGCGGATTTTTGTCCGAACAAAAGCGGCGCCTTTCCCTGGTTTAACATGCTGAAATTCGACAACAACATATACTTGGCCATCCATTACAAATGTAACGCCTTTTTTGAACTCTCCTGCTGAAATCATATAAATTATACCTCCATCATTAAAACATTTTTATCTCATATTTATTTAATCTAGCAATTATTAATTATGATATCATACTTAATATTTTTCTTCAATTAGGATTTACATACTTGCACACAAGACCCCTATCTAGATTTGCAAGATCTTTAATAATTCGTTGAACATTAAATGAATTGTCTTCCGCAATATCAGCAATATCCTGTGCCTGGTTCCAACCGCATTCGCAGATGAGATAACTTTCATGATTTAAATATTTATATGCTTGCTGAAAAATTTTTTGATAAAAATCGAGGCCTGAATTGCCGCCATCTAATGCAAGTTTAGGTTCATAATTCTTAACATCTTCTGACAATTCCGCAATCTTTTGAGTTGGAATATAAGGTGGATTTGAAACGATAATATCAAAACGGTCAGAAATGTTCTGAAATAAATTGCTTTGAAGGAAATCTACCTGAACTCCAATTTTTTTAGCATTTCTTTTTGCTAAATTTAATGCCGTTTCCGAAAGATCACTTCCCGTCACAACAGCTCTTTCTTCATATTTTGCTATTGCAATGCCAATTGCACCGGATCCACAACACAAATCTAAAACATGAATACTTTTTTCAAGCATTCCGTGCATAACTGCAAGGGTCTCTTCAACAATATTCTCTGTATCAGGGCGTGGAATTAATACATCAGGTGTAATCATAAAATCCAATCCCATAAACTCTTTATGGCCCACAATTTGCGCATAGGGTTGGTGCCCACTTCTTTGTTTAATAAACTGAATAAATTTTAATTTTTGAGATTCAGTGACCGTATGTTCTGATTGAACCAACAATTGAATGCGGTCTATATCCAAAATATTTGACAGCAAAAGCTCCGCTTCAAAACGTGGATTTGATATCCCGTGCTGCTTTAAAAAATGTGTTCCCCAATGTAGTACACTTTGAAATGTTTCTTGTTTCATATTACGATTTAAGCAAAAAAATAAGTCGGCGTGCCGACTTATTTTTCTTCGCTGTTTAAAACCTTAGCATATTTCTTCTTGAATCTTTCAACGCGTCCGCCGGAATCGACTAATTTTTGCTTACCTGTATAAAACGGGTGGCAAGCTGAGCAAATTTCAACTCGCAATTCCGGTTTTGTGGACCCTGTTTCAAAAGTATTCCCACAAGCGCATTTTACAATGGCTTTACCGTATTTTGGGTGGATGCCTTCTTTCACCGTATTCACCTCTTTCTTATCCCAATATATGTGCTCGAACTTTAATTTAAAATTCAACTTATTCAGTATATCAAAATAAAAGCCGAATTGCAAACACTATTTTTCTTATTTAAATATTATTCACTGCCTGTGATGTATGATGCAGCTGAGTTCGTCGAAAAGCATGCATAAATTCATAAGCGGCTACGCCTTTGTCGACTAATGAAACGATCCAGCTTTCAGCGTATTTTGGTGGCGTTACCGTTACCGGGAACATATGCCTCAAAATCATATTTTCTTCTTTTTTATTAAGATGATAATCTTTTTCCGCATTTTTTAATGCACGTTTGGGATGTGCAACTGCATGCATATTTCGAATTCGATCAATGCCGTGTTCATTGTGTTCCACCTTGCGCCAATCTTCAAAATAATAATCGTGTAAAAGCGCCCCTCTTGCTGTTGACAAACTATCGAGATGCATTTTTCTCGCAATGACATAGGCGTAATAAGCAACACGGACACAATGTGCGTATCTTCCCAATTCGTTACCATGATGGCGCTGCTGCTTTAATGTTTGGAATTTTGAATCGTTGATAATATCGGATGTAATAGAATAAAATTGATTAAAATATTTCTTTTCCCGAATGCTTTTCATATAGATAAATATTCCACCTCACTAAGATTCGTTTGAAACTCACTAAGATATATTTATAATCCATTTTTCTGAAATTAGCATTAAATTGTTAGAATTAATAAAAGTTTAACAGTTCACTCCTTGCCTCGATCTGGTGTAATTGAACATAACGCTTCACCTTTTAAGCGTTCGATCATCACCTGACCGACATTGACGGCATTCTTTCTGTCAGCTTTAGCGCAGATGAGGAAGCGGCTTTTCCGATCAGCTAGCGTAACTAAGCAGGCACAATCACGTTTGCAGACAACGGTGTCTGCCTCCCAATCACCAAGACGCTGACGCTTGTCAGCAGCTTTTGGACGTTCAGATATAGGATTGCTGATCTTAATCTTGCCTCCTCTTTCCACATAATTCTTAGTATGACGTGATTTGCCATGATGCCTGAGCTTGCGGACAGCACCGCGATTACCATGTGATTTATGCGGATCATCAAAGGTTCCTGCGTAAATTTCGCGGTAGATTGTATTATAACTGACTGTTCGCTTGTGCTCATACTTTAAACGTCCGGCAATCTCTTCAGGGGACCATTGATGTACTAAGAATAAATCGCGTACAAGTGCATAAAGTTTTGGGTCTTCAAGCTTTCGGTGGGGTTTACAGGCTTTTCGCCGCTGCTGATATTTTGCTTCAGCTTCAGCTGGCAAATATTCTTGACTAGAGTTTCTCTTTAACTCTCTTGAAATCGTAGACTTATTTCTGCCAAGCTTTTCAGCGATTTGCGTAATTTTGTACCCCTTGGCTTTAAAAAACATTATGCGTTCGCGTTCAAATAGTGTAAGATGTTTATAATTTCTCCTTTATGATACTGTCTTTGCAAACATCATTGTAACAGGAGTTTATGAGTCCGTTATTTATTTGTTGCACTTAGATAATAAATTCATCATTAAAATATAACGTTTTATATTTTTAAGACATCAGCATGGCTGCCTGTATCAACCAGCGTAAGCGTAAAAATATCATCCTCTATTAGGTAGACAAGCAGCCAATCAGGTTGGATATGGCATTCTCGAAAATCTTTAAGTTTACCTTTTAAAGCGTGATCATGATACTTTTCTGGTAAAGTTTGTCCATGGCGTAAAGTATCAACAACTTTGTCCAAAGGAAAAATATGAAGTAAACATAACTGTAAACATCACGATTCTTCAAGTGCTTTTTTTAAATCGTCCATGCTGGTGTAGCCAGGAACTTCCGGTTCATGAGAAATACGTTTAGCTTCAGTAGCAGCATTAAGAAGTTCTTGCGTATATTGTGGCACTTCTACTTTAAAAGGAAGCCCACCTCTCATAACACATTGTCTCAAAAATATGTTAACAGCACTCGACATATCCATGCCAAGTTCGCTAAAAAGCTCATTGGCTTGTTTTTTAACATTTGCATCAATTCTAACTTGAGTAGGTACTGTAGACATATCAATTATCCTCCTTTTTTACATTATTTTAACCGCTTTGGTTTACATTATAAACCAATTTAATAACATATAAAAAAGTACCTCCTTCCCTCTAAACTGAAAATTCTTGTTTTCCCAAGTTTATCAGACAGGAGACACCCCTCAATCTGCAAGGGATATACTGAAGCTATGGCTTGTTTTGTTAAGATTTTTCTATCATCGCATCCCGCAAGAGATGCGTAATAAAGAATAAAAGGTCTCTACTTGAGAGACCCCTTGAAAATCTAACGACGATACGCTATAATTACATCAACACAAAGACCTAAGTCTTGTGCCGTTTCGATGATATCTAAGATTACGCGGACAATCCTAAATTCCGTCGAATCTTGAGAAGGCTAGAAAGAGTCTTTTTTTTGTGCCGATTACCACAAAAATGTCATTGGAACATAGTTCCCAATGACAGTAAACAAAAAGATTCTGCCAAGGCGGCTCAAATAACGTATCTATTGTATAACAAAATATAATATATTATAATTAGATTATATTTATCATTCTTTGGTCTTCGCCCCTCATCATCCGAAGATAAGCTTAGGCTAAAGATATATTCAAAAAGCCTTGGCTTTCAGTTCCCACTACTGATCTGTACCCTCTTTACTGGACACCCAGTAAGGAGGGTATTTTAATGCGATACAGTTATGAGTACAAAAGAAAGTCTGTAGAATTATATCGACAAGGGCGTTGGCCGGACACCCCAGATCATGTTAGTACCGAGAACTTTCATAATACAATTCGTAAGTGGGTTCGTATTGAGAATGCATGTGGTCCTGATGCATTTTAAAGCCATGGGCCTATCCCGTTCCACTTATTATTTCGAAATCTGTTGTGTCGATAAAGTCGCTAAAAGAAATAAAAGCGTTAAAGACATGATCAGAGAGATTTTCGACAAACACAAAGGACGTTACGGGGTCAAAAGAGTCTACCACGAACTGATAAGGCGTGGATACACAGTCAATCACAAGCGCGTTCAAAGACTCATGCATCAAATGGGTCTTGCCGGAAAACATATCAAAAGAAAATATCATTCATACAAAGGAAATGTCGGGAAAGTCGCCGACAATATCATCGACCGTGATTTCAGCACGACAGCGCCGCTTCAAAAATGGACGACAGACGTCACTCAGTTTGGTTTTTCATGGGGAAAGTGTTACCTTTCACCTATTTTAGACATGAATACCAATGAAATCATATCTTATGACTTGTCGAAACATCCAAATCTTGATCAGATCAAACGGATGCTGTCCAGTGCTTTTAAGAAATTTCCGAACGTTCAAGGTCTTATCATGCATTCCGATCAGGGATGGCAGTATCAACACCGATATTACAGTCAAACGCTTAAAGCACACGGAATTATCCAATCGATGTCGCGCAAGTCAAACTGTTATGACAACTGCATCATGGAAACTTTTTTCGCCAGAATGAAAACCGAAATGTTCTATGGCTGTGAGAAGTATTACGATTCGTTTGAAGCCTTCTCTGTTGCTGTGAGAAATTACATCGACTATTACAATAACGAGCGGATTCAAAAGAAAACAAAATGGATGCCGCCTGTAAAGTATAGGCAAACATCCATGTGTTTGAGTCATTAATTTTTATACGCGCGTCCAGGATTTGGGGTACATATCACTCAACCTGACGACCTCTGCGGGCTGTTATTTCCTTCTATGATGGCGGTTAGATTCTGTTGACGTGCCATTTTTCTAAATGAATCAGCTTTCTGTTCCGGGATCTGTAAGCGGTGTATCCGCAATCAATTTTGCCATGTCCACAATCAAATGCACCTGCGGTGCGCTGCAATTGTTGATGATTCCGGCAAGTTCCGCATTCAGCTCATACTTGGGATTTGCATAGGGCTGATCCATCAGAAAATAATCAATGCTTTTATCCAATACATTACCCAGATCTATCAAAAGCTGGATGGACGGCCACCATTCTCCCCGCTCAATCTTTCCGATGGTATCCACGGATTTATGAACCATGGAAGCGAGTTGTTCTTGCGTAAGATGCTTCGCATCGCTCTGCATCTGGATTCGGTGACCGTACTTAATCTGATATGGATCTATTGCTTCTTTTCCCATGATCGACCACCTCCTCTCTTTTTGCTGATTTCATTATAGAGAAGGTAGCTTTTTGAGCCCACCAACTACAAGTATTGTTCCGTACTATAGTACGTTTTTAAGTAACTTTTTTGTACGGATTTGTACGAACAGTGCGGTTTTTTCCCGTCCTGTCACGCAAATGACCCGGATTGGCACCGCATTGCGGATTCGTTTCGAGTCATACAGTGATCCTGATTTTACATTTTCATAAATTCCGGAAATGCTGTCCGAAATTTTTTTGCTTCATGCTGTTTTCTTCGCTCCTTCCTGTATTTTCTTATCTCGAATCATTGACTCCGGATAAAACACGTTATGTGACATAATTACTATTAGCATAAACGGTTTACCCAATTAATCTTTTTAGCATGACCAGTTTATCAAAACTTATTAAGTTGTCATTTCATTCCAGTTGTAGTCCTTTTGTATTAATCCATCTAAACATATAAGACAACTTTTCTGCTTAGGATGATTCCATTGGTTTACCCCAGTATTAACAACAAAAAATGTATTTTTTTTCGCTCTAGTAATTGCAACATATAATAGATTAATTTGCTCACAAAACTTCTTCCGCATAGAATCCGAGAAAACGAATTTGCAATAATCGAATCCTTGTTCACAACTTAAAGAGCTTTTACAAGGTCTGCAACAATATTTGTTTGGGAATGTATAAGAATTGTTTCCAGGAAGTATTATATAATCCCACTCTAGCCCCTTTGCAGAATGAATAGTAGTTAATATGACTCTTTGCTCCAAGTGTTCCATCATATGTCGAAGGCCTTTATTCTCAAGAATGTTTGCAATCTCAATAAATCGATCTTGTGTGTTTAGCCTCCATTTTGACGCCTCGTCGAACAAAACTAGCAAAAGTTCATACAAGGAACTAAAAATAAATTGCTTATCTCCTGAACCAATAACTTCATCCTGTCTTTCTTTAACCTTGTCTGCACATACTTTCATATCACGTTTGGTTGCCCTACCATGCACACTCTTATAAAACTCATCAACTGCAACCTCGTAAAATTTATCGACTTCTGGATCGGTGTCACGGAAAAGAGCATTGAAAAAAATTATATTATCTTGGTTTAAGGCCTCTACTATAGCGTTCCCTTGCCAAGACGCCATGACCAAAACTGCAACATTTGAACTGGAATGATTAATTATGGTTGATACACCATTAGCAATAAAACGATTCTCTGCTACATCACTCTTAAATTCTTTAAGATAGACATTTGCGTTTTGTCCATTATAAGCATAATTCACAGCATAACTTCTGATTAGAGAATCCAAATCCTCCATATCTTTATTTCCGCTAAAGCGGTAATTATGCTTGAACTCAAACTCTGTTGTCGGCCCTTCGGCTTTAACACGTACAAACACATTATCAATGGCTCCAAGAAAACTATATATTTTCTGAATATCATCGCCGAGAAAAACAGTCTTATTATTGTAAAACAATTGACTGATCATTATGTACTCAAGAAGATTAATATCTTGATATTCGTCTATGAAAATCATGGAGTAGTAATATTGATAGAAGGTTCTAATTGTGTCATTCTTAAATAACTCTATCGTTGAGACAATTATTCCATTGTAAGTAATTACATTGTTTGGGATTAATTGTTTGGCAAGCACTTGCCAATAAGTTTCAATATCCTTCATTTCTAAAGTAGCATTCTTTAACTTGCTGGAAAATGTATTAACAACCGCAAGATCTGCACTATTTACATATTTTGATATTTTACTTTCCGTATCGGCTATAATTTGAAAGTTGTCAATTTTTTTAAAATTCTCATGCAGAGCATATCCATGTTTTTTAAGAATACGGAGAGCAAATGTATGATAATTTGCAACATCAACACGCTTAACATAATGAAAAGTATTATCTACTATCTCAGGCAAGACAGAGTTTAAGGACTCTTTGATATGTAAGGCTGCATTAACGCTAAAAGTCAAAGCCAAAATTTTTTTATGGGAAGAAATATTTTCTTTTGCCAGCTCATACGCTATTTTTCCTGTCATCGCAGTCGTTTTTCCACAACCAGCCGATGCAGTCACTATTATTTTGTCGTCTTCACAGAAAATAAAGCGTAACTGATCTTCGTCGTTAGAGTATTTAGCTTGTATTTTCTCTGCTATTGACATAGATGCACCTCTTTATTAATAGTTGAAATAGCTTTGCGAAATGCTACAGGAACAGATGTGACATATTCTGCTAATATCGCACCTTTATATGCGTTCTTTGATGATTTTAGCTGTTTGAGTTGATCCTCTTTATTACTATCAAGTAGTGCCTTGGACACTGTATCGTCGACCACTATGCTTTCAGGATGCTCAAGAAAAACAGGAACATCAGAAATACAGCCTTGTTCTTTTAACGGTTTTATCCAAGAATTAAGCATTTCCAACTCTTTGCAGCATTTTAGGTAATCCATTAAATCAAAATTCTTATATACATCTGCTTCAAAGTCTATTTGCTTTGTAAAAAATATATTCATTTTATCGCCATACTCGCTCTTTTTATCCTTATCGATCATGGCAATACAGGCTATTCCAAAGCTTCTGTAAAGCTCCATGCATTTAAGCACACTATCGGCACCGTCTAGTTTAACAACGCCAATACCACTTTCGTCTAAATCTATATTCATCCTTTTCGCAAATACTGGAATAGCTCCATTTTCGGTATCACCTTCAACGAAAATGATTCCTCTACTAAACATGGCTTCCTTAAGGTAAATAAAGTTATGCAACATGTGTTTGTACAAAGATGCATCAAGGCTAATGTTTGCGCCACAGACGACATTAACCATGTTTGATGTATTTCTATAAACTCTGACAATTTCATGATAGTCATTCAAAAGAATATTTGGAGAATGTGTGGCAACGAATAGCTGACCACACAAACCGTCAATTTCAAATAATTCTTTCAATAAATGGTCAAACTTTAGATTTCGATTGCCAATCACATCATCCATCTTTTTAATTAAGTTCCGTTGCCGATATGGATGTTGATGAACCTCTGGTTCATCAAGAATCAGCACTACCGGGAAATACCTTTTTCCGTCAATCAGGAGAAGTCTTTCTTCAAAAGCTTCTTCGGTATGGTTTATCTTAACTTTGCAAATCAATTCAATTATTTGCAGCAGAATATTAAAAGCAAACTGAATTCCTTCACCCAAGGAATCCAAGTTGTGTCCCGAATCGTCTCCTAAGCCCAACACTCTGCATATAAGGTCATCGCTATTTTCATCATAATATGCTTTTAATGAATCACCGGTTATCGAATTAAGATTATCAATGTAATTATTAACCCCTTTTACAATTTTCTTTAGCTTTGTCTTTTTAAGAATATCCTTATCGTTTACTCCAAGACCTTCAAGACTCCTTTGAATCATATAATTAAGTGCGCGGCCCGAACCATTACTTTTCCTAAAATCGATTTCATCGGAAGGCATTCTTTGAGCATAATAATACAAGCTATTAATTCTACGTATTAAAGAGTTTGGAATTTCAACATCATTTGCCTCATTATGATAATAAGTAATCCGATCATCGATAGTTTCCTGACATGCTTTAATAGTTATCTTATAAGTGTCATTGACATCAAAATAATCTTCAAAAAAGCCAATTTCGGAAGTTGAATATGAAATCGCAAATACGATAGTAATGGGCTTTGTAACATCATAGAAATCACTCTCCCTGAATTTGCCGTTTAAAAGCAGAATATTAATCAATTCCAATATATTCGTTTTGCCAACATTATTCTCACCAACAAAAAAATTCATATGCGGATTAAAAGAAAAAGTTACACCACTTAAATTTCGGTAATTATTAATCACGTTAATTGAAGCAATATACATTTATCATTCGACTCCTAACGCCTTAAATACTGCATCTTCCGCGCTGCTATAAAAAATGATCTGAAAACTACCCATCAGTTCTGGTGGCACAGTCCCCATATCCGCTGCCGATGTAATTGGAAGCAAGATCTTCTTCGCTCCACTGTCTAGGCACACCTGCAACGCATTCGCCAGTTCATCCACCTTGATCATGGATCCTGCAATACTGATCTCACCCAGCACCGCCAGAGAACTCTGTGTCGGCCGATTCAGCGCAATCGAACAGATAGAAATCACCGTCGGCAGAGCCAGTTTATCTGTTATCCCGATTCCCTGCAGATCCTGATAATTGATGTTGTAATCCTTTGATGTCATGCTGATGGATCCGCTGATCCGTTTTGCATTTGCCTTCAGAAAATTGAAGGCCGTATTCGTGGCTTCCTTCGCACCACGGTCACTTCCAAGCCCAGTACATGCCAGCTTGCCTGTCCCGGGCAGCATCTGTGACTCCAAACGGAATACACCGATCATTCCAGACTTTCCTCTAGACACTGTATAAACCTGTCCCGGATTGCAGATTCCTTCTGGAATCAACTTACCGCCGCCCTGCTCCGGAACAGAGACATATTTTTCTTCAAAGGTCTCGTTATCAATATAGCTGAAGTTCACATCATAGAACTCCATGCCGCCCAGCTTCTTCAACTGTTCCTTGACGCGACGACGCATCTCCAGCGCCAGCTTCAGAACTTCCTCGACCTCTTCTTTTCCGAACTCCCCGTCCGGATACATCAGCTTCAGATAGCCATCCACCATCTTCCGAACAGCGATGACATCACGCTGATTCAGATTCTTGCCAAGACGGAAATAATGATCCAGTGCGTCACCGTACTGCTCCTTCCGCATCTCCCTGATCCATCCAGCCAAATAATCCGTAATGAATCCATAGTCATTGGTGAAATGCTCCGGCCGGAACTTTGGCACTTCCCAACCTGGAAGATAGCAGTGAATTCGGTCAAGGAACGCTGTGTCCGTCCCCATTTCCGCCGGAAATGGATCAAACAAACTTGACGTCTTCAAAAGCACATCTACGCTCTGGTTGATGTTCCCGACAAACACCATCGAAGCAGTCGCTGCCTTTTCTTCCTTGCCTCGGGCAAAGGATCCTGATGCCATATAATCTTTCATGATCTGAATGCCATCGTTATCTTTAAACTTAATTCCAGTAACTTCATCAAAAGCGACACAATCCCAAAGACCAACCAAGCCTATTGTCTTTCTCCCCATATTGTAGAAAAGATTAGCAACCGTTGTTTGACCACCTGAAACGAGGATACTGTTCGGTGATACCTCTTTATACAGATATGATTTCCCGGTCGACCTCGGACCCAATTCGCAGAGATTAAAGTTGTTTTCAACAAGCGGAATCATTCGCGTAAGAAGCAGCCACTTTTCGCGTTCGGTCAGTTCATCTGGTTCCATACCGATGGAACGCATTAAGACATCCATCCATTCTTCTTTTGTGAAGTTTTTTCGACCCTCTTTGAGATCATCCATATCCACACGAGGAAGCTGGATCGGCGTGAGCTTACGGATGCTGATCGGTGTCGTATCCTTTTGCTTTTTTCTTTTGGACTGGATTCGTTCACCGTCTGTGGAGATGATATCCGGAACGGCATCTTCCTTAGAGTCATATTCAAGCTGAACAATGCACCAAATACCGCCGCAGAGCAGGCGGTCAAACTTTTCTGGGTATTCCTGACTAATCGGTATTCCAGTTAATCCAAGGTTTGAAAAAGACGCCTCATATTCATCGTAGCGAAGGTTCAATGTCACTGTGACCATATCGATAATGGTATGACTGCCTTTTTGCCGAAGCTTGGAAAGAACCTTTTGTGCTTCATCCGGCCTCACATAGTTCTCTGCCAAAATGTGTTTTACATTTTCAATTCCACGATCAATGACTTCCTCGTCATCTGAGCTGCAATACTGGCCAAGCAGAAATTCAAGAACGTAGACCGGGACGTTGGCGCCTTCCTTGATTTTTTTCGTCAGATCCTTGCGAACAATCTTTCCATTGAAAGACTCACGAAGTTTCTGCTTGATTATTTCTCTATTATCGCCAGTTTCATTTTCAAATTGATCCATTATTAGCCTCATTTTTGTTAATGTAGTTTGCTTTCAACTCCTCTGAGATAATTTATAAAAGCGGAGCAAGAAACAACCATGAATTTAGCTTCTTCAAATGTAGAATTTGGTGCATCAAATTTTCCGGAATGTCGGATTCCCGAAGCATCAGAAGTATAACCATAGAGCTTTTTAAAAGCGTCTTTAAGCGCAGGGTGAATTGTTATTCCACTATCATTGATCTTTTGAAGTGCCTCTCCTAGAGTTGTCTCTTTTCCAACAATTGCATTGCACATTGCTTCAACAGCACTGATGCTTTCTTTTATCGAATTCTCATAATCTGGATGCTCTCGGTTTGATAACAGCTCCAGCGACTTGTCTAAATGTTGGGCTACTTTATTCTTTTTAATGAGTCCTGCTTCCTCAATTTCAGAAATTTCACAGGGATCCGTAATTGGCGTTATGATCTTATTAATAAACCTGTAACCCACATATTCCTTTTCAAATACTTTATTAAACACCTGAAATACAGTTAAGGATTTGGGATCACGATACGACTGAAACGTTTCAAATGCTCTGCATATAAATTCTATCAGCGATAAAACAGCATCGTAACTGTCAGAAGTTATTGTTTCATTTATTATTTCAAGCATTTTTTCTTCGTTGTATGTCCTGTTTGATCTGTTATAATGTACGCGCTGTGAATAAACATCGCTTAAGACAAAATCCCAGAAGGCAGTTCGGCTGTCATAATCATAAACATTCTCAAAAACTAAACTATATAAAATATTTATTGTATTAATAAATGCTGTTCTCGTTCTTTCATCAAAATCTTTGTACTGCAACGTTTTGTTAATAGGGTCGATGTTATTTCGATCTGAGAAGCCACCCCTTATTTGAACTTTTAACTTCGGCACGTTACTCAATTTAACCTTCTTTCCCTCAATTGAAGAAATCAAAATCGTCAAACGCAAAAGCGATATCAATCGTAAACTCTTCCCGCTGTGGCAGCTGCAAACCACTTTCGTCCTCAATTACCAGATAATAGCTTTCATTATTGTTATATTTCATCGACTTTAAATTAAAACTCACGCGGAATGTGCGATCCTGATTGTTGTCGCTCGTCTTATCTGCAATGATTCGCTGCGTGTCGCTGACCTGTTTGTTTTCCGAATCGACGAAATACAACAAATAGGTAGCCGCTTCGCGGTTTGCCCCGACAGCTTCTTGCTGATAGAAGTTTAGTGAAAAGATCATGTTGCTGATCTTGCGGCTTGCTGACAGTAGGCTCAGCGTTACTGGTTTCGTTTCATACTTTTGCTTGTTCTTTCGATATCCTGCACTGTCAGAACGGATATAATGATAATCGATAATCGGCACGACCATTTCCTGCAGGCTGATACCGCCATGCACGAAATTCAGACCACCGCCTTTTTTCTTGATTCGGGTATTTCCAATCGGCGCAAATGCATCATACTGCGTTCCGTCGAGGAACTTCACCGGAAGCAGATACTCTGGCTTTGCGCCTTTCTTCGTAATGAGATACCGGCGATCTACTTCTATATCATCGGCTGAAGATGTCTTATCCACCTTTGCATCCTCTGTCAGCGGCTTATATGTATAGATAAATCCGTGGTCAGAAGTGATGTATATTCTTGTCCCGCTAAACTCATTTACAATGATACGCACCATGTTCTTGAGCTCGGAAATTGCGTCGTCACAGGAATCGAAAACAAGTGCCTCATCGGTATGGCTTGTCTCATCGATCTTGTCATGATAGATGTACACGACATCCATGCCCTTCACCAGAGCACTGCGTTCGGCGCGTTTCATCTTGATGAGATCCTTGTACTTTAGCGCCACGCTTGCCGGGTTTGCTTTCTTCAGTATTCCGTCCCGGTACTGCGCATCCGTCGGCTGGCCATCCGCCAGAACACCCACGACGCCATTTGACTTCAATTCTGCCTTCAGTTCCTTATGAGGAAGAAGCGCCGTCATACCAAACTTCGTCACAGTCGGGAAGATTCCTTCACAGGATGACAGCTTGACCTCCGCCTGTGTTTCCCTGCGTAATTCTTCCGAAAGAGTAGCGGCCACCTCATAGCGCATGGCATCGGAGATGATCACAAAGACGCGTGTGTCTGCATTCTGCACATAGGTTTTATAGAAATCCCGCTGCTGCGGAACTTCCAGAATTCTGCCATATTCCCTTAGGTTATCTGCTGCCGCGTTCGTCCAGTCTGAACCGAGATTGTCAAGATACCAATTTGCGTACAGTCCTTCTACATTATCCGCCACATGCTTAAACAGATCATCAAGCAGCGGATTTGAAGAATTCAATGATTCTCCAAACGCAACATGGAACAATCTGTAATAGGTATCCATGCGATAATAATCACTGGTGTATTCCTGCCATACCATATGTGGCTCTACGGTATGGAATCCGGCACTATGGTCCAGATAGAACTTCTGCATATTTGCGGCCTGCACGACACCGATATAGTAATTTTCTACTCTCTTGTACCAAAGATAAGTCCGCCGTCGATCAATCACGATAAGCGCTGCATCCGCATCCAGCGTATTGTTCACGATATCCGCCATGAAGCTCTTCAGGATGCACTCGTCAATGCACGGGAAAATTTCTATATCGACAAGTTCTGTAACCGGCAGCTGGCTGAACCGGTTCGGAAGACGCAACTCATCCTCTACAATCCTGGCAACACTGAACAGTTCCCGTGTCTCATCGCTATGGATCCATTCAGACATGAAATCATAGCAGTAGGACTGGTGTGACTTTGAAATAAAACGGTCAAGCCCGACGAAATTATCAATATGCATGGTCCGCGTCGCGGCTGTGATCAGAATATTGCAGGAAAGTCTGCCAAGATCCGGTATTTCTTCACGATAACCGGATACCTGGGCAACCATCTGCCAGAACACCTTGTCAATGTCAAACTGAACCAGAGACTGATATAATCCATTCTTTTCCTGATCTAATCCTGCTCTGAGCACTGTGCGGATCAGCAGATTCGGGTTCGTCTTCTTCACGCCGCAGAGTACGGCCATGATTGCTTTAAGCAGCTGCACGGGAGCTGTAATCTTTTGGTTCAACCTTGCGATCTTCGTGCGGTGCGCCTTCGTTTTGAAAAATGGGCGGTAGTCTTTGACAGTCTTGCGGATGTTCGCTGTATTTTCGATTCCCATTTTCTCCAGCCACATAGAGATAAGATCTGCACGATACTCCTCACTGTACAGCTGGATTGGGAGAAGCCAGTTCGTTTCATCCGGATAGGTTCGCGGACAATAGACGCAGTAGTTGCTGGTCTTATCGTCATGCGTGAGTAATTTCTTAACTTCAAAATTATTTGTACCGTCAAGGACCACAAGCTTTGCATCGGCAAGCTGAATCTCACCGTTTTGGATTTTCTCTTCAAACTCCTTGTCTTCGTCATACCAGAAAATGATCCTACGTCTATAAAATTCCGGAAGCGGTGCTGCAAAACGGCGGTTTAAATCCTGTGTCACTTTTTCTGAATCAGGTAATGCCATGCGCTTGTCCTCCTTACTTTATCTTCGCCAGCACATCTTGGAAAATGGCATAATTATGTTTCACACCGTCATCCAGATCGATCTCAATCATTTGATCTGCAATATGGTGTATTTTTTCTTCGTAAACCCGTGTTTCTTCGGCTTGATCCTTAAGTTTTTTCAGCCGCTTGTTCAATCGGACACGTTCCGACGTCGATGCACCGTTGATCTGTCGCTCCAATCCTTCTATTGCCGTGCGGTAACGCGCCTGCTGCTCATGCACGTAATCGGTACGGATGCGTGCAATAGTGTCCGGGCGATAGCGGTGCATATAAATCAGGCACTTAAATCCGTTCTTTTTACCGGAATCAAAGAGCCAATAAATTGGGCGCTTTTGATATGTCTTACAATGATCCTTGTAGAAGTCTTTCAGAAAATAATTCCTGATTTTCTCACGGGAAGTCGAGCCTTTCTCATCCAGTGTATCTGCGATGAACTTCAGATTCTCTTCCAGTGTGTCAGCTCCATATACCGTTTTCACAAACTCAACAAAACGACCCACAATGTCATCGGTAAAATACTCGTCATCCGTAATCGGGATGATGGCATCCTTGTCCGGAATGAACGTCTTGTACTTCGAGCTGTCCCAATCGTCTCCAGCGTATGCAAGGCCGTCTACATCAAGTGAGTACCGGCCAAACATGCAACCAACAGCATAAGAAACAAATGAGCGGATATCGCGTTCGAGATCAGCCTTACGGACGGTTACGTCTTTGTCTTCTTCCTCCGAGGTCAGTTCATCCTGCAGACCATAAATATCAATGAAGATGCAGTTGAGTTCTTCCTCGTTGGCTTTAAGCTGTTTGAAGCGGTTCTCGCATTCTGCTTTCCACTGGATAAAGGCCTCTTTTATAGTGCGGGTGCTACGGATCAAAGGGTGCTTCTGGAAATCCCATGAGGTTTCAAATGAATCCCATTCTTTCTTACAAAAAGATATATTTTCCTTTACGAAACTTTCTATGTTGGAAACATGTTCAGAATCAATTATTACTGGTATCTTAGCGATATCTCCACATTGGTAGTTAATCGTTGGAGCAAGAACTCGCAGTGTGGCCATAGCTACCTTAGTATTACAAAGAGCCAAAAGATATAGTAAATGCTTTTTTGAAAAGCAGCTCATCCCAGCTACATCAAACAGATTTCCTTGGGGCTTATATCTGAAAGCCGCAGATCCAGAGGAGACTAACGACCAACTAAAGCATTCTCTAAAATAGTAATTTTGATTTCTGAGCACCGCCTTTTTATCACTCTTTAACTCAGCACCATCACCAAGCCAATTTATGACATAGTCATTATTTCCATACCATTTTCTATATTCACCGCCTTTATTGTATGAAAACCATTTTTTTCTTGAATTCAATGCTTCTTCATGTGACGGACAATCAAAAAAAAGTTTATTGCTATCTACCTCATACCATAATCTCAAATAATAATTATTATTTGCTGTTGCAATTCCTTGCTTTGAATCGGCTATATCTCCCAATGGAACACTTCTTTGAAAGTCGTCAAAAAGATTTGAACTTACCCAATACGCAATCGGACTTCCCGGAATTTTCGAGAAATCAGATTGATAAGATAAATATAGGTTTTTTGGGTTGAAAAACTCTGCCTCTTTTTCATCTCTTCTTGAATAACAGTAATCAACTAAACGAATCGAAGCAAAATATGTTTCAATGTGCTGCTTCCGTATAACCCATGCAACAATTGGATTATGCCCAACTTTCCCATCAAAAAGTTCAGTTCCAAAATCTACCAGTGATGAAAACGAAAGTGTTCGTTGTATATGCTCACGAAGTTTCTCAAAACTTAATAAAGACATCCATGAAGAAGTAGTAATAAAAGCGACAAATCCATTTTTTGCAGCCATTGTATTGACAGCATGCGTATACATAACCATACTAAGGTCAGATTTTACATCGCTATAATTTTCCTTAATATACTTATCAAGTTTTGGACTAAATCTTGTACTCCCTAAATAGGGTGGATTTGTGACTATAACATGGTATTTTCGAAGCATTGTCTCTGCCATCTGTACAAAAGGTAGAAGCTGATCCAGGATCTGATATGTATACATATTTGGGTTCTGTTCTCTGATTTCATCAAACCGTGCATAAAGAACCGGAAAGTCCACTGGTTTCACATTGAGAATAGACCCATATTCCTTCGCATCATGAAGATCGGATATGAGTGAGTTCATCGCAAACTTCAGTTCTTTCCGTCCGCCCGTGAAGAAGTCAATCATATTAGGATCAAAGTGGTTGCTCTCCATGATGCCATATACATGCGGCTGAATCCCACGTGACAGAAAGCGACGGTCATACTGACGAGCCTTCATCATCACGGAAAAATAGGCAAGCTGTGCCGCACGGTCGTCAATGTCGAGTCCGTAGAGATTGTTCTGCACTATGCTTGAAGCGGCATCGCGGGCAGTATAGCCATAAGCTTCATAAATCTGCATCAATACGTCGAACATGTAGCAAATTATGTGACCACTTCCCATACAGGGATCAATAGCGAGAATGTCCTCTGGTTTCAAGACAGAGTATTCCCGATGAATCGCATCCAACTGCTTCTGAACTTCAGAATCCTGCTTCGCTTCTTCAAGGTAATACTTCCAGTTTGCTTTTAGCTCATCATTCGGATGTCCTTCCACCCACAGCCTCCCGAGAGAGTTTTCGACCATATAGCGAATTGGCCAATCTGGAGTAAAAATAGTAGTGGCGGCTGGTAAAAGTTCTTTTGATATTTTCTTTTTAGAAAATGACCCATCATAAACCATCGCATTTTTTTCAGAGTCATATGACTCATATAGCCATCCTATGATCTGAACCTGATCCTTCCAATCATCTTCTGGAATCTGGGTGACCATCTGCTCGATGACACTTCCATCACGAAGCAGGTTGTCTGGGAACAACAGCTCCGTATAATCCGCGATCTTTTGGAACATTCCCGGCAGGACTTTAGAGAGCGCATTGCACTGTGTGATGATGAGATACTTGAACAGCTCGTCGTTGTCATTGGCGTCCTTCAGGGCATAGACCTTCTCCTTGTCGAGTCCGTCCAGCTCCAGGTGGATTGCCTCGGTCAGGATCTCCGGTTTGAAAGCTCCGTCTGCATCCGTGAATACGCGCACACGGGAAGGGAGATAGTTATTGACCTCCATAAAGCGCAGGGCAGAAAAGCGGTTGAACCAGGTATACGCCACTTCCTCCATGACCTGGTTCATGCCTTTATCCTTCACCTTTGCAATCAGGGAAGCGCGCTGCTTCTTCTCCGCAGGTGTTAAAAGCACGCCGTGCGCCGCGTCCGCGTTTGGATCGGCATCAGCGCTGATTTCGTATTGATCCGCCTTCTGAGAGACACGCTCAATAAGTTCATTTCTTGCCCAGACAGCATATTTCTTTATCGCATTCTTATCCATGAAAGGATCCTTTCGTCAGTTTAATTTGATTCCATCGCTGTCCTTTAAAAGGGCAGTCAGATAGGAGCGCATTCTCTCAACATAGGCATCTATATCTGCCTGACTTTCCAGCGTCGCCTGCTTGAAGATAGCCTGGCGGTATACGTTCTTGATATGCTTCTTCGGCTGATTGGGCGTTGGAGGCGTTACCGGCTTCGGTTTCTTTGCTGCCTCAATAGAGGAAACCGTGTCATCCTTGTAATTCCACATCTGGGTGGTCATGCCGTCGAGCAGAACGATGGTCCTTGTTGTGGCGATCTGCTCCTTCATACGGTTGAAATAAGCATCCGCTTTTTCAATCGCATTCTTAAGCTTGCCGCTTCCTCCGCCGGCCTGATGAATCTCGGCAAGGCACTGCCGCACAATTTCCTGAAGTTCGGCGCGTTTTTCTTCGAGCAGCTTGTTATGTCCTGCGCGAACTTTGTCCATCAAGCCATTGAGCTGCGGAATCTGTTTGTAAACTGTATGGTTATTGCCATTCGCCAACGTGATTTTGCGGATCTGGTTTAAGGCTTCATTGGTTGCCTCATCCTTCTGAATATATGACAGGTCATTTCGGAGATCGGCTTCCAGTTTGACTGCAGCATCAAAGACCGTGACCTGGTTATTGAAAAAATCCTCTACTGGCAGCATGTCTTCCTTGCTGTCGAGGAGGGCATCGCTGTCTGTCACAAGACGATCCACAAGTGCAATATTATCTTTCTGCTGGGAAAGCACGTCGTCGATCAAGCGGATGGCTTCCGTCACCTTGTCGTGATCCGGATATTTATGACCGGTATACTTGCTATTCAATTCTTCATAATGTGCTTTCTGTTTCTGCAAAAGCGTGAGAATCTGCTCAATCAAACCGTCTTCGTCATCCCGCACATCCATGATGTCGAAATAATCCCGAAGGAATGCCTTTGCCGCTTTCATTTTCTGAACAGACGGAGACTGCTTGATAGAAATTAAGGTCTTGCCACGTTCACTCTTTTTACGCAACATATCCGGAAGTTTCGAATTGTCTGGTCGAATCGTTTCGCCACTGTATTTGATGGTGACTTTCTGCTGATAGATGAGTAGTGCCACAACAGCCGCAATGTCAATTTCACGCCAACCATAAGGAATTTTCTGGTACTTAGCCTGCACGTCTTCCATCGAAGTAGGAAGCTTTCGGTTCAACTGCATTTCCAGGTAATCCTCGACATCGGCAGCGGCATCCCGGTTGTCTTCAGTTCCTTCCATCTGCGGATAGGTTCCACGTATAATTGAAAGGACATCTGCATCGGTTTCCGCATGCTTTGTGATGAGATCCAGCTTGTTATAGACATGAGCTACAAGATACTGAAGTGCCTGATCAACTTTGGAAACAGCAGTCCCGCTTGTGATATCAATATGCTCACCGTCCACATAGAACTCTGCTCCGGCAATGGCTTTCTCAAGTTCTTCCTTAGCAGTTGATTCATACTTCCCCGCTTCATCCTGCTGATCACGAATGATATCCTGCACGGATTTGGCCAGCTGATTGACATTCCTCTGCTTCACATACTGGCGGATCTTCATCGCATTTTCCAGTGACTCATAGTAAGGTGTATCGGCTAGAACAACAATTGCACCCTTTCCTTTAGACTCGGTCATAAGGCGAAGTTCTTGCTTGTCCTCTGGGTCCGCAGCGACAGTCAGGAATCGAAGCGTCATCGCGCCGGTCACCGTGCCAATGGACGTAGAATCCACCATTTCATCGAACGGGAAATCGTACTTTCCATAGCGGTATTTTTTCTGCGTATAGATGTCGCCGAAAATCATCTCGCCGATGCGGCCTACGATTTTTGCTGTATCTACTGTGGTATTCGAGATTTCCCGCGCAATATCCTGTTCCTCATCAGTCAGGAAGATATACGCATCCCCGCGGCGATCGATGTAATTCTGACTCTTCAGACGGTCAAGGGACTGCTGCACAGTCTTGCGAAGCCCAATCTTATCCGTTCGGATATCATCGGCCATGAGAATTGCAATATTGTCGAGATTCGCTTTTACGTCATCAATATAACGAATGAGATAGAGAAGCTTCAAAACTTTGACATCATAGTCTTCAATACCGTCATGATTATCCGCTGCTTTCTGGCAGCGCTCAATCACACGGCGAATCGAGCCGTCAAGGAAGGAATGCACGCTGTCATAGAACGGATAAAGCGGTGCAAGCGCATGTTCGTCCTTATCCTCGATAGATTTCGCGACGATCTGGAAACCATCGAGCATGGAACGTTCCGCTCCAGAATAGTGCTTTCCGGCAGCACCATGCTTGCGAATCTCGGAGAAAATCTTCTGGATCAAGATAAACTGATACGGCACAAACGGATAGTTCACGACAAATTCTTTCGGCCCGTTATAGCCCTTGATATCCAATACAGAATCCGTAAAGCTGAATAAATTCTTCAGCACATAGTCGTTGCGTTTATATAGATCGCGAAGAACGGTCTTCGCTTCGGGTTTCTTTGTAAGAAGTCGCTTCTGGATGACTTCATCCACGGCAGAAGATGACAGAGAAAGCCTTGTCTTGAATCGCGCCTGAATACGGGAGAATTCGTCCATGCGGACCTTGATGATCTCATCAATGGCTTCCTGCCCTGTGCAGACGATCCATACCTTACCGCCGCATTCGCTGCCGACTTTTTCCACGATGGACTGCAAATTCAAGAGGAGATTCGTATCCGTACCGACGTACTGGCCAACTTCATCAATCATAAAAAGAAGGCGGAAATTCTTTGGCTTGCTGTCCACATAATCTTTGATTTCAGAAACAAGCTGAGCAATGCTGATTTCAGCTGTCTCGGTTCCGTTGAACCAGTTACGGGCAGCAGTTTCGCTCATACCGAGCACTTCTTCAAGTGTCTCGACAACATCATCTTCGAAGAAACCAAACGCGTCTCTTGTTTCTACCCAAGGTGCACCATTCTTTTCCTCAAAGACCCGGCGGAATTCATCTGTCTTTCCCTGCTTTGCAACAAACTGTTCCAGTTTTGCCACCTTCAGATCCTCGCCAAAAAAACCGAGGTGATTGTAAAACATTTTAGCAAAAACCTTCAAGACAGCCGTATTGTCCTTATTGCTAAAGCCTTCAATATCAATATTAAAAAGGATGGTTTCCGTCGGAGCCTTTACTGCTTTATCGATCAGCATGAAGGTCGCCGGATCATCTGCAAATTTCTTGCGAAAACGCTCAACCGTCGGGATGCCGTTGATCGTTCTGTTCTCCAAAATATAGGAGAGCATTTTCAGGAAGTGAGATTTACCACTTCCAAAGAAACCAGAGATCCAGACGCCAATATCCGCTGTAGGTGTGTCGAACGCGTCGTCATAATAGTTGAAAAAAGTAATAAAATGCCTCTTCAGCTCACGGGTGATGACGTACTCATTGAGCTCCTGCTCGGTTGTCGTATCTTCCTGATCTACCTTGATGACACCATTGATTTTCCGGTTGATGTCATCGACAAACATGTCCTGAATTTTCATCTGGCATTTCCTCCTATATTACGTTGAACGCCCTGTAGTAAGGATTCGGTGTTAATCGATCAAACAGCTTTACATACCTTCCATCAAACGTCCCAGGATACATTACCAGAATCGGAACGCCTCCAACTCGTGGCTGCAAGGCTTCCAGCAACATATGAATCCGCATGAAGGGAAACACATCCCCAACACCCGTCAGAAGCAGCACGTCATCCTTTTCGGGTGATTCTGCGCAAATCTTATTCACATACACTTGTACAGTAATAGATTTCTCAATCATCTTTTGAAGCTGGTCTTTTCCACGTTTTTTCTCCTGATCCGCTATGCGGGAGAGGATGCGTTTGTCCTCGCAGCACTCAAGAAAGATTTCATATAAGTTATTTTCTTTCAGATGACACGGCAGGGTCTGATCTGTTAAGATCTGTTCTACGAAATGGCGGACGCGCATTTCATCCTTTGCCTCATAGCAAAACATCCTGATATTTACTTCGTTGGACAGCCCGTTCCCTTCGAGAAAATCAGGATCTTTCAGAAGTTCCCGTATCTTGTCCAATCGCTCATCTATATTCCCGTTCATGTTTCCTCCTACGGCAGGCAGTTGAAAGCAGGCAGGGCCTGCGTCATGCCGTCGTTTCTGATCGCATTTTCAAGTACCGGACTGATCAGCACCGGATTCAAATGATCTGCCTTCGTGCTGTCCAGGTAATCATTCTCTACAAGCGTTTTTGTCAATACCTGTCGGATTTTTGCGATGGTCGAATCACTCCAGGTAGCCACCCAGTTATCTTGCTCCTGCAGCCGCATGAAGAACGTATTCAAATCCACTCTGCCAAACGAACTGTCAAGCTTCTGATACTTTTCTCCGATGACAGTAATCATGAAGTCCCATACCAAACGGTACTGCCGCATCATGGCGTACAAACAGATTTGCTTTGCCACGTCACTCGGCTGATTTGCAATCGCTGCGACAAGCGCGTCGTCCTCCATTGCTTCCAGTCTCCGAAGGCAAGCGAGTGCCATTCTCCGGACGGATTTCTCAGTCGGATACTGGAAGAGGTTTTCTGTCACAATCTTCTCCACTACATCACCTTTATCCAGACTGCTGCTTACAAGTTTTGCGGTCGTCCGCATTTCATAAAATAAAAACTGCTCCCGCGTAATGGCGGCGTTATAAGGGCTGGCTTCTTTGAGTGCCTTGTTTGTAGCTTGTAGCATTTTTCTTTTCCTCCGTATTGTCTAATGATCCTGATTTCTCTTTGTTTTGATCTTTTGAATCAGGAGCGGTCTCTTTTTGACGCTTTTCAAAAGCTTCCATTTCTGCACGGCCCTGACAAAAATAGCTTTCCATCCGCAGTTCATCATCAGATTTAATGTCTCCCGATCCGTTTAGGCTTTTATCTAGCGTTTCAAACCAGTACTTAATTGCAGCATCTGCCCTAACGCCTAGAGCATGTATATCGGACATAACATATTGCAACGAATTAATTTGTTCTTTAGTCAATTTTTCTTCAGGTGTCTTTGATACAAATTTCATCGTTTCAACATCGATTTTTTCTGAACTACATATGCTCGTGATGCGATTTTGTATACGTCCAATATAATCTGTCATAATGCTGTCTATATCGGATATTGCTAGCGCAACCAAATGGTTTGAAGCATCTTGATCAAGCATTATTGGCATGTGTGAAGGCGCAATGTCAAATAAATCAGACAAATCAATCTCAAGCGCACTCGCAACATTTTTGGCCTGCTCAAGCGGAATTTGGACTTCTCCGCGCTCCCAACGTGAAACAGACGCCGTTGTCGTTCCTACCATTTTAGCTAAATCTGACTGCTTTAATTTTTTATTTTTGCGATATACACGGATTTTATTGCCAGTAATCTTTGCTGCTTCTAATTTTTCCATTTCTGACAATCCTTTCATCTTGGCACAAATATCATACAAATATTAATTAAATAATAACATATCTTGAGAAATTAGTAGTGTTTGTTTTGATATTCTCATATACGATAATATTTTTGATATTAATTAACATACTATGGTATTATATTGACATTTATGTTATTTTTAGCTATAATATTATCATAAATGTAATTATAAAAACGCATTTAAAGCTAATAAGAAAATCACAATGGTAAAAACATTAAGCATCATTAAGCATCAAAGAAGTTTCTGAATTAACAAATATTGGCAAATCGAATTTGTAGAAATTATTACGTTCAGGTAATATTCTGTGCATGCGCATCGGCAGCAAATATATTTTCACAGAGGAATCAATTGATGTGTGGTTGCGTAAAAAATTGATCAAACTGCTTAAAAAACTGATCTATTTGAATTTTCAATATTTTTTTATACTAACGGTGGTTGTGTCAGCAGGTGCAGCCACCATATTTAACAGAAAGGAAACAATGGATAATATAAAATATAAAACACGTAAACGTAAAGGTAAAAAACAGTATTACTGGACTTATGAAGATCCTTGTAATGGTAAACAAACGGAAATCGCTTCTTTTGATTTAAAAAAGCTGCAACTGAAGGTCAAGCAGAAGTTAAAGCAATTATCTCTCGGTCCGCGAGCTACTGTTCCATTTGGTGACTATATTACGACCTATTTCAATGAGGTTCATTCCAATCGACTTGGAACAACTTCGCAGGAGCGTTATCGCTACGTTCTTGAAAAGATCAAGCACTTCGATATTGCAAACGTACCAATGGCTGAATTGGACGATCGACGGATGCAAGGCTTTTATAATGAAGTTTTTGAGAAAACGGATTCTGCGTCCCAAGTATCTGAAATTCACAAGCTTGTCAGGCCATGCATCCGTTATGCGGCTATAAGAGGCGATATTAAAGCTGATTTTATGCCATTGGTAACTAAACCAAGGGATCGTGACGAAAAACGCCGTGCAAAGTTTATTAAGCAGCAAAACAGAGCACTAACTATTGATGAAGAAACAAAAATAAGCAGCTATCTTCGTCAAGGCGTTAAACGAGAGCGTGAAGCCTCTACTTGCATGATGCTCTTAATTATGCTTTACATGGGGCTTCGCGTCGGAGAGGCATCAATATTGACATGGCAAGATATCAAATCCTACCCCACTGGTGTCACAACATTAGATGTCAATAAAAAAGCAAATTATCTTCAGGTTATGCAGCCCGATGGTACGTATAGACGACAGCTTGTAATTGGCCCTCCTAAAAGCCTTTCAGGTTTTCGTGAACTGGCTATTCCAAAAGATATCTGCGAAATTTTATCAAACTATCGCAATTGGCAAAAGGCTAAATATCAAGAATTGTATCTGCCATGGGATGAACAAACGTTATGTTTTGGGACCATTAATCAAAATGGTGAAGTCGGGAAAGTGAAAGAGCGGCAAAATGTCAATCGAGCACTTAAACTGATTTGCGAGAAAATCGGGATTCGCAAACATAGCAGTCATGACATGCGCCACACTTTCGCCACACGCGCTTTTGAATCTGGTCTAACGATTAGAGATGTTCAAGATCTTATGGGCGACAGTTCAACCGAGATGCTTTCTCAAATTTATATCCACGTTTCGAAGCAGCGAAGATTGTATAATATGCAAAAAGTTGCATATTATCGCAATTATGGATTAAGTATTGTTGCAAGCAGCGAGCCTAAAAGTTCGGGTATTTCCCGGGTATCTTCGTAATAATAAAAAAACCGACGCTTTGAAACGTCGGTATTTAGCTAAAATGGTGGAGATGAGGGGATTCGAACCCCTGACCTCGTAAATGCGAATCACGCGCTCTCCCAACTGAGCTACACCCCCATTTAGTGGTTCTTGACTGGCGGAGAAGGTGGGATTCGAACCCACGTGCCCAAAATGGACAACCGCATTTCGAGTGCGGCTCGTTATGACCTCTTCGATACTTCTCCAAAAGATTACGATTAATATTCTACCATTGATCTAATATATGTCAAGTTTTATCTGACCAATATTTTTCTAAATTTGATTTATTCTTTAAGAAATTTTATTATAATAAATAAATTATAGATTATTAAAGGAGGCATCATGACAACCACTCAACAAATTGGTATCATTGGCGCTGGCAATATGGCTACAGCTATTGCCCATGGTATTGTTAATAACGAATATGCTTTGCCATCATCCGTCCATGTATTTGATCCAAATCCAACAAAATTAGAACATTTAGAAAATGAACTAAATATTGCTGCAGAACAGAATAATGTCGCGCTTGCTCAAAATTCTGACATGATTATTCTCGCTGTCAAGCCAAATGTATATCCCTCAGTAATCACTGAAATTCGTGACTCTGTTACAAGCTCAAAAATCATTGTAACTATCGCAGCAGGACAAAAAATATCAAAAATAGAAGCACTTTTTGGAAAACCCATCTCTTTAGTTCGCGTCATGCCAAATACACCTGCTTTAGTCGGTGCAGGTATGTCCGCTTTAACACCAAACGAACAAATTTCTGAAGAAAATAAAGAAAAAGTTTTACAATTGTTTAACTGCCTGGGAAAAGCAGAATTTGTGCCGGAAAAAATGATGGATGCTGTAACTGGACTTTCAGGTTCTTCCCCTGCTTTTGTTTTTATGTTTATTGAAGCCTTAGCGGACGCAGCCGTACAGGGTGGAATGCCGCGTCAGCAAGCGTATACTTTTGCTGCACAAACCGTATTAGGCTCTGCCAAATTGCTTTTGGAATCAGAAAAACATCCTGGCATCTTAAAAGATATGGTTACCTCTCCTTCTGGAACCACAATTGAGGGGGTTTTATCTCTTGAAAAAAATGGTTTCCGTGGTATTGTCGCCCAAGCTTTACAGGCTACCATTCAAAAATCAATTGATATGTCAAAAGATGCATAAAAATTTAAGAGGCTGCTTGTTGGCAGCCTCTTTGTTTTTATACATTAAACTTAAAGAATGTTACGTCTCCGTCTTTCATCACGTAGTCTTTTCCTTCTGTCCGAGTCAAACCCTGTTCTCTTGCTCGTGCTTCACTTCCAGATGCAATCAAATCGTCATAACTGGTAATTTCTGCTTTAATAAATCCACGTTCCATATCTGTATGAACTTTTCCAGCAGCTTGGGGTGCCTTTGTCCCTTTTTTAATGGTCCAAGCACGGCATTCGTCTGGTCCGGCAGTCAAAAAAGAAATGAGCCCCAGCAGTCGATAAGCAACTGATATAACACGATCTAATCCAGAGGTTTTCATTCCTAAAGCATCGAGAAACTCTTGCTTTTCATCATCAGCCAGTCCAGAAATTTCTTCTTCAATTTTCGCTGAAATTTTTACCACTTCAGAGGGTGACACATAATCGCGAAGACGCTTAACATAATCGTTATCGTCGGATAATTCATCTTCTGAAACATTTGCAATATAAAAAATGGGCTTTGTACAAATCATCTGCAAACTAGATACCCAATCCCATTCTTCTTTGGAATAGTCATCAGGATTTGGCTTTTTTTGTGCTTCCAGCGAAGCTTTAACACGCTGTAAAACTTCCAGCTGTTTTTTGGCTTCTTTTGAACCTTTTGCTGCACGCTGTGTCTTATCAATTCTCCGATCAATCATTTCTAAATCAGCAAAAATCAATTCTAAGTTAATCGTTTCTACATCATCAATTGGATCGATTTTTCCCGATACATGGACGACATTATCGTCATCAAAACACCTGACAACATGCGCCACTGCATCCACTTCACGGATATTCGCAAGGAACTTATTCCCAAGTCCCTCACCCCGGCTTGCTCCTTTAACCAATCCTGCAATATCTACAAATTCAATCGTAGTGGGAACAATTTTCTTGGTATTGTACATTTTGCCCAGTACGTCCAGGCGTGGATCAGGAACAGATACCATTCCAACATTTGGATCTATGGTGCAAAATGGATAGTTAGCTGATTCTGCGCCTGCTTTTGTAATGGCATTAAAAATAGTGCTTTTTCCGACATTTGGCAACCCGATAATCCCTATTTGCATTCTACATTCCTTTCTTATTTTGTCTGCTTCGATGGTCTAAGATCGTCTTGCCACAGACGTTCTAAATTATAAAATTCACGTTCTTCTTCGTTGAAAACATGAATAATAACGTCATAGTAATCAAGCAATACCCATCGGCTTTCTTGTTCTCCTTCAACACTTTTAGGTTCGATGCCCATTTGAGAGGCACTGTCTTGAATATTTTGGCTGATCGCATGAACCTGTCGAACACTATTGCCACTCGTAATGACAATAAAATCTGCCAAAGAAGATTTTCCTCTGACATCTATGATTTTTGTATTAATTCCTAAACGATCATCAATCCACTTTTGACATAACTTGACAAAATCTGCTGGATTGATATCAAAAATTTTATTGTTATCCATATTATTAACAGTCCTTTTCAAACTGATATTTATCTTCAATGATAATATAATTACGTGCTTCAATCGTCTTCGGATGAAGCAGCCCTCCGATACTAATCACATAAGAAATCGTGTTATCAAAAGCCTCTTTGCAGGCAGAATTAATATCTTTTTCGAAACAATCATGCCGCAACCGTTCAACTCCCGGATAATCACGGCCTGGTTCAATGAAATCAGATAAATAAATTATTTTATCCAGAAGACTCATATCACATTTTCCAGTCGTATGACAAGCGATCGCAGACAACACTTCTGGATCATGAACATGATATGTCTTCTTTGCGACAACAGCTCCAACCGGTCCGTGTAAAAGTTGAGGCTCCAATAACATAATCGGGTCTAGCGCTATTTTTGCGTCTTTTGCAACTTGAAGCATTTCCTGGTTCGAAAAATTTTTTGCACAATCGTGAAGTAAAGCTGCAAGTCTCGCTTGCTGAACGTCTATTCCATATTGTTTTGCCAATTTCGAAGCCATTTTAACAACGCCAAGGGTGTGATTAAATCGATGTGGTTTTAGATGTTTTTTTAATTCTATTTTGATTTGTTCAAATTGATTTTCATTTCTCATTGATCATTATCTCTGCTTACAAACTAACAATAAAGATGCTTGTCTTGAATATAAGAATTGACAATATCCGGAATCAAATAACGAACTGATTTTCCAGCTTTAATTCGCTTCCTAATATCCGTTGAAGTAATGTCCATTCCAGACAGCGTCATGGGATATATCCGAGCTTGGTAACGGTGCCGCAGCTTTGCTATCATCCATCTCAGTTTCAGCTTAGGATATCCCGGTCTCTCAGCCACAATGAATGCGGTTTGGCGAAAAAGCTCGTCAATTTTTCTCCATTTTGTTATACTAAAAATGATATCCGCCCCGACAATAAAAAACAGTTCGTTGTCAGGATACTTTTCTCTCACTTTTCGAATAGTGTCTATCGTATAAGTTTTTCCAACACGATTAATTTCAATTGGGGAAACTTCGAAATAAGGATTGGATTTTGTTGCAAGGCAAACCATCTCATATCGACTTTCTCGCTCGAATTGATCATCGTTCTGTTTCCCTTGAAATTTGAAAGGGTTCATTCCCGTAGGAATAAAAATGACCCGTTCCATATTGAATTGAACCCTAGCCGACTCAGCCAGATGCAAATGGCCGATGTGAATAGGATTAAAACTGCCGCCAAAAATCCCAATTTTGCCTTTGCCATCCATGATACTTATTTTTTCTTTGTTGGTAATTCAATACGAATATGCTGCGGATTTCTTTTAAACAATACAAATGTATTTCCCATAACATTAACCACATCCGCCTTTAAGTCTGCAGCAAGACATTCTGCAGCCGTCCTCGCATCAACAGGAGCATTCTGCTGTACTTTACCTTTTATCAATTCCCTAGCCACAATTGCTTTATGGGCCTGATTTGTGATTTCTCTATCTATCCCAGATTTTCCAATGTAAATAATGGGATTTTCTGATACTGCTAATTTTCTCAAATAATTTCTTTGCTTACTCGTTAACATAACTTGCTCTGTGATTATTTAAAATATTCAAATTCTATTCCTTCAATTGATACAATATCCTCATCACGGATACCTTTTTCTTCTAATGCTTTGAAAATTCCAGCTTCTTTTAATCGTCTCTGAAAATAACGTGTGGAAATTAAATCATCAAAATTAACTGAATGAATCAGTTGATCAAAATCTCCTGACACAACGTATACATTTTCGGCACCTCTTTGATGTTTCTCAATTGAGAACTGTGGTTGAGATGGTTTTAATGTATAAACCCGGTCCACATCCGAAGAAATATTATTCTCATTTACTATTGGCTTTTGATCAGGGATTTCTTTTAATGTTTTAATCGTATATCCGAGCAATTGATCAATGCCATCATTGGTTACCGATGAAATTGAAAAAACAGGATAATGACGTGCTTTGAGTTTTTGTGTAACTTCAGAGACCAGTTGAGGATCTGCTAAATCAGATTTAGAAAGCACAACAATTTGAGGCTTTTCCAACATTCGAGGATCATAAGCTTCTAACTCTGCATTGATTTTATCGAAACAATCAAGTGGTTCTCCTCCAAGCACAGCTGTGGGAGAAACATCAAGAAAATGTAAAAAAAGTTTTGTTCTTTCGATATGACGCAAAAATCGAAGTCCTAACCCAACACCTTCACTGGCGCCTTCAATAATGCCTGGCACATCTTCAATCACAAAAGAATCAAAGTTTTTCCACTCAACAACTCCAAGATTCGGTTCAATAGTAGTAAAAGGATAATTGCCAATTTTAGGTGTTGCCTTCGTTACGACAGAAAGAAACGTGGACTTGCCTACATTAGGGAAGCCGAGCAATCCAACATCTGCAATTAATTTAAGTTCGAGAACAAGCGTCCGTTCTTCTCCCTTCGACCCACCTTGTGCGAAACGAGGCGATTGACGTGTTGCAGTCGTAAAATTATAGTTCCCCAATCCGCCGCGTCCGCCCTTTGCCGCAATAATCTTCTGGTCATCTTCACATAAGTCCGCCAGTATTTCACCTGTCGTACGGTCTTTCACTAATGTTCCCACCGGAACTTTAATCGTAATGTCTTCTCCATTTTTCCCTGTTCGCTTATTGGAAATCCCGTCTCCGCCATCTGTTGCCTGGTATTTTTTCTTATACTTAAATGGCGCAAGTGTACGCATGCTGTGCGTCGCTTGGATGATTACAGAACCACCTTGGCCGCCATTTCCACCGTCAGGACCGCCCTTTGGAATATACTTTGCTCGATGAAAAGTCATTCCTCCGTGACCGCCGCGTCCGCCTTTAACGTAAATTTGAACTTGATCGATCATAAAGACTCCTCATATTCACTTCTATAAATGAAGAAAAGCTGCCGCAGGACGGCTGCGACAGCTCTTGATTTTCTCATTATTCAGCTAAACTGCTTGGATAAACAGAGCACTGTTTTTTGTTGCGCCCTAAGCGTTCAAATGCAACGACACCATCAATTGTTGCAAAAAGTGTATCGTCGCCGCCTTTTCCTACATTTTTTCCCGGATGAATCTTAGTCCCGCGCTGACGAACCAAAATATTGCCGGCCAAAACGTGAGCACCATCGCCTTTTTTGACACCTAAACGTTTCGATTCAGAATCACGGCCGTTCTTAGAACTTCCGACTCCCTTTTTATGGGCAAAAAGTTGTAAATCCATCTTTAACATGATTATTACCTCCAAATTCTTCAGTCAATGGCTTCTCTGTCTTCAACCACTTCAACAAAATCGCCATATGTTTTTTCAATAAGCCGAACATTTATCAGATATGTTTGTAATAAAACTTCCAGTCCATTCTTTTTTTTATTATCCGTTTCTTTTTCAAAAGAAGGGACTTTTATTCGCGTGACACCTGCACTGTATTCTTCTAATATACTGCTTTCTTGATAATGTAAAACTTCAGTCATTCCATTAATCAAGGCAATCGTCAATGCGGAAATTCCTGCACAAACAATATCTTTACCGCTATCCTCATATCCACTGTGACCTGTTACATCGATATGGGATACTGAGTCTTTCTGATAGCGAATCCGGACGCGAATCATTTATTTTTCGATTTTTGTAATTTTCACCTTCATGAAAGGCTGGCGATGTCCCTGTTTACGGCGATAATCCTTTTTAGGCTTATATTTGTAAACAATAACCTTAGGACTCTTACATAATTCAAGCACCTGTCCTTTAACTGTCGCGCCTTCAACAGTCGGCGTTCCAATAGCTAAATCTGCGCCTTCGCCAACGGCTAATACATCATCAAAAGAAACTTCATCATCAACAGAAAGACCCTTGATCTTTTCAATTTCGATGACATCATCTTGAGCAACACGATATTGCTTTCCACCAGTTTTAATAATTGCGTACATAAAAAATTCCTCCTCATGCCAGTCTCGCCACTATAGGTACATTTAGTTTAAACCATAAGTGAGCGGCTTCATAACGTGAATAAGATATCACACTTAATCTTGTACGTCAAGGTTTTTACAGCATTTTACGATATCTCTGCTGAAAATCAAAACATTCTTCAGCAACTTTACCTGATAAAACCAACAAGCAAATTAAATTAGGAATGGCCATCAAACCATTCATCGTATCTGATACATTCCACACTGTCTGCAAGGCTGTCGTCGCACCTATATACGTAATAAGTGAATAAATAATGCGATATATTTTCGTTGCAATGGGATGATCGATCAAATATTCAAAAGATTTTTCACCGTAATATTCCCAACCTAATATGGTAGAAAATGCGAAAAGCGCAATGCCAATCGTCACAATCAAAGTACCGGCCTGTCCTAAAGCGCTTGAAAAAGCAGCAATCGTCAGCCGAACTCCTGTAACAGGATTTCCCTGCGCGTCCACACTGCCAAGCGCGCCTGAAGAAGCAATCACTAAACCTGTGACAGAACAAATAATAATCGTATCAAAAAATGTCCCTGTCATATTGATGTAGCCCTGGCGCGACGGATGATCTGTTTTAGCTGCAGCAGCTGCAATCGGAGCCGATCCCAACCCTGCTTCATTTGAAAAGACACCTCTCGCAACGCCATATCGAAGGGCTTGAGCAATAATCATGCCGCCTGCTCCTCCAGCTGCCGCCTTCGTCGAAAACGCCATACGGAATATCATACTGATACCGGGCAGCAAATTGCCATGATTAATAATAATAACGATAACGCCCGAAACGAAATAAAAAATTCCCATAACGGGAACAACCGTTCCGCAAACACGTCCGATACTTTGAATCCCACCTACTAAAACGATAAAGACTAATATTAAAATAATAAGGCCTGTAATCCAGTGAGGAATATTGAAGGTGCTCTGCAACGCATCAGAAATCGAATTAGCCTGTGTCATATTACCGATACCAAAAGAAGCTAATGATGCAAAAAAAGCGAACAACACCGCCAATACTTTACCAATCTGTTTTTGCGGAAATCCTTGTTCAAGTGCGTACATTGGGCCGCCTGCCATCTGTCCGTTCGGTTTTTTCACCCGATACCGCACCGCTAATACAGATTCGCTGTATTTTGTCGATAAACCAAAAATCGCAGCAATCCACATCCAAACTAAAGCACCAGGTCCTCCCAGAACCATTGCCGTCGCAACCCCAACAATATTGCCCGTTCCAATTGTTGCCGCAAGTGCTGTCATTAGGGATTGAAAAGGTGTAATGTCACCATTAGAGCCATCTATATATTTGGGTTTAGAAAACACCAATTTAAGAGCATAACCCAAATTACGCCATGGTAAAAACTTTAATCGCACGGTTAAAAAAACACCAGTTCCAACCAGCAAAATCAACATTGCCGGTCCCCATACAAAATTATTAACCGTCGAGATCAGCGCATCAAATTTCAATCATTATTCCTTCTTTCCTAGACAGTATAATTGTTTATTTTATCATAACCGAAAATCCCTGTCATTTGAAATTCCAGAAACACAATGGATTATTTATAGTAATATTTATGATATATTGAAATTAATTAAATTACAGGAGGAAAAACAATGCATTGCAAAATGACTCACCAAATGATTCGTGTATTTAATTTGGATCGTTCAATTCAATTTTACAAAGATGCTTTGGGTATGCATGAAACTTGAAGAAAAGATGTTCCAAAGGGAAAATTTACACTTGTTTATATGGGCGATGGTGAAAGTGATTTTGAACTAGAATTAACTTATAATTACGACCCCGCGTCACCTTACACCTTAAGAAATGGCTATGGTCATCTTGCGGTCTACGTAGACGACTTAGAAAAAGCCCATAAAGAACATCAGGACACAGGATACTGTGTCGGACCTTTAAAGGGATTATCCGACGACGGTAAAAAAAATTATTACTTTCTTACAGATCCCGACGGATATCAGATTGAAGTTATGAGACGTCCTAAAGAATAACATACAATGTGTACCGATATCTTTTACGATATCGGTACTTTTTTTTCCCAAAAGTTTACTAATTCTTTTGTTAACTGTTGTACAGTTTCAATTCTCTTGGGCAGATTTAAATATTTTGGGAAAAGCTGCTGGTAGCGCTTTTGCGCATATCGATCATCGATCAAGAGCACCGCTCCATAATCATTTTCTGTGCGAATAACCCGGCCAATCGCTTGGAGGACCTTTGAAAAACCCGGAAAAAGATAAGCATAATCGAATCCATTTTGTCCTTGAGACGAAAAATAATCTTTTAACATATCATTTTCTGGACAAATCATGGGCAATCCAACCCCAACAACCGCTGCCCCTACCAGCGATTCTCCTACCAAATCAATACCTTCACTAAAAGAGCTTCCCAAAACTGCAAATCCAACTAAGTTTTTTTCTTCTCTCTTTTGAAAATGATCAAGAAAAACTTGTTTATCTTTTACAGACATTGCCCGTTTCTGACAAATAATGGTATACGATGGTACTATTTTTTTTTCAATAAATCGGCTGTAAATTAAATCCATATATACATATGAAGGAAAATAGATAAGATAATGGCCTTCATGCGCCTGTATGAAAGCTAACAGCATTTCTGCAACCTGATCTGCTGTCTGCTTTCGATATTGGTATTGTGTTGAGATGCTGTCCGCGTTGAGTAAAAGCAAATGTTCTGACTGATATGGTGATTTTAAATCAACCAGCGATACATCTTTTTCCCCAAAAAAACGTTTATAATAAATAAACGGAGATAAAGTCGCTGAAAAATATATAACAGCCTGACTCTCATGTGCTTTTTTTATGATCATTTGTTTTGGATTTAAGCAATGTATACCAAGACTAATATCTTTTTGATTTTGAGAAAGCGAAAATGAAGTTCGGCTGTCTTTTTCATAAAATTCAAGAATAACCAATATGCGTCTTATTTCTAAATAAAAATTGACAATTTCCTCATCAATGACTTGTTCTGATTGAGCAAACTTTGAAAACCATATTTCGCCCGCAACTGCTGTTTTCTGCAAATATTTATATAAGTCCCGTGGAAATTCTTTTTCAATAACCCAAAATTTGCTTAGCTTTACCAATTTCAACCGTTTTTTTTCAAGTTCATCAATCAATTCGGTCAGTGCCTTATAAAATAAATTAATTCTTCGAATTTTTTTTCGCAAATTGATTAATTTTTCTTGAGAGATTGAATGATCACTATACATATCTCGAACACGATCAACAAGATGATGAGCTTCATCTACCAATAATATTGTACTGTTTTCGAATTTATCTTGAAATTGCAAATTAACAACGGGGTCATATAGATAGTTATAATCTCCAATAATCACGTCACACCAATGGCTGAGATCCACCGAAAGTTCAAAAGGGCAAAGCATGTTTTGCTTTGCAAAACGAATAATATGCTCAGAATCAAAGTTTTGGTCTTTTTTTAATAATTCAAACAATACGGGTTTAATACGATCAAAATAATGATCAGCATATGGGCAATGAACAGGATCACATTGTCTTACATCTTGTAAACAAATTTGATCCTTTGCCGTAAGGGTGACGGCACGGAGCGAAATCCCGCTTTTCTCTCTCAATAGTGCAAGTGCATTTTCTGCCGCCTTAGCGCCTGTTGTTCTGGCTGTAGCATAATAAATCTGATGTCCCTTTCCTCTGGCCAGCGCATGTAAAGCTCCTGTTAAAACGCCCATGCTTTTCCCTATTCCAGTAGGCGCCTGACACATCAAAGTTGTTTCTTCTTCAATCGTTCGAAATACAGCACTGGCAATTTGATGCTGCCCCTGCCGCCATTTTTGGAAAGGAAAAGGCATACTGACAATGCTGGTGTTGCGACACATGATTAATTTTCTTTTTAATTCAAGCCATTTAATCCATTCGCCAAATACTTGATCAGCAAAATGGGAAAGGGATGCTGCATTTTCAATTTTATTGATTTGGCGGATAGTTCCGCTCGGAACTTGATAAAAGGTCAACTGCACACTGATTTTCTCAAGTTTATTTTCCTGGCAGAGTATCCAGGCATACAACTTGGCCTGAGCAAAATAATCCGGATAATCCGATTCCGAAATCAGCATCACATTTTGTGTTGTTGTTTTAATTTCGTCAACGATAACGGGCAAATTATTCCGATAGATCACACCGTCAGCTCGACCCCAAATATTAAAATGATATCCTTTAAAAGAAGCTTGGTATTTAAGTGTCACTTCTGCATGATATGACGGCCCCGTTGCGGCTTGAAGTTTCCGATGAATTTCTGCACCTTCATGAGCTCTGTTCATTTGCCCTGGCCGAAGATCAATGCTTCCTCTTTGATAGACAAAACCCACGAGTTCTCTGACCGAAAGTGTAATCGCTTCGTTTTCTTCAACCGCCTCAGCTAAAGGTTTTTTAATCATGCTTCGATATAAGGTTCTGGAAGCGGCATCCATGCCGTAATCTTCGATATAATATCGCCATCTGCTTTTGTCACTTCAGCATTATTAAAAATAACATTGTCCATATCTTTATGATTGGAATGCGTTAAAAAAATAAATTTGCTTCCTGGTTTGTAAGGTGGAATATAATCCGCCAAAGCGACTTCTTCTCCCAATGCAGTCAGAGGCTGCGATGCAGTTTGATAATGCGAAATACTCACCAAACAGACTTGCTGCTGAGCCGGCAAATGATCCTGAATACTGATCCAATTTTGTTTCATTATACTTCTCCTTTATTTATACAAATAAACCTGCAGATACCCCACACAAAAAGCCAATCAATACATCAGACGGATAATGAACGCCACCGATAATGCGAAGCAATCCCGTAAATACACTTAAAACCAACAGGCAAATGCCAATCGCTGGAAATATTCTCAAAAATACCATTGCAATAACCGTCGAAGAGAAAACGTGTCGGCTTGGCATTGAACATCCTTTTTTCTTTTTAATGATCAAAGGGGCAATATTCCATCTTTCGTATGGTCTGGGCCGATTAATGGCACGCCGAATAATACTTAAAAGAATAAAACTGATAGCAGGAACACAGAATATCCTCAAAAATCTCGTATCACTTTGTATCCATAAAACGATCAGCAATACAGGATACATAAAAAAAGGAATCAATGTAAAAACACGGTTCAAATTTTTGCATAGTGTCAGTGCTAAGGGATGCTTCAAAAAAGGCTTCGTCCATTTCTCATAGAGCCCTTGATAATTTATTTTCATAATTTTATATCAAATTTAAATTTTCAAGTATTTCCCGATGCGATTTGACTGTTAGATCCGCTTTCGAGGCGTCCACTAATTGCGGAGCTGCACTTGCAAACAGCCAGGCATCAGCACCCGAACGCTTTCCTGCAAGAATACCATTGGTCGCATCATCAATAACCAAACAATCTTCTGGATGAACCCCCATCAACTTTGCGGCTTTTATAATAATCGCTGGATCAGGTTTTCCCGCTTCAACATCCTCCGACGTAACAAATCCGTCAAGATAAGGCTCTATTTTTAGCAGTCCAATGACTTTTTTTACAAGGTATCGCTTTGAACCTGACGCAATAGTCAAATGAAGTCCGGCCTGACGGCAAGTTTTAAAGCATTCCAGAACGCCTGGAAAAATTGCCGGCCTTTTATCTGGGTCGTCAAGGAGCTCAGCATAACGCTGACTTTCATACTCTGCCTGTTCCTTTGGAGAGACCTTAAGATGATAAGTCTCTTTTAGATAAGACCACCATCTTTCACACCCCATTCCCATGCTTTTTGCAATTTCTGCTTGATTTGGCGCAATGCCAGCTTCTGCATACATTTTAACTTCTATCTGTTTATACAAACGTTCTGAATCTAAAAGTACGCCATCCATGTCAAAAATGATCCCTTTATATTTTTTCATGCCCTGCCTCTCTTGATTACAAATGTATTTTAATTATAACAAACTGAAAATACGAATCAAATAAAAAAGCACTGTGCTGAACACAGTGCTTCATCAATTTTATTGTCCGGCATAATGCCAATATTGCGGATAAGAACGCCAATTCTTACCAACGCTGGCTTCCGTTCCGGTCTGGTCTCCTGTTTCCGGGTGACCGCGATTCGTATGAAAACCAGCTGACATGTTTCCACCTAATGACATTTCAACATGACTCGATGGATCCAGTTCAATATCACCTCGGGAAGGCGAAGAGACTTGTACCCAGCCCGCTGCTGCCAGGGCTTGTCCTAAATCGTGAGTTGAATTGGCATTGATTGAAAAACCTGCCAATCTCAGTGAATAAATAATAGACGATGAGCAGTCAAAATCCGGTCCCCAACGATTTGATTGAGAATAACCATGACTATTGTCATTGCACAAGGCAACCATGATTTGAATGAACTTTTCCAACTTCGGCAAATTGGACGATGCGATGGCATTGATATCTGCTGAAATTGAATAGGTTCCTGCGCTACTGGCCTGGGCTGCTAATTCAGTCAGTTGCTGATTCAGCTGTCCCTGCTGTGTTTGTTGGAGTTTTGTAATTTCAGCTTCTTGCTGCTGTAATTTTTTTTGATTTTCTTCGATCGCCTTTGTGGATTCTTCCAAACTCTTTTTTGCTTCTTCAGCTTTGCTTACAATTTGATTGTCGCTGGCATACACGTACTGAACACTGGCCGCATTATTGAGCATCTGCGAAAAACTCTTGGCCGAAAAAATGTAGGAAATGGCAGAGGATTGTCCCATCATGTACATTGCGCGAATACGCTTGGCCATTAATTTCTTTGCTGCCTTATATTCCGCCTCACGCTGAGGGAGCAGTGTTTTATTAATGGTTAATTCTTCGTTGGCCTGATCAATCTGCGACTGAATATTTTTTAATTGCTGCGTTGTTTGAGCCAATTGTTGTTTGGACTGGTCTACATCCGACTGCGACGGTGCTGCAAAGGCCGAAATTGGCGTACAGATCATTGCTGCAGATAATATGACCGCTATCAAACGCTTCAAACTTTCACTCTCCTTTATTCATGCTTTGTATTTTCGTTAAACATTAATTATTAGTTTAACGGATTATAAGCGAAATTACAAATAATTTAAAGAAAGTCTAAGACTTACGGTTTAGCCTTTAATTCATTAAGGCTGTACTTTTTCTCATAATTTTTTTACTAACAAGACAAGAATATAATGTCGTTTCGTCCAAAAGTGCGGTATAATGAGATTAAAATTAGCATATAAAGGGAGGTTCTATACCTATGGCATCAATTTTTGAAGGTTTTAGAGATCAGCTGAAGGCTAATCCGAAAACAATTGTCTTTCCAGAAGGTGATGATCCACGTATTCTTCACGCGGCCAATCAATTATTAAAAGATAAAACATTAAAAGTGATTCTTCTCGGCGATACGATGTCTGTTTTTAAAGCGACTCGCAGCGAAGAATATGATCACATCAACGATGCAGAATTTATCGATCCTGCAACTTATCCTAAAGCTGACATGGACGAAATGGTCAATGCGATGCTCGAACTGCGCAAAGGAAAAATGACCGAAGAACAAGTCAGAGAAGCTCTGACCCACACGAACTACTTTGGAACCATGCTCGTTAAAATGGGCAAGGCCGACTGCTTACTCGGAGGTGCTACTTATTCAACCGCCGATACCGTTCGTCCAGCTCTCCAGCTGATCAAAACGAAACCTGACGCTCACTTGGTTAGCTCTTCATTTATTTTAATGAGAAATGAAGAAAAAGAACGCTTAGTTTTCTCTGACTGCGCAATCAATATTGATTATAAAGATCGCGTTGACAAAGAAGGCAATGTCACATTGAGCGCAGCAAAACAACTGGCTGAAGTCGGTGTGGAATCTGCTAAAACAGCTAAAATTTTCGGCATTGATCCGAAAGTTGCATTCCTTTCATTCTCAACCAAAGGCTCTGGTAAAGGCGGAACCGTTAAATTATCACACGATGCAACCATTGAAGCACAAAAAATGGCGCCTGATGTAGATATTGACGGAGAACTCCAGTTTGACGCGGCAGTATCACCAGAAGTCGCAAAAACGAAATGCCCTGGTTCAAAAGTTGCTGGTCAAGCCAATGTTTTCATCTTCCCGCTGATTGAAGCTGGCAATATGGGATACAAAATTGCTTCCCGTTTAGGCGGATATGAAGCGATCGGACCTGTCCTCCAAGGCTTGAATGCACCAATTAATGACCTGTCAAGAGGATGCACTGAAGACGAAGTTTACAAAATGGCTTTAGTCACAGCTGCATTAGCATAACGAATAAATAAAATTAATCCCCGATCCTAACGGATTGGGGATTTTTTTAATTGTTCAATCATTTCTTCCGGCGTATTGAAAAGATTTAAAGCGATGCCTTCTTCTTCAAAAAAATCGAGCGGGATATGTCCAGAACTAACCATACTTTGAAGTGCATAAACGGGCTTTTGATATTGTTTCGCATACCGAAGAGTATGAACAGTTCCGCTTTTCTTATCGAATTCCGATGTCACAACAGCCATTGATGACATCGCCTGAAGACGGTCTCTTTGGATATAATGATAATTTTGAACTTGAAACACATCTTTTTGAGTCGGATATTCCGACAAAAGGCACCCACCTTGACTTAAAATATCTTCTGCCAGCTGCCTATTTGATATTGGCAGAATACAATCAATCGGACTTGGCAAAAAAGCTGCGGTATGCCCTTCCATTTTCAAACACCCCTGATGTGCTGCACTGTCACATCCAATCGCTAATCCACTGACCACTGTCATATGATTTTGAGCTAAGCAGCTCGCAATCTTCTCATTTGCCCGATAACCTTCTTGTGAAGGGCTTCTTGTTCCAATGACAGCCACACATTCACCTTCATTAAAAATCGATAAATCTCCCTGATAGAATAGAATTGGAGGACAATCTCTATAATGAACTGTCAATTCATGTCCGAATTTCAGCAAATTGGGAAAATTTTCGTCGAAAGGGATCGCTATATGAATTTGTTTTTGCTGGCACTGCTCCAAAATACTTTCAGCTTTGCGATACCCTTCTAGGAAATATGAAATTGGAAGCATTTCAGAAAATATCTGTTCTTGAATCCCAATTTCGATTAATTCAAAATAATCAATATCCTGATGTTTAAGCTTTTTACTTAAAACAATCGATTCAATTAAGCGATTGATGCGATACAAGCCAATTCCTTTTAAACAGGAAGCGGCCAGTATCGCTATTTTTGTTTTATTCATCTCTCAATTGTGCCTGCAGTTCATCCTGTAATTCAGACACAATGGCATTCATGACTTTATTAATTTCACGGTCTTTTAATGTTCTGTCCGCGTGTCGGAAAGTAATCGTATAGGCTAAACTCTTCTTGTCGTCCGGAATTTGTTCACCTTGATAAACATCAAAAAGTTTTACAGATTCAATGATATCTCCGCGATGCCGGTTAATCACATCTTCCACTTTAACCGCTGGAACGTCAATGTCGATGACTACAGCAAGATCTCGCTGAGAAGCAGGATATTTAGGTAAGCTTTTAAATTTCGCGGTATAGCCGGCATTCAGTGCAATCATTTCATCAAAATCTAATTCTGCAAGATATACCCTTTTTGGAAGTGAAAGCTGCTTTGCGACAACTGGATGAATTTCTCCAAAATCGCCAATTCTTTTTCCATTAACTGTAACAACAGCTTTTCTCCCCGGATGATAAAGTTCCCGCCCGCCTGCTTCAAAACGCACGTTTTGATGCTGGAAAAGCATTTCTATGACACCTTTTAAATCATAAAAATCGCCATCATGATAAGTTGAAAGCACTAAATGTTTTTTCTGAATTGGTAGTTCATCTGAGTTAGAATTTACATGATATGTCGCTGCTATTTCAAAGAAACGTCCTTTTGGATTTTTACGATTGTAATTCATTGAAATGAGTTCAAGCTGTTGGCCTGCTAAAGTGAATCTCATAATTGACGTATCTTCACCCAATGGATTTAAAATTTTTACGGGTGCCTCGTTATCCTGAAGTCTCATTGATTCAATGATTTTTTGAGAAGTAAAAGAAGTGGTCATCGTTTGATAAAATCCAGCCCCAATTAAAAGATTTTCAACTTGTTCCTGGTATTGTTGAGCATCTGTTTTGTGGCCAATTAAAGTGCTCCCCTGCATTAAAGTATTCGGAATTTTATCATACCCATAAATTCTTGCGACTTCTTCTGCAATATCTTCGCGAATCCTCAGATCCTGACGATCATTTGGCACAGTCACTTTGATTTTTTCGCCTTCTAAAGCATCCACTTCTAAAAACAAACGCTTTAGAATTGCAATCATGTCTTCTTTGCTGATATGAATGCCTAAATACTGATTAACCCATTGACAATCCACCGTAATTGAAAATTTTTCTTCAGGATTTGGATAAATATCAATAAAACCTGGAACCGCTGTACATGCGCCAATTTTTTCAAGAAGATAGGTCGCGCGAAGCGAGGCCATTTTACATAACTCCGCATATGAGCCTTTTTCATAGCGAGAAGAGGCTTCTGTACGCAGTCCTAATTTTCTTGATGTGGTTCGAATACTCGTCTTATCAAAGAACGCTGATTCCAGCACCATAAACTGGGTCTTTTCTGTGATTTCAGAATTAAGTCCCCCCATAATTCCGGCAATAGCAATCGGTTTTTCTCCGTTTGTAATCATCATCATTTGATCGTCAATCTTACGTTCTTCGCCATCTAAAGTCGTGAAAGTCGGATTTTGGACACAGCTGACTACAATTTTTTTCGTCCCTATATTGTCATAATCAAAGGCGTGAAGAGGCTGGCCCAATTCAATCATGACATAATTCGTTACGTCAACAATATTATTGATTGGACGTACCCCTGAATTCAATAATTTGCGCTGCATCCATATTGGAGAGGGTTCGATTTTATTTACTTTTAATACTTTGGCAGTGTATCTCTTGCAATGGTCATCTTTGACATCAACCTGTAAATAATTTTCAATTTCTGAATTTTGTTCTTTTGATGTCTGATACAGTTCAACAGGACGGATTGGCTGATCCAATGCTGCTGCGGCTTCTTTGGCAATGCCATAAATAGACTGGCAATCTCCGCGATTAGCGGTTAATTCAATATCAATGACATGATCATTAACCCAATACAATTCTCTAACATCAGCACCTATTTCCGTACCTTGGGGAAATATATAAACTTTTTGTGTGGCTTCTTTATTAAATAAGGAAGTATCCAGCCCCATTTCCTTAACGGAACACATCATGCCTTCAGATCGCACGTCCCGCACTTCTGAAGCATTAATCTGCGTTCCTGTATCGATAATAGCGCCGTCCAATGCCACTGGAACAATAGCCCCTTCAAAAACATTCTGAGCATTAGTAACAATCGGAAGAGTTTTATTGTTTCCAAAATCTACTGTACACAAATAAAGATGATCCGCATTAGGATGTTTTTTTATCTCAATAATTTTTCCTGTAACAATTCCCTTCACATTTTCATTAATTGGGGTTATGGTTTCGACTTTTGTACCAGACATCGTAAGGATATCGCCAAAAGTTTGCACATCTTGATCAATATTGACAAATTCTTTTAACCAATTGAAAGAAGCTAGCATTTTTCCCTCCTTTAATTAAATTGTGATAAAAACCGAGCATCATTTTCAAACAATAATCGAAGATCAGAAATTCCGTATTTAGTCAAAGCAATTCGGTCTAAGCCAAGGCCAAATGCAAAGCCACTGTATTCATTCGGATCAATACCACAGGCACGGAGCACATTAGGATGTACCATCCCGCAGCCAAGCAGTTCTACCCATCCAGAATTATCACAAACTGGGCATCCTACCCCGCCGCATTTAAAACAAGTAACGTCCATTTCCGCACTCGGTTCAGTAAAATAAAACTGATGCGGCCTGAATTTGGTCTTTGTTTTATTCCCGAACAATTTTTTAGCAAAAAGATCCATCGTCCCCTTCAGATCTGACATTGCAATTCCCTTATCGATAACCAACCCTTCCATTTGATGAAAGACTGGTGAATGTGTTGCATCAATTTCATCAGATCTATAAACTCGCCCAGGAGAAATAATTCGAAGCGGTGGCTTCTGAGCCCGCATTGTGCGAACCTGTACCGGAGAAGTCTGTGTCCTTAAAACAATGTCGTCCCGATAATAAAACGATTCTTGTTTATCCCGGGATGAATGATCCTTCGGCATATTCAGATCATCAAAATTATATTTAACCCATTCAATTTCCGGTCCGTCTACAATCGAAAATCCCATTCCTAAAAAAATATCTTCTAATTCTGAAGTTACAATATTTAAAGGATGATGCACGCCGCAATGACAGGTTCTTCCAGGAAGGGTGACATCAATTTTTTCTTTTTCAAGCCGCGCTTCCAACATCTTTTTTTCAATGTCGTTTTTGACTTTTTCCAAACTTTCTTGAATTTCCGTCCGGATTTCATTTGCTTTTTTCCCAATAATCGGCCGTTCAGCTTTGGAAAGTTTCCCCATTCCTTTCATAAACTGAGTCATGACGCCTTTTTTCCCGAGAAATTGTACCCGCAGCGTGTCCAATTCTTTAATATTTCCAATTTTATTAATTTGTTCCTGAAAATCCTGCTTGATCTGATCCAATCGATCCTTATCCATTGCAGTTACTCCTTTCATAAAATAAAACATAAAAAAAAGTCCTTGAAAACAAGGACGAAAAATCTCCGCGGTACCACCTTTATTACTTTACCAAAGGGCAAAGTCTCTTTGCTGTTTAACGCAACAGGCAACGTTTCAGATTACTGATTTCATCTAAAAAGCTCAAAAGTGAAATTTCACATTTAACGTATCCGCAATCTCTCAGCCTTGGATCGCTTCTCTTTAGAACAGCGGTTAATGCTATTTGCTTTGTCATCGCTTATTGTTTTTATTATACCTGATCTCCGATTATCGTCAAGTACATCATAATCCCTGCTGCAACAGCAACATTCAATGATTCAGCCTGACCTAATATTGGTAATTTCCATGATATATCACAAAGTGTTTCTATTTCACTGCGAATACCATGGGATTCATTGCCAAGTATCAGTGCTTTTGGGCGCTGCTTCGGCATTGGAGACTCAAAAGATGTTTGTCCTTCTAATGAGGTTGCGCACATAAAAAATCCGCTTTGTTTTAACACACGTACAAAATCGGCAAAACAAGACTTGCGAAAAATCGGAATATGAAAAAAAGAGCCCATCGACGAACGGATAACCTTATCATTATAAAAATCAACCGTTTTTTCTGAGCAAACAATCCCGTCAAATCCGACGCTATCCGCCGTACGAATAATCGTCCCTAAATTTCCAGGATCCTTTAATTCATCCAATAATAAAAGATAATGACTGCGCTGAAAGTCTATTTCTGGCTTCAGAAATCTTGAGACGCATATTATGCCTTCAGGATTTTTCTGATGAGATAGATGAGAAAAAATGTGATTTTCTATCACATCAATCGAGATTTCCGGCGGAACGGCATCCAGCCGATGACGATTTGTTTCTAGAAACCGTCGGGACACTAGGATGCCGATAAGTGGAACATGATTATTTAAAGCCTCTTCGAAAAGCTTTATCCCCTCAAAAACAAAACATTCTTCTGCTTGCCTTCCCTTATGGGTGAAAAGTTTTCGAACACGCTTAATCTTTGTATTTTGCTTAGATTGGATCACCACTGTATTTCCTTCGGAAAATCAGATTATGATTTATAAATTTTCTTTTGCTAAATCGGCCAATTTTTCAAATGACTGGCTGTCATTCATCGCGAGATCAGCAAGAATTTTGCGATCAATTTCAACATTGGCATTCTTTAATCCATGGATCATTCTGCTATAGCTTAACCCATTCATGCGAGCAGCTGCATTAATTCTCGTGATCCATAATTTTCGATAATCCCGTTTCTTTTGTTTCCGTCCACTGTAAGCAGAACGAAGAGCACGCATCACAGCTTCATTGGCAGGACGGTACAATTTGCTTTTTGCGCCATAATATCCTTTAGCAAGTTTTAAAATCTTTTTATGTTTTTTATGTGCATTAACGCCTTTTTTTACTCTGGCCATTTTTTCCTCCTAATTTTTATATAATAAAATGATTCGCAGTATTTTTACTTCAGAAGCATCTTTTTAACATTTTTAGCATTGCTGGGAACTAAATAGCCAGCCTTTCTAAGATTTCTCTTACGCTTAGGTGATTTTTTATTTAAAATGTGGCTTTTATAAGCTTTTGATCTTTTGATAATTCCAGATTTTTTCAATTTAAAACGTTTCGCAGAACCGCGATGTGATTTCATCTTTGGCATAATTTTCCTCCTATACAGATCTTCAATTATTATTGTCATTACTGCCCTTCGGAGACAAAAATATTGACATATTCCGGCCTTCTAATTTCGGGCTTTTTGTTACATTACCATAATCTTTTAAACGATTGGCAAAATCCAGAAGCACTTGACGTCCCTGATTTGTATAAATCATTTCTCTGCCTCTGAACCTTATCGTTAACTTTACACGATGGCCTTGCTTTAAAAACTTTTCAGCGTTTCTCGCCTTGACCTGAATATCGTGTTCTTCAACACGGACGGACATTCGAATTTCCTTGACCGTCATCGATTTTTGCTTTTTTTTCGCTTCTTTTTGCTTGCGAATTTCTTCATAGCGAAATTTTCCATAATCGAGTATTTTGCAAACTGGCGGTTTCGCATGCGGTGACACTTTAACTAAATCCAGCCCAGCTTCTTCTGCCAATTTTAATGCATTAGACGGCTTCATGACTCCAATCATTTTTCCATCCGCATCAATAACACGGATTTCACGATCACGAATCATTTCATTAATTTCGTGTTGAACGTCTCTTGCTATTGTAATACACCCCCCATATCATAAAAAAATGTGCAGGTAAACTAAAGCACCTGCACATAAAGCATCTTTATTGCATATAACCCGCTCATCATCGATAAACAAGGTGAGAAGCCCTATCGCCTCTGCTTTAATTTACAGAATGTATTTTACTTAAAATTTTTAGCCTTGTCAAGTTATTTATCAAATTCATCCTGAAGATCATATTCTCTTCACTAATAGCATCATCAAGCGTTCCTTTATTGCAGTTTGGAATAGTGAAAGTTGCCATAGCAGCGTGAAGTTCACTACTACCAAACTCTTTAAGTTGAAGCATCTTGGTAGTATCCAATACAGTCATCATCTTACTAGTTCGTTCGCTAGCCTCATTAAGTTCACGAAGTGGAGCATGGGCGATCCGTACATTGTTAATAAACGTCAATTTGGCAGCAGTTGCACTACCGTTACTAAACAGCGTAGTTACGCGAGGCACAAAGAGCCCGTTCGTACGATCCAAGTTCCAATATTGCTCATATCCAATATCACCATGTTCAGCCCACTTAACTGGTCGATTGTGAAAATGGTGAGGGTGCTTCTTCTGTTTACCTTTGGGCTCAGTCACAGACAGCATTCCAGCCATCACACCAGCCAGAATCAAATTACGAAACTTATATTCTGACCGGATCACGTCCGGCATCTTATCCATAATGGTTTTGTGTTGCTTGTTAATACGAATTGCCATAATAAAAAAATCCCCTTATCTACCAACAAATCAGCCGATAGATCCGGGGATAATATAGTTTTTAGAATCTTGATTTTTTAATCATTCGTTGTTATAATTATCTCAGAATCTATGAATGATTTGTTGGACACCTCGGAGCTTGTTCGCCAAAACAAGTGGCTTCGAGGTGAAGTCATTCCTAGACTTATTATTAAATTAAATTAATTAAAGGAACTGGAAGTCATATTTCAGTTCCTTTTTTCATTTTACCACATGTGAAAGCAATATCAACCGTCATTCTTACTCCCATCTAGCGTAAAGCGGTATCTGATACGCCATTTCACAAAATTAAAAAATTTAGACGCTCTCTAGAGCAAAATACGAGACCAGTACCGTATGGTTGGTCGATTTTTAATCTAAAATTGCAAATAAGAGCAATCTAGCAAACGTCAAGTCACGAAAACCCTTTATTATCAACGGTTTTCCTATTTTGTACCCATACCCCGAAAACCCGCATGAATAGGGCATTCTTTCAAAACTTCATTTTTAAGGGGCAGATTGTAAAATTTAAGTTGAACATTTTAGTGGACAGAAAAACCCATAAAGGTCTTTAATGGTGTCGTTACAACATTCCATTAGAAAGAAGGACCTTTATGGGCACCACTATCTTATCATTTTCAGACCGCATTGTCATCGAAACGCTTCGTCATGAAAAGCGACTCATAGAATTATTTCCTCCCGTTAAATAATAGATAACTATTAAAAA
>CAMBHL010000007.1 GCA_945867155.1 uncultured Eubacteriaceae bacterium | reverse complement strand
TGATCTTTGATACAAATACTCATGACTTCTGCCACTCCTCAAGATTCTTTCTGATTTTTCCGGATCGTCCATTTGATTTCATAGTCTGTAACCTCATGTTCAGGCTCTCATTCATTCAAAAGATTCCTTAAGTTTTCTCCGATATCACCTGTCAGGGCTACTGTCCTGTCTGCCAGCGCATCCGGAACGTTGATTTCTCCCGGCATATTCATCGTAATGAACTTCCAGGAAGGATATTCCGCTGCCATTCCCATCGTCGGGGCTTTGATCAGCTGGTTCCGGCTCCCAATGCCAAGCTCAAAGAGCAGAGCATTCTGCCCGGAATACTCCTGAAGGAATGCGTAAAATCTCTGCCGCTGGCCGTTCCACTCCTCAGACCCCTCCGTAAGGCCTTCGAAGTTACCTTCCACTTCGAAGATTCTGTCCCGGTCAAAACCATTCATCTGAAAATGCGCGTCGCCGTTACTGGTCACGATAAAATATGGTTTATTCCTGACAATTGAAAGCAGGTTTTTCATTACCTCACTGCCATGGTAGTCGTCAATTAAATACTGATGAACCGTCTGCATATATTCCTCATGATCGGCCGCCGTCATCGGCGTGAACACACCGCGGATCAGGCAGTCTGCGCCGTACTTCTGACGGAACTTCCCAAAGTACCTTCTGAACGACCCATTATCCGCAAAAATATGATACCCCTCCGCGATGGAAAGCCCGTTGCTCGCCGTAATCAGAATGGCGTCCGTGTTTTTTAGCCAGTCTTTTGCCTCTTTATAATCGTTTACTTTATATTCCATCATTTTTCATCCTCTACGATCATACAGCTGTGACTTTCTTCTCCATTTCACTTCTTACATCCTCCAGCACTTTCCCAATATCGGCCTGGATAGCCAGTCCCCTGTCTTCAATTGCCTCCGGCAGGAACGCATAATCCTTGTTCACAGAAATATACGTCGTCTGTGGCAAACTGTTCACCAGTGCCCAGAACGGCTCCTGGATGAACATCGGTGTGAGTCTTCCGACGCCGAGTTCCAGGAAAAGAATCTTCTCGTCCTTATGCGCGAGAATGTAATCTGATATCTTCTGATATTCCTCTCCGTATTTCTTACCGGTCAGGAAATTTCCATAACCCCGGACCCACGGAAACGCCTCAGCGCCGCAGTGCGGGCAGCGCGGGATCAGTTCCTTCGGCACTGCCGTGCCCTCACCCATGGCATCGATCATCTCCTGCACCGGTTTCACGGCATCCCATACCTCATCCGTGCAGCACCTGGAGCACTGGAAAAAGCGATGGTCGCCCTGAATCTGGGCGACTTTCGACTCCGGATACAGCTTTACGAACTGCGTGTCCTGATTTGTGGTCAGTACAAAGAATTTTTTATCCGCGAGGACCGCATCCAAATCCAGGTACGGCTTCCGAACCTCCGCATGCTGGGTGGTATGCAGGAATGTTGCCATATATCCCCAGAACTCCTCACGGGAATCCCAGTGGGCAAACGCACCGGAAAAAGCACCTTTGAATCCGTATTTCTCCGCATACTTTCCGAAATATTTCCGGTAGGAGGCGTTGTCTTCATAATAGAAATCCCCGCCGCCTGCCGCGGAAAGGCCGGATGCCCCTCCGACGATCACACAGTCTGCGTCCTTCACTTTCTGAACAAAATCCTGAATCTGCTCTTCATAAGGGAGCGGCTCTTTCTTTGTCAGCGGAACCACAGTTCTGCCGGATGCATATGCGTTGTAATATCTGGAATAATTGCTCATCTGTACTTCATTTACAATCTGCTCATAAAAGGTCATGATTTTCTTTCCTCTCTCATTTTTTGATTCTGCGATACAAGGTTCGCAACAGTTTATTGACGCCCTGTCTATAAACTAGTATACTTAAATTTAGAAAAATGAGAAGAACACATTCTCTCAAAAGAATAACTCCCGTACAGAATCGCAAAACTGTACAGGAGTTTCTCATGATCGGGAATATTCGATTGCAGATATCAGAGAAAGACGGTGAATAAAATGAAGTCACCAAATCAGAAAAAGACTGACCGAAGAACGTTATACACACAGATGGTCATCAAAGACGCGCTTCTAGAACTGAATAAAGAGACCGCCTATGACAAGATCAATGTCACCATGGTCTGCAGGCAGGCTGAGATTGCCCGTTCTACCTTTTACCTGCATTTTGACAGCCTGGATGAAGTACTGGACAGTGTCATCGATGACGCCCTCCTCTTTTCAGAGAGCGGCTCCGGAACGGTTGTTGATGTACTCGATATTATCCGCAGCGGCAGGTCAGATGTGCTCAGTAAGAATGAAACCGTCCTGCCCGCCTGCCAGCGGATCGCTGATTCTGATAAATATCATCACTTGTTTATGGACGTATCTGTCAGCGACCATATCATCCAGAGGATTGCCGCTCATGAGCATGATAAAGTTGTCCCGGATCTTATGGCGCATACCGGCCTCGCCGCAGATGAAGCCGAGATGCTTTTTAAGTTCATCCTTAACGGATCTTTCGCTGTAAACAGGAGCCTTAGCTGGGAGAAAAATGAACGATGGTACCGGTACCAGCAGATCCTTGGCAGATTTATTAATGCTGGGATAGAGAGATAATCACATCGCCACTTCTGTCACCATCAATAGACAATATCTACAAAGTTGTCCATGGCCTTTCCGTCTAATTGACCGCATTCTTTCTCCCAACATAATAGACGTCCTGAATGGCATGAAAAAAGCACCGGCTATATCGGTCAGTGCTCGCAATTAAACAACTTTTTGCTTCTATCGCAAAAGTTGTTACACAATTTAAATGTTACAGTCCTGACAGTTTTATCCTGTCATATGCTCCATTTTTAGTATTCTCAGGATGAGGTTCAAGACCAATGATCGTTATCTCCTGACGATCTGCTTCATAAACCCAATACATTCTCCTTGCCCCACTTTTATTGTTTTCCAGATAGGACTGCCAGACCTTCATTCCGTAGCGTCTTGATAAATCCTCTATTTCATGAGATCTAACTCTGACAATTTCTTTAATACATTACCCCATTTCTTATACAGCTCCCTATCCTTCCTTTTCTATTCCCGCTCATATTGCGTTCCCACAGTCTCAACTTCCGGAAAATAGCCTTCCAATAGTCTCGACCCCCCAAAAAATAGCAAAACCACAGTCTCGCCAGAGCAATATCCTCATTTTCCCGGACAGAAAAAGCGGCACCCGCCTCTCTTCTCAGAAAGACGGATGCCGCAGAAATGGCTTAAACACGGGCTTTTCCAGCCCTCTTTCAATTTGTTCTTGTTAGCAGAGCCACTGTCTCAACATGGCCCGATAGTACTAGAAGTCTACTATATATACGCGGGCTTACGCAGAAACTGGTCCACGTACCCTTTAACGATTGCTCCATTTTTGCACCCACCTACTCAACTTGCGTAATTGCCGCTCTAAGCTTAAGCAAATCATCATAGAAGCTGGTATGCGTAGCTATATCGGCACTTTGGTTTCTAATCTCAATATCTATATCTTCAACCAGCTTTGAATTTTGGCCTACGTTATCGACCACGTAATCCTTTACTTCTGTAAGGTGCTCTTTTAATTTGTCCTTACTCGGCTGTTTTTCTTTAATATTGAATTCATCAGTTATTTCAAACAGCCCCTTGATGAACTCTTGCAGTTCAGTGATATTCTCTATTTCAGGCTTAAACTCGTATGAGTTGTCTCCCCTCAAAAGCATTTCTATATAATGTCTATTCTTCTGAGCTATCAAGAAATCATTCCTCCTCGTCATAATCATCAGATGTCAGCAATACCGCTGGCGTATACTCCGTTTCAGGCACAATGGATTTTATTACAGAAAACAGCTCTTTGAACTCATCGCCCGGAACCCAGTATGTTTCTTTAAACTTCGTCTTGTCAGAGTACGTGATATTAAACTCAATACCACCTATATCTGTACAAAACTCTTCGATGTTCCTTTGTATTGCTTCTTCAACCTTCTTAGCTATTTCGGAATACTTCACCTTAAAGATCGGGCTGCTTGTTTTATAACTCCATTTCCTCTTAGGGTTATCTCAGACTCCACATACGGAATGTATTCATATGAAATTGAATCTTCTGTGATTGTGACCTTGTCATTAAAAGCCTCATCAACACAACAATAGCCTGACGAGCCTTTTATCACTATTCGATTAATATCAGGCATATTATCTCCTCCAAATCACAGCATTTTCTTATTAAGTCCAGGTCTCTTCCGTCAATCGACGAGCCAGTTCTTCTGTTTCTGGGATGTCTTCTGTTCCCAGCACCTGAGTCAAATCAAATATTCTGGTTCCCATTGGCGCCCTCGGTGTTATCTTCTTAAAGTCCGTCTCATAGAACTTATCAACAAAGAAGTACCTATGCTCAATACTCCTTAAATCATAACCATGAGAGTCGCCGTCCGCCATTGCCTTTGCAATGGTCTCTTTTCTCTCATCAGTGAGATCACCGAATTCAGGATTATATTTCACGCCATCTTCTGTCTCAACTGCTGTAATGCGAGCAATGACCTTTCCTACAGCACGCACGCTTTTATTCTTATAAAGTCCCAAGAAGTCATGTGCTCTAAAACCACGCTCTGCCTTATCATAGTATACGCCAGCAGAAACATTGAAATTCAATGTTGTCCCAGCGAGCTGCATTCTCAGATATTTCCAAGAATCCGATACAGGAATAAGTCCGTCCGTATAACAATAGTTAAGATAGTCGCTCAAAACGTCCTGCATTTCATAATCTCTATCATCAAGGATATCACTAATAGCGTTGGCCATATCCTCAAATGTTGTATTTATATGAATAACCGGATGTGTTTGCTTTTCATTGTAGGCTTTGAGCTTTTCTTCGAACTCAGCCTTTTTCCCTTCTTCCATGAGCTCCGGGGCCAAAGTGATCATGACCTTATACTTCTCGTCGCTGAACGAATTCAGATGACGGAGTAGCTGATCCTCATAAAACCAGTCAGACATTTTGGTCTCAACCACTATCTTAAAGCTCTCCTGTGTAATAGTTGCGTCCGGAATACTATCAACGCTTTTCTCCTGCAACGTGAAGATTATTTCTGGATTGAAGGAATCAGAGAAATACTCCGATTTCAAAAACCTAAAGAACTTGTCCGATGAGTATGAATATAAGCGCGATAACAGCAACATGGTGTTCGCTGTAGCAACGTTTTCTTTCTCATGGTATCTCTGAAAGTAATGTATCTGCATATCGCTCCTCCGACAAATTATAGTTCATCCATTCCCATATCAACAAAATACTGATATGTCTCATCCAGCATCGAATCCCTCGGAATTAGTATGATCATTTCTTTACGGGCTCTGGTCAAAAGAACCCTAAAGTTATTCTCTACGATAGAGTCCGTATCCAGATAATTCTGTGACCTTACGTCGTAATCATATCTTGAGCCCCTGGCTACCCACTGTCCATTCTGACGGATATAGCCACCACCAAATACAACGATAGGGCAATCCAGCTCTAATCCCTGATTACCATATACCGAACAGGCCTTTTCAAGCTCTCGACATTTTTCTGCAAACCAAGGGCCATACTCTCCGTTCTGTACCATATTTGCAGCCGGTCGATACTTGGATCCTTTAATAACCCATCCCGGCATTGCTTTTTTAATTACATCCTGCTCAGCAAAGTTCGATATGAGCATTCCATATTTCCATTCAGGATGATCTTTATCGATCTCCTCAGCTCTTTCCCGAACCTTTGCAAAGTCTCTGGATACACAAATTCGCATTGAGGTATTCTGTAATTCTTCTAGTTCTTTCTTAGCCTGCGCCGCCGTAGCATGGCTCCTGCAAATCGCCTGCTCTATCCACTTACTGCAGTCAATAAAATCTGCTCTTAGTGAAACCGGCAGAAATACATCATTGTCGACAATCTTTCTATCATCAAGACCATGCAGATTATTGGCAAGCTCCTCGGCTGCGATTACAATCCAATCGTCGTGCTCTTTAAGCGCATCTTCCCACAACGAAATGCCAGCCTCTTCTCCTGTATAAATAACCTGACCGTTACCATACAAGCCGATTAAAACAGCATAGTCTCTTTCTTCAAATATTCTCTCACCGACCCGGAATAGGTCTTCCGGCTCAGTAAAACCTTTCCCCAGCTTCTCTGCGTCCCAAGCTCTCTGTGCTTCATCAAAAATAAGAATAGACTGCTCTGGCACCTTTGTATCTTTATAAAAGAAGGTAGACTTAAACTCCTTCATGCCCTGGATAGCATTTTCACCCATGTGCTCGTTATTACCAACCTGGTTGATCTGATACTGAAGGACTTCTACAAGCGGCCCATTACCAGAAAGGTATACAGCATTAGCCTCGCAGTTCTTATTTTCTTCATATACAATACTCTGTCCGACAGCAGTTTTGCCGGCTCCAGGAACGCCATTAATAAGAATAAGAATCTTCTTGTTGTTCTCCCTGGCATCATCAATATAACCGAGCACCTTATCCAAGCACGTCCTGTTAACATCAGAAATGTACGGAATTCTTCCTTCGCGGTACATAATTTCGATAGCCTGAAGCATATCCGGCATTTCTGTTTTTGATGAAGATAGCCACGCATCCTGGAATGAGCACTGAGACTCTCCGCTTAATTCCTGCTTAATCACATCACAGAAATTGTCTTCCGTAAGGATATCTATTCCTCTAAGACTTCCGGTTGCAGCATTCTTATGCGTGCAGACAAGATAGCTTTTTACTTCAAGAGCCCTGTCTTTCGTTTCTTTGTGGTGATTCTGCAACCACTCCTTGTATCGGATAGCCTGAGCCACATCTCTGATGCCAAATTTGCCCGATTGTCCGAAAACCGCAGTATTGCTGGGCTTTCGCGCCTATTATTCTTTGACTCTTGACATCAATACTATGGTCTCGACATGCGGCGTCTGGGGGAACATATCCACACACTGCACCGTTTTGAATTGATAGCCGGCGCGGACGAAAAAAGGCAGATCTCGGGAGAGGGAGCTGGCCTTGCAGGAGACGTAGACAAAGACTGGCGGTGCAAAGGAGAGCACATCGCCCATGGCCTTGGGCTGGATGCCCTCCCGTGGCGGGTCGAGGACGATGACGTCCGGCTTTTCCGATAGTTTACCCACCTCGGTTTTGACGTCCCCAGCGATGAATTGGCAGTTGGTCAAGCCGTTGACGGCGGCGTTGACTCTGGCCGCCTCGACGGCTTCGGAAATCAGCTCGATGCCGACAACTTTCTCGGCAAAGGGCGACAAAATCTGGCCGATGGTGCCGACGCCGCAGTACAGGTCGAAGAGCACCGGCTTGGCGTCAAAATCCGCTGTGCCCTGCTGGACGGCTTTTCGCACGGCGGTGTACAGCACTTCGGCGCCCCGAGTATTGGTCTGGAGGAAAGAGAACGGCGTGATTTCAAAATCGACGTCTAAAATCCTGTCGTGGATGACGCCATCCCCGAGCAGCATTTTCATGGACTCAGCTTTGGCCACATCAGCGACGCTGTCGTCGAGGCTGTGAATCACCGTCGTGAGCTGGCCCTCTAAATCAAGGCTCTGCAGCATGTGCAGATAGCCGGCTCCGTCGATGTCCCCCTGGGTCGACGTAATGAGGTTCACGAGGATCTCGCCTGTGGCCTCGCCCCGGCGCACGACGAGGTAGCGCAGGATGCCTTCATGGCTGCGCTTGTGGTAATAGGGCACCCCTTCGAAAAAGCGGCGGGTGCCGGAGACGATTTTGCCGAAATCCGGATGGGCCAGGGCGCAGGCGTCAGCATTGAGAATATTGTAGAAGTGGCCCTTTTCGTGAAAGCCCAGGGTCAGCGGCCCGCCGGGTTCCGCATCCCCAAAGGAAAATTCCATCTTATTGCGGTAGTAGAGGGTCTGGGGGCTTTCGAGCGCCGGCAGGTGGGTGAAGTCTGTGATGCCCGCATCTTTAAGCAGGTCCATAACCCAGCGGTCTTTGACTTCGAGCAGGGTTTCCGGCGCCAGATTCTGATAGGTGCAGCCGCCGCAACGGCCAAACACCGGGCACACCGACATCCGGGCGTCGGGCGCTTCAGACAAAACTTCTAAGCACTGCCCTTCAGCCTTGCCCCGGCGCTTCTTTTTAATCCGCACCCGAAGGGTCTGTCCCGTCACCGCGCCCTTGACGCTGCACGGGATCTGGCCGTCACCGTTGGGAATCCAGCCGACCCCTTTGCCCGGGTACACCATGTTTTCTATTTTCAAATCGACGCAGTCGCCTTTTTTCATTGATTCTCTCCTTTATCGTGCTTGTATCGTAATGCCATTATAACAGATGAAAAAGCGCCTTTCCGCGATTTGTGATAAAATATAAAAATCAAAGTGAAAGGAGCCGACCATGTCTGTCATTCCCGATTACGCCCAGCGTGATGCCTGGCTGCTGCGGCCTGAAACGCCGGTTGCCGCAGCCGATGTCTTTTACCTCATTCCCACCGAATATCACCAAGGCAAAGAGCCGCCGGTGTGTGAAATCGACAACCCGACGGTCCGCGCTCTGGGCATGCGCCACCTCCAGCACAAAGCGTCTGCTTTTTTCCCGGCGGGCAACGTCTACGCGCCTATGTACCGCCAGGCCAATGTGCCGTGTCTGATGAGCACAGACCGGCGCCACCGGGAAGCCATGATCGACGGTCCCATCGCGTCCTGCGCCGCCGCCTTTACGTATTACATGAAGCACCTGAACGGCGGGCGGCCCTTCATCCTCGCCGGCCACTCCCAGGGGGCGCTCATGGCGAAGATCCTCCTCGGCACCGTGTTCAAGAAACACCCCGAGTATCACGAACGCCTCATCGCCGCCTACATCATCGGCTTCGGGGTCACTCCTGAGGATCTCGCCCGGGACCCGCATCTGCACATGGCCCAGCGCGCCGACGATACAGACGTCATCATTTCCTACAACACCGAAGCGCCGGGCATTACCGCCCGCAACATCACCCTGCCCGAAGGGTCCCTGTGCATCAACCCCGTGTCCTGGCGCACCGACACCACGAAGGCCCCCGCGAGCCAGAGCCATGGCAGCCATCTGGTGCGCTATGACGGAAAAGGCCGCCTGTGCGGCGCCGAAGACCGGCCCCATTTCGCCGACGCGGCCATCGACCCGGACCGGGGCGTCGTCGTCTGCACCACTGCCGACCCTAAAGATTTCCGCGTCGCCGGCGAAGAAGCGCCGTATTTTCCGCGAGGGGTGCTCCACACCGGGGATCTGCCGCTGTATTACTACGACATTCAGAAAAATGCTTTGGATCGGACAAGGGCTTGGATGAAACAGCACGGCGATTTAAAATAAAACCCTCTGCAAATTTTTCGGTCAGACCGCAAATTATTGCCTTTTATCGGCTCTGAAATCGTGTTATATTGTAAATAGATTATTTTACACTAAATTTTTGCGATGAAAGAGGCAATTATGGCGGATATCAATCAATTAACCGAAACAACCGACGCCGATGCGCTGCGCTCAAACAGCGGCAAACTGAGAATCATTCAGGAAACCGTTCCCGGCAAGCAGGTCACGCTGGCCCACATCATCGCGGGTCCGGAAGCCATCGTCTACCAGAAACTGGGCTTGAACCCGGCGGTCGACTATTCTCAGGCGGCGATCGGCATTCTCAGCATGACCCCTTATGAAATCGCGATTATCGCAGGGGATCTTGCGTGCAAGACGGCCAATATCGACATCGGCTTTATCGACCGTTTCAGCGGCACTTTGATCTTTACGGGACGCATTTCCGACGTCACGTCGGCGGTGAAAGCCATTTTGAACTACTTAAAGAACAAGCTCGGCTTCACCATCTGCGATATCACGAAGACCTGATGCAGGCAACAAAAAAACGCTTGGTCGAAAATTTCGACCAAGCGTTTTTTTAATGTTAAGCTTTCACCTGAATTATTCAGCTGGTGAAATTGCGCCCATTGGGCACTGATCTGCGCATGAACCGCAATCGATGCAGGTATCTTCGTCGATCACATAGGGAGTGCCTTCAGAAATTGCTTCTACTGGGCACTGATCTGCGCATGCGCCGCAGCCGATGCAGTCATCAGAAATATGATATGCCATAATATTGTCTCCTTTCAGCTCTTGCTTTTCTCCTTTATTATACTCCTTGTTAAATTTAAATCAAGCTCTTTTCGCTTTTTTTAAGCCCAGAATTTAAAGGTTTACTTTATCTTTTTATTTTTTTTCTTTCTTTTTTTCACTTGGCGATGACGGCGTCTTGGCGTTCTGGTTTTTGTCGCCGCCCTTTGCCTGTTTGGAGCGCTTGTTGTGCTTGCGCCCGGCGCGGTGGCGGCGTCTGCGGTGGCCTTCTTCCCGATGGCCGTCGTTTTTGGCCTGCTTCTTCGGCCCCTTGTCGTGTTTCTTGCTCTTGTCGTCGCCTTTGGCTTCCTGGCCTTCCTGTTTCTGTTCCCGGAGCCGTTCTTCTTTTTCCCGCTGCTGGCGGCGGTTGTTGGCCAGCACGTGCTTTTCCCCGGATTTGACGACGTCGTTGACGTCAAAGGTCTTGATTTCCATTTCGTCGTCTTCGGTCTGCATCTTCACGACCACCTTTTCTTCGAGGACGTTGAGGCGGTAGACCTGACCTTCTCCTTCGGGGGTGGTCACCCAGTTGCCGATCTTCGGCATCTTCCGGGTTACTTCGTGATAGAACGGGTCTTCGTAGGTCAGGCAGCACAACAGCCGGCCGCAGACCCCGGAAATTTTCGTCGAGTTTAAGGACAGCCCCTGTTCCTTGGCCATTTTGATCGATACCGGACGGAATTCGCCCATCCAGCTCGAGCAGCAGGTTTCCCGGCCGCAGATGCCCAGGGTGTTGAACATCTTCGTTTCATCCCGGACGCCGATCTGACGCAGCTCGATGCGCAGGTGGAAGGCTGAGGCCAGATCCCGGACCAGCTGTCTGAAATCCAGGCGGCCGTCCGCCGTGAAGTAAAAGATCGCCTTGCGGTGGTCAAAGGTGAATTCCACGTCCACGAGGTGCATGTCCAAATGGTGAAAAGCCGCCCGTTCTTCAAAAACCTTGTGGGCTTCTTTTTCTTTCTCGAGCAGCTCGATGTGAGTCTGTTCGTCCTTTTTTGTGGCGACGCGTCGTACCGGCTTCAGGGGGTGTTTAAAGGTGCTTTTTTCAATTTCCCTCGGGCCGAGCACCACCTCGCCGTATTCGATCCCCTGGGCCGTTTCCACGACGACGTGGGCGTGCTCGGCGATCTCGAGATCGTTGGTTTTAAAATAATAAATTTTGCCTGCGGGGCGAAAGCGCACCCCGACAATTTTAATTTTCATCACTATTCTCCTGTATTTCAGCAATCCGAAGCAGTGCCGCCTCCCACTGGAGCCGGGGATTGGCGTTGGTCTCCAGACGTTTTCGCAGTTCTGCCGCACATTCCGCCATCTCGGTCAGCGCCTGGACGCCGGCCAGCCCAGCCACGGGAGAAGGCGCCGCCTGCAGAGGCGCGCCGGCTGCTTCCGCCGCAGCGTTCACAAAAAGCTGGATGAGGGCGTCGGCGCTTTCGAGACTCTGGCGTTTGTCCTTGCCGGCTTTTTCGGCAAAGTCAAAAATCGGCATCAGATTGTGTTTTAGTATATCACAAATCACCGGGATTAAGGCGGTTTTTATCCCGTTATCCGCGTCTTCGGACAGCTGGGAAAGCGCCAGACCCGGCAGACCCGGCGCCGCGGCCAGGAGGTTTTCCTGCTGTTCCGGCGTCAGATCCAGATGATGGGCCGCAAAAACCTGAAGCATTTCATCGTCGGTCAGCGGCTCCAGGGGCAGCTGCTGACACCTCGAGCGGATGGTCGGCAGGAGTTTTCGGGGATTGTCCGCTGTGAGCAGAAAGACGTTGCCTGGCTCCGGCTCCTCTAAAGATTTAAGCAGGGCGTTCTGGGACTCCGCCGTCATTTTCTGGGCCGACTCGATCAGGCAGACCCGGCCGCCCCCTTCCAGAGGACGGCTGCCCATGTCCGCGATAAGCCGGCGGATCTGGTCGATTTTAATGGTGCCGCCTTCCGGGGGCGCGGTGATGAGAAAATCCGGATGGGTACCCGAGGCCATGTGCCGGCAGGACGGGCAGAAGCCGCAGGGCCGGTTTTCCGGCACGGCGGTGCACAAAACGGCTTTGGCAAAGCTCCGGGCGAAACTGCCCTTGCCGATGCCGTCGGGGCCGGTGATCAGATACGCGTGGCTGACCTGATCGGCGTGCACCGCCCGGCTTAACAGGGCTTTTGCCCGGTCTTGTCCCACAATGCCTTCAAACATAGTCCTGTCCTTTCTATATCAACATTATTTTATAATTTGAATCCGGCCGTCTTCGACGCCCATGATTTCAAGGCCCTGGGCGTCCATTTCGGCGAGCATTCCGACGGTTTCCGGGGTCAGCCGGTCGCCGGGCAGGGCCAAAGGCACTCCGGGCGGGTAGGGAATGAGCATCTGCCCCGCGATGCGCCCAGCAGCTTTCGCAAGTGGACACGGCGTCCGGGGCTGATCCACCGCCTGCCAGAAGGGCAGGGTCTGATTAAACCGCCCAGCAGGCAGATCTGCCAATGCCGATGCCGGCTGAACGTTCGTTTCGCCGTCGACACTCTGCATCGCCGCGATGAAAGCGTCGAGGTCGGCCGCCATAGTGCCGATGCCGGTCATGGCGAGGAGGGTGTCCGGGGTCTCAATTTCAAAGTACAGGCCAAATCTTTCCCGAAGGGTTTTGGCCAGTTCGAGGCCGGACCCGTCCCGAACGCCGAACAGCCATTTGCTCCGGTCGTAGGTTTCCGGGGGACCGCCGTACAAAAACAGGCGGTGTTCGGGATGCGAAAATAAGGGAACGGCCCGGTCGTGAGCCGCGCCGACGGTTTCAAAAACCCCTTCGCTTTGTTCCGCCCCTTCGGCGACCGCTTTTTCAATCCCCGCCATGAGGAGATAGCTCGGGCTCGAGGACTCGATCTGGCTCAGCCAGTCGTCGACTTTCTCGATGTCGATGCGCGCGCTGTTCATCAAGAGTACTGATCCCATGGTCGGCGCTCCGAGAATCTTGTGGGTGCTGGACACCGCCGCGTCGGCGCCGCAGGCGACAGCCGACGGGGGACCGCCGTGCCAGAAGGCCAGGTGGGCGCCGTGGGCCTCGTCGACCGCGAGCCATTTGCCTCGGCGGTGGAGGGCCGCCGCGATGGCCGCGACGTCGCTGGCCGTGCCGTAATAGGTCGGCGACGTCAGGATCATCCCCTGAATGTCCGGGTCCTGATCCAAGGCCTTTTCGACGGTTTCAACGGTCACCACTTTGGGAAAGCGGGGAAAAGTCTCAAACACCGGGTCGATAAAATGGCCGGTGAGCCGGCCGATGTGGAGAGCCGCAAACACCGAACGATGGGCGTTCGTCGGAATGAGCACCCGGCCTTCGGGGCCCGCGCCGGCCAGAAGGACGGCCAGAATCCCCGCAGTCGTCCCGCCGACGAGGAGACGGCTGGCCTTCGCGCCGTAGCATGCCGCGATCATCTGCTGACTTTCGGCGATCACGTCTTGGGGATCGTGAAGGTTGTCCGCGCCGGGAATCTCAGTGATGTCATAGGGCATCAGAACACCGCCCCGGCCCTTGTGCCCGGGCATGTGCAGGCGCAGCCGGTCTTTTTCCGCAATTTCCCGGAGCCGGTCGCCCAAAGGAGTCCGGATCATGACCGGGCCTCCGATTTCAAACGCTTTAACACTTCAGCGGCGATTTCGTCGCCGATATCGTCAATCGAGCGCAGCTGTCCTGCACGGTCGACACAGTGTACGGTGCGCCAGTGCCGGTCTTTGGCCAACGCCTTGGCGCCCTCTGCCGAGCGCTTGAGATAGTCCCGGTCTTGTTCGTGGATGTCTTTTTCTGCGCCGCCGGTCATCTTGTTCGCCCGGTCCGCCGTCAGCGCTTCGCTGACCGCTTCGGGCATGTCGAGGAAAAACACGAGATCCGGCCGAGGCAGCCCCAACAGATGAAACTCGTAGTCTTCGAGCCAGCGGAGAAACCGGTCCCGTTCTTCGGAATCGGCGATTTTGCCTGCCTGGTGCACCATGTTGGACGTGGTGTAGCGGTCGGCGATGACGATGCCCCCACATTCCAAAAAAGGCCCCACTTCTTCGTGATAGGAGGCGTAGCGGTCCGCCGCGAAAAACGTCGAAGCGGCGTAAGGACTCACCGCATCAGGGTCGGTCCCGAAATCCCCAGCCAGATAATGCCGGGCCATCGCCGACGAATCCTTGTCGTACCGGGGGTAAGAAACCCGGAGCACCGGAAGTCCCTGGACCTTCAGCACCCGGCACAGCCGTTCCGACTGGGTCTGTTTGCCTGTGCCGTCGATGCCTTCGATGACGATGAGTTTGCCTTTTGTATTTCCTTGATCCATATTTGCGCTCGCTTCCTTCAATTTGTTCTATTATAACAAAAAAGGCAGCCTCTGTTGAGACTGCCTGGTCAAATCCCCTAAAAACTGAAGTGGTTGGACTCGATGAGATCCAGCTGATGCACCAGCTGCTTCTCCATGAGGGCCTGGGTGGTGCCTTCCACGAACACGTCGACGATGTCCGGGTCGAAAAAGGTGCCCGCCGAGCGCTTTAGGGCGTCGAGGCTCTCCTTGATGGTCCGCTGGTACATGAGACCGCCGGCATTTTCCCGAAGTCTTGTGTACACGTTGGCCACGGCGCACACCCGGGCTAAAAGGGGAATATCCTTCCCGGACAGCCCGTCGGGATAGCCGCTTCCGTCGTAGCATTCGTGGTGGTAGAGCACGATCTGTCCCGCCGCCCGGCAGAACGTGTGGGCGTCAGGTTCCATGCCGTCGATCTGCTGAAAGAGCCGGCTGCCGTAATCCACGTGGGCCATCATCAACAAGTCCTGGTCTTTGGTGTAGAGGCCCTGGGAATCCAAGAGGTCTGAATCGAGAAAGCCCTTGCCGATGTCGTGGTAGTCGAAGGGGGAGAGATTGTGCCACATCAGCTGGGATTCGAGATGTTCCCGCTTCATCAGGCGCAGAATGATGCGCATGTACTGGCCCGTGACCATGTTGTGATAGACTTCCCGTCTGGACAGGCGGCCCATGACGGTTCTCAGCATCTTCTCACCTTCTGACATCGCTTTCACCCCCTTTAACGCTTCTTCTCAATCTTTTATTAATATTATACAACATCCCGCCATTCCTTAATGTAGAAAAATTTACACAATAAGAATAAATCTTGTGGTATAATGCGGTCGAAAAAAGACGAGGAGGCAGAAAATGGCAAAGAAAAAACACAAAAAAGAACCCCAGAAAACCAATGTCATGCGGATCCTCGAACAGGCCCACCTGGACTACGATCCCCAGTACTACGACGCGGAAGACGGCCAGATCGACGGCCTTTCGGTGGCGAAAAAAATGGGTGAAAACCCCGACGACGTCTACAAAACCCTGGTCTGCCAGGGCCATTCCGGCGAATTCAAGGTGTTCGTCGTGCCCGTCGCCGAAGAACTCAACCTCAAGAAGGCGGCCAAGGCGGCCGGCGAAAAATCGGTGCGCATGATTCATCAGAAGGAACTGCTGCCCAACACCGGCTACATCCACGGCGGCTGCTCGCCAGTGGGCATGAAAAAGCAGTACGACACCGTCATCGACGCCAGCGCCGAAGGCCGGGAACGGATTTACGTCTCCGGCGGCAAAATCGGCACCCAGGTCGGCGTTTCCCCGACGGACCTCAGCACCTTCATCGGCGCGACTTTCGCCGACATTATCCGCTGATTAAAATTTAAAGGAGCCCCTATGAGCAAAGCATCTCTCTCCACCGGGCGTCCCCACACCGACGCCTACTACAGCACCCTGGACGCCATCATCCGGGACATCAACCACAAACTGCCAGACGAAGACATCCACGACGGCGAAACCTTGGAACGCCTTCTGGACGACGTGCTCATGCACTTCAAATACGAAGGGATGTTTTAAGCAAAAAGGCCTGCGGCTGTGCCGCAGGCCTTTTTTGATGCTTTGATTCTATTTTTCTTCATTCTCGCAGCAGGTATAGCTGTCTTCTTCCACAGGCCACAGCTGGGTCAAATCGTAAGGGGTTTCCTGATACATGAAATTGAGCCAGTTGGTGTACAGGCAGTTGGACGTCGCCCGCCACAGCAGCATCGGCTCCTTCGTCGGGTCATCGTCGGGATAATAATTCACCGGCAGCTCGGGGGATTCGCCCCGGCCGATGTCCCGCTTGTACTCGCTGTCCAGTTCCATCCGGTCGTACTCCGAATGGCCGGTGATGAAAATCTGCCGGGAAGAGTAGGCGAGGATCACCGTCGGGCCCACTTCTTCGCCTTCAGCGCAGACGTAGAGCTCGGGATTTTCCGCCACGGCTTTTTCGTCGATGCCGGTGTAGCGGGAATGGGGCATGTAGAAATAATCGTCCATTCCGCGCATGAGCATCTTCTTCCGATGCACCACCCGGTGTTTGTACACGCCGGACAGTTTTTTCGGCAGCATGTATTTATTGACGCCGTGGTGGTAGTACAGCCCGGCCTGGGCGCCCCAGCACAAATGCATCGTCGTGAAGACGTGGGTCTTGGACCATTCGAAAATCTTTTCCATTTCCGGCCAGTACTGCACTTCTTCAAAGGCCATTTTTTCGATGGGCGCCCCGGTGATGATGAGCCCGTCGAAATACTGGTCTTTCAAGTCCGAGAAAGTTTCGTAGAATTTATTCAAATGGGAGGCCTTCGTGTGCTTGGCTTCCCAGCTTTCCGTCTTCATCAGCGTGATCTGGGTCTGGATCGGGAAATTGGACAGCACCCGGAGCAGATCCAGTTCCGTGGCTTCCTTGAGGGGCATCAGATTGAGGATGCAGATGCTCAGGGGCCGGATTTCCTGGGTGTGCGCCCGACGTTCATCCATCACGAAAATGTTTTCGCTTTCGAGGATTTTTTTCGCCGGCAAATCGTTTTGAACTAAAATCGGCATGTTGCGCTCTCCTTTTTTCGTCGTTTCCTCTATCCTATCACAAAATGAGAAGCCCCGGCGATTATTTTAAGTTTAAGCATTGAACCTTAGAATAAGAACCGTTCCCAAAAAGACACGGAAAGAACAGAGAGGTTAAAATTGGCAGAACAAAATCATAAAAAAAGGCGGAGGCTCCGGAAGGGACCCAAGGCCGCCCTCATCGTCATGGTGATCATCGTGGCCATCGTAGCGCTGTGGCATTACGGCTCCCTCGAGTACCTGCTCGACAACAGCGTCCTCCACGGGAAGCTCACGACCCGCCACGTCCGGCAGTACCGCCCGACCATCAAAAAATACACGAAACGCTGCGGCATTTCCAAATTCGAACCGGTCGTCGAAGCGATCATGATGCAGGAAACCAAGGGCTACGGTACTGACCCGATGCAGGCCAGCGAATCGGCCCTGAACACTTATTACAGCAAGAACCCCAACAGCATCCAGGACCCGAAATATTCCGTCCGGGTCGGGGTTGAACATTTCGCCGACTGCCTCAAAGCCGCGGGCTGCACATCCCCGTCCCAGCGCAGCAAACTCATGCTGGCTCTCCAGGGCTACAATTTCGGCAACAACTACGTCCAATGGGCCCTGAACCGCTACGGCGGCTACTCCGAAGCCAACGCGAAGGTCTTCAGCGAGCGGATGAAGGCCCAGCTCAACTGGAGCGCCTACGGCGACCCCACCTACGCGAAGAAAGTCATGGCCTATTACGACTACAACCGCAATTCGAAAATGGCAAAATTTTTTAAAAAAATAGAAGCACTCGGTTCGGATTAAACCGGTGCTTCTATTTTTATGTTGATTCAACTTACAGCGCTTCCGCGTCTGTGAGGGTTCCTTCGCTTTGGTAGCGGGACAGGAAATTCATGAATTCTTCCCCGGTGATGGTTTCTTTGTCGTACAAATACATCGCCAGTTCGTCGAGGACCTTGCGGTTGGCCTGAAGGAGCTCTACGGCCTTCTGATGAGAGCGTTTGACGAGGTCGACGACTTTTTCATCGATGACCTTCTGAGTATCCGCCGAGCAGGCCAGGGAAGTGTCCCCGCCGAGGTAGGCGTTTTCAACGGTTTCCAGGGCGACCATGTCAAAGGTGTCGCTCATGCCGTAGCGGGTGATCATGGCCCGGGCCATCTTCGTGGCCTGTTCGATGTCATTGGACGCGCCTGTAGAGACGGAGCCGATGGCGACTTCTTCCGCCGCCCGTCCGCCGGTGAGGGTCACGATTTTTTCCGTGAGTTCTTCTTTGGACATCAGGTTCTTTTCCCCTTCTTCCACCTGCATGGTGTAGCCTAAAGCGCCGGAGGTTCTCGGGATGATGGTGATTTTCTGGACCGGCGCCGACTGGGTCTGGAGGGCCGCCACCAGCGCGTGGCCGGTTTCGTGATAGGCGACGATCTTCTTTTCCTTCGGCGACAGAATGGAATTCTTTTTCTGATAGCCGGCGATGACCACTTCGACGCTTTCTTCAAGGTCAGCCTGGTTGACCGCCTGGCGGTGGTCCCGAACGGCGCGGAGGGCCGCTTCGTTGACGATATTGGCCAGTTCCGCCCCGGAAGCGCCCACAGCCATGCGGGCGATGGCGTTGTAGTCGATGCCCGGCATCGTCCGGACTTTCTTCGCGTGGACTTTCAAAATGGCTTCACGGCCCTTGAGATCCGGCAGGTTGACCGGCACCCGGCGGTCGAAGCGCCCCGGACGGGTTAAAGCCGGGTCGAGGGATTCCGGCCGGTTCGTCGCCGCGAGGATGACGACGCCGTTGTTTTCTTCAAAGCCGTCCATTTCAGTGAGCAGCTGGTTCAGGGTCTGTTCCCGTTCGTCGTTGGAGCCGCTGAACTTGCCCCCGGCCCGCTTCTGGCCGATGGCGTCGATTTCGTCGATGAAGACGATGCACGGCGCCTTTTCCTTCGCCTGGCGGAACAGATCCCGCACCTTGGAGGCGCCCATCCCGACGAACATTTCCACGAATTCCGAGCCGGAAATCGAGAAAAACGGCACGTTGGCTTCCCCGGCTACGGCTTTGGCCAGCATGGTTTTCCCGGTGCCTGGAGGGCCCACAAGGAGCACGCCCTTGGGCATGGTCGCGCCGATGGCGGCGTATTTTTTCGGGTTGTGGAGATATTCCACGATTTCCGACAGATTTTCCTTAGCTTCATCTTCACCGGCGACGTCGGAGAAGTGAATCCCCGCTTCAGACGGGACGTACACTTTGGCGTTGCTCTTGCCGATGCCGAAGCTCATGGAGTTGGCGCCGCCGCCCATCTGGTTGATGAGCCTGCGGTTGAGCCAGCGACCAAGAAGGATGAAGATCGCAATGGGCAGCACCCAGTTCAGCAGAAACGACACGAACGGGTTCGTCGTCGAGCTGACGTTTTTCTTGAAACTGGCCCCGGCGTTGTACAGTCGTTCGGTCAGCTGGGGATCTTCCATTTTGCCGGTCTTATAGGTCTGGGTCCGGGCTTTATTCGTAAACACGATCTGCTGATCCTGGATTTCCACATCGCCGATGTTCTTTTTCTGGGTCATCGACATGAACGTGTTGTAGTTCACGTTTTTGACCGTCCGCTGACGCACGAGAGGCGTCGCCAGCATGTTGAAGGCGATGATGATGAAGAGCACCAGCAGATAGTAAAAAATCATCGGACGTTTTGGTGTTTTGACTTCTTTCATCGTTTTTTCCTTTCCTTATGCCCGTTCCGGGCATATTTAAGTGCGGGGTATTATAACAATTTTATGCTTGCATTATGCTTAAAGAATCTAAACAAGTTGCGCGTTTTTGCACCAATTGTTAAAATTATTTTATAGATATCGATAACATTAAAATACTGAGAGCAACCAAGAGAAAAAGGAGAAATCATGCGCAGACAGCTTTATTTTGAATGCAGTTCCGGCATTTCCGGGGACATGGCCGTGGCCGCCATGCTCGATCTCGGAGCCGACCCCGGGGTTTTGAAGGCCGCTTTGGACAGCCTGCCCCTGTCGGGTTTTCACGCCGTCATCGGCCGGCGCCCGTGTTCGGGCATCGACGCCTGCGATTTCGACGTGCAGCTCGACGCCCCTTACGAAACCCACGACCACGACATGGCCTACCTTTACGGCGATGACGAAGCCGCCGGCCATCACCATCATCATGATCACAACCACGATCATGACGGCCCTACACACCATCATGATCACGAACATCATCACCACCACAGCCACCGCACTTTGGCGGAAGTGAAGGCCATTTTATCCGAGGCTGATTTAAGTGACGGCGCCCGGGCCCTGGCGAACACTATCTTCGACCACCTCGCCGCCGCCGAAGCCAAAGCCCACGGCACCGACGCCGAACACGTCCACTTCCACGAAGTGGGGGCTGTGGATTCCATCGTCGACATCACCGCCGCGGCGGTGTGCTTCGACGACCTCAAAACCCGCCTGGGCTTTACCGGCGTTGTATTCCCGGCGATCACCGAAGGGAGCGGCAAGGTGCGCTGCGCTCACGGCTGGATGCCCGTGCCCGTGCCCGCCGTCGTCCACCTCGCCGAACAGCATGAGCTGCCCTTGAAACTCACGAATCTCATGGGGGAACGGATCACGCCCACCGGGGCGGCCATCGCCTCGGCGGTGATGACAGGAAAACAACTTCCTGAAACTTTTACGATCGTCAAAAGCGGCATCGGCGCCGGCAAGCGCACCTACACCGACTGTGCCAACATCCTGCGGGTCTTTCTCATCGAAGACGAAGGGGACGCTGACGATGTGCTGCAGATCGAAGCGAACCTCGACGACAGCACCGGGGAAATCCTCGGCCACGCCGTGAACGCGCTCCTGGATGCCGGCGCGCTGGACGTCACCCTGACCCCGGTGACCATGAAGAAGAACCGCCCGGGCACGGTGCTCACGGTACTGTGCAAAGCAGCAGATGCAGACCAGCTTGAAGACCTGATCTTCGCCGAAACCACGACCATCGGCCTGCGCCATTTCCCGGTCAGCCGCAAGGTCCTGCCCCGAAAAATCGAAACCGCCGACACCCCTTACGGGCCGGCGAAGGTCAAAGTGACCGAACACCTGGGGAAAAAGCGGGGGATTCCCGAATACGACTCGGTCGCGGCCCTGGCGAAAGCCCACGGTCTGGCTTTCCCCGACGCTTACGCCGCGGTACTTTCGGCCTGGCAGGCCCAGGCATGACCGACGCTTTCAGCCGGGTGTTTGTCACCGGCGACATCCACGGCACCAACGACCTCTACAAGCTTTCGGTCTTCGCCGACCGAATGGAAGACGCCCTGTGCGCCGACCCGGCGCCGAAGCTCATGCTCGTCTGCGGGGATTTCGGCGCCATTTTCGATCCCAAGCCCGGGGGCGACTGGGAACGGGCGCTCCGGGCGGTGTACCGGAGCTTCTACGAGCGCTGCGGCCTCGTGGTGGCCACCTGCCTCGGCAACCACGAAAATTACGACCGCATCTATCACGAGCTTCCCGAACGGGCGTGGTGCGGCGGCAAAGTGTACACCATGGACGGCAGCCGAGGGCCTTTTTATCTTCAAAACGGCGGCTATTACACGGTTTCGGCGGCCAAGGGGGATTTTTCCGTCCTCGTCATGGGCGGCGCCCCGAGCGCAGACCGGAAGACCCGGATTCCCCACAAAAGCTGGTGGCCTGACGAAATTCCGAGCCGGGCTATGCTCAAGACGGCCCTTGACAATTTAGACCGCCATGGCGGCTACGCCGACTACATCCTGACCCACACCCTGCCTTACAAGCTCCAGAAGCGTGTGTTCGACAAGCCTTTTTCGCCCCGGGGCATCCGCACCCCGAAGGTGGCCAAAATGCTCCAGCGCATCGCTGACCGGGCCAAATGGAAGCAGTGGTTCGCCGGCCACCACCACAAGGACCTCACCCTGCCCGAAGCGAAGACCACCCTGCTTTACAACGCGATTCTGGAACTCGATGTATGAAAGAATCGGGATGAAAGAAAAAAACAGCGTCCGTCCGGGCACTGCCTTACCTTCTGATTTTGCCTTCTTCCATCCGGTGCACGATGTGCTGGAGGGCTTCCTGGAAAATGTCCAGGACGTGCTGATCGTCCAGGGAATAGAAAATGTTCCGGCCGTCCCGCCGGGTGCGGACCTGGCCGTTGTCCCGGAGAATGCGCAGCTGGTGGGAGACCGAGGACTGACTCATGTCCAGAATGTCCACGAGATCGCTGACACAGCGTTCTTTCTGGGACAGGGCGTACAAAATCTTGATCCGGGTTTCATCCCCAAGAACTTTGTAGAATTTCGCCATTTCCCGAACGCACACTTCGTTCATTTTTGACTGTTCTGACATTTTACCCCCGTTCTGAATGCAAGAGACGTTTTCATTAAGTTTTTGATATTTATTCTGTACATTTCTGTCTTTTTTCGTTACAATAAAGGAATATTAAAGATTATTTAGAAGCCAAATCCAAAGCAAAGGAGGACTGAATGAAACTCAAAATCGTCATCATTATCCTCATTGCGGTCATGCTGGTTTCAGGCTGTCTTCTGGCTTGGTCCCTGGGGCTGCACAACCCGTCGTCCTATTCCGGAAACAGCGACTTTTCCGAGCAGATCGAATGGCTCACCCACAACGTTCCCGGCAACACCCAGCACAGCACAGCACCCATCGAAAAATAAAACACATTTTTTAATCCCAGATCACTTCGATCTGGGGTTTTTCTTTATACGCGCCGCACAGACACGCTGCGTAGCGGTTTTCGTCAAAGCCGGGAATGGCAAACAGCGACAGGCCTTCGCAGTCCGCCGGCCCGGTGACCCGGGAGCCGTCGATGACGATGGTTTTCATGGGCAGGTTGAACCCCCGGCCGCTCCATTTCATCACCGCTTCCCGCTGGGTCCACGCTTCTGCGAAAACCCTGGGCCGCCAGCGCCGCGGCGCGCGCAGCACCCGGTTTTCTCCTGAAAGGTCAAACATCCGCCGGGCCGTCTTTGAAATGTGCGGGTCCTTTTTGATTTCCTGGAGGTCGACGCCGATGGGCCGGTCTGCGAAAGCGCAGATCACCCACTGGCCGGAATCAGAACCGCTGAAGTACAGGGGGTCGCCGTTCTGGGGCACCTCCGGCTTGCCCCAAGGGCCGATTTCAAGGGGATCGTTTCGGTGATACACCCCTCTCAAAATAAATTCTGCGTAGCGGCGCACGCCGTGGCGCAGACGCCGCCGGGGCGCGGCGTACACCCGGACGGCAGGATCACTTCCCATGGCAGACCTCTCTTCCCGGACAGCCGGCGCAGCCGGCTGATGCGCAGCCCCCTGAAGCGCAGCCGCAGCGCCGGGGCAGGGCATCAAAGTCGATCCACTGGCGCCACTCTTCCGCCGTGGGTTTTCGGCCGGTGCATTTCACTTCGCCGTCGATCTCGAGGACGGGCAGGGTCTGAAAACCGCATCCAGCCGGTGCCGTCAGCGGGTCCCACCGGTGCACGTCGATGCCCGCCGCCTTCAGCCGGGCGAGGATCAGGGACAGCCGGGCTTCGGCCGCTGCGTCTTCGGGTTCTTCAAGGCTGTCCATCCACGTGAGGCTTTTGATCATACGTCACCTTCAGGGCCGTCGGGCTTGTGATAGACCTGAATCCCTTCGAGGCCCCAGACCTTTTCTGAAAAATCCCCGGCTTTGGTGTTGCTCTGAACCTTTTCCATGGTGTTCATCCGGGCGTCGATGACATCCAGGTAGTGGAGCATTTCCGCTTCGGCGAACATCGGCTTCACCGGCGAGCCGTATTCCGGTTCGTAGTGGTGGGACAGCACCATATGCTTGAGCTCCAGCACGATTTCCGGGTCGGTGCCGAGCTTTTTACCGTATTCGTCGATGGCGACAACCCCGGTGATGATGTGGCCGAGGAGCTTGCCTTCCTTCGAATAATCCGAGACCGAGCCGTTTTCATCAGAGAGCATTTCCACGGATTTGCCCAAATCGTGGAGCATCACCCCGGCGTAGAGCAGGTCCGCGTCGAGAAACGGGTACAGGGGCGCCAGGGCCTTGGCGTCCCGGAGCATGGACCAGGTGTGAAACAGCAGCCCGCCCTTGTAGGCGTGGTGCATGCGCTTGGCTGCGGGGAAATACATGAGGGCGGCTTTCTTGTCCTGAATCATCGTGCCGACGAGGGTTTTCAGATCCTGATTTTTAAAGCCGGCGATGGTGTCAAGCAGGTCTTGATACATGGCGTCGATGTCCGCCGGGGCCGTTTCCACAAATTCGTTGACGCTGACGTCGTCCCCTTCGTTGGTCAGGCGCATCCGGTTGACGATGATCTGAAGGTTGTTGTTGTATTCCTGAACCTTCGCCTTGATTTTGACAAGCTTGCCTTCGACAAATTCGTCTTCGTCCACGGGCTGAACGTCCCACATTTTGGCGTTCATGCCATTGAAATGGCGGTCGGTCAGGGTCATGTTGAAATAGCGGCTGCCGTTGGCCGAGGTCTTCACGGTCTGAGATTTGATGAACAAATAGCCCAGGAGGCTGTCTCCTTTTTTGACTTTCGATAAATCGATATTCTGCATGTTACTTCTTTCTATTTATTGAGATTTACGGGGATTCACGCCGGGTCGTCTGGAAAGATCTTGATCCAGATTTCCCGGGTCCGGGGGCCGTCAAATTCGGCGAAATACACGTCCTGCCAGGTGCCCAGGGCGAGGCGGCCGTCTTCGATGAGCAGGGTCTCTGCGGCGCCGAAGAGGCTGGCCTTCAAATGGGCGGCAGAATTGCCTTCCACGTGGCGGTAGCCGTCTTCCCACGGAACGATTTTGTTTATTTCCCGGGAAATATCGCTTTTCACGTCGGGGTCGGCGTTTTCGTTGACGGTCACGGCCGCCGTGGTGTGGGGGACCCAGACCACAGCCAGGCCGCTTTTAACGCCGGCGTTTTTCACTGCGTCATTCACCGCCGCCGTCACGTCGAGCAACTGGGTGTGGGCGGTGGTGCGGATTCGTTTCTTGATGATTTTCATTTTTTCTCCTGTTTGGATTTTCGGCACACGGCCCGGCCCCCGTGGGTATCGTCCACGATGTTCACCGGCCGGATATGCTGCACAAATTTTGAAAACTTCGAATAGCCTTTGTCCTTCCAGCTGAATCCCGGAAAGGCGGCGTGGACCAGATTGCCGAGGTAGCCAAGCTCGATGCCGGCTTTGCCCGCGGCCTTCACTTTCTTCACAATAAAGGCGGTCACCTGGCGTTCGGTGTCGTTTTCTTCCGCGAGGGCCACCGTCTGGGACCGGCCGGTCTTGTTCACCGTGAACCGGCTGGATTCTTCGAGGAATTTCGAAAGCAGGGAGTAGCCGTAATCCCGGACGTCAAAATCCGGATACTTGTTGTTCAGGCGGCTGCCCACCTCGCCGAGGCCCGTGGTCTTGCCCTTGTTGGCGTTTTCCGTGATGATGGTCGCAATGGTGTTCTCTACGGATTTCCGGGAAGTCCGGTGGCGTTTTCCCGACGTTTCGCTCGCCGCCTCTTCGGGTTCGTCGCCGATGTCCTGTTCGTAGGTGTCTAAAATATTTTCCAGGCGGATGAACTTCGTGCAGGCGTTCCGGAAAGACTGAGGGGTCTTTTCTTCGCCCATGCCGATGACCCGCATCCCCGATTCCCGGAGCCGGCTCGCCAGCCGGGTGAAGTCGGAATCGCTGGACACGATGCAGAAGCCGTCCACCATCCCGCCGTAGAGAATGTCCATGGCGTCGATGATCAGGGCCGAATCCGTCGCGTTTTTCCCGGTGACGTTGGCGAACTGCTGAATCGGCGTGATCGACTTGGCGAGGAGTTCGTCCCGCCATTTGGCGGAGCCGGGGCTCGTCCAGTCACCGTAGATCCGCTTGTAGGTCGCGACGCCGTAATTGGCCATTTCGTTGAGAATGCCTTCGATATACTTGGCCGAAATGTTGTCGCCGTCGATGAGGATCGCGAAGCGCAGCTCTTCGACGCCCATTTCTTCGTGCTGTCTGTTTTCCATAGCGCTCCTTTCTAATCATTTAATAGTTTTAATCGAATGGTTCTATTTTACCACATCTTGGCAAACTTTCTCGTTTTTTCCTTTATAGCTCTTTTTTAAGAATTGCCCTTTATAATGACTATAAAAAAAACAGGAGGGCTTTCTGATGAAACTCTATCCAGCCAAAGTTCAAAAAATCATCAAAGAAACCAGTGATACGTACAGCTATATCCTGGATATTCCTGAAGGCTACGCCTGGACGGCGGGGCAGCACGCCCTGTGGCGCTTCCAGGATTACGAAGTCAGCGGCGATGAAAAACCCGGCCGGGTCTTCACGATCGCGTCCGCGCCGGGGGACGGCTTTCTCATGTTCACGACCCGGATCGCAGAACCCCACTCCAATTTCAAGGACATTCTGCTGAACCAGATCAAGCCCAGAGACGTCATGCTCGTGGCAAACCCGCTGGGCAGCTACACCTTCCACGACGGGACGGACCGCGCTCTGGTCATCGCCGGGGGCATCGGCATCACCCCGATCCGTTCGCTCTTGAAAGACATGGCGGACAAACAGAACACCTCGAAAAAGGTCACAGTGCTCTACTCTGACGACCGGGGCGAATTCGCCTATGGGGATTTCTGGAACGCCGTTCAGCAGACCCTGCCGAATCTGGACCTCCACCTCATTGACGACCGGAACGCCTTCACCGAAAAAACCGAAGCCTACGCGAAACAGAACGGCAGCGATGCCGAATACCTCATCGCCGGCTCCCCGGGAATGAACAAGGCTTTCGCCGAAACCCTGAAGGGCCTCGGCGTCGCGGAAGACCGGATCGTCACCGACGATTTCCGGGGGTATTGAGTTTAAGGATTTTAAATCAAAAGGGGGGAAATCCCCCTTTCTTTATTTTTATATCACGATAAGGAGAACATTATGAGCAGCAAACCAGCTAAAGTGATCGGCGGGATCGTCCTCGGAGCCGGCGCGGCCGTCGGCGCCGGGGTCGGTCTCATCAAAGGCCTCCACAAGGCCATTCAGAACAACAACAGCACCATGCCCCTCTACGGCATCATCTGCCCGATGGAAGAGGAAATGGCGCCTTTTCTCGAAGCCATGGACGCGCGCCAGACCTCGGTGATTTCCGGGCTGACCTTCACCGAAGGCAGTCTGTGCGGCCAGTCCGTCGTCCTCGTCCAGTGCGGGGTGGGGAAGGTCAACGCGGCGGTCTGTGCCCAGGCCCTGTGCTCCCATTTTCCCATTGACGCCCTGATCAACGTCGGCGTCGCCGGCACCACCCAGGCGGACATTCACCAGGGGGACCTCGTGGCTTCCACCGACGCGGTTCAGCACGATTTCGACGTCACCGTCCGGGGCTTCGCTCCTGGGGAAATCCCTGACCTGCCCGAATGGGATTTCAAGGCGTCCACAGCCTTGTTGGATCTGGCGGCCCGGGCCTACGAGCTGTGCAAAGACGACATGGACGGCGCGGCCTTCCACGTGGGGCGCATCGCCAGCGGCGACCAGTTCATCGCCGGGGGGCCCCGGGCCGACGCGATTCACAACACCTTTGATCCGGCGGCGGTCGAAATGGAAGGGGCAGCGGTTGCCCAGGCGGCGGCCCTCAACGACGTGCCGTTCCTGATTCTCCGGGCCATTTCCGACAACGCCGACGCCGACGCGCCGACATTGACCTATGACGAATTTCTGCCCCTGGCGATCCGCCACAGCTTCACCCTTGTGTGCAAAATGCTGACCTTAATCAAAGAGAACGACAAGCTGTCTTTAGGCTGATCGTCAGATCTTTAAATCAGCGCTGAAAAACGCTGTTTTAACGCAAAAAAAGACTGAAGGCTATTACTTCCTTCAGTCTTTTTTGTTTGCGCCTTATTCGGCGTCTTTTCTGCGTTTTGAGACGACTGTAACGATGAGGATCAGCGCCGCACCGCCGAGGATGGCGGCCCATCCCGCGATGCGGGTGGCGTCTCCGGTTTTGACTTTGCCATTTGTGGCGGTCTTGCCGCCGTTTCCGCCGCTGTCCGTTTTCTGAACCAGGACGTTGGTGTAGGTCATGCTGTTGGTCTTTTCGCCCACCAGCTGGCTGCCGGAATCCCGGCCGTTGATGACGGCTTTGGGATTGGTTTGCGCTTCACCCTTGTCGTCGACCACCTGGTGGTTGGCTTTCACAGCGATGGACGTGCGTTCGACGTTTGGATCTTCGGTTTCGACGGTGCGGTACCGCAGGCCCACGGGGACATTTTTGAACACGATGTGTTCGCCGTCTTTGAGATCGTAGGTCAGGGTTTTGCCGTTCTTTTTGACATTTTCCCCGCCGACGATTTCGATGCTGTCCAGATCCACGGTGTTCGTGGAGGAGTCCGCAAAGGTCGTCGTGAAGTGGTACAGGGTATTCGCATTCCCGTTCACCACGTGTTTCGTGACGGTCGGATCGCTGTCGGTGATTGCCGAATAGGTGTTTTCAAAGGTCAGCCCGTCGAGCTTATCTTTGGCGTCGGTGCTGACTTTGCCCTTGGTGACCAAATAGGTCCGGGTGCCGTTGTTTTTGAAAAGGACGCGGATGTAGTACGTGCTCGTATCCACATCCCATCCGGTGCTGCCGGTTTTCTGCGCCGGTGCAGTCTGCACAACTTTAAAGGTGTATTCGCCGGCCGCCTGGGTCTTCGATGCGAGGTCCAGGGTCGTGGAATAGGTGTAGACCCCTGCCTTTTTGTTCAGTTTGGAAACCGGAATGTCCAGGGTCCAGGGGTCGCTGACCGCCGGCGGGATGACCCCGTCGTCATTCTGGGCCTTCTGGCTGATCTGAAGGGTCAGGGTTCCGCTGAGGGTGACCCCTTCTGCAGCTTTCACTTTTTCAGTCACTGTGGGGGCGCCTGCCGCCGCAGCCTGAACGGTGGTGAAGGCGTGGCCAGCTCCCGCGAAGCCCAAAAGGCCGAACACCAGGATGGCGAGAACGGCCAGCTTCAGCGGACGTTTGAGAATTGCCATGTTTAAACCACCTCCATTTCTGTTATTTGTGTTGTTTTCATGGGTGATGCGCCTGCTTTCTTTTTTTCATGACCCGCCAGAAAATCAGCGCCGCAATGGCGATGAGGAGGAGGACGTACCACCACCAGGGCAGGGTCTTCCAGAAGGCGCTTCCCGCGCCGGTTTTCTGAGACTTCTTCGAAAACGGGTTTTTGTAGGTTTGGTCGGTGAGCTTCGCCGCGATGATGTAGCGCTTGTTCGTCAGCCCGCTGGCGCAGGTGGACAGGAGCACGATGTGGCTGTCCGGGTCGATAGTGACCGCCCGCGTGTAGGACGCGGCGCCGAGAAGGTGACTGTAGTAGCTTGTGATCTCGCTGTGGCTCACTTCGGTGTTGTACAGGGTTGAGTCGTAGGCGTCCCCTTCGATGAACGCAAAGATTTTGAGACCGTGGTGTTTGCCGCCGAAGTACAGATCGCCGTACTTGTGGGTTTTAAACACCTTGTGCTTTTTGAAGCGTTCGAGGTCGCCGAACATCAGATGTTTTTCCATATGGTGTCCATAGATGATGCTGTTCGCGTCAGAGAAATCGCTGGCGTTGGCGGCATCGAGGAAGGGGGTTCCCGAAAGGGAGAACTTGCCTTTGGCGTTGGTGTTCAGATATTTGTCGTTGTTCGTGGCCTGGGCGACGGGGTAGTCGATTTTCGTACCGTAAATCTGCACCCACGCGATGATCTCCGGATTGAGCTTCTGGAGGCTCGCGAAAGAGGTGTAGGGCTTGCGCTCGGGCTTGTAGGTTTGGAGTACAGTCGGGGAGGCGGCCTGGTAGACCCTGTGAGTATCCCACAGGCAATAGCCTCCGAAGAGCACGAGGAGCACGAAGAAAATCAGCAGAAACCAGTCGGCCAGACGGTCGAAAAACCGGATGGTGCGCCTTGCCAGCCGCGCCGGCAGGGCTTCCTCTCCGGTCTCCCGATCTGGGTGAACCTTAGAAGGACGCATCATCACCGTGACGAATTACGCGTCTCTTCTTCTGCGTGAAACCAGGTACAGGGCTGCTGCGCCGGCTGCGATGGCGATCATCGCGACAAACGGTGCGATCTGAGTGATTACACCAGTAACGGTGGTATCTTTGAAAGTATTCGCAACCGTGATGATGTTTTCGTTTTCACCGACTAACACGTTAGAAATGCTCGTAGCTGTAGTTGTCGGTTGAGAAATTTCTGCACCATTGCTTTTAGCACTAAATGATGCACTCTGCCAGTTCTTAAGACCAGCCGTATTTTTTTCTTCAACCGCGACTTTTGCACCAGCTGGCACGTTTGCAAAGTTTGCTGTTTGGCCATCTTTAAGGCTAAAAGTAATGGTCTTTCCTGATACGCTCACCTCTTGAGCGTCACCAGTTACAGTAATCTTAGTCATATCAATCTGTGATGTAGACGGATCAGTGAATGTTGCGGTAAAGGTATATTTTTGGTCTTTATCAATGTATGTGCTGTTTGTAACTTTCTTTGTCACGCTTAAACTTGTATTTTTTGAATAGGTGTTGGTGAATTTAAAGGCTGTTTCCTTCTTAGTGGTATCGCCCTTTGTTTTAGTGATTGTGTAAGTCTTTTGACCTTCTCGATTGACGAGAACCTGCAGATAATATGTCTGAGAATCATAGGTCCAGCCATCGCCTGATTGTCCTGGAGTTTCTTTGACTTCATAGGTGTATTCACCTGTTTCTGTAATAGGGCTGAGATCAAAAGCAGCTTTCTTTGTCAACGTTGTTGATGTCGAAGTTTCACCGCCATAATTAATCGTAACAGGATCTAATCCAACTTGTGCCGGTGCTAATGTCTTATCAGCATTGTCAACCTGTGTCGCTGTATAGGTAAAAGTTGTATCTGGCAGCGTCACACCTTCTGCAACTTTAACCCCTTTTTCCACAGATGGTCCATCAGGTTTTGTTGTGTCGCCTGTTGCCGCATGAGCGGTGAGACCGGTGGCTGCTGCGCCTAAGGCTAAAAGAAGGGTCATCGCCGCGGCGATGATTGCTGTACGAATTGATTTTGCCATGAGATTTCCTTTCGTATATGAATTTTGAATCTGTGTTCTCTGCGCCCTACAAATTCCGTCTGCGGATCACCGCGAGCACTTTGCCGCGGGTGTCGCCGACGGAGACGGTGCCGTAGGTCCGGCTGTCTTTTGCGTAGGGACGGTTGTCACCGAGAACAAATACCGAATTTTCCCCAACCGTTAAGGGGAATTTCGCCCCGCCGACCACCGGCAGGGTCTTGGTGTAAATATTGTCTTCCTGCTGAGGATAACCGTTGATTTCGAGGCCGTTCTGGCTGTTGATGTCGACTTTGTCGCCGGCGATGCCGACGACCCGCCGCACCGAAAGGCTGCCCTTTCGGGAGATGACCGCGAGATCGTCCGCCGCGTAGTCCCGGTCGAGGCGGTAGTAGATGACAAGGTCGCCGTCTTTGACCGCCGGGGACATGGCGTTTCCTGAAACCTGGGTGATTCCGAAAAAGAAGGTGAAGATCACGACGAGGAACACGAGGATCAGGCCGATTTTCATCAGCAGGAATAACAAATCACTGAGAAGCGAGGGCCGCTTTTTGGCTTCAGCTTGTGCTGCCATGCCTTACCGGCCCAGTTTCCGCTTGAACACAAACACTGCTGCCAGTGCCGCGAGGGCGAGGCCCGCGCCGACCATCGGCGCCGTGTTGTCAGTGTTCTTGACCCCGGTTTTGATTTCTTTCCGGGTGTTGGTGATGGTCAGGGACGTCGAGCCGTTCGGCAGTCCTTCGAGCTGGCCGTTTACGATCATCGGCGTAAAACCTGTTTTGAAGCCGTCGTCGGAGTAGCTGACTGTGTAGTGGGCCGTATCCAGTGACGGTTCCGAGAGTTTGTAGGTGTGGCCAGCGTTCAGGAGCTCGAGTTTGCCGTTGACGTAAGCTTTAAGACCTGGGGCCACGGCCATTTTGGTTTTCCACTGGTCAGAATTGTCGATGGTGCCGGAGAGATAATCTTTGTCCTGGCCGTCTTCCGTGGTGACGATCTTGACCGTGATCTTGTCGTGGTCGTGGCTCGTCGCGTCGTTTTCCCAGACTTTGTCAATTCTCAAAGTCGTCGACGCTGCAGAAACGGCCATTTCACCGGATGTGAACTTGGTCACGTTGGGCACGGTGAGGGTCCAGACGCCGTCTTTCTGCTGGAGGGTCGCGCGGCTGCCGTCGGTGGCGGTGTAGACGCCTTGGCCGTCGGGTTTCAGGGTGATCTGTTTGTCTGTTCCATTGTAGTTGTAGGAATAGATGTAATTCCCGTTCTTTTCGATGAGATCCTGAATCCCGTCTTCCGGATTACTCTGGGTCGTGGTTTTCACTTCGTCGTAGGTCGCCTGATTGTTCGTGCCGTAGTTGGTTTCCAGGGTGTAATCCCCGGTTTTCGCCGCTTGGTCCACAGCGTCCTGATTCGGCCAGATGATCACGCTGACGGAGTAAGTCTGTCCGTTAGGCGGGGTGTTGGGCTTCCAGCTGATGGTTTTGTCTGAAACCGTTGCCTCACCGACCGTCGCCGCACCGTCCGTCGCCGCGTTATACACTGTGGTCTTACCATCGGCGTCTGTGATTTCGTATTTGAAATTGCCGGCGCTGCCAATGAAGGTCGCATTTTCGGTCACCGCACTGTCTGTGTTTTCGGTCAGGGTGTCGGTGACGTTGAAATGCGTCCGGCTGATCGTGTTTTTGATACTCTGGACGATGTCCGCGAAAGCGGCCTGAAGGGACGCGCTGTCCGAAGCCGAGTAGTAGTTCTTTTCTGTCGACTGATCGTCGTAGGCATCCTTCGCCAGGTTCTGCATATTTGACACGTTGCCGAACACGCCGATGCTATAAAATTCCGCCTTATCCGTCTTCACGATTTTATTGGCCACCGTTTTGGCCGCGTTGTAATTGCGGTTATTCGGATCTGAATTGCCGGTGCCGTAAACGCCGGACCTGTAATTGTAATCCCATCTATAACCGTTAGCACTGGATCTAAACGTCGGATTCCCGTCAGACATAAAGATGACGTTCTTGTTGCTCGTCGTCGATGAGGACAGGGCATTTTTCGCATTCGTCAGCGCTGCTTCCCAGTTGGTTCCGCCGTCTGCTGTCAGACCGTCAATGACACTGACGTAATTGGATGATGTTAAAGTCTGGGCTGCGTTTGCCTTCGTACTGAAAGTGACGAGCTTAACCGAGACGCCGCTGTCGAGAAGCTGCTTGACCATGGTCTTTGCTGCAGATTTTGCCGCAGCCAAACGGGTCTGACTCGTTGTAGACGCGGTGTAGAAATCGCCGCTGTAAGTCTGATCATCTCCGTTGTCATCTGTGTAAGTCCATTTTTGAGTCCACCAGTCATAATACAATTCAACATATTGGCCGTCAACCAAACCGTAATAGTCGTCATCGTAAGGATCTGACGGTGTGTTAACTTTTTGATATGATGTGGTTTTGACGGCATCATTCATACTGCCGGAGATATCCATCACCAGCACCGCTTCCGTCGGTGTGGTCACCGTCGTGGCGCTGGACTGCCCCGTGACGCTGAGCTTTAAGGTATAGGTCCCGTCGCCGTTGTCTGTGACGGTTTTGGTCGGCGCGCTGCTGCTTGTGGTGGAGCTGTCCGCCGCGAAAACCTGCTGGCCGCTGTCCAGCGCTGTACCGGCAATAAGAGCCGCTGTCAATGCCAGAATCAAAATAAGATACCGTGCAAGAGGGCTCTTGTGTGTCTCTGTTTGCGTGTGCATGCATTGCCTCCTTTCTTTAAAAAGATTAAAAACTTTTTGTCAATCCTGATGTCATTAAGCGTGTTTTCGTGTCAACCAACCCCTTTCATCTGGCTTGCTATAAAAAAGAACTGGCGGTTGTGTCAGTTCGCTTTGTTGCTTCATATTATTTTGAAATCGTTTATTTTTTTTTTTTTTGTATTTTGAAAACGCCGTCTATTTACAAATTTTAGGTTACCAAATTTAATATAAAATCGCAAGTTGTTTTTAAGACAAGACAAAATATTATAGGATTTATATGATTTACTTATACGAAATCTTAAGAACTGTAAGGTACATGGAGAATTTTGACAAAAAAAGAGACCCGATCGAAGCGTTCGGGTCCTTCAAAACAAAAATGACAATTCGAAAATTTGTGGATAAGTGGATAATTAATGGGGATAAAATTTGCGGTTTCGGCGTTTTTTTGAAGCCGGGCTTTTGCGCTTTTTTCGGGTTTTACGCGATTTTTTCTGCGATTTTGCAAAGGCTTGACGATCTTGATGAGACGATGCCTTTGAGGTCCGCGCCTTTCTCGGTTTCTTCCGAACGGAATCCCCGAAACGGCCGAGGCAGCGGCCCAGAGTGAAATAACCCCCGTGGGAATAGGCAATGAGGGCTGCCCGGTCCAGATCCAAGCGGCCCTTTTCGTCAAGGTAGCGGTCGTCCACGTCGGTGGCGACGACCTTCGCGATGAACATGTCGTGGGAGCCGAGTTCCTGAATGTCCACAACCTGACACTCGAGACACACGGGGCTTTCAGCGATGCCCGGGGTTTTGATCTTGGAAGAGGGCAGAGGCGTCAAATGCATCGCCGCAAACTTATCCACATCCCGGCCCGATTTCACCCCGCAGAAATCCGCCGCCTTCGCGAGCTTTTTCGTCGTCAGGCACAGGCCAAACTCCCGGCTTTTCGAAATCAGGCCGTGGGAATACCGGGACTTCCGGATCGACACCGACACCATGACCGGGTCGGAGCAAATGGTCCCGGCCCAGGCCGCCGTCATGACGTTGGGCCGCCCCGCCTCGTCGATCGACGTCACCAGCACCGCCGGAATCGGATACAGTAAATTCGCCGGCTTCCAAGTCACACGTCCCATTTCAAACCTCCTCTAATACACAAAATATTATCTTTAATCATAACACAAAAAAGGGACGGCTGTAAGCCGTCCCTTAAGAGGAAAACTATCTTTTAATGTTACTTTTGATGACTCGCCTTACAAGATCTGGTGGGCGTTGCGGGCGATGACATCAAGCTGTTGTTCCCGGGTCAAATCGATGAACTTCACTGCGTAACCGCTGACACGGATCGTGAAGTTCGCGTATTCCGGTTTTTCCGGATGTTCCATCGCGTCTTTAAGCTTGTCTAACCCAAAGACATTGACGTTCAGGTGATGAGCGCCCTGGCTGAAGTACCCGTCCAGGACATTCACGAGTTTGCCCTGGCGTTCGGCGTCATCGTGACCCAAAGCGTCCGGATGAATCGTCTGGGTGTTGGAAATGCCGTCCAGCGCGTATTTGTACGGCACCTGGGCCACAGAGTTCAAGGATGCGAGCAGGCCATTTTCTTCTGCGCCGTAGGAGGGGCTCGCCCCCGGTGAGAACGGGGTGTAGGCCGCTCTGCCGTCAGGCAAAGCGCCGGTCGCCCGACCATAAACCACATTAGAGGTGATCGTCAAAATCGACGTGGTCGCTTCGGAATTGCGATAGGTGTGGTGCGTCTTGATCTTATCGATGAAATCGTGGAGGAGCTTCACCGCGATCTGATCTGCCCGCGGGTCGTCATTGCCGTAGCGGGGGAAATCCCCTTCGATCTTAAAGTCAGTGGTGACGCCGTACGCGTTACGAATCGCCGTGACTTTTGCGTACTTGATCGCCGACAATGAATCGACAACGTGGGAGAAGCCCGCGATGCCCGTCGCGAAAGTACGGCGCACATCGGTGTCGATCAGGGCCATTTCTTCCGCTTCGTAGTAGTATTTGTCGTGCATGTACTGAATCAGGTTCAGGATATTCACGTAGAGGCCGGCGAGCCAGTCGAGCATCTGGTCGTATTTATGCACCACTTCATCGTAATCGAGGACGTCCGAGGTGATCGGCGCGTATTCCGGCCCGACCTGCATCGGGGTGCCGTCCTTGTTGGTGAATTTTTCGTCCTTGCCGCCGTTGATGGCATAGAGCAGGGCCTTGGCCAGGTTCGCTCGGGCGCCGAAGAACTGCATTTCCTTGCCGGTCTGGGTCGCGGAGACGCAGCAGCAGATGCTGTAGTCGTCGCCCCAGAAAGGTTTCATGACGTCGTCGTTTTCATATTGAATGGCTGAAGTCGTGATCGAAATCTTCGCCGCGTAGCGCTTGAACGCTTCAGGAAGTCTCGGGGAGTACAGCACCGTCAGGTTCGGTTCCGGCGCCGGCCCCATGTTTTCCAGGGTGTGGAGGAAGCGGAAGTCGTTCTTCGTGACCATGGAGCGGCCGTCGAGGCCGGTGCCGGCCATTTCCAAAGTCGCCCACACCGGGTCCCCGGAGAACAGATCGTTGTAGCTCGGAATCCGGGCGAATTTGATCATCCGGAATTTCATCGTCAGGTGGTCGATGAGTTCCTGGGCTTCTTTTTCGGTCAGGGTGCCTTCTTCGAGATCCCGTTCGATGTAGATGTCGAGGAAGGTGGAGATGCGGCCCACGGACATGGCCGCGCCGTTCTGGGTCTTCACGGCGCCTAGGTAGCCGAAGTACAGCCACTGCACCGCTTCTCTTGCGTTTTCAGCCGGTTTGGAGATGTCGTAGCCGTAGATTTCCGCCATGGCTTTGAGTCCCTTCAAGGCGTTGATCTGGTCGGTGATTTCTTCTCTGAGGCGGACGATGTCGTCGGTCATGGTGCCGTCGCCGCAGTTGAGCTTGTCCTTTTCCTTCTTTTCGATGAGGGCGTCGACCCCGTACAGGGCGATCCGGCGGTAGTCGCCGACGATGCGGCCGCGGCCGTAGGTGTCCGGCAGGCCGGTGACGATGTGGGCGTGGCGGGCCTTGCGCATTTCCGGGGTGTAGGCGTCAAAGACGGCCTGGTTGTGGGTTTTGTGATATTCAGTGAAAATCTGGTCGTATTTCGGGTTGATGTGGTAGCCGTAGGTTTCGGCCGCTTCTTTGGCCATCTTGTAGCCGCCGTAGGGCATAAACGCCCGTTTCAAGGGCTTGTCCGTCTGGAGGCCGACGACTTTTTCGAGATCCTTGGTGCCTTCGCCGATGTAGCCCGGGCCGTAAGCGGTCAGGCCGGAGACCACTTCGGTTTCACAGTCGAGGACGCCGCCTTTGGCCCGTTCTTCTTTCTGAAGGGCCTGAACCTGATTCCACAGTTCGTTGGTCGCGTCGGTGGGACCTTCGAGAAAACTTTCGTCGCCGTCGTAGGGTTTGTAGTTGTTCTGGATGAAATCCCGGACGTCGATGTCTTCTTGCCACAATACGCCGTTAAAATTGCGCCATGCATTGCTCATGATCAGCACTTCCTTTCGCTTTTCTCTCATAACTTGCTTTTGAACTTCTATGCCGTTTGTTTTGAATTCTTGTCTTTGCCGGGAACGAGGATGGCCTCAGCAGCCTGTACCTGTTCCGGGGTCGGCGGGTCGATGCCGGCCAGGGGATAGTGAAGCCCCAGGGCTTCCCATTTATAAGCTCCCATCGTGTGATAGGGGAGCACTTCAACTTTTTCCACGGTATCCAGAGTGTCGATGAAGGCCCGTTCGGCTTTCAGCCCTTCGGGACTGTCGGTGACCCCCGGAACGAGGACCTGGCGAATCCACAGGGGTACGCCGAGGTCTGAGACCGTGCGCAGCATCTTGTGGATGTTGGCGTTGCCCACGCCGGTGAGTTTTTTGTGGGCCGCCGGGTCCATGATCTTGATGTCCGAGATCACCAGATCGGTCAGCTGCATCAAAGCCTTAAACTTTTCAAACCACGGGCCGTGATCCTGAAACGGCTGTCCGGCCGTGTCGATGGCGGTGTGAATCCCTTCTTTTTTCGCGAGCCTGAACAGCTCGAGCAGAAAATCCATCTGGAGTAAGGGTTCGCCGCCGGACACGGTGATGCCGCCTTCACCGCCCCAGTAGGGGCGGTAGCGCAGGGCCTGTTTGACAAGGGATTCCGGCGTCCGAAGCTGTCCTTTGGACCCGTCCCAGGTGTCGGCGTTGTGGCAGAACTGACAGCGCATCGCGCACCCCTGAACAAAAATGACAAAGCGGATGCCCGGTCCGTCCACGGAACCGAAGGTCTCAATGGAGTGAATCCGGCCTTGTACATTGTTTTCCATAACGCCCTCCTTTGAATGTTCATAAATACAAAGGCGCCGGTCTCAATGAGACCGGCGCCTTACCGTTCGGTCTTCATTTGATGCGTCTAAGATAGCACGGTTTAAAAGGCCGTTCTTTGATTCAAATCAAATAAAGACAAATATTTTGTTTTTTTTATTGTTTTCGTTAATTTTTTTCGTCGTCGACGTAGGCTTCAAGGCGGCCACGGTCAAGAACCCGCAGCTTGCCCCGGCCGATGCGCCGGATGTAGCCATCCCGCTCCAGCTGGGTCAAATGGCGGCTCACCGTCTCGATCCGGAGGTTCACCGACGACGCGATGTCCTCGAGCTTAAGCTCCACGTCCCGATCGATGCACCGGGCGTCCCGGTACAGCAGAAACTGGCCGATGCGCTTCCGCGGGTCCCTGATGGACAGGATGATGACTTTCTTTTCCGCCTCGTCGAGCTCGGTGCTGAGCATTTCGATGAGGTGAACCACCGCTTCGGGATGCTTTTCCAACACCGCCGTCAGATCGTCCCGGGGAATTTCGCACAGCCACACCGGCTCGAGGCAGATCACGTCGTAATGGTAGATGTGGTCTTTTAAGAAGATGCCGTGCCAGATGGCCTGGCCGTCGTGGAGCACGTCGAGAATGTGCTCTTCGCCGGCCGCATCGGTGTGGCTGATCTTGACCTTGCCGTGCTGAATGATGAGCACCGAGTCGATGGCGTCCCCTTCCCGGACCAAGGCCGTCCCCCGGTCGTGTTTGGAATGCACCGCCCGGGCCACGAGCTGCCCCTGAATCGCCATGGGCAAACATTCAAAGAGCCGGATATTGGAAATGCAGAACTGTTTCTGATCAGTGTAGGCGCAGTGGCAATTGTGCTGCATGGCAAGCCCTCCTTTCTTGATAAAATCATAAAATAAAAAACAGATCCGAAGGCGCTGCCTTCAGATCTGCCGTTATCACATCAGCTCACGCCTCCGCCACATTGGGAGAGAGGAGATTGGTAATCATGCCCATCGCGGACTTGAGCTTTTTGCAGTCGTCGATGCTTAAGCCCTCAATCTGGGAGCCCACCCGGCTGTCCATCATGGACGCCAGCTCTTCGGTGACGTTTTCGCCCTTTTCCGTCAGGCTCAGGTTGTACGCCCGGCCGTCCCCTTCGCAGGGTTCCCGGGACACCAGACCCTTCTTTCTGAAGCGCTTGATGATCCGGCTCATGTAGCCCTGATCGACGTAAATGGCTTCCGCCAGTTCGTTCATCCGGCACGTCTTTTTCTTCTTCAGCTCGAACAAGGTCCGGCATTCGGTGATGGAAAATCCCGAATCCAGATACCCGTCGTTGAGCATCCCCATATATACCGTGTAAAATTCGTTGAAATCGCAAATTTCCTGAACGGTATCCGTGAAAACTTCTGCGTTTGCGTCTGCCGTCTCTAGAGGATCAGGCACGTCTTGTGATTCTAATTTCATAACTAAAGTGCATTCCTTTCCTGCCAAATTGAATTGACCGTTAGTTACTATTCTTATAGCACAAAACCTTGCTTCGGTCAAATTTATCGGCCGATATTTAACAAAGCATAGGCCAAACCCTATACTCTCTGTAGTCTCACTTAAGCTTCGTTCAGGTAGTCCGCCGCAGTCATAAGCGCGCACTGGAGGGGAGAAAGCCCCGAAAGCACGAGCTCCGAAGCCGCTTCCTTCGGGCGGTCGAGGCCCGAGACGGCGTCGGTGAGATAGACCACGTGGCAGCCCAGGTCGATGGCGGCGCAGGCGGTCCACAGCACGCAGCATTCGGCCACGACTCCGGTGAGCACGACGCGCCCGCCCCGGTCCCGGGCGGCAAGGGCAGCCCGGTGCACATCGGGGTGATCCAAGGCATTGTACGTCGATTTCGGGCAGAAGGGGTGGGTTTCAGCCAGGGGTGCGATCTCGTCGGCCAGGGCGTTGAGCCACGGGTCGGCGTTGATGGCTTTGTACTTTTCGTTGTAGGCCTGCCAGTCCCCTTTCGGATCTTCCGGGGGCAGAAAGGCCGTGACCATCAGGGGCACCCCCGCCGCGTCCGCCGCATCCGCCACAGTTAAAATATTTTGGGCCGCGCCGGCAAAATCCCGGCACGCCCATTCCTGGCCGGGCTGGTAGACGTTCTGCATGTCGATGACGAGAATGAGATCTTTTGATTTCAAAATACCGCTCCTCTAAAAATCCGACGGGATCAGGCCGAGACGCACCATGGCCTTGGCGATGCCGTCGTCATCGATGTCCGCGGTCACAAAATCGGCCCGCTCCCTCGCTTCGGCCACGCCGTTGCCCATGACCACGCTGGTGCCCGCGGCTTCGAGCATTTCCAGATCGTTGGGGCCGTCCCCGAAGGCGATGGCGGCGTCTGTCCCGGCGCCGGCGTCGGCCATCCATTCGGTCAGGGCCACGCCTTTGTCCACATCGGTCCGGGTGATTTCTCCGGCACTGGTGTCGGCGGGTTCCAGACTGCTCGGGGTGACCCGAAGCCCCAGGGGCGCGAGCCAATCCGCCGCAGCCTCGATACCAAAGGGCGCATCGGTGTAGACCACCATGTCCGCGTCGGGGTAGCGGTCCGCGTAACGGCCCCGGGCCACGTCCACTTTCACCTTGCCGATGGCCCGGGTGATCACGTCGTAAACCGACTGGGTTTCGGCGACTTGAAACAGCCGGTAGCGTCTAAAAGCGGACAGGGCGTTGGGAGAGAGAATGCCCACGTCGGCCATTTGAATCAAAAGGGGGGCGTTGTTGCGGTTGAGAAGGTCCATGACCCGGGCCATGCGGTCGGGGCCGAAGACGTGGGTGCTGATTTCCCGGTTCCCAGCGATCACGTGGGAGCCGGAACCGAAGATGTACCCGTCAAAACCGAAATCCATGAGAAAAGGATAAACTTCCGCCTCGCTGCGCCCGGTGCACAGGATAAGCTTGTGCCCTTCGGCCTGGGCGGTCCGCAGGGCCCGCCGGGCGGAATCCGGCATCTGCTTTTTGAAATTCACCAGGGTGCCGTCGACGTCAAAGAATAAATATTTTGTACTTGTGTTTTTCATGGCTCTTATCTTATCAAAAAGACGTAAAAAAAACAGCACATTTCTGTGCTGTTTTGAGGTGCGGATTGAAAATTAATAATTTTCAGCTCTGAGCTGGAAGTAGCTCTGCGGATGTGCGCAGACCGGGCAGACTGCAGGTGCTTTCGGTCCAACGACGATGTGGCCGCAGTTAGCGCACTGCCAGATCTGATCCCCTTCTCTTGAGAAGACGACGCCTTCTTTGACGTTCTTCAAGAGTTTCTTGTAGCGTTCTTCGTGGTGTTTTTCAATGTCGCCAACCATGCGGAACAGACGGGCAATGTCGTCGAAGCCTTCTTCTTCAGCTTCTTTGGCCATTCTCGGATACATTTCAGTCCATTCATAAGCTTCGCCGTCTGCACCAGTCTGCAGGTTTTCTTCAGTCGTGCCGACACCGTAAAGAATCTTGTACCACATTTTTGCGTGTTCTTTTTCGTTATTGGCGGTTTCGGTGAAGAGTTCTGAAATCTGAACATAGCCATCGCTCTTCGCTTTGCTTGCAAAATAAGTGTATTTATTACGTGCCTGAGATTCTCCTGCAAAAGCATCCTGTAAATTCTTTTCTGTCTTCGTGCCTTTTAATTCTTCAGCTCTGCATCTTAATGGATCTGCCATTTCAAAACCTCCTAAATTGTTGTTCACATGTTAATAATGCGCTCTCTTTTTGAGAACAGCTTTAGTTTATCTCAATTTCAAAACAGCGTCAACGTAATTTAGAATTATTATAAAAAAGTATTCAAGACTTTTAAGTTTTATTTTATGGTTTAGGCATGCCTAATTTTCAGGCTTTTCCGACACAACCACCCAGACGCGGCGGTCGCCTTCGCTGGCCTCCTGGCCGTCCCGGCACACGGTGAGCATCACCTTCGACCCCGGGTTTTTCCGGTCGATGATCGCCGCCATTTCCCGGGGATTGTTCACCGATTCCCCATTAATCGACGTGATGATGTCGCCGACTTTGAGGCCCGCCGCTTCGGCGCTGGACCCCGGCGCAACTTCCCGCACGCAGACGCCGCTGTCGAAGTCCGCATTTTGGCCCGTACGCAGGCTGAACTGAGCGGCACTGTCGGCCGCAGCGCCAATGGTGTTCGGCGTGAACTTTCCGGTGGTGATGAGCTGATCCACTACCGCCGCAAGGTTGTACGAGGGTATGGCGTAGGGCTCACTGGTGTCCGTGGCGGCGATGACACCGGCGACTTCCCCTTCGCTGTCGAAAAGGGGCTGTCCGGCGGTGCTTCTGCCCGCCGTGGGGGAAAGCCGGACCATATCGCAAATGTCAAAGGTTTCGCCGTCGGCCGCGAGCACGCTGGCGTCGGCGTCGAGCACTTTCGTCTTCTGGGCTGTGAATTTGCCGGTGCTGCGTCCCAAAATCATTAGTTCTTCGCCCTGGTACAGATGGTTGCCGTCGTCGAGGACTGCGGGCGTCAGGTTCTGAGCTGCAATCTTGATCACAGCCAGTCCGGAATCGGCGTCAATCCACACCGGCTCAGCGGTGTATTTTTTCTTCCGGCTGTTTTTCACATGGATGGTGCTGCCGCTTTCAACGAGACTGGCCGCCGTGACGATCATGCCGTCGGTGGTCACCGCAAAGCCGCTGCCGCTGATTCCGCCGCAGGACACGGTCATCACAGACCGGCCTACCGTCGACGCGACCTTATTCAGCGCCGTCTCGTCGGTGTCCGTTTCGCTGGCCACCGCCTGGGCCGACCCTACGGTGTAGTAAAGGGCAAAAAGCACGACCATGAGCACCAGACCAATGGCCACCAGGCCCATCATCGTCCACCAGCCGCGGCTGTGTTTGTCCAAAATCCGGCTGATGCCCCGGGGCTCAGTCTTTTCAGCCTGAGGCTCAGAGGCGGTTAATTCTTTGGATTCAGAGAACACGGGAAACAAATCGTTGCGAAAGCCCGGTGACGCACCTGATGACGCGTCAGTGAAGAAGTCGTCTTCCTTTCTGTATTTTCCCATGTCCTGCTCCTTTATCTCATCTTTTTCAGCCCAGTTCGAAGAGGCTGGAACGCTCGTGGCGCCGGGCCACGGCGACCCGGGTGTCTCCTTCGGAAATCCCCGCGCGCTTGAAGAAATTCTGAGTCGCCTGATAAGCCAGAATCGGCAGGTTGTTTTCGTGGCTTAAATGGGCCAGAACAATCTGCTTGACACCGCTTTCCGCCAGGGCCACTGCCGTGTCTCCAGCCGTGTCGTTGGACAGATGCCCGACGTCGCTGGCGATGCGGTGCTTCAAATAATAGGGGTAGGGTCCCGTTTCGAGCATCGCGGTGTCGTGGTTGCTTTCAAGGACCACGAGATCCCGCCCTGACAAGGCCGCTTTGACTTCTGAGGACACCACACCGGTGTCCGTCGCGATGCCGATGGTGTGGCTGCCGCTGTCGAAGGTGAAGCCCACCGGGTCCGCCGCATCGTGGGAGATCGAAAAGGTGCCGATCTCGAGATCGCCGATGTCAAAGGGCACGCCGGTCGCGAACAGCCGGATGTTATGGCCCTTGATTTTGCCGATATCCCCGGCCATGGCTTCCCAGGTGGCGGCGTTGGCATAAACCGGCAGATCGTAGCGCCGGGACAGCACCCCGACACCGTGAATGTGGTCTCGGTGTTCGTGGGTGACGAGAATCCCGTCGATCTGCGCCGGCAGTTCGTCGATAGACGCCAGGCCCTGCTCGATCTTTTTCCCCGACAGCCCGGCATCCACGAGGAGCCGAGTCGCGCCGTGGGCGACAAACAGACAGTTGCCTGAGGAACCGCTGTACAGACTGCAAAATTTCATAAATGCTTGCCTCACTGTGTTTTTTTATCTTAATTGGAAATCCTTAAAACGACGCAAAAAGCAAACGCCCCGCAAAGGGGCGTAAAGCTTTGTTTAAGTATCGTGTTTAGTCTTCAGCCGGTTTGTCCACATGCACCCGGCGGATTTTCGCGCCGAGGGCTCTGAAATTTTCTTCGAGGTTTTCGTAGCCCCGGTCGATGAACTTCAAACCAGTGATTTCCGACCGGCCATTGGCCACCAGCGCTGCGATGACCATGGCTGCGCCGGCGCGGAGGTCAGTCGCCGCAATTTTCGTGCCTGACAGTTCCGGCACCCCTTCGATCATAGCCGTGCGGCCGTTGATCGTGATTTTCGCGCCCATCTTGCGCAGTTCGTCCACGTATTTGAACCGGTTTTCAAAAATGCTTTCGTGGAGCTGGCTGTTGCCGTCGGCGATGGACATGAGCACCGCCATCGGCTGCTGGAGATCGGTCGGAAAGCCCGGGTAGGGCAGGGTCTTGACGTGGCAGCCCTTGAGGCGGCCGTCGTGGCTGACCCGCAGGCAGTCCCCGTTGACGTTTTCCACCGCCGCGCCCATTTCTTTGAGTTTCGCCGTCACACTTTCCATGTGTTTCGGGATGATGCCTTTGACGAGGACATCGCCGTTGGTCGCGGCCGCTGCCATCATGTACGTGCCTGCCGTGATCTGGTCCGGCACCACGGAATAAGAACAGGCGTGGAGAGCTTCGACGCCGGTAATGCGCAGGGTGTCAGTGCCGGCCCCTTTGATATTCGCGCCCATTTTATTGAGGAAGTTCGCCACGTCAACGATGTGGGGTTCCTTAGCGGCGTTTTCGATCACCGTGCGCCCTTCGGCGAGCACTGCGGCGAGCATGACGTTGATCGTGGCCCCGACAGACACGACGTCCATGTAGATGTTCGTGCCTTTGAGGGCGTCGGCTTTCATCTTCACGCAGCCGTGTTCGATGGTCACGTCCGCGCCCAGGGCTTCAAATCCCTTGATGTGCTGGTCGATGGGCCGGTCACCGATGTTGCAGCCCCCGGGCAGGGGGACAATCGCGTGGTGATAACGGCCGAGGAGGGCACCTAAAAGATAGTAGGATGCGCGCATTTCACCGATTTCGTCCTGATAGGGTTCACAGTCGTAGGACAGCTCATCCCGAGAGTCGATGGTCAGCACGTCGTCGTGCCAGTCCACCTTCGCGCCGATGCGCTTTAAGATGTCTACCATCTTCCGCACGTCGTCGATCTTCGGCACGTTGTCGATGGTCACAACATTGCGACTCAAAAGGGCCGCCGGGATCAGTCCCAGCACCGCGTTCTTCGCGCCCGTAATCTGCACTTCCCCTTTCAGGGGATATCCGCCTTCAATAATAAATTTATCCATGATCATTCAAACCTTTCAAAAAAGCGGGCAAAAACTTGACCCGCTTATCTTCTTTCTTTATCCAATCTCAATTGACTTTTTATTCGCATTTTTAAACTGGTGATATTATATCACAATCCCCTAAATTATCAACGATTTGAAGATATTTCTTTTTAGGCGGACTGTGTTATAATAGTCAAAAATTAAGGATGGTCAGCGGAAATGGATAATCAGCATTCGACGAAGTTTGTCTTCGATCAAGCCTACGAAAATTACGGCATCACGCCGGTGGAAAATGTCTTTATCAATGTGTACATGCCCCAGGCCAACGGGGACTACGTCAAGGTCTACCTCTACGGCCTCAAACAGTGCTTCTCCAAGGCGGCGGTGCCCATCGACAACGAGCTCCTCTCCGAGGAACTCCACATCACCGAAGGGGACGTGCGCAAAGCCTGGGACTACTGGCAGCAGCAGGGCATTCTGTCGGTGCACTACAACGACAGCGGCCGGGCCGAAGTGCATTATTTCAGCATTCCGGCCCAGCTGCTCAATCCCCAGAAAACCGCCGTCCAAAACACCGCCCCTGATCCCAAACCTGAAACCGAACAGGAAGCCCGGGTGAAGGGGATGTTCGACAAAATCGAAGAGATGTTCAAATCCCCCTTGTCCCTGACCACCTTGTCGACTTTGTCCGGCTACCTCAAAGATTATCATTTTGAGCCGGAAACCGTCGTGCTCCTCGCGGAATACGCGATGAACCACATCGCCGGCAAGGGCACGGCTTTCACCCAGAAGCAGACGTGCCGGTACATGGACCGGGTCGCCGACGGCTGGCACGACGCCGGGGTCATCACCTACGAAGACGCGGAGGTGTACATCGCCGAGTCCAAAACCCGCCAGAAGCGCTACTACAAAGTGCTCGGCGTGCTCGGGCAGCACCGCAGCCCCATGCGCTCGGAGCGCAAGCTCATCGACAAGTGGTTTGACACCTACCAGTTCAAGCCTGAAATCGTCGAAGCGGCCCTGAACCGGACGTCCAAACCGAATTTAAAATACGTCGACGGCATTCTGACCCGGTGGTACCAGAGCGGGATCACCACTTTGGAAGGGGTCGAAAAAGAAGGGGAGACCTTCCGGAAAAACGCCCGGCCGAAAACACAGGAAACAGCTGCTGATGCCGCAGCCGATTCCGATTTGAAAGAACGCGAGGATTTAATCGACGCCCTCGCCGATCAGGATACCCAATCTTTATGGAGGCTCATCGATGAAAATGAACAAGCCAATTCAAACTCCTCAGACCGTCATTGAGGGCTTTCTCAATGAACGGAGCCGCCACTTGTTCCGGGAGCATCAGCGCATTCAGGCCCTTGAAAAGCGCGTTCCGGAACTGGCGGACCTCAAGCGCCGGCGGGATTTGGCCGGCACGGCGCTGGTCCGGGCCCGGCTCAAAGGGGACCCCGAAGCCAAAGCCGCTTACGACCAGACCCTGGCCGAGCTTCAGCAGAAAAAAGAGGCCCTGCTCAAAGCAAGCGGTCTGAACCCAGAAGACCTCGCCATTCATTATTTGTGTCCCGACTGCAAGGACACAGGCTACCAGAACGGCGCCCCGTGCCACTGCCTGGTCCAGGCCCTGACCGACGCGGCCTTTTCCCGTTTCGACCTCCGGCCCAAAGCCCGGAATGAAAACTTCGATACCTTCAATCTGGCTTATTATCCCGACGAAAAACCGGCCCAGGGCCCAAGTCCCCGGGCGTACATGGGGGCGATGAAAACCCTGATGATGCGCTACTGCGACCATTTCGAACATGAGCAGGACAGCTTTCTGTTTTACGGACGGCCGGGTCTCGGGAAGACCTTTTTGTCCAACTGCGTCGCCAACGCCCTCATCGCCCGGCAGAAAAACGTCATCTACATCACGGCGGAACACCTCATCGACCTCGTCCGGGAAAACATCGCCAACAGCGGCGACGGTGCCTTGTACACGAGCCTTCTGACCTGCGACCTCCTCATCATCGACGATTTGGGCGCCGAATACCAGACCGCGTTTTCCGACGACCAGCTCTTCCAAATCATCAACGACCGGATCTTAGGCGGCGACAAGATGATCATCTCATCAAACCTCACGCCGAAGGCCATCCAGTCCCGGTACAACACCCGTCTGGCCTCCCGCATGACCGGCTATTTCAAGGCCCTGCGCTTTACCGGCAACGACATCCGGATGCTCAAGAAACAGTCGGCGCATCAGTCCAGAACTTAACATTTTTTTGATCTTATTTGCATAATTGGCTTGACAACCCCTGCCGATATCGTTTATAATAACATCCGTATTTGAAATAGGGGTATCGCCAAGCGGTAAGGCAATGGACTCTGACTCCATCATCCGCAGGTTCGAATCCTGCTACCCCCGCCATTGATCATAACATCCAGATCGGGTGTGTGAACAGACGTCTGTCGGCGTCTGTTTTTTTTATGGGTTTTTGGGAACGATTTCTCTGTTTTAATAGTGAAACCCTTGCCATTTTATTATGAATTGTATAAAATATAAGCTAGACGTATAGAGTTTTCCTGAGGAGGAAAGGAAATGAGTGAACATTACATCAATTATTTCAAACCACCATTTGGCCTGCTGCTTTTAGAATCCACGGAAGATGTGCTGCTGCGGGTTAAATGGGTGAAGAACAAAGATATTCCAGAAACAGAAACTCGCCCGATTCTGGAGGAAACAAAAAAACAACTCCAGGAATACTTCGACGGCAAACGGGAATCCTTTGATCTGTCTTTCAACGCCAGAGGCACGGCGTTCCAGAAAAAGGTCTGGAAGGTGCTGCGGGAAATTCCCTACGGCGAAATCAAATCCTACAAAGACATCGCCGATGCCATCGACAATCCGTCAGCCCCGAGGGCTGTGGGCCGGGCCAACAATAAAAATCCGCTCAGCATCATCATTCCGTGCCACCGGGTCATCGCCACCAGCGGCCTTTTGACCGGCTATTCCGGCGGGGTGGAAATCAAGAAGAAGCTGTTGGAGCTGGAACGCCATTATCTTCGCAATTTCGCTTCAAAAGCAGAACAAGCGGAACAATCGTGATATAATGAATGTGAGATCAAAATCAAAAACAAGGAGGTGCCAAAATGGCCAGCCGTTTAAATTTTGGAGATGAATTTAAGAAAATCCTGTTAGCTGGTGTAGGCGCTGCCGCCATCACCGCTGAAAAAGCCGAACAAGTCGTGGACTACTGCGTGCAGAAGGGCGAATTGACCGTGGAACAGGGCAAGGTCGTCAACGAAGAACTGAAGCACAACGTCAAAGAAAAAGTCAACGCGACCCGGGAAAAATTCAAGAGACAGACAAAATTCGACGACGTGCTCAAAGCCGTCGACAATTTGTCCGACGAAGAGCTCGAAGCCCTGAAAAATAAACTCAATCAAAAACAGGACGAAAAAGCTGCAGACGTCGAAGAAGCCGACGTCGTCGATGACGAAGCTGACGAAGCAAAAGCTGAATAACGCATTCCGATGAACGATTCAAAAAAACTGCCTAGGGGCTACCGCCGAAAACGCGTGCGGGAGATCCTAGGCATTTTATCTAAGCACAAAATTAAAGAAGGGATTACTCCCGAAAAACTCCGGGCCATTGTCGAAGAACTTGGTCCGGTTTTTGTTAAAATCGGGCAGATTCTGTCCATGCGCCAGGACGTCCTTCCCGAAGCCTACTGTGAAGAGCTCGCAAAGCTGCGCACCAACGTCATGCCCCTGCCCTTTCAGACCATCGCCGAAGTGCTCGAGTCGGCCTACAACCAGCCCCTGCGGAAAATCTTCGCCCACATCGACCACGAACCCCTGGGCTCGGCGTCCATCGCCCAGGTGCACAAAGCCATTCTTCTTGACGGCACCCCGGTGGTCGTCAAGGTTCAGCGGCCGGGCATCGACGAAACCATGCGCATCGACCTGTCGATTTTGAGCCAGCTCACCTCACTGATCCAGCGCACCGGCATCACCGGAGACGTCATCGACTTTAAAATGGTGCTCTCAGAAGTCGCTGCGACGGCCCGCCAGGAAATGGACTTCATGAACGAAGGCCACAACGCGGAAGTGTTCATGCACAACAACCGGGACATCCGCTACGTGGACAGCCCGAAAATCTTCAAGCATTACACCACATCAAAAGTCCTCATGATGTCCTACATGGACGGCGTCGACATCGACGAGACTGAACGCCTCAAAGAAGCAGGGTACGACCTCGGGGAAATCGCCCTGAAGCTCGAAGAAAATTACATCAAGCAGATCGTCGACGACGCCTTTTTCCAGGCCGACCCCCATCCCGGAAACATCCGCATCCACGACGGTAAAATCGTGTGGATCGACCTGGGCATGATGGGCACCCTGAGCCGCCGGGACTGTGAACTCTTCCGGGAAGCCATCGCCGCCGTGGCGAAAAAGGACATTCGCGCCATCAAGACCGTGGTCTTAAACCTCGGGGACCACGACGGTCCCATCGACCACCCCCGCCTTTACGGCGACTTGTCAGACCTTATGGACGAATACGGCAGCGTGGACATCGGCGAGATGAGCCTGTCGGATTTTCTCCAGGATCTCCTTCACATCTGCAACCAAAACCACATCCAAATGCCCCGGGGCATCACCATGCTGGTCCGGGGGGTTATGACCCTGGAAACCGTCGTCGCCCGCCTGGACCCCCACGCGAGCATCGTCAGCGTGATGCAGCAGCACGTCATCAAGCCGTCCATCGAAAACATCGACTTGAAGACCACTGCGGAAAAACTGAGCCGGGGCCTCTTAAGCGCCGGCACCCATTCCCTGAAGCTGCCCGAAAGCCTGTTAAATCTCTCGGAAACCACCCTGAAGGGGCAGAGCAAAATCAATTTGGAAATCGTCGGCAGCGAAGCGCCGATCAAAAAGATCACGAAAATGGTCAACCGCCTGGTGCTGGCCATCATCACCGCCGCGCTGCTGCTGTCGTCGAGCTTTTTGGCCACCACGGCCATGACGCCCCGGATTCTCGGCATTCCCGCCCTGGCCTTCGTCGGCTACCTCGGCGCCCTGGTTCTCGGGGGCGGCACCCTCTACAGCGTCTACCGCAGCTGGCGGAAAAAGCGCAAAAGACTGCCGTTCTTTCCCAAACACAAACTCTAAAAAAACCTGATTCATGTTTTTCATGAATCAGGCTTTTTATTTTAAAACAGTTTTTTAAATTTCCGGATGTTTTCGGCGATGTCCCCTTTAAACAGGCAGGAGCCCGACACGATGGTGTCGGCGCCGGCATCGAGAATTTCCGGCAGGGTCTTGAAGTTCACGCCGCCGTCCACTTCCAGGCGGATGTCCCGGCCAGCCGCATCGATCATCTGGCGGATGGCCTTGAGCCGGTCCGTGGTTTCCGGAATGTAGGACTGACCGCCGAAGCCGGGATGAACCCCCATGACGAGCACCATGTCCACCCGGTCGAGGTAGGGCTTTACGGCGTCAACCGGCGTTTCCGGCGAAATAACCACCGCCGGGTGGCAGCCGAATTTTTCAATGGCGTCGAGGCAGGCGTCAGTGTCGTCCGGCGATTCCACGTGAACGGTGATGGTGTCAGCGCCGGCTTTGGCGAAGCGTTCGATGTAGGACAGGGGATGGGTGATCATCAGGTGAACGTCGAAGGGCAGATCCACCGTCTTTCGGATCTGGGCCACCTGATCCGGCCCCATGGTTATGTTCGGCACAAAGTGGCCGTCCATGATGTCCACGTGCAGCCAGTCAGTGCCGGCTTTTTCAGCTTCCTGCAAATGGGCGCCCAGGCGCGTGAAGTCCGCGCTGAGCATCGAAATCGAAATCAATTTTTTCATGGTTTTTCCCCTTTATTTTTTTACTGATCCAGCATATCAATCTGTTCTTCGTCTTCGGGCTCTTCGTTCTGCACCTTGCAGATGGTCGCAATCCGTTCGTCCCCTTTGAGGCGCATGAGCCGGACCCCCTGGGTCGAGCGCCCGATTTGGGAGATATCGTCGGTCTTGAGCTTGATCACGATGCCTTCGTTGTTGATCATCATGATTTCGCCGCCGTCTTCGATGACGTTGAAGCCGACGAGTTTGCCCGTCTTCTTCGAGCATTTATAGGTCTGCACCCCTTTGCCGCCGCGGTTCTGAATCCGGTACTGTTCCGCCGGGGTGCGCTTGCCGTAGCCTTTTTCCGACACACAGAGCACGTCGCTGGTATCGGACAGGATGTCCATGCCGACCACTTCGTCATCAGCCCGGAGGTTGATGCCCCGCACGCCCATAGAGGTGCGGCCGGTAGGCCGGATATCCGCCACGTGGAACCGAATGGCGTAGCCTTCGTGGGTGCCCATGACGATGTCTTCGCTGTCGTCGGCGATGCGCACGTTGATGAGTTCGTCGTCTTCCTTGAGCTTGATGCCGTTGATGCCGTTTTTCCGGCTCGAAGAATAATCCGAAAGGGGCGTCTTCTTGATCAGGCCCTGGCGGGTCGCCATGGCGAGATACTTGCCTGGATCATCAAAATCTTTGATCTGAATCATCGTCGTGATGTTTTCATCGCTGTCCAGATCCAGGATGTTGACGATCGCCGTACCCCGGGCCGTGCGGCCGCCCACGGGAATTTCATAGGCCTTGAGGTTGTAGTACTTGCCTTTGTTCGTGAAGAACAGCAGGTCGTCGTGGGACGAACACGTGAAGATGTGCTCAATGAAGTCATTTTCCCGGGTCGACAATGCCGATATGCCTTTGCCGCCCCGTTTCTGGGACCGGTAGGTATTGGCGGAAATGCGCTTCACGTAGCCGATGTGGGTCATGGTCACAACCACTTCTTCTTCTTTGATGAGGTCTTCCATGTCAAAGTCGTCCATGTCGATGTCAAAAGAAGTGCGGCGTGGGTCGCCGTAATTTTCCTTGAGTTCCCGGAGCTGATCCTTGATGATGTTGAGCACCAGCTGTTCGTCGGCGAGGATGGCTTTGTATTCGGCGATCTTCTTTTCAAGCGCCGCGTATTCTTCTTCGATCTTTTCCCGTTCGAGACCGGTCAGACGCTGGAGACGCATGTCCAGAATGGCCTGGGCCTGAATGTCCGTCAGGGTGAAGTTTTCCATGAGGCGGGCCTTGGCGATTTTCGCATCCCGGGATTCCCGGATGATCTTGATGACCGCGTCGATGTTGTCCAAAGCGATCCGGTAGCCTTCCAAAATGTGGGCCCGGGCTTCGGCCTTCTTCAGGTCAAATTTCGTGCGGCGCACCACCACTTCTTTCTGGTGTTCCACGTAGTAGTACAGGATCTGCTTGAGGTTTAAAATTTTCGGCGCGCCGTCCACCAGGGCCAGCATGATGACCCCGTAGGTGTCCTGAAGCTGGGTGTGCTTGTACAGCTGATTCAAAATGATCGTGGCGTTGGTGTCCCGCTTGAGGTCGATAACAATGCGGATGCCGTGCTTCAGGTCCGTTTCGTCCCGGATGTCGGTGATGCCTTCCACAGTCTTGTCTTTGACCAGTTCGGCGATTTTCTGAATGAGCTTCGCCTTGTTGACCATGTAGGGGAGTTCAGAGACGATGATCTGCTGCTTGCCCCGCTTGGTCTGCTGAATGTCCACTTTGGAACGGATTTTGATCCGGCCCCGGCCGGTGGCGTAGGCATCGCGAATGCCCCCTTTTCCGAGAATGACCCCGGCGGTCGGGAAGTCCGGCCCCTTGATCGTCTGCATGAGTTCGTCCACGGTGATGTCCGGGTTGTCGATGTAGGCGATGGTGCCGTCACAGATTTCCCCTAAGTTGTGGGGCGGAATGTTCGTCGCCATCCCGACGGCAATCCCCTGGGAGCCGTTGGCCAGAAGGTGGGGGAAACGGGCCGGCAGCACCGACGGTTCTTGTTCTGAGCCGTCGAAGTTGTCGATGAAGTCGACGGTATCCTTGTTGATGTCCCGGAGCATTTCCACGCTGATCTTGCTCATCTTCGCTTCGGTGTAACGCATGGCGGCTGCGCCGTCGCCGTCGATGGAGCCGAAGTTCCCCTGACCGTTGACGGTCAGGTAGCGGGTTGAGAAATCCTGGGCCATGCGCACCATGGCGTCATAAACTGAAGAGTCGCCGTGAGGATGGTATTTCCCTAAAACTTCCCCGACGATACGCGCCGATTTTCTAAAGGGCTTGTCCGGGGTCATGCCCATCTGGTGCATCGCGTAAAGAATTCTGCGGTGGACCGGTTTGAGCCCGTCCCGGACATCCGGCAGCGCCCGCCCAATGATAACGCTCATCGCGTAATCAATGTAGCAGTTCTTCATTTCATCTTCGATTTTAACGTCTTTTAAAGCCTTTGCCACTGGCATCTGCTGATTCGTTTCGTTATTGTCCATATTTTATCCTTGTCTAGATATCCAAATTCTTAACTTTCTTCGCATTCCGTTCGATAAACTCTTTCCGCGGCTGCACCTTGTCGCCCATGAGCATGGTGAAGATTTCATCTGCGTAGGTGGCATCTTCGATGCCCACCCGGAGCATCGTGCGGGTTTCCGGGTTCATCGTGGTTTCCCACAGCTGTTCCGCGTCCATTTCCCCGAGCCCTTTGTAGCGCTGGAGGGTGATGCGGCTGCGGTCGTGGCCCGCCAGGCGCCGTTCGAGGTCGGCGTCGTCGTAGGCGTATTCGACGTGCTTGCCCCAGCTGACTTTGTACAGCGGCGGCTGAGCAATATAGACGTAGCCCTGTTCGATGAGCCCGCGCATGTAGCGGTAGAAGAAAGTCAGAAGCAGGGTCCGGATGTGGGCGCCGTCCACATCGGCATCGGTCATGATGACGATTTTGTGGTAGCGCGCCTTGGTGATGTCGAAGTCTTCCCCGATGCCGGTGCCGAAGGCCGTGATCATGCCCCGGATGGTGTCGGAATTGAGCATCCGGTCGAGACGGGCCTTTTCCACGTTCAGGATTTTGCCCCGGAGGGGGAGAATGGCCTGAATTTCAGAGTTCCGGCCGACTTTGGCGGAGCCCCCTGCGGAGTCCCCTTCGACGATAAAGATTTCGGATTTGGCCGGATCTTTTTCCCGGCAGTCCGCGAGTTTCCCCGGCAGAGACGTGCTTTCGAGGGCACTCTTCCGGCGGGTCATTTCCCGGGCCCGTTTGGCGGCCATGCGCGCGTGGGAAGCCGAGATGTTCTTCTGTACGATCGCTTCGGCGATTTTCGGATTTTCTTCGAGGAAAGCCGACAGCTCGCTGCTGACGATGGTTTCAACGATCCCCTTGACTTCTGGGTTGCCGAGCTTCGTCTTGGTCTGGCCTTCAAACTGGGGTTCGAGCAGCTTCACGCTGACGATGGCCGTGAGGCCTTCCCGGATATCGTCCCCGGAGAGGTTCTTGTCGTTCTGCTTTAAGAAATTGGCCTTTCTCGCGTAATTGTTGATGGTCCGGGTCAAAGCGCTCTTGAAGCCGTTGAGGTGAGTCCCTCCTTCAGGGGTGAAGATGTTGTTTGCGTAGGCGTAGATGTTTTCCTGATAGCCCCGAGTGTACTGGAAGGCGATTTCCACTTCGTAGTGTTCCATCGATTTTTCGTAATAAGTGATCTTGTCGTAGAGCACTTCCTTGTTGCGGTTTAAGTACTGGATATAGGACTTGATGCCGCCTTCGTAGTGGTATTCATTGGTCTGTTCCTGGCCGGCGCGTTCGTCGGTCAGGGTGATGGCAACCCCTTTGTTCAAGAAGGCCAGCTCCCGTAGGCGGTGTTCCAGCACGTCGTAATCGTATTCGGTTTCGTCAAAGATTTCTGCGTCCGGCTTGAAGCTGATTTTGGTGCCGGTGCGGTTCGTCGAGCCGACCACTTCCAGTTCTGAGGTCTTGTTGCCGTGTTCGAAGGTCTGGCGGTACACCTTGTGGTTCTGCTTGACTTCGCAGACCAGCCATTCGGACAGGGCGTTGACGACGGAAACCCCGACGCCGTGGAGCCCCCCGGAAACCTTGTAGCCCCCGCCGCCGAATTTGCCCCCGGCGTGGAGCACGGTCAGGGCCAGTTCGACCCCGGTCTTGCCTTCTTTGTGGTTAATCCCGGTCGGGATGCCCCGGCCGTCGTCGGTCACGGTGATGGTGTTGCCTTCGCCGATCTGCACGACGATTTTGTCGCAGTAGCCCGCCAGGGCTTCGTCGATGGAATTGTCGACGACTTCGTAAACCAAATGGTGCAGGCCTTGTTTGCCGGTGCTGCCGATGTACATCCCCGGGCGCCGCTTGACGGCTTCCAGTCCTTCGAGAACCTGGATTTGATCTGCGCCGTATTCATGTGTTGTCGTTGTCGTTTCGGACATATTTCCTCCTCTGTAATAATGCACGCCGTCAAATTTGATGGCCGTGCGAAATGGTAATGATCTTTTTCATCGCTTCGGGATATCGGTCAGAAAACCGGCTGTCGGTGCAGGTGATGAACGCCTGGGTCTGACCGAGGATCTCGAGAATTTTCTCCTGACGCACGTCGTCGAGTTCGGACAAAATATCGTCGAGGAGCACAATGGGGGATTCCCCTGCGATTTTCTGATAAATGGCAATCTGAGACAGCTTCAGGGCAATGGCCGCGGTGCGCTGCTGCCCCTGGGACGCGAATTTCCGCGCTTCCATGCCGTCGATTAAAATCGACAGATCGTCGACGTGGGGCCCGAATCCCGTCGCGCCCCTATCGATGTCCTGAGGCCGGCTGTCTTTGAGTTTGGCCTCAAAACACGCCTGGATCGCGTGTTCGTCGGCGGCCTTGTCAATGAGATTGCTGGAATAGGCCAGGCTCAGCCGCTCTTTATGATTCGAAAGGGAATCGTGCAGGGGCTTGGCCGTTTCGTTGAGACGCTTTAAATAGGCCAGCCGGTAGCGCACCAGTTTGGTCCCGCTTTCGACGAGCTGGGCGTCCCATCCGTCGAGCAGCACCGCTGCCGACGGGGAGCGCCGCACTTCTTTTAATAAGGCGTTGCGCTGAGACAGGGTTTTTTTGTAGGTCTTGAGCACCGGCAGATAGCCGGGCAGATAGCCGCTGATTTCTTCGTTGATAAACTGGCGCCGGCGCGCTGGACCGGCCTTGACGATGCGCAGATCGTCAGGTTCAAACAGGATGGTGTGCATGAGCCGGTGCACGTCCCGCTGCCTTCGCCCTTTGTGGCCGTCGACGACCCACTCCTTGCTGCCGCCTTTCATCAGAAGCGCCAAACGGTGACGGGTCTGGTGGGCCGTTACCTCGGCCTCTATGGCAAAGCGGCCCGGCGCTTTTTCTCCCTGCATGGCCAGATCGGCCATATGGTGGGTCCTGTGGGAATAGCCCCGGGACAATAAAAACAGCCCTTCCAGCAGATTCGTCTTGCCTTGGGCGTTGTCTCCGGTAATCACGTTGATCCGCGGCGAAAAGTCAAAGGTTTCTTCGCTGTAATTGCGAAACCTGCGAAGGGTCAGCCCCGTGACAATCATTGGGCTTTTTCAGAGACCAGCTGAAACGTCCCCAGCCCCTCGACTTCAACGGTGTCACCGGGCTTAAGTTTTTTGCCCCGGGCCGTGACGGTTTCGCCGTTGACTTTGACCATTTCATCCTGAATCATCGCTTTCGCCATGGAACCGCTTTCGGCGATGCCGGCAAATTTCAGCAGCTGATCCAGTTTGATGATCTCGGAATAAATCTGAATGGTTTTCATCTTCATTCACCTTTTTTATCCTTAATTTGATATTTTTGTGGGCACCCTTCTTTTTTGAGTTGATTTTATTTTTTCGCTCTAAAAAAACCAATTTTTCGGCAAAAACCTTATAAAAAAGGGCTGGGCCTATTATATCAAAAAAAAAGAGAATTTGCACGCGCTTTTAAAACGCTCACGTGCAAATTCCCAAATGATCAAACTGGTTTTACATGTCGTCGGATACCCGAACCGGCAGGATCAGGGTGACAAAGCGGTCATCGTCCCCGACGATCAGCGCCGGCCCCACTGGATTGGTCAGGCGGATGGTGATGTCTTCTTCTGAAATGACCTTCAGGGCGTCGATGATGAACTTGGAGTTAAAGGCGATGCGCAGATCATCGCCGGTTTTCTTAATCGGAATCACTTCGTGCACTTCGCCGATGTCCGCATTGGACGTCAAGGTCAGTTCTTCCATGCCGATGTCCAGCTTGATTAAATTGTTTTTGCCTTCGTTGGCCAGAAGAGCCGCCCGTTCGGTACTGTCCAAAAGAGCCCGGCGGCTGACGGTGATTTCCGTATTCGTTTCTTCAGGAATGATGTGATGGTAATTGATAAATTCCCCTTCGAGGAGGCGGGAAGTGAACTCGGTGTCGCCAACGGTGAAGAAAATCTGAGATTTGGACAGGTTCACCTGGATGTCTTCATCGATTCCCGAAATCATTTTTTCGAGTTCGTTCATGCTGCTGCCCGGCACGATCACAGAAACCGCCTGATCAATGGCCTGGGACAGACTGCCGCGGCGCAGGGCCAGGCGGTAGCCGTCCAGAGCGACCACAGTGATTTGATCCCCTTCGATTTCAAGCTTCAGGCCGGTAAGAACCGGGATGTTTTCTTTTAAAGCCACAGAAAAGATCGTCCCGCGGATGAGATCGTGGAGCACGTCAGCTTTGACCGCAAAGGTATAGTCGTCGATGATTTCCGGAAAAGCGGGGAAGTCTTCAGGGGACATGCCCTTAATGGTATAAGTTGAAAGTTCGCAGGTCATCTTCAGGGTGTCCTGACCGGCGCTCTCGAAATAGATGTCGTCACCGGACAGTTTTTTCACCAGACTCGAAAAGAAGCTGGCGCCGAGAATGAGTGCGCCGTCCTGTTCGATGTGGGCGGGGAGCGTCGTTTTGACACTGATTTCGAGATTGGTAGAGGTGAGGACAATTTTATGATCTGTCGCTTCCATGAGGATGCCTTCGAGAATGGGCATGGTGGTTTTCCGCGCCACGCCCCTTGAGACGATGTTCAGCGCGTGGATGAGATCGGATTTCGAACAATCAAATTTCATAGTTTGCTCCTTACTGCGTTGCATTGTATATATACCTTTATATATTAATCATAATAATGGTAGGTGCTGTGTATGCTGTGGATAAATCATTTTGGGCTTTACTCAAGCCGGATTGTCAAAAAATGACGTGTGAAAAGGCCTGTGCAAAAGCTGTGGATGACCGGGTCAAAAGTGTATAAGATCGGGTGTCACTTGCCTTCGATTTCGCTTTTGATTCTCAGCACGAGATTCTTAAAATCGGTGTTTTTCTGAATGTTTTCCGTGATTTTCTGGCAGCCGTGAATGACGGTGGAGTGATCCCGTCCCCCAAAAGCCTCGCCGATTGCGGGCAGGGACATGGTCGTCATTTCCCGGCACAGGTACATGGCGACCTGACGGGGCGTCGTGATGGCCTTGGTGCGCCGTTTGCTGTTCATGTCTTCCACCGTCGTATTAAAGTATTTGGCGGTGATTTCCTTGATGTAATCGGCGTTGATTTCGTGCTGTTTCGACACGAAGAGATCGGCCAGGGCTTCTTTGGCAAAGTCCAGTGAGATTTTTTCCCCGTGCAGCTTCGAGTAGGCGACGACGGTAGTCAGGGCCCCTTCGAGTTCACGGATATTGGAATGAATGTTGTTGGCGATGAAGCTCATGACGTCGTCGGGAATTTCTTCGTGATAGGATTCGGCCTTTTTTCTCAAAATGGCCATTCGCGTTTCGAAGTTTGGCGCTGAAATATCGGTGATTAACCCCATTTCAAAGCGGCTTCTCAGACGTTCGGCCAGTTTGGGGATTTCTTTCGGCGGCCGGTCTGAACTGATGACGATCTGCTTGTCTTCGTCGTGCAGGGCGTTGAAGGTATGGAAGAATTCTTCCTGGGTGCCTTCTTTGCCGGACAAAAACTGGATGTCGTCGATGAGGAGAATGTCGACGTTGCGGTAGCGGCTCCTGAAGGAGGTGTTGCTTTTGTTCTGGATGGCGTCGATGAATTCGTTGGTAAAGGTTTCGCAGGAGACGTACACCACTTTCTTTTCCGGGGTGTATTTCAAGATGTAGTTGCCGATGGCCTGCATGAGGTGGGTTTTGCCGAGACCGACGCCTCCGTAGATAAACAGCGGGTTGTAGTGTTCCGACGGCGCCTCTGCAACGGCGACACAGGCAGCGTGGGCAAAACGGTTGTTTTCGCCGATGACGAAGCGGTCGAAGGTGTATTTGGGGTTGATGCCGGTGCCGTTGGATTTGGCCGGTTCAGGGGCAGCGCTTTCCTGTATTTCTTCAGCCGGTTCTGAAGATTGGTCTTCGGCTTCAATTTCGTCTTCATTTAATATAAAGCGCGCGTGAATTTTGTCGTCTTTCATAATAAAAGAAAGAGCCGAGTCGGTCAGGGTCTGATAGCGTGTTTCGAGAATGGATTTCGAGAATGATTCTTTCGCTAATAAGTAAAAATACTGCCCTTTGAGGGCCACAGGCTTTAAATTCGGGAACCACGTGGTAAAACTCACAGGCGGCAGTTCTTCCTGAATAGTGTTGAGGGCTTTTTCCCAGATTTCGTTTAAAGAACTTTCCACAATTTTCTCCGTACAATACTCAAATGATGTTGAAAAAAGGTCATATCGATAAGCGATTCACAAGCTGTGGATAATTTTATCCCAAAAATAAGAGGGTTTTATTTTTGAATATGAGGGCTTTTTCCACACTTATCCTCAGATTTATCCACAAAATCGTGAAAATTGTGGATAAGTGATTTAATAAACTGTTGATAATGTGCATACATTATAGCAAAATCTTTTGTTCTGTTCAAGCTTTCCACAGGTCCGGCCAGTGTCAATTTTTAAAGAAAATTACTTGACAGAAAAGGGCGTAAAAGCATATAATTTTCTGGTAATATGGGAATTTATATTGGCTTATTGTATTTTAGATTTTAAGAGAGGAGCATGAAATGAAACAGACATTTCAGCCTAAAAACAGACAAAGAAAAAAAGAACACGGATTTAGAAAAAGAATGTCAACAAAGAATGGACGCCTTGTATTAAAAAGAAGAAGACAAAAGGGCCGTTCTAAATTATCGGCATAATTCTGGTGACCGTTTCTGCGACGGTCTTTTTTATCATTTGATTTGGAGCTGATCGTTGTGAAGTTGACTTCTCTGAAAAATTCGAAGAATTTTGATCGCGTTTTTCATCACGGGCAAAGGTTTGGAAACCGCCACTTTCAATTTTATTATTTGAAAAATCGGAAAAGTACCAATCGTCTGGGTATTATTGTTAGCAAGAAAGTGTCGAAACGCGCCGTTGTCCGCAACAAAGTCAAAAGAAGAATCAGGGCCTCATACCAGCAGGAAATGGCAAACATTGCCCAAGGCTATGATATGATCATCATTGCGAAAAAGCGGTGTGCAGAAGATCCGTACCAGGATTTGAACCGTTCTTTCAAACATCTGTTCTACAAAACAAAACTCGGGCAGATCAAATGAGGATTTTAAATCTTATCCGCAGAGGGCTTCAAAAGGGCTTACTGATTCTGATACGGGGATATCAGCGTTTCATTTCACCGCTGTTCCCAAGACACTGCCGGTTTTATCCGACCTGTTCGGCCTATTGTTACGAGGCCATTATCAAGTACGGGCCTTTTAAAGGAACGTGGCTTGGCATCAAGCGCATCTTAAGATGCCATCCTTTTAATCCGGGCGGATACGATCCAGTGCCTTAACCTTCAGACTTCAATCAATGTAACTCAACTCCAGGGAGAAAGTTTTACCTAATGCATTTTTTATATCAAGGATTCGGTTGGATTCTTTATCAAATTTTTCGTTTAATCGGGGATTACGGCTACGCTGTGATCTTGTTTACGGTAATTGTCAAGACGATTATTCTGCCGCTGAACATCAAGCAAACGAATTCGATGAAGGAAATGCAGGCCATTACGCCTGAAGTGCAGAAACTTCAGAAGAAGTACAAAAACAATCCTGAAAAGCTGAATGTGGAGACGATGAAATTGTACAAATTGTACAAGGTCAACCCGATGTCGGGATGTCTGCCCCTTTTGATTCAGCTGCCGATTATCTGGGGATTGTTTGGCGCTCTGCAGAATCCTCAAAAATACGTTTTCCCGGCGGGAAAATTATCGGCTTTGCACCAGTCCTTTTACTGGATTCCGAACTTAGGAAAGCCTGATCCGTTATACATCCTTCCTATTATATGCGTGGTGGTCACGTTCTTAACCCAGAAGTTCACGACGGATATGTCTACGGCAGATCCGGCGACAGCAACTTCTCAGAAAGTCATGATGATCATTATGCCTTTGATGATCGGCTGGTTCGCCTTGAAGATGCCGGCCGGGGTCAGCTTGTACTGGGTCGTTCAGAGTGTTTACACCTTCGTGCAGCAGTTTCTCGTCATGCGCAAGCCTGTGAAATTAGTGCCGATCGAAGAAGCAGAACGCCGCGTCAAAGAACAGGAAGCCAAGGACAAAAAGCAAAAACGAGACCGTTTGAAAGAACAGTCTGAAATCCGTCAGCAGGCGCTCAACGCCCAGCTCGGCAGACCGGAAAAGAAAACGAAGATGACAAGACCTAAAACTAAACCGGCCTCAAAGCGCCGCATTGTGACGAAGATTCCTAAAAGTGACGAACGAACGAAAAAGTCAAATTGATGGAGCATAGTGAATGAGTCAAACAATTACTGAAAAAGGAAAAACAATCGATGAGGCGGTTCAAAAGGCGCTGACCCATTTATCAGCCGAAAAAGATCAGGTTGATATTCACGTCGTTCAGGAGCCGGAAGTCGGGTTTATCGGTTTATTCGGGAAAAAAGAAGCCGTCGTTGAAGTGACTCTGAAGGATGATTTTAATCCTGAAGTCCAGGCTGAAGCTTATGTCGAAGATGAATCTGAAAAGATTCAGGATCTGGCCGCTTCTTTTCTTTCCGATATGTTTCACGCGATGCAGATGGACGTCGACATTCAAACGGATTACAATACTGAAGAAGATGTTTTGAATATCGAGTTGTCCGGCGAAAAGATGGGCCTTTTGATTGGCCGCAGGGGACAGACCCTCGACGCCATTCAATATTTGACCAGCTTAGCGGTGAACAAAAAAACCGATCACCACGTTCGGGTCTGCATCAACACCGAACATTACCGTGAAAAACGTCAGCAGACTTTGGAAAATTTGGCGAACAAGATGGCCAATAAAGTGGCTAAGAGTCACCGCAAATTTTCCCTTGAACCGATGAATCCCGGAGAACGCCGCATCATTCATGCGACCCTTCAGGATGACAAGCGGGTCTACACCTACAGCGAAGGACAAGATCCTTACCGCTACGTCGTGATTGATTTAAAAGAAAACGATCAGGAATAGACCGTCTATCATCATTACAAACAAACTGGTGAAAGCAGTTCGTTATGTGAGCCCTGAGGCTCCATTTCTGCTTTCACTTTTTTTATTATAAAAAGGGGAAAGGATCATGATACAGATTTTAAACGACGATGTCATTGCGGCGATTTCCACACCGGCGGGAACTGGCGGCATTGGCATTGTGAGGCTGTCTGGCGAAAAGGCCTTTGAGATCGCCGATCGGATTTACAGGTCGCCTTCGGGACAAAAAGTTTCCAAAATGGCGTCTCACACGATTCATTACGGTCATGTATTCAATGCAGACGGACGGGTCATTGATGAGGTGATGCTGACGGTGATGCGGGCGCCGAAGACCTACACCCGGGAAAATATCGTGGAGATCAACTGCCATGGCGGCAGCACGGTGCTCAACATGGTGCTCCAGACCGTGATTGACGCCGGAGCCCGTCTGGCAAATCCAGGGGAATTTACTGAAAGGGCCTTTATCAACGGCCGAATTGATTTGTCTGAGGCTGAAGCCGTGATGGACGTCATCGATGCCAAAACGGAAGCGGGGGTGGCCTATTCGATAAACCAGCTTTCAGGCGGTCTTTCGAAAAAATACGAAGCCATCGACAAAGGGCTGCTGCACCTTTTGACTTACATCGATGCTGCTTTGGATTACCCCGAATACGATGTGGAAGAAGTCACTGAGCGGGAACTCGACGAAAACATCCGGCACCTGACCGGCGAAGTGGAAGATCTCCTACAATCTGCAAAAGTAGGGAAGATCATGCGGGACGGCATCGACACAGTCATTCTCGGCGAACCCAATGTGGGAAAATCTTCCTTAATGAATAAATTATTTAGAGAAGATAAAGCTCTGGTGACGAATATTCCCGGTACGACCCGGGATACCATTGAAGACTACATCAACATCGGCGGCGTGCCTTTCCATATTATCGATACGGCAGGCATCCGGGAAACCAGCGATGTGATCGAGCGCATGGGCGTGGAACGGGCCAAGCAGATGGTCGGCCAGGCGGAACTCGTGCTTTTTATTACGGATGTTTCACGTGAAACATCAAAGGATCGCGAAGCGTGGCAGAACCTGCTTCGGGATAAAAAGGTGCTGTATATTTATAATAAGTCTGATCTCATTGACGGTGCAGCACAGTCTGAACTCAAAGAGGACCTCAAAGACAACGAAGTGATTTTGTCGATTAAGACCGAAGCTGGTCTCGAAAAACTGAAACACAAAATGGTGAAGATGGCCATCGACAGCGAGACCGTTCAGCCGGCAGACAATCCGGTGGTCTCCAATGTCCGCCACATTTCATTACTGAAAAAAGTACGGACGGATCTTCAAAGCGCCTACGCCAGTTTGTCTTCGGGTATGACCATGGACATCATTGAAATCGATCTGAAAGAAGCTTTGGATCATCTGCGGCAGATTACCGGGAAATCCATCGGCGACGATATTATTGATCAGATTTTTGCCAACTTCTGTCTGGGAAAATAAAGAAAGGGTAGAATACAAAATGGCTTACCAAGCTGAAAGTTATGAAACCATTGTCATCGGAGCAGGCCACGCAGGATGTGAAGCGGCCCTTGCCACGGCGAGAAAGGGACATGAAACCCTGCTCCTTGCGATTAATTTAGATTCTGTGGCGATGATGCCCTGCAATCCGTCGATCGGCGGAACAGGAAAGGGCCATCTCGTTCGTGAAATCGACGCCCTTGGCGGCGAAATGGGGAAGAACATTGACGCCACGATGATTCAATGCAAGATGCTCAACACCGGTAAGGGGCCGGCAGTCCATTCCCTTCGGGCTCAGGCTGACAAAAAAGCCTATCAGTTCCGGATGAAAGAAGTGATTGAAAACACGCCTCACTTGACTCTCCGGCAGCAGGAAGCGACGAAACTCATTATCGAAGACGGCGCGGTCACTGGCGTCCAAGTGCGGACCGGCGCCACTTACGCGTGCAAGACCTGCGTGGTCTGCACTGGGACTTATCTCAACGGAAAAATCTTTATGGGAGAAGTGCAGTACAGCGGCGGCCCCAACGGCATGTTCCCGGCGCAGTTTCTGTCGGACAGCCTGCGCGATGCGGGATTTGATCTTCAGCGGTTTAAAACCGGCACCCCGGCTCGAGTCGACGAAAAGACCCTGGATTATTCTAAAATGAAGGTCCAGAAAGGGGATGACGAAATCACGCCCTTCTCTTTTGAAACAGATCATATCGACATCGATCAGATCGACTGCTATTTGACTTACACCAACGAAAAGACCCACAAAATCATCCGGGACAATTTGGACCGGAGCCCGCTGGTCACCGGGGATGTGGTCGGCGTCGGGCCGCGGTACTGTCCGTCCATCGAAACGAAGGTGGTGCGCTTTGCAGACAAGGATCATCATCAGATGTTTATGGAACCTGAAGGGCTGCATACCCGGGAAGTTTACGTTCAGGGCATGTCCTCCTGCCTGCCGGAAGAAGTGCAGATCGCTTTGTACAGAACCGTACCGGGAATGGAACACGTGCAGTTCATGCGCTCAGCCTACGCCATTGAATATGACTGCATTCACCCGACGGCTTTGAAAGCGACGTTGGAAAGCAAAGACGTCAAAGGCCTATTTTTCGCCGGACAGATCAACGGCACTTCGGGCTATGAAGAAGCCGGCGCCCAGGGTATTGTGGCCGGCATCAACGCAGGGCTGCTCCTCGAAAAGGCAGAGCCGATGATTCTCGACCGCTCCCAGGCTTATATCGGTGTCCTTATCGATGACATCATCAATGAAGATGCCACGGAACCGTACCGGATGATGACTTCCAGAGCGGAATACCGCCTGCTTCTGCGCCAGGACAACGCCGATCTCAGGCTGACGCCCATTGGCCGGAAAGTTGGCCTTATTTCAGACAAACGCTACGCCCGTTTCCTTAAGAAGAAGGCCGATATCGAAGCTGAAAAACAGCGTCTGAAGGAAACGGTGATTTCACCATCGGACAAACTCAATGCCATTTTAACAGAACTCGGCACCGCGCCAGTTAATTCAGGCGTGTCCATGGCTCAGCTTTTGAAACGGCCGGAACTGTCTTATGAAAAACTGGCAGCCGTGGATGCCGGGCGGCCGGAACTTTCAAAGGCGGTTCGGGAAGAAGTGGAAATTCAGATTAAATACGACGGGTATATTCAAAAGCAGCTGCGCCAGGTGGTACAGTTCAAGAAACTCGAAGAAAAACGCATCCCTGAAGGGGTGCCATACGACGACATCGAAGGACTGCGCCTCGAAGCCATCGAAAAATTAAAATCCGTCCGGCCCATGTCTATCGGTCAGGCGTCGCGAATATCAGGGGTGAACCCGGCGGACATCGCGGTGCTTCACGTGTATTTGGAAAGCCACAGGGAGCTGTATCAAAAATGAACGATCAAGACTACACAAAATTTGCAGACATTCTGACATCAGAATCTCCACTGCCCATCACAGATGCCCAATGCCGTTTGTTTTACGATTTTATGACGGCGATGAAAGAGATGAACCAGCGGGTGAATTTGACCCGGATCGTCGATGAGAAAGACTTTATCGAAAAGCATCTTCTGGACGCAATCACCTGTCCGCTCAAAGCAAACGAAAAACAGATCCTGGACCTCGGATCGGGGGGCGGCATCCCAGGAGTGCCTTTGGCGATTTACTACCCGGACAGACATTTCACGCTGATCGACAGCACGGCGAAAAAAATGAAAGCCGTCAAAGCCATCACAGAAAAAATCGGTCTCACCAACGTGACCTGCATTTCAGGGCGGGCTGAAGAGCTGGGCAAACAGCCTGAATACCGGGAAAAATTCGACGCTGTCTGCGCTCGGGCTGTCGCGGCCTTTAATATTCTGGACGAACTTTGTGCGCCATTCTTAAAAAAAGGCGGTACATTTTACGCCTGGAAAGGACAGCAGGCTGAAGAAGAAATTGCAGCCGCAAAGGCGGGTCCGGAAAAACTGGGACTTGGCGAGATCCGCATCATCCAGAATTTAATGCTGAAAAGCGCTGCGTTTCATGTTATAATTCAATGTGACAAAATTGCGAACACGCCTTCGAAATACCCGAGAAATTACGGCAGAATCGTCAAAAAACCGCTGACTTAGGGAAAAGGCGCGGGATGTTTCACGTGAAACATCAGGAGCATGGTATGAGAAAAAAGAAAAAAGATTTAATAAAAGATCAGAAAAAAAATCAAGATCATCAGATTCTGGAGATCCCTATTGATCAAATTATTCCCAATCCAAACCAGCCGCGGCAGGTTTTTGATGCCGAACCTTTAAAGGAATTGGCGAATTCCATCCAGACCTACGGGGTCATTCAGCCGATACAGGTTCGAAAGCTGGACGCGAATCTTTACGAATTGGTTTCAGGAGAACGGCGTCTTCGGGCTTCAAAAATAGCGAAACTTAAAACTGTTCCGGCAATCGTGGTAAGCATTAATGATCAGGATTCGGCGGTGCTGGCCATTATTGAAAATGTGCAGCGGGAAGACCTGAATTATTTTGAAGAAGCCGAAAGCTATCAGCAGCTCATCAAATACTACCACATGACCCAGGCGCAGGTCGCCAAGCTGATTGGAAAGTCCCAGTCCTTTGTGGCCAATAAATTGAGATTGATCAAAATGGACGATGAAGTCATTCATACGATCAAAGACGCCGGCTTGTCGGAACGCCACGCCCGGGCACTTTTAAAAGTGCCGGACAAGGATATCCAGATCGAAGTCATTCATCAAATCAAGAAGAAGGATTTAAACGTCAAAAAAACCGAAAATCTGGTCGAAAAAATCCGGAATGAAGTGCTGGTCAACAATTACGACGAAAAGATCACGCCGGGAAAAAAAGCCAGAGTCAAATCTTTTATCAATGCGCAGATTTACCTCAACACCATCAAATCGGCTTTTAAAGAAATTCAGCGCACCAAACAGGATGCTCAGTATCGCGAAAAAGAAAAAGAAGATAAAATTGTTGTGACGATCACGATTCCAAAATAATCAGCTGATCATCCGTATAGAAAGGAAGGCCAATGTCAAGAGCAAAGGTAATTTCAATATTTAATCAAAAAGGAGGCGTCGGCAAAACCACGACGTGTATGAATTTGACGGCGGCGCTGAGTATAGATGGCTATCGTGTTTTGACAGTCGATATTGATCCCCAGGGCAACACCACAAGCGGCTTCGGCATCGAAAAGAACAAATTGGACAAAAGCATCTACGATGCTCTGATCAACGGGCAGGATCTGCGGGAAGTTATCCTGACGACGGGATACGACCGGCTCAACCTTCTGCCGTCCAATATTGACTTAGCCGGCTCGGAAATCGAACTGGCCCATATGTCCCAGAGAGAAACGCGGCTTAGAAAAGTGCTTGAGCCGATTCTGGAATACTACGACTATGTGTTTGTGGACTGTCCGCCGTCTCTGGGGCTTTTAACGATCAACGCCCTGACGGCTTCAGACTCGGTGCTGATTCCCATTCAGTGTGAGTATTACGCGCTGGAAGGGGTGGGACAGCTGATTTCAACCATTAATTTGGTCAAAAAAGGACTGAATCCCAAAATCGAAATCGAAGGCGTATTAATGACCATGTACGATTCCCGGACAAATCTGGCGGTCCAGGTCGTCAATGAAGTGAAATCTTATTTTAAAGATAAGGTTTATCGTGTCAAGATTCCAAGAAACATCCGTCTGGCGGAAGCCCCGAGTTTCGGTGAAACCATTTTTGAAAATGCGCCCAATTCCAAAGGCGCTGTCGCCTACGCGGAACTGGCAAAGGAATTTATCGGGAGGGAACATGTCAAGTAAAAAACATCACAACGGACTCGGAAAAGGACTGGCTGCGCTCATTTCAGAAGACATACATTTTGACGAAAACGGCAGTCTGGAATCAGAGCAGCAAAACGAAGCCGCACATCAGGACGGCGGCCTCATCGTCGAGCTGCCGATTAGCAAAATCCGTCCCAACAAAGAGCAGCCGAGAAAGCATTTTGATCAGCGGGCGTTGGAAGAACTGGCGACCTCGATTAAGGAACACGGCGTCCTCCAGCCTCTGGTCGTGAAAAAAGAAGACGGCGCCTACACCATCATCGCCGGGGAACGGCGGTGGCGGGCGGCGACTCTCGCCGGGCTGGATACCATTCCGGTGATCGTCAAGGACTTGTCCGACCGGGAAGTGGTTGAAATTGCGCTGATCGAAAACGTGCAGCGGGAAGACCTCAACCCCATCGAAGAGGCCATGGCCTTTGAACAGCTCTCCAAAGAGTACAATTTAACTCAGGGCGAAATCGGCATCCGCATCGGGAAGAGCCGCGCCGCGGTGACCAATGTCATGCGCCTTTTGAAACTGCCGCCTTCGGTGCGGCAGATGGTATTAAAGAATCAGCTCAGCGGCGGTCATGCCCGGGCCCTTTTGGGATTGGATGATCAGAAGATGATGGAAGCGCTGGCAAAAAAAGCGGTCGAGCGCGGCTGGTCTGTCCGGGAAATGGAAGATGCCGTGCGCCGGGTTAAACGTCCCCGGAAACCTAAAGCCCCGAAAAACAAAGATCCTTATCTCGTAGACGTCGAGGATCAATTAAGCAAGCATTTAGGCGCATCCGTTAAACTGACTCCGAAAAACAAAAAAGGAAGCGGAAAGATCACCATCGATTACGCTTCGACGGACGATTTAAATCGGATATTAGAGCTCATCAAATAAGGGAGGCAGCATGAATAGAGGAGTACGTCTCAGACATCGGCTGAATTCACTGTCCACGGCTTTGCTGGCGAACGTGTTGAATCTGCTGATTATACTAATATTAAAAGGCATTTTGGATGTTGGCTTTAAATCAAACGGACATTACAATATGGGGTACGGCGTGGTGCAGCTGGCCGTCATCGTCGCCTTCTGGCTGTACATCACCTACGCCGCTTTTAAATCTTCAAGCGACGTGGACGACAATCAGGTTTTTGGCAAGTATTTGCTTTATTCGCTTTTGCCGATGCTGATCATGACGGTGCTCACCACGATTATTATGATCAAAGGTCATACCGGAATTCGCTTTATCAAATCATGGAACGCTTTTACATTTGTCGTCTCTCCGACGCTGTATTTATTCCTGCCCTTCGGCGTTCTGTCTGTCTGGTTTGGAAGCCGCGTCCCGGCCATTGCCTTTTTCTACATCTGCATCGGCATCATCGCAGCGGCGCAGATTGTGGGCTACGCCATCGGGTCCCAGTCCCGGAAGGTGAGTGAAGCCAAAGACCGCAAGCGCAAAGCTCTGGAAGACAAGTACATGCTCGAACAGCAGGAAAAGGCTCAGACAGGAGAAAGCGAAGCACCGGCGGAACCGGAAATGCCCAAAGAAAAGCCGGCTCGAAAACCGAAACCCAGACGTGCCGACGCCAGCGATCCTTTAGGGGACGTGGATTCGCCTGCGGTCATTGAAACCGAAGCGTTCTCGCCGATCACCGATGAAATGGTGGAAAAGGTGCTTCGGGAAGAACGCCGGAAAAACCGGGAAGAAAGAGAACAGCAGAGAAAGAAGAAACCGCCGGTCAAGGGACCGAAATGGGTCAGTACCGATCAAAAGGACATTAATCGGAAACATAAAAAATAAAGCAAAAAAATGCAGCAGCATCTGCTGCATTTTTTCTTTCAATTTTATATCCATCAATTTTATATCATTTATAAAATCATAAATATAAGAAAATATAAGAAGAAAGGAATTTGGACACCAGCTCATGAACAAAGGACTCAATCAGACTTATTTCAGCCGGGTCTGGCAGCATTTTACAGCTTCAATTAACACCGATGTGATCATCAACAAATTGATCTCCGTCGTTTTGACGCTTTTGGTGATGTGGATCGCATCAAAAATTCTGACCTTTATCATTAAACGCGCGTTCAAAATCACAAAGAACAGCCGCTTTACGAACACTGAAGAAGATAAAAAGCGCAACACGACCATTGCCAAAATTACACGGTCGACGGTGAACACGACCATTGCGATTGTGGGCATTTTGGTCATTCTCTCTTATTTTATTAATATCTCGGCGCTCATCACCGTCGCCGGCGTCGGCACCGTTGCTGTCGGCTTTGGCGCCAAGCGCATCGTTGAAGACGTCCTTTCGGGGATTTTCATCATCATGCAGGGTGAATTTTTTGTCGGAGATTATATCGAGTTGGACGGAGACCACAGCGGCGTCATCGAAGACATCTCGACAATGATGACGTCGATCCGCCAGTACGACGGCAGCCTGTACATCGTCAGAAACGGGGAAATCAACCACCTGGTCAACTGCTCCCGGGGTTATATCCGCAACAGCATCGATTTGCAGGTGGACGGCAGCGCCAGTGTGGTGAAGGTTACGGAAATTGCCAATACCGTGTGCGACATTGTGTATCAGAAAGATTCCGATATCTTTCCGGTGCGGCCGAAAGTGCTCGGCATGACCGGGATGGACGGCTCCTACGCCACCCTGCGGGTGTACGTGTTTTCGGATGCCGGTCACGCCCTGTCCGCCCAGGTGACGATGCGCCAGGCTTTGTACCAGGCGATGGAAGAAGCGGACGTCAAAGTGCCGCGGAATACCATTTGGGTCGCCAATGAAAAAGAGGAAGATAAACGCCATGACCGATACGCTTAAGACCGGCGACATCGTCGTCATGAAAAAAGGCCATCCCTGCGGGGAAAACCGCTGGCAGATTCTTCATATCGGGATGGACGTCCGGATGAAATGCACCAACTGCAGCCGGGTCGTCGTACTGAGCCGGAAAAAATTTAAAAAAATGTTCAAAAAAAAGCTTGAAGCGCTTGATTCTTGAAACGGGAGTCTGATATAATAGATCAAGTTTGTATCCTTGCACAGCGGGTATTGATTCAAACTGTTATACCCCTGCCGAAGGCAGGCCGAACCTGTGCCAAATAAGACCATAAGGAGGTGAAACCATGAAGGCATACGAAACAGTTTTTGTTTTGAAACCGGATATGGAAAAAGAAGCGATGGACGCCATCATCAATAACGTCAAATCTGTTATTGAAGCTGCTGGTGAAGTAGAAGGTGTCGACGAATGGGGCAAACGGAAGTTGGCTTATACGATCGCGAACAAATATACCGAAGGGTATTATGTGTTGGTGAACTTCAAGGCTGAACCGTCTGTTCTCGATGAATTGAACCATCGTTACTTAATCAACGACAATATCATCCGGGATATGATCGTCGCAAGAGAAGACTAATTGTCCATTTTGTAAAATAGGAAAGGAAACGGAGCCATGAATAAAGTTATTCTAGTTGGGCGCTTGGCGCGGGACCCTGAACTGCGGACAACAACGACGGGGACCTCTGTTTGTTCATTTGCCATTGCCGTTGACCGGCGTTTTAAAAGAGACGGTCAGCCGACTGCGGATTTCTTCAACGTCACCGCGTGGGGAAAGCAGGGCGAAGTGATCAGTCAGTACTTGCGAAAAGGCCGTCAAATTGCCATTTCCGGCCGGCTTCAAACGCGCAACTATACCGCGAAGGACGGTTCCAAGCGGTATACGACAGAAGTCATTCTGGAAGAATTTGATTTTATCGGCAGCCGAAATGATGCGGCACCGGTCAGCCAGAACCCTCAGCCCAATAATAACAGCGTTTCATTGGATGGCAGCGACGATATCGACGACGATTTCCATCTGCTAGCCGACGATGACGACGTGCCGTTCTAAGCTCCATCACTAAGGAGAATTATTATGCCAAGACCATTCAGAAGAAGAAGAAAAGTTTGCGAATTCTGCGAAAACGAAGATTTAAAGGTCGATTACAAAGATGTTGCCACTTTGAGAAAATACGTTTCTGAAAGAGGCAAGATTTTGCCGAGACGTGCAACAGGTGCCTGCGCAAAACATCAGCGCAAGATCACCCAGGCCGTCAACCGTGCCCGCAATCTGGCGCTTTTGCCGTATCAGTCAGATAACTTTTAATAAAAACTTAAATATTGATTGAAACAGAAGGTTGTCACCTTCTGTTTTTTTGTTAGAATAAAAACACGGTACACCTAAAAACGGACGTGGAAAACGGTCTCGTCATCAGTACACGGGATTTCCTTTTTGTCGATGCGGTCGATGCGGATCCACCGGGACTGGGTCTTGAGTTTATTGAGGAAATAATCAATGTTGCCGGGATCGCCCTGGACTTCCATTTCCACGTCGCCGTCGTATCGGTTCATCACCCAGCCGGTCAAATTGTAAAGGTCGGCGAGATGAGAAGCCGTGTAGCGGAAGCCGACGCCCTGGACGCGGCCGGAAACGAGAAGATGATAACGTCTCATAAGAACCTCCTTAAAGCCAATTAAAACAAAAGGGACTGTCCTTATTTTAACACAGGTTTTGCGGTCGGCATGGAGACTTAATGAAAAATATACAGGGCTATGCTATAATATCTCATTACGAAATTCACAATAGAGGCTTGTATGAAAACAAAAACAATATGGGAAATGATTTTAGACGGGGCGATCGCGGGCATCATTCCGGCTTTGTTCGCGAAAATGCCGGTGCTGATCATTTTGTACCTTTTTATTCCGCTGCTGTGGGTCGATTTAGGCCGGCGGGAAGGCTGGAAGAAGACGATTCTGTCAACGGCGGTGGCGCCGGCGGTGATGCTCATTACGAAAAATCCGGTGCTCATCCTGACCTGTACGCTATATCTGGCCCTGGCCGGCATCGGGCTGGCCTGGGTTTACGAACGGGAAGTCAACGGCAAAAAGCGGATGGCCGCTGCCTATCTGGCGGTTTTTGCGACGGTGATCGGCGGCATGGTGTTTTATCAGCTCGTGCATCACATGGCGTTTATGAACACGCTGGTCAAGGATATTGAAGCTTTCGGCAAAAACGTCATTGCCACGTACAAGAACAGCGCCGTGTTTACGAAAGCCCAAAGCGCTCAGGTGACCACCGCGGTCAACAGTTTGATCGATCAGACAGAGGAAATGCTGCCCTCGTTCTTTTTAATCGTTCCGTTTTTTGCCGCGTGGCTTTTGATTCTGGCCTGCGACCGGACTGTCAAGCGGACCCGGGCCGCAGCGCAGCCCCTGAAGCCCTTGAGCCATTGGGCGATGCCGAAACCCCTGCGCAATTTTCTTTTGGTGATGCTGATTGTTCTGCTCATTGCCCAGTGGGCCACAGGGTCCGGGACCCATATCTACATCACGACTTTCAGCGAGCTGGTGGACACGTGCTTCTCGCTGATGGGGCTCTCGTTTTTGTACTGGGTTTTTAATCGGCGGCGTCAGCGGGAAAGTTTCGGGAGAAAGATCCTCATCTGCCTCGTGCTGATGATTATTCCGTCGAGCGTGATGATCCTGTCGATGATCGGCGTCATCGACGTGTATACCAATTTGCGGCTGGTGATTATCCTTCGGGACAGCACAAGGAGACGGTAGAGATGAATAAATTATTCACGGCCAACACCTTACTCGCGATCATCGGCGTGATCACGGGCATTTACGTGTGTCAGGACCATTTTGTCATCGGGGCCGTCATCATTTCGCTGACCTTTGCGGTACTCATCGGCGCCCAGATCATGGAACGCTACCGGATCAAGAAAAACCTGTCGGTCAAAAAAATGGTAGAACGAAAAGTGGCCAACATTACCCACGACCGGATGTTCGAAATGCCCATCGCGATCGTCATCACCTCAGAAGACGGCCGCGTCCTCATGCCGAACCGCGCTTTTATCCGCCAGTTTGGCAAAGACGTCAGCAAGATGGGCGCTAACTTTCTGGAACAGATCGGCTTGTCTCCCAAAAAAGTCAAAGGGGACGGCACGTTTCACGAATTTCAGTACGAAGACCACGTCTACCTCATGAGCATCACGGAATTTTTCCGGGCGGACAAGCGCAAGCTGCTCTTTCATCTCATGGACATCACCCAGCTCAAAAGCAGTGAAGCCCATTACCGCCACAGCCGGACGGTTTTTGCCTGCGGCCAGATCGACAATTACGAGGATTTAAGCGAAACTTTGTCGCCTCAGCAGCGGACCGAGCTTTTTGCCCAGATCGACGTGATTCTCAACCGGTGGGCCCAGCGGAACAACGCGGTGCTTCAGAAATTTGAGAACAATCATTATCTTGCCGTGTTTTCCCATGATAGCCTCGTGCGCATGGAACACGACCGGTTCCACATTTTGGACGAAGTCCGGGCGCTGAGCCGGGAAAACAGCGCGGTATCTCTGTCCATCGGCATCGAAGATTCCGAAGAGCATTTATCCCTTCCGGAATTGGAAGAAGGGTCCCGGTCTGCTCTGGACATCGCGCTGGCCCGGGGCGGCGACCAATGCGTCGTGAAAAAGGACGATCACAACACCTATTACGGCGGGGAAACCGAAGCCAAGGAAAAACGGACGAAGGTCAAGGCCCGGATCAAGGCCCAGGCCCTCCAGGAACAGATTGCCGAAGCGCGGAATGTGGTGATCATGGGCCACAAAATGCCCGACATGGACTGCGTGGGCTCGGCGATCGGACTGATCGGCGCCTGCCGCGCGATGAACCGGGAAGCAAAATTCGTGCTCCAGGAAATCAATGTGAGCATCCGCTCCCTGATCGATTACCTGAGCAAAGACCCGAATTATTCCGAATGTTTCATTAAGCCTCAGGAAGCCGCCGATTATATTGAAGAAGGCACGCTGCTCATCGTCGTCGACACCCAGAGCAAAAATTACGTCGAAATGCCGGAACTCGTCGACGAAATCCGCAACAGCGTCGTTATCGACCACCACCGGCCGTCAGGGGCTGAAATTCACGCGACCGTCTTCTCTTATATTGAAGCCTACGCATCGTCGACCTGCGAACTGGTCTGCGAATTACTCCAGTACTTTAACAAGCGGGATATCATCGGCAAGACAGAAGCCAACGCCCTGATGGTAGGGATGTGCATGGATACGAAGATGTTCATGTCCAAAACCGGGGTGCGCACCTTCGAAGCCGCCTCTTATCTGAAGCGCAAAGGAGCCGATACGGTTATCGCGAAGACCATGCTCCAGAACGATATAGAAACCTATGCGGCTCGGACGGAAGCGGTTACGAACGCCGAATTTTATGATAATTCCATCGCCATTTCGATGTACGAAAATCACCAGGACAACGGCAAGCTCATCGCGGCTCAGGCTGCCGACGAGCTGCTCAATATCCGAGGGATTAAGGCGTCGTTCATTCTCCTTAAAAACGATGATGGCGTCTGCGTCAGCGCCCGCTCCATGGGCGAGATCAACGTTCAGATGATTCTCGAAAAGTTGGGCGGCGGAGGCCATATGACCATGGCCGGCGCGCAGCTCAAAGACTGTAATGATTTAAGGCAAGGCCGGGATCTGCTGATCCAGGCCATCGAAGCATATAAAGAAGGGAAATCAGAATCATGAAAGTAGTATTATTAAAAACTGTTGCAAATGTTGGAAAAGAAGGCGAAATCGTCAATGTCAAAAGCGGCTATGGCAATAACTTTTTAATTAAAAAGGGCCTGGCTGTCAAAGGGACAAAAGAAAATATCGAAAAAGCGAAGCTGCATCAGGCAGAACTTAAAAAACAGCAGGAAGAAGCCCGCCAGGCCGCCATCGATCTGGCGAAGAAACTCGACGAATCCCAGCTGGTGATCAAAGAACGGGCCGCTGACGACGGCGTGCTGTTCGGTTCGGTGACCAACAAAAACATTGCAGAACATCTGGAACAGGATTTAGGCCTGACCGTCGACAAGCGCAAGATTGAAATGCCGGAAGCGATCCGAAATGTGGGTCATTTCACGATCAAGATTAAAACAGCGCCTGGCGTCATCGGCAAACTTACGGTCATCGTCACTGAAAAGTAAGCCTGCAATGTAATGCCTGTTGTAAAATCAAAAGAACTGCCCCACAATTTAGAGGCTGAAGCTTCTGTACTTGGGGGACTCATCGTCAAATCCGATCAGCTCATTACGGCTGAGGAGCATCTCAGACCAGAGGATTTCTTTTCAGCCCGGAACCGCCTGATCTACGAGAATATGCTCAAAATGCGGGAAGAAGGCATTCCCATCGACCTGGTGACCCTGACGGAACGTCTGGCGAATCTGAACCTTATGGATAAAATCGGCGGTCCCGCGTACCTGGCGAAGCTCCAGGACGCCATGCCGATGTACTCCAATTTTGAGCATTACTGCATCATCGTGCAGGATCAGGCGCTGATCCGCCGCCTCGTCGAAGCGTCGTCGAGCATCATCGACGACTGTTACGGCGAATTTGAAAATGTCAGTGAAGTGGTCGAAAAGGCGGAAGAAAAGATTTTCCGCGTCGCCGAAGGACAGATTACCGGGGACTTCACGAGCGTTCAGGACGTGGTGAACGAAACCCTGGACCACATCGAAAAGGTGCGGCAGGCAGAAGGGGAACTCACCGGGCTGGCCACGGGGTTTTCCGAGCTCGATTTTAAAACCTCCGGCCTTCAGAATTCCGATTTGATTTACGTCGCTGCCCGGCCGTCCATGGGGAAAACCGCTTTTGCGCTGAACCTCGCCCAGCACGCGGCCGTTCACGAAAAAGCCACGGTGGCCATCTTCAGTCTGGAAATGTCCCGGACTCAGCTCCTTCAGCGTATGCTGTGCTCGGAAGGACTCATCGATTTGTCGAAGGTTCGAAAGGGCACCCTGGACGACGAAGAGTGGCAGATTTTAAGCGATGCTTCTGCCCGGATTTACGGCACGAACATCTGGATCGACGATACCGGGGGCCAGACTCTGGCGGATATCCGGGCGAAAACCCGGCGGATGAAGGCGGAAAGGGGACTGGATCTGGTCGTCATCGACTACTTGCAGCTCATGAGCGGCAGGGGACGGTCCGAAAACCGGCAGAACGAAGTCTCGGAGATTTCCAGAGGCCTGAAAGCTCTGGCCCGGGAACTGGACTGTCCGATCATCTGCCTGTCCCAGCTCAGCCGCGCCCCGGACGGAAGACCGGATCATCATCCGCTGCTGGCCGATTTGAGAGAGTCCGGCTCGATCGAACAGGATGCGGACGTCGTCCTCTTCCTGTACCGGGAATACTATTATGACAAGGAAAACGGCAATCCCTACATGGCGGAACTGGACGTCGCCAAACAGCGTAACGGTCCCACTGGCCGGATCAATTTGACTTGGCGCCCGGAATACACCCGCTTTATGGACTGGGCCGACGACAAGGATTTTCCGGATCAGCCGGCACCGCCGCCGGATGTGCCGTTTTAAAATGGAAAAGGAGGGGACATGCCCTTATCGATAGTCGGGACGCCCATCGGCAATCTCGAAGATTTTTCAGTGCGGGCGGTGCGCGTGCTCAAAGAAGCCGATTTGATCGCGGCGGAAGACACACGCAACACCCTCAAGCTGCTCAATCATTTTGAAATTCACACGCCGATGACGGCGTATCACAAATTCAATGAAAAAACCGTCACCGGGGAGCTGGTTCAGAAAATGCAGGCCGGGGCGCACATCGCACTGGTTTCTGACGCTGGAATGCCGGTGCTCTCCGATCCCGGCCGCATTTTAGTGCGCGCCTGCCAGGAGGCCGGGGTTCCGGTCACCGCAGTGCCAGGGCCGACGGCGTCGGTGACCGCCGTGGCGCTTTCGGGCATTGACTGCCGGCATTTTGTCTTTTTTGGGTTTTTAGGGAAATCCTCCAAAGAAATGCGCCAGGGGATCAAGGCCGTTGAAAAATCGCCGTGGCCTGTGGTCCTTTACGAAAGCCCGCACCGGCTGCTCAAAACCCTGGAGCAGATGGCGAAGCAGTTTCCCGATCGGGAAATGAGTATTTCCCGGGAAATAACCAAACGCTACGAGGAAACCCGCCGGGATACCGTTTCGGGACAGCTCGCCCATTTTACAGTGCACCCGCCGAAAGGAGAATTTGTGCTCGTCGTGGACGGCAATGGCGGCAAAACCAGCGAAGACGGCCGGACCGAAGCTCTCAACGCCGGCAGTGTGGCCGATCACGTCGCTTATTATTTAAGCCAGGGCCTTAGCGAAAAAGACGCGATGAAGGCCGCTGCGAAAGACCGGGGCGTTTCCAAACGGGAAATCTACAAAATCGTCAAAATCGGCGGGTGAGATTTTGCCCCTATTGAATAATAAGATGGGATAAATTATAATAAAAACAAGAATGAAAGCGCCAGACGCTTTAGCGAAAAGTGTTTTGCAATAGAGAGGAATGAGCTTATGCCAGAATCGAAAAAGACTTTTTACGTGACGACGCCGATTTATTATCCAAGCGGCGATCTGCACATCGGGCACACCTACACGACGGTGGCGGCGGATACGCTGACGCGGTTTAAGAAGCAGCAGGGCTACGACGCCTACATGCTCACCGGGACAGACGAACACGGTCAAAAAATACAGAAACTCGCAGAAAAAGCAGGGGTCACCCCCAAAGCTTACGTCGATAAAACTGTCGCCAAAATCAAAGACCTTTGGAAACTGATGAACATTAATTACTCCCAGTTTATCCGGACGACAGATCCCGAACACGTCAAGAGCGTTCAGAAAATTTTCAAGCGCTTTTACGAACAGGGAGACATTTACAAAGGCACCTACGAAGGCTGGTACTGCACTCCGTGCGAATCCTTCTGGACCGAAACCCAGCTCGTGGACGGCAAATGTCCGGACTGCGGCCGGCCGGTGGAAAGAGCCCACGAAGAAGCCTATTTCTTCAAGATGAGCAAATACGCAGACCGCCTGTTAAAGTACATCGAAGACCACCCGGGCTTCATTCAGCCGGAATCCCGGAAGAATGAAATGATCAACAATTTCATCAAACCGGGCCTTCAGGATCTATGCGTCAGCCGGACTTCTTTCGACTGGGGCATTCCCGTGGACTTTGATCCGGGCCATGTGGTTTACGTCTGGATCGACGCCCTGACCAACTACATCACGGCCCTGGGCTATCTGAACGACAAGCCCCAGCTCATGGACAAATACTGGCCGGCAGATCTGCATCTGGTCGGAAAAGACATCATCCGCTTCCACACCATTTACTGGCCGATCATGCTCATGGCGCTGGATCTGCCGCTGCCGAAAACCATCTACGGCCACGGCTGGGTGCTGCTCAAAGGCGGCAAGATGTCGAAATCCGTCGGCAACGTGGTCGACCCGGTGGAACTGGTCAAGAAATACGGCGTGGACCCGCTGCGCTATCATGTCCTGAAAGAAATGAAATACGGCTCAGACGGGGTCTACAACGAAGACCTCCTGGTGGCCAACATCAATTCAGACCTGGCCAATGATCTGGGCAACCTGCTGTCCCGCACCATCGCGATGACGGTCAAGTATTTCGGCGGGGTCATCCCAGCAGAACAGGCAGCCGGGGAATACGATCAGGACCTCAAAGATACCGCCAGAGAAGCGATCGAAACCTACGCGTCCTACATGGACAAGCTGGACTTCAGCCGGGCGCTCCAGGCCATCTGGCAGCTCATTGGCCGGGCCAACAAATACATCGACGAAACGGAACCGTGGATTCTCGGCAAGGACGAAAGCCAGAAGGAACGGCTGGCTGCTGTGCTCTACAATCTGACGGAAACCCTTCGGATCGTTTCGGTGCTCATCGCGCCGGCAATGCCTGCAACTGCGGAAAAGATGCAGAAAATTCTGAACGTCCCGGATTCGGTTCAGACTTGGGAAAGCATTCAGAGCTTCGGCCATTATCCCCTGGGCACTCAGGTGGAAAAATGCGCGCCCCTGTACCCGCGCATCGACGTGAAGCAGTACGAAAAAGAACAGGCCGAAAAGAAAAAGGCGAAGAAAACTCAGCCCAAACAGAAAAAGCAAAAGCAAGCAGAACCAAAAGTGCCGGGGGTCATCACCATCGACGACTTTGCCAAGGTGAAGATGCGGGTCGCCAAAGTGCTGTCCTGCGAAAAACACCCCAACGCCGATAAACTTCTGGTTTTCCAGCTGGATTTCGGCGACGAAAAGCGCCAAATCGTGTCCGGCATCGCCAAATGGTACAAGCCGGAAGAACTGGTGGGCAAGAAAATCATCGCCTGTACGAACCTGAAACCCATTCAGCTGCGAGGCGTCGATTCCAACGGCATGATTTTGTCCGCGGAAAAAGACGGCAATCTCCGGGTGCTGACCGTCGACGGCGACATGCCGGAAGGGTCAGAAGTCGGCTGAGAAAAAACAACAGTGCTGTGACAAAAGTCACGGCACTTTTTTTATTAGATTTAAATTTGATCTGATAGGCTATAGAAAATCAATAAGGAGAGGAAAATAAAATGTTAAAAGAATTTGTTCCGGCCGTGTGTCCGGAAAAAAGAGCCCTCAATGCAGAGCGCAAATCCTTGGAAAAACAGCTCGGGGACGACCAGCTTAGGATCACGGCGGCAAAGCTTCCCGTGATGGTGGTTTTTGAAGGCTGGGGGGCAGCGGGCAAAGGCACCGTGCTGTCCAAGGTGATCAAGGACATCGATCCCCGGTTCTTCAAAGTGAAGTCTTTCGGGCCGCCGACGAAAGAAGAAAGGGCGTATCCCTTTATCCGGCGCTATCTGCTGGACATTCCGGAAAACGGAAAGTTCACGTTCTTTGTACCGTACATGATGGAAGAAGTAATCGGCAGCGTGATGTCCGGGCGCCTGAACGAAGAAGGCTACCAGCAGACCATCGACGAAATCAACACCATGGAGCGTTCCCTTCACGACAACGGCACTCTGCTGATCAAGTTTTTCTTTCATCTCGGCAAAAAGGAACAGAAGCAGCGGATCGAGGGCCTTCAGGCAGATGCGGACACCAAGTGGCGGGTCGATCAGGAAGACCGCAACGAAAACAAACACTATCACGATTACGAAAAGTGGTATGATCGGTATTTGAACGACACGAACCAGTCCTACGCTCCGTGGGTGATTGTCGACGCCGGGACGGACAAGAAATGGTCGGAGCTTCAGGTGCTGCGCTTCATCACCCAGAGTATCGACACGGCCCTCCAGAACAAAGGGCTGGCTGTGCCCATTCTTCAGAACCGCTTTCCGCTGGTGCAGGAGCCGAAACTGGCTGACGTGGTCTTGGACGGCAAAGTTCTTGAAGAAGGCGTGTACAAGAAACAGCTCAAAGCCTGTCAGAAAAAGCTGGCAGGGCTTCAAAACCGCATTCATCGCAGGGGCATTCCCGTGATCATCGGCTACGAAGGCTGGGACGCTGCGGGAAAGGGCGGCAATATCAAGCGGGTGACCGAGGCCCTGGACCCGAGGGGCTACACGGTGCATCCCATCGCGGCGCCGGAACCCCATGAAAAGAACCGGCACTACTTATGGCGCTTTGTCGAAAAGCTTCCGAAAAAGGGCGACATTGCCATCTTCGACCGGACCTGGTACGGCAGGGTGATGGTCGAACGCTTAGAGGGATTCTGCTCAGTCAACGATTGGCAGCGGGCGTACAACGAAATCAACGAATTTGAGTACGATTTAAATCGCTGGGGCGCCGTGATCATCAAATTCTGGCTGCAGATCGATGAGGACACCCAGCTCGCGCGCTTCAAGGCGCGGGAAGCCAATCCGGAAAAGCAGTGGAAGATCACCGGCGAAGACTGGCGCAACCGGGACAAATGGCCCCAGTACGAACAGGCGGTAAACGAAATGATCGAAAAGACCAGCACGACCTTCGCGCCGTGGCACATTCTCGAGTCCTGCGACAAAAATTACGCCCGGGTCAAAGCCCTGAACATCATCACCGAAGCCCTTGAAAACAGGCTGAAAGACTGACCCTGACGCCGCATTGACTTAAATTTTTCGGGAAAAACAGAAATAAGTTGACGGGTTCATCAAAAAGTAATATACTTACGATTGTATTCCGAGTATTTCACTTGGATATTAATTCGGAGGTATTTATCATGTCAGATCCATTATTAAAAGTACGTCAATTGACAGTCAATGTTGAAGATAAAGAAATTTTACACCAGGTCGATTTGGACATCGCGAAAGGGGAAACCCACGTGCTGATGGGACCGAACGGCGCTGGCAAATCCACGCTGGGCTACGCCCTCATGGGCAACCCCCGCTACGAAGTCACCGGCGGCAGTGTCGCCTTTGACGGCGCTGATCTTTTGGATGAAAGTGCAGATCAGCGTGCCAGATCAGGGCTCTTCCTGTCGTTCCAGAATCCGCTGGAAGTTCCGGGGATCACCCTGGGCAACTTCATCCGCAACGCTGTCGAACAGCGCACCGGCGAACGGGTCCGCCTGTGGAATTTCAGAAAACAGCTCGAAAAAGAATGCGAAATCCTCGATATGGACCCCAGCTATGTGGACCGGGATCTGAACGTCGGCTTTTCCGGCGGTGAAAAGAAAAAGGCTGAAATTCTCCAGCTCCTGATGCTGAAGCCAAAACTGGCCATCCTCGACGAAACCGACTCCGGTCTGGACGTCGATGCCGTGCGCACGGTTTCCAAAGGGGTTGAAGAATACCAGAAACAGCAGGACGGCGCTCTTTTGATCATCACCCACAACACCGGGATTTTAAGCTCCCTGAAGGTGGATTACACCCACGTTCTGGTCAGCGGCCAGATCGTCGGCGGCGGGGACGCTTCCCTGGTCGATGAAATCAACCGCGACGGGTACGAAAAATACGAAGCCAGAGCAAAAGCAGCAGAATAACGGGAGGCCGGCTGATGAGCAAAGAAAAAACGTATGTCGAAGACGTCGACCGCTCCTTGTACGATTTCCGCTACGACGAAAGCGACAAAGATTTCTACAAAGTCGAAAGTGGGCTGACGCCTGAAATTGTCGAACAGATTTCAGAAGAAAAGAACGATCCGGACTGGATGCGGGAACTGCGCCTCAAGTCCCTTGAAATTTTCAACGAAAAAGGCATGGGGCAGTGGGGACCGCCGATCGACGGCCTGGATATGAACAACATCGTCACTTACGTGCGCCCGAAAACCAAGATGAGCGCCAACTGGGAAGATGTCCCGAAAGATATCAAAGATACCTTTGAACGATTGGGGATTCCCCAGGCGGAACGGAAGTCCCTCGCCGGGGTCGGCGCCCAGTACGATTCCGAACTGGTTTATCACAACGTCCGAAAAGAAGTAGCCGAACAGGGCGTCGTCTACACCGATATCGAATCGGCGCTCCATGGGCCTTATGCCGATCTGATCAAAGACCATTTCATGCATTTGATCACGCCCCACGACCATAAATTCGCAGCCCTTCACGGAGCGGTGTGGTCCGGCGGCTCTTTCGTGTACGTGCCCAAGGGCGTGTCCGTCGAAATTCCGCTGCAGTCCTATTTCAGACTCAACGCCCCGGGGGCCGGCCAGTTTGAACACACGCTGATCATCGTCGACGAAGGGGCCGACCTGCACTTCATCGAAGGGTGTTCGGCGCCGAAATACAACGTAGCCAACCTTCACGCCGGCGCGGTGGAACTCTTCGTCGGGAAAAACGCACGGCTGCGCTATTCGACCATCGAAAACTGGTCTAAGAACATGTACAACCTGAACACGAAGCGGGCCAAAATCGAAGAAGGCGGCAAAATGGAATGGGTGTCCGGCTCCTTCGGCTCCCACGTTTCCTATCTGTACCCGATGACCATCTTGAACGGCGAAGGCGCCCAGATGGAATACACCGGGATAACTTTCGCCGGAAAAGGGCAGAACCTCGACACCGGGATGAAGGTGGTGCACAACGCACCTCACACCACATCCGTGGTTTCCGCCAAGTCCATTTCTAAGGATGGCGGCATTTCGACCTACCGTTCTTCCGTCGTGGTGAACAACAAGGCCAAAGGCGCGAAGTCGTCCGTGAGCTGTGCGTCTCTGATGCTCGATGACATTTCCAGATCCGACACCATTCCGGCGATGGACGTGCGCACCCAGGACGCGGATGTGGGACACGAAGCCAAGATCGGCCGCATCAGCGACGAAGCGGTCTTTTACCTCATGTCCCGGGGCATTTCTGAAGAAGATGCCCGCGCCATGATCGTCAGCGGATTTGCGGACAATGTTTCAAAAGAACTGCCGCTGGAATACGCCGTTGAAATGAACAATTTGATCCGCTTGGAAATGAAAGGAACGATAGGGTGAGGACCATGAACGCAACACAACAAGCAAACAACCTGGTGGTCAACCATTTGCCGGGCCAGACCTGGAATTGGCTGAAAATGAACGACGCCCGGGTCGCCGTTGACGCCTCAGCTGCACCTTTGGAAGCGCAGATCACCGTTCCTGAAGGCCTGAGAGAAGGCGGCGCCTTGGTGCCGATCGGCGGCGGCATGGGGCCGGATTACGACCGATGGATTCAACAGGATGCGGCTGTGAAAGCCTATGAAACCGCAGAAGGCCAGAAAGTCGCCGAACCTTTGAAACTGACTTACGCCCTGGCCGGCGGCAAAACCGCAGCAGCAGCCTGCCGGATCGACGCCAAGGCCGGCAGCGAACTGACGGTTATCATGGATTTTGCGGGACAGCCGGAAGCCCAGCCGGGAACGGCGGCCTTTTCGACGAAACTGCACCTCGCAGCCGGCGCGGCCGTGACTTTGGTGCAGATTCACCGGAGCGGCGCCGGACAGCGGATTTTGAACGACGTGGGCGCGGTACTCGAAGAAAACGCCAAGTTCAATGTTATCCATCTGGTTATGGACGGCGCCAGCACCTACGTGGGGTGCCAGGCCGACTTAAAGGGCGACCAGTCGAGCTTCAACGCCGATGTGGCCTACCTGGTCCAGAACGAAGACCTGCTGGACACCAATTACGTGGCTCTGCACCACGGGAAGAAAACCGAAAGCCGCATCATTTCAGCCGGGGTCCTTCGGGACCGGGCTGAAAAACTGTTCCGGGGCACCATCGATTTCAAGAAGGGCGCGGCCGGCAGTGTGGGCAACGAAAAAGAAGACGTGATGCTCATGGACGACACGGTGGTCAACAAGACGATCCCGCTGATTCTCTGCGCTGAAGAAGACGTGGAAGGGAACCACGGCGCGACCATCGGCAAACTGGACGACGCTCTGCTTTTCTACATGGAAAGCCGCGGCATCGATGTCGACGACATTTACGAAATGATCGCAAAATCGAAATTAGAGGCGGCGAGCCGCCTCATTCCGGATCAGGCCGTCCGGGAAGATGTGCAGGATTATATCGAAGCGCATCAGGTTCAGAAACAGTAAAAGGAGAGCGAAATATGGGACAATCAACGATTGATGTAAAAGCGGTCCGCAAAGAATTTCCGGTTTTGAACCAGAGCGATCTGGCTTATCTGGACAATTCGGCGACGGTCCAGAAACCCCAACGGGTGCTGGACGCAGTGACCCATTATTATCAAACTGAAAACGCCAATCCTTTCCGGGGCCTTTATGATTTGAGCGTCGCCGCCACGGACGCCTATGAAAACGCCCGCCAGAAAGTTGCGGATTTCATTCACGCACCGAAGAAACAGGACATCATCTTTACCCGCAACGCCAGCGAAAGTTTGAATCTGGTGGCTTACAGCATGGGCCGCTATCTCAAGATCGGCAAGGGCGATGAAATTTTAGTCAGCATCGCGGAGCACCACTCCAACATGCTGCCGTGGCGGATGTTAGCTGAACAGACCGGCGCGACGGTGCGCTATTTGAACTGTCATAAAGACGGCAGTCTCACCGTCGACGATTTAAAAGCAGCGATGACGCCGAACACGAGAATTGTCGCGGTGGCGGAAATTTCCAACGTGCTCGGACGGGCCTGGCCCATTGCGGACTTTGCCAAGGTCTGCCACGAACAGGGTGCGGTCATCGTCGTGGACGGCGCCCAGAGCGTGCCTCACACGAAAATCGACGTGACCGCCATGGACTGCGACTTCTTCGCGTTCTCCGGCCACAAGATGTACGCCCCTATGGGCATCGGCGTGCTGTACGGCAAGAGCGAATGGCTGAACAAAATGCCGCCGTTTATGACCGGCGGGGAAACCATCGACATCGTCACCACCGACCGCATCGTCTGGGCGGAAGTACCTCACCGTTTTGAAGCGGGCACGGTCAATGTCGGCGGGGCCGTAGGTCTGGCCGAAGCCATCGATTTCATGGAAGACCTCGGTCTGGATCAAATCGAAGCCCGGGAACTGGAACTGACCACTTACGCGATGGAACGGCTCAAAGCCATTCCCCATGTGCATATCATCGGGGCCGACGAACCGGAAAACCACCACGGCATTCTCGCCTTCAGCATTGACGGTGTGCACCCCCACGACATCACGACGATTCTGTCAGAAAACAAGATCGCCGTTCGGGCGGGACACCACTGTGCAGAACCCCTGCACCATTATTTAGGGGTGCCTTCCACGACCCGGGCGAGCTTAAGCTTTTACAACACACGAGAAGAAATTGACCGCCTGGCCGACGCGGTGGGGCAGATCAGAAAGGAAATGGGATACGATGAATAATCGAACCTTTTACAACGAAGTACTCACTGAGCACAATCTCCATCCGGCGCACAAACACGAGCTGGAAGACGCCAACATGACCTGCGAAGGGCTGAACCCGAGCTGCGGCGACGACATCTGGGTCCATCTGGACGTGGACGACAACGGCATCATCCAGAAAGGGGCTTTTGAAGGCGACGGCTGCGCCATTTCCCAGGCCTCTGCGGACATGATGTTCGACCTGATCATCGGCAAGACCAAGGCAGAAGCCCTGCGCCTCGCTGATCTGTTCTTGAAGATGATCAAAGAAGGCCATCTCTCCGACGAAGAAATGGAAGAACTCGAAGAAGCAGCTTCCCTTCAGGACATTGCCCACATGCCGGCGCGGGTAAAATGCGCGGTTTTGGGCTGGCACACCCTCAAGGAAATGCTGACCGGCGAAGCCGATCAGGCCAACCCCCAGCCCGTCTCGACGGAAGACAAATAAGGACAGACTTAAAAACAGGACGAAGGTCCTGTTTTTTTTGTGCATTCTTTAGCTAAAATCACAGAAATCATGATATAATAGGGACACAATAAATGAAAACCATTAAAATAAAAAGATAATTTTTTGTTCTAAATGGCGGGATACAGGATGATCATTTGAACTTTTTTTTGCATTTTATTTTGAACATTATTTTGCTACAATAGGGTTAAATAAAATGTTAAAGAAATATCAATATATGAAAAGCATTCAAAATTAAAGCAAAGAAGTTGTAAACTACCGCAAAGAAGGGGGAAGTAAGATTGAGTAACGATGGGCGTATTATTTCGCTGAAGCATAAAATTCTCTATCATGTCGCTAAAAAAGCCTTTGAGGGAACATTGGAAGAAGAACGGGATCAGCTCCCGGAAGAAATCATCCCCGGGATGATTCCCCATTACCGCTGCTGCGTGTATAAAGAAAGAGAAGTCGTCCGTCAGCGCGTCCGCTTGGCAGAAGGCAAAGCGCCGGGACTTGTCGACAACGGCAACATCATCCAGGTCATTGAACCGGCCTGCGCCGACTGCCCGATTTCCAGCTACGTCGTCACCGACAACTGCCAAAACTGTATCGGCAAGGCCTGCCTGGGCGCCTGCCGCTTCGGCGCCATTCACCCCGGCGAAAAACGGTCCCGCATCGATGCCAACAAATGCCGTGAATGCGGCATGTGCGCGAAGGCCTGCCCGTACAACGCGATCGCCCATTTGGTGCGGCCGTGCAAGAACTCATGCCCGGTCAACGCGCTGACGTACAACGAAGACGGCCTGTCGGTCATCGACGAAGAAAAGTGCATCCGCTGCGGCCAGTGCATCCATTCGTGTCCCTTTGGCGCGATCTCGACGAAAACGTCGGTGGTGGACGTGGTCAACGCCATCAAGAGCGACACGCCGGTATATCTGATGATCGCCCCTGCGGTCGAAGGTCAGTACGGCAAGGATATCACCATGGCCAGCTGGCGGAAAGCCGCAAAGGAAATCGGCTTTGAAGATTATATCGAAGTGGGTCTCGGCGGCGATTTGACGACAGCGGCCGAAGCGCCGGAATGGTACGAAGCCTTCAAAAAGGGCGAAAAACGGACGACGTCCTGCTGCCCGGCTTTCGTGAACTTGATCCTGCGCCACTATCCGGAATGCAAGGACAACATTTCCACGGCCCTTTCGCCGATGTGCGAACTGTCCCGGCTCATCAAAGCCGAACATCCGGGCTGTATCACGGTCTTTGCCGGGCCGTGCACGGCGAAAAAATCAGAAGTGGTCGACCAGAAGATTCCGGGCAATGCGGATTACGTCTTGACATTCTCTGAACTCCATGCCATCATGAAGGCGGCCGGCGTGGAACTGGAACCGGTTGAAGAAAATTATCAGCAGGCGTCAGTCTTCGGCAAACGCTACGCTGATGTCGGCGTCGCCCAATCCTGCATCGAATATCTGAAGGAACAGGGTTATCCGGATGTGGACCAGATGAAAGTCAAGAGCGTCAGCGGCGGAAAAGCCTGCAAGACGACGCTGATGATGATGGGCAAAGGCAAGCTCACTGAAGACTTCATCGAAGGCATGGCCTGCGAAGGCGGGTGCAGCCACGGGCCCCACGCCCACGATGACACGCGCAAGGCCATGAAAGACCGGGATAAAATGATTGACGATGCCGACCGGCGGACGATTAAAGACAATCTGAACCGCTTTGATCTGACGAAGTTCAGCATGCACCGGGAAGGGCCGTTGCCGGACCCGAAAGCCGGTCGAACAGAATCGTAATAACTTAAAACATGACCCAGCTGTTTTGCAGCTGGGTTTTTAAATGTTAGGAGGCCGAATGAGAAAATTGCGCCAAAAGGCGGGGCATGGTATAATACAAAAATGTAAACGCAATATCAACAGACCTTTAAAGGAGAACATAAATGAAAAAAATTATTTTGACCGGAGACCGTCCGACGGGCCGCCTGCACGTGGGCCATTACGTCGGGTCCCTGAGAGAGCGGGTCAGACTGCAGAATTCTGGCGAATTTGACGATGTCTACATCATGATCGCCGACGCTCAGGCGCTGACGGACAACGCAGAACATCCTGAAAAAGTCCGCCAGAACATCACCCAGGTCGCCCTGGACTACCTGGCCTGCGGGCTGGACCCGGAAAAATCCGTCATCTTCATTCAGTCCACCGTGCCGGAACTGACAGAGCTGACTTTTTATTACATGAACCTGGTGACAGTGGCCCGGGTGCAGCGCAACCCGACGGTCAAGGCGGAAATCAAGCAGCGGGGTTTTGAAGCCAGCATTCCGATGGGCTTTTTCAGCTATCCGATCAGCCAGGCGGCAGACATCACGGCTTTCCACGCCACAACAGTGCCCGCCGGCGAAGATCAGGAACCGATGATCGAACAGTGCCGGGAAATCGTGCGCAAGTTCAACGCCGTGTACGGCGAAACCCTGACCGAACCGGAAATTGTCCTGCCCCAGAACGCGGCCTGTCTGCGCCTGCCGGGCCTGGATGGCAAAGAAAAAATGAGCAAATCTCTGGGCAACTGCATCTATTTATCCGATGAGCCCGAAGATATCAAGAAAAAAATCATGTCCATGTTCACCGACCCCAACCATCTGCGGGTACAGGACCCGGGACAGGTGGAAGGCAACCCGGTGTTCACTTATCTGGATGCATTCTGCGAATCCGGTGACTTCGAAGCCTTCTGGCCGGATTACGCCAACCTCGACGAAGTCAAGGCCCATTACAAAAAGGGCGGACTCGGCGATGTGAAGGTCAAGCGCTTCCTCAACAGCGTGCTTCAGGAACGGCTGCGCCCGATTCGGGAACGCCGGAAATCCTGGGAAAAACGTCTGCCCGATGTGTACGACATTCTCAAGGCGAACTGCGAAAAGGCCGAAGGGGTCGCGGCCAAGACCCTGGATGAAGTCCGCCACGCGATGCGCATTGATTACTTCGCGGATTAATCCGCAAAGTCCGGCTCGGGGAGACCCGGGCTTTTTTGTTTTTCACCAAAAAACAGACAGGCATGATATAATAAATAAATTACAAATCAACAGCAAGGGCATTCAGAAATGCTTTTAAAAGATAAAGTGAAATTGAGAAAAAGGACGGTGATCTTGTGAAGAAACGCCATTTAGCGATTTTGGGATCGACGGGATCCATTGGCACGCAGACTTTGGATGTGGTGCGCATGCATCCGGATCGGTTAGAGGTGACAGCGCTGGGGTGCTGCCGTTCCATCGATCTGGTCGAAAAACAGGCCCGGGCGTTCAAGCCCAAATTGGTGGCAGTTTACGACGAAGCTCAGGCCGGGGTGCTTAGAACCCGGCTGTCGGATACGGACATTGCCGTCGTGTCCGGGATGGAAGGGCTCATCGAACTGGCGGTTCAGCCCGAAGCGGACACCGTGGTGACGGCAATTGTGGGCATGATCGGCGTCAAACCTACAGTGGCGGCCATCGAAGCCGGCAAAGACATCGCCCTGGCCAATAAAGAAACCTGTGTGACGGCCGGGCATCTCATCATGCCTTTGGCGGCGCAGCACCACGTCGATATTCTGCCGGTGGATTCCGAACATTCGGCGATTTTTCAGTCCCTTCAGGGCAGGGCCCACTCGAAAATTAAGAAAATTCTGCTGACGGCTTCCGGCGGCCCCTTCCGGGGCATGAGCCGGGATGAACTGGAACAGGTGACTGTCGACGATGCCCTGGCTCATCCCACCTGGCAGATGGGCCCAAAGGTGACCGTGGATTCCGCAACCATGGTCAACAAGGGTTTAGAGGTCATCGAAGCGAAGTGGCTGTTCGACGTGCCGCCGGACGCGATTCAGGTGGTTATCCAGCCCCAGAGCATCATTCATTCCATGGTTGAATACGAAGACCATTCGCTGATCGCCCAACTCGGAACCTCTGACATGCGCATCCCGATTCAGTACGCCCTGACCTGGCCCAATCACCTGCCGTCTCCAGCAGAAGAACTGGATTTTGCGGCGCTCAAATCCCTGGATTTCGACGTGCCGGACAACGCCACTTTTAGAGGGCTGCCCCTGGCGGTGGAAGCGGTCAAGACCGGCGGGTCCATGCCCTGCGCCTTTAACGCCGCAAACGAATGGGCCAACGCGGCCTTCCGGCGCGGCCAGATCCGTTTCCTCGACATCTACCGGGTGATCGAGGATGTCATGGAAAACCATCAGGTCACGGCGGCACCGTCCGTAGAAGAAATACAGGAAATTGCCAATGAAACCTTCCGATACTGTAAAAAAAAATATCAAGCCTAAAACCGAGAAACGCCGCGTTCAGCCGTCAATCCTGTCTCAGATTAAGGAAACCGGCGACATCCAGAAAGTTGACCCGAGGGATTACGATCAGCTGGCCCGGGAAATCCGGCGCTTCCTCATTCAGAAGGTCTCGGTCACCGGGGGCCACCTGGCGTCCAATCTCGGCGCCGTGGAGCTGACCATGGCCCTGCATCTGGCCTTTGATGTTTCCAAAGACCGCATCGTCTTTGATGTGGGGCATCAGTCCTACGTGCATAAAATCTTAACCGGGCGGAAGGACGGCTTTGACACCCTCCGCCAGTACGGGGGCATGAGCGGCTTTCCCAAGCGGGCCGAAAGCGTCACAGATCCTTTCGACACGGGGCACGCCTCCAATAGCGTCTCTGCGGCGCTGGGCATGGCCTACGCCCGGGATCTCCAGGGCCGGCACAACGCCGTCGTGGCCGTGATCGGCGACGGGGCCTCCACCGGCGGGATGTTCTTTGAAGCCCTGAACAACGCGGGACGGATGAAGCGCAACCTCATCATTGTGCTCAACGACAATGAAATGTCCATTTCGCCGAATTTAAGCGGCCTGGCGGTGTATTTGAGCTCGCTGCGCACCGCGTCCTCTTATACGGATCTCAAAGAACACGTTAAAAGAAAACTGGCCCATCTGCCGAAAATCGGGGAGCCCATCGCCGATCATTTAAGCAATGTGAAAGAGGGCATCAAGAACATGATGATCCCGGAAATGCTTTTTGAAAACTTCGGGGTGACCTATCTAGGGCCGGTGGACGGGACGAATATCCAACAGATGGTGCGCACTTTCCGGGATGCGCGCAAACTCCAAAAGGCTGTCCTCGTTCACGTGATCACCAAAAAGGGCCGGGGGTACGAGCCGGCGGAACAGCATCCCGATAAATTCCACGGCATCGGCCCCTTTGAAATTGAAACCGGTCAGCCGAAGCACCCGAAAACCCGGCCGGGGTGGTCTCAGATTTTCGGCCAGGCGATGGTGGCTGAAGGCGCCGTCTGCGACCGCCTCGTGGGGATCACGGCGGCGATGGCCGACGGGACCGGGCTCAAGGCTTTTGGCCTGCGCTATCCCGAACGGTTTTTTGACGTGGGCATCGCCGAAGAACACGCGGTGACCTTCGCCGGGGGACTCGCCACCCAGGGGATGATCCCCGTGGTGGCCCTTTACTCGACTTTTCTTCAGCGGGCCTACGATCAGATTGTGGAAGACGTCTGTCTCCAGAACCTCCACGTGATTTTTGCGGTGGACCGGGCCGGACTGGTGGGGCAGGACGGAGAGACCCACCAGGGCATTTTCGACGTGTCTTTCTTGGCTCAGATGCCCAACATGACGGTGCTGGAACCGAAAAACGCCTGGGAACTCAAGGCCATGCTCCACGAAGCGATTCACAGCATGACCGGCCCGGTGGCCATCCGTTACAGCCGGGGACCCGCCTCCGCCGCCTTTAAGGACTGCCGCCAGCCCATTGAAGGCCTGAACTCAGAAGTGCTGCGTGAAGGGGAAGACGCGACCCTTTTCGCTTTAGGGCATCTGTGCGAAACGGGCGAAGGGATTTGCGAGCGCCTGAAAGCGGATTTCGGCATCGACTGCGGGCTGGTCAACATCCGGGCCATCAAGCCGATGGACACCAAGACCCTGCGGCGGATGGCGAAGCGGGGCCCGGTGATCACCTTGGAGGACAACGTAAGAACCGGGGGATACGGCCAGCGGGCCGCAGCGTGGCTCGCCGAACACGAACCGGGAAGTCCGGTGATGGTGCTCGCCGTGGAAGATCAGTTCGTGCCCCACGGGACGACGGATGAACTTATGGCCGAACTCAAGCTGGACGCGGCTCACGGCGCACAGCGCATTGCGGCTTTTGTGCAAAAATTTCAGAAAAATAAATAAAAACGAGAGGTGTAAGATGGCAACGATTGAATTTCGTCCGGAAGAAATGCGGGCGGTGGCACTGGATCAGGACAAGGTGATTGGCGAGTGCACCGTCACGGCATCGGGAAAAATCTGGCTTTTGACCCACACCGAAGTGGACAAGGCCTACGGCGGCCAGGGCATCGCGGGACGGCTCGTGGACAGCGTTGTCGACGCTGCGAGACAGGAGGGCATCAAGATTCACCCCCTGTGTGATTACGCCCAGAAGCGCTTCGCTGTGAAAAAAGCCTACGACGACGTCAGGGCATAAAAAATAAAGCATCTGATTTGATGAAAAATCAGATGCTTTATTTTTTGATTTTATGCGTGATAGCGGCGGTCGATTTCCCGTTCGACTTCCCGGTAAATGGCTTCCAGGTTGTCAGCAAAGAGGATGCTGTCGAAAGTGGCCTGATCGAGGAAGCCGTGTTCGACCATTTTGCGGTACATTTCCCGCATGGGTTCGTAATACTGGTCAGGGTTGTAAAACACCGCGGGTTTGTCGTGGCGGTGCAGTTTTCTAAGGGAGATGATCTCCGTGATTTCTTCGATGGTGCCCGGGCCGCCGGGGAGGGCGATGAAAAAGTCGCCGTAGTCCCGCATCATGGTCTTGCGTTTGGCCATGGTTTTGACGGTGAAGGTCTTGGTCAGCCCGTCGTGGGGCAGTTCGATGGCCTTTAAAAATTCCGGAATGATGCCGTAGACTTCGCCGCCGGCTTTCAGAGTGGCGTCGGCGACGGCGCCCATGAGGCCGGTCCAGCCGCCCCCGTAAATGAGACGGTGGCCGTTTTGACCGATCCAGGTGCCGAGGGCTTTAGCATCTCTGCGGTACTGGGGCAGGTCGCCGAATTTAGATCCGCAGTAAACGGTAATGTTCATTGGTCTTTTCCTTTCTTGTGTCGTTTACGATTCTTCAGAAGAGGCGACGCGCATCAATGGCGGGACCACCTGTTTCTTTCTGGAGAACATGCCGGGGAAGAACTGGCTGATGTCTTCGTCTTCGATGCCGAAGGCGTCCCGGACGAGATGCCGTTCCTGGCCGGCAATGAGCAGTTCAGAACCGCCGAGGACGATGTCGGTCACCATGAGAATAGCCAGGTCGGCATTTTCCTTTTCACAGTTTTCCTGCATCTGGTCGAGCAGCGGATGAAGTTTGTCGAACAGACTCTTGTAGTCCCCGGTGTTGATCTGGGAAATTTCGACTTTGTATTTGCCCATGGTGAAGAGCTTCCGGTCGGTGCCGATGATCTGGGCTGGGGTCAGATCGCCCAAATTGGAGCCCGCGATGAGCATCGAGCGGCCGTATTCCTTGAGGTTGACCCCGGCGATTTTCGCCAGTTCCTGAGCCGCGCTCTTGTCCTGGTCAGTGCAGGTCGGCGAGTTGAACAGGAGGGTGTCGGAGATGATGGCCGAGAGCAAAAGCCCGGCGATGTTCTTGGGAATCGGGACGTTCTTTTCGTGGTACATCTTTGTGATGATCGTGCAGGTGCAGCCCAGAGGTTCCACGCGCATGTAGAGGGGCGCGTCGGTCTGGACTTCCGCGACCCGGTGATGGTCGATGATTTCGGCGATTTCGGCGTCTTCGAGCCCGTTGATGGACTGGGTCTTTTCGTTGTGGTCCACGAGGATGACGCGCTTGCGCTGATAATCGAGCAGGGACGATTTCGTGATGGTGCCGAGGACGACCCCTTCGTCAGTTACGACCGGGAACCGGTTGTGGGGCGACGAGAGCATATTGCTTTTGACGTCTGCGAGGGTTTCAGACATCATGAAAAATTCCATGGTGTCGTGGTTGACGTATTGGCGGATCGGTGTGACCTGTTCCAAAAGGCGCACCACTTCAAAGGGAGATTTTTCAGTGAGAATCGTGGTGCCGGAGAAATCGTCGGGAATGGCAATGTCGGTGCCTTTGGGCACGTCCGAGACGATGACATAGGCGTTGCCGTTGGCAAAAGCCATGTCCAGAGAGCTGTCGTTGCGCGTCGTGAGGACGATGTCGTCGGGACTGAGTTTGTCGCCGGCCTGCAGCTGGGAATTGTTGTAGACACAGCCTTTGACGGCGCCCTCGGGTTCATCGCCGATGAGCCGTGCGTCGAGGGTCCTTAAAATATTGCGGAAAGGCGTCCGGGATTTCATGAGCCGGTCTTTCTGGAAAGGATCGGAATAAGCATGCATGATGTCAGGTAGGGAAATGATGCCGATCAGTTTGCGCTGGTCGTCGACCACAGGCAGAGACCGCCCCGGGTTGTCGATGATGAGATCCATGGTGTGGTGGATGGAGTTCTGCTCCGTGACCATGGAATCGTTGTTTAAATGAATATCGCAGACCTGAGGCTTGACGCTTTTGATCAGTCTCGGGGCCTGAACGCCGAAGGTGTCCAGGGCAAACTGCGTTTCTTTATTGACCGGTCCAAGGCGGCAGGCCATGGTTTCCGGAGAACCGGTTTCCCGTTTCAAATAGGCATAGGCGATGGCCGAACAGATGGAATCGGTGTCCGGCTTTTGATGCCCGAAAACATAAGTCATTTGAGACATAATACATCCTCCTTTTATAGCTTTCATTGTAACAAAAAGTCAAATTATTTGGTAATGAATTATCCGCTTTATTCAGATAATTTTTTTTGTTATAATACAACTATATGAGTCGTTGGGATTTTACAATTCAAATCCAGATTTAAAGAGGTTTCATGGAAAATATATTTGGCTACAGTCTGGCCGACTGCCAGGCGCTGATGCAGCGTCTCGGCGAACCCAAATTCAGAGGGGGCCAGCTGTTTCAGTGGCTTTACGAAAAAGGTGCCCCGTCTTTTGAAGCCTGCAGCAATTTGCCCGCCAAGCTGCGGCAGAAACTGGCCGAGACCGCCGTCATCGACCACGGCGAAGTGGTTCGGCACCAGCGGGACCCGGAAGACGGAACGGAAAAGCTTTTGATCCGTTTTCAGGACGGCGAGTGCATCGAAACGGTGCTCATGCGCTACCGTTACGGGCTTTCTCTGTGCGTGTCAAGCCAGGTGGGCTGTGCCATGGGCTGTGCCTTCTGCGCGTCGACCAAGGGCGGCGTCATCCGCAATTTGAAGGCGGGGGAAATCGCCAGCCAGATTTACTGGGCGCAGGCCCTTTCCGGCGAGCGGGTCAGCCGGGTCGTCGTGATGGGCATCGGCGAACCCCTGGCGAACGGTGAGGAACTCTTGAAATTCATCGACCTGGCCAATCACGGCTACGGCATCGGCCAGCGCCGCATCACCGTTTCCACCTGCGGGCTCGTGCCCCAGATGAAAGCCCTGGCTGGGCGCCATCTTGAAATTAATTTAGCCGTTTCCCTCCACGCGCCGACCCAGCGCGTCCGGGAAACCCTCATGCCGGTGGCCAGGCGTTATCCCCTTCCGGAACTGTTGGAAGCCTGCCGGTATTATTTTGAAGAAACCGGCCGCCGCATCACATTTGAATACGCGCTGATGGCCGGCGTCAACGACCGGCCTGAGGATGCCGAAACCCTCATCGAATTATTCCGGCATCAGAACGTGCATATCAATCTAATCCGCCTCAACCCCATTTCAGAGGGAGCCTTTTCAGGCAGCGAACAGGTCGAGGCTTTTGCAGACCGCCTTCAGAAAGGCGGCATTAACTGTACCATCCGAAGGCGGATGGGCAAAAATATCGATGCAGCTTGCGGCCAGCTGCGCCACAAAACACAGCAGGAAAAAAGGTGAAAATATGAAGTGTGCTTATTCAACGAATATCGGGGCTAAGCGAAAGTCCAACCAGGACGCTTACCTCGCGGCCAACGTCGAGAAGGACGGGGTCTTGTACTATATCTTCGCCGTGGCAGACGGACTGGGGGGACACCGCTCCGGCGAAGTCGCCAGTCAGATTGCCATTGACACGATTAAAGAACATATCGGCGAGATCAGTGATTTCACGAATTATCAGGAAGTCAATGCGTTTTTCAACGCCATCAACAAAAAGATCATCCATGAAGGGGTGATGGAACCGGAAGAACTGGGTATGGCCACAACCCTGACGATGGCCATTGTCAACGGCGAAAAGATGGTGATTTATCACGTCGGGGACAGCCGGGCCTACCGCATCAACGCCGGGGGCATCGAACATCTGACGAAGGACCATTCCTTGGTTCAGGCCCTCATCGACCGGGGCCGGATCACGCCGAGCGAGGCAAAGGACCACCCCCAGAAAAACATCATCACCCGGGCGCTGGGGACCGATGAAACCTTAAGGGCCGATCTTTTTGAATATAAACTCTATCCGGGAGATTTGATCCTACTGTGTTCCGACGGTCTGTACAACATGGTCAGCGATCCGGAAATTCACCAGATCGTGATGGAAAACGACATCGAAGAAGCGACGCGCAAGCTCGTGAACCTGGCCAACTACAACGGCGGGACGGACAACATCACCTTGATTATTTTCAAACCGGAATTCAAAGAAAAGGAGGACTGACGTGATCGGGAAAGTCTTAAACAATCGGTACAAGATCATTGAATTGATCGGGCGCGGCGGCATGGCCTATGTTTACAAAGCCCAGGACCTGAAGCTGAACCGGTACGTGGCTGTCAAAATCCTCCGGGAAGAATACACGGAAAACGAACAGTTTATCAAGAAATTTGACCGGGAATCCCAGGCCGCAGCCGGCCTGTCAGACCCGAATATCGTGTCGGTGTACGACGTGGGCGTGGACGGCGATGTGTACTTCATCATCATGGAATACGTCGACGGCATCACCCTGAAGCAGTACCTGACCCAGAAGGGCCGCCTGGATTATGAAGAAGCGACCAATTTCATCATCGACATCGCGGAAGCGCTCAAATGCGCTCACGAACACGGCATCATTCACCGGGACATCAAGCCCCAGAACATCATGCTCACGTCGGATCTGACGCCGAAGGTGACGGATTTCGGCATCGCCCGGGCCATTACAAGTGCGACCATCACAATGACGAACCAGACCATGGGATCGGTGCACTACATTTCACCGGAACAGGCCCGGGGCGGCTACGTCGATGCCCGTTCGGATCTGTACTCCCTGGGGATCATGTACTACGAACTGCTCACCGGGGAGCTGCCCTTTGACGATGACAACTCGGTGTCCATCGCCATTAAGCACATTCAGGAAGACATCACGCCGCCGAACGAAATCAACCCGGACGTGCCCCAGAGCGTGTCCGACGTGGTCGTACGCCTTTGTCAGAAGAAGCCGGAAGACCGTTATCAGAACTGCGAAGAACTCATCGAAGATCTCGACCAGATCATGCTCGACGCCTCGGTGAGCCCAGTGGGGGAAACGGCGTCCACAGCGGATTTGTTCAAAGACGAAAATCCCTTCCAGGAAGACGTCACCGGCATCAACGATTTGAGAAAGAAAAAGCGGAACCGAAAGATCGCCCTGATCGTCGCCCTCATCGCGGCGGCCCTCGTCGGCATCGTGGCCTACGCCATGACACGGCAGAAAGTGACTGTGCCGGATCTGACGGGCATGACCGAAAGCCAGGCCACAGCCGCCTGCAAGCAGCTGGGACTTTCCCTCGAAGTCAGTGACCACGACTACAGCGACAGCGTGGGCAAAGGGAAGATCATGAGCCAGACCCCGAAAGCCAATTCCCAGGTCGTCAAGGGCCGAGCCATCCGCGTGACCATCAGCAAAGGCAAAAATTCAACAACAGTGCCCAGTGTCGTCGGCCTGACGGAAAGTGCGGCGGTGTCGAAGCTCGAAGATGCCGATCTTACCGTCTCGGAAATCAAACGGGAATACAACGACAAATACGATTCCGGCATCGTCTACGCGGTGTCGCCCAATGCGGGCTCCAGCGTTTCAAAAGACGGGAAAGTCGTCCTCTACGTGTCTAAAGGCCAGAACACGGCGTCTGTGCCGGGCATTGTAGGCCTGACCCAAAGCGATGCCGAAAGCCGGATCAAGGCCAACGGCTTCTCAGTCGGTTCGGTCACCTCCCAGAATTCCGACAGCTACGCCAAGGGCGTCGTCATTTCCCAGTCGCCGTCGGAAGGCTCCAGCGCCTCCAAGGGCTCTTCGATCAACTTTGTCATCAGTTCGGGGCCGGCGCAGCAGACCACGGATTCCGACGACAGCGACGACAACGGCGGCCAGGGCACTCAGACTCAAGATCAGTCTCAGAATCAGAACAATTCTCAGACTCAGAGTCACACATGAATACCATGGCTGATCCAATGAAGCAATCTAAAATCAACGCACCGATCTCCGGACGCATCGTCAAGGGGATCGGTGGTTTTTATACGGTGAAAACAGAGGACGGACAGACGGTGACGGCCAAGCCCATCGGCATTTTCAGGCATCAGCATTTGACACCGACGGTGGGGGATTTTGTCGAAGCGGTCAAAGAAGACGAGCAGGATCAGTACTACGCCATGTCGGCTATCAAGCCTCGGAAAAATCTATTTGTCAGGCCTCCGGTGGCCAACGTCGACACGGCTATTGTCACGTTTGCGCTCCGGGCGCCGAAGCCCAATTTGCTGCTCATCGACAAGATGCTCGTGGCCTGCGAAGTGCGCGGGGTGGCGCCGGTGCTGTGCTTCACCAAAGCGGACCTCGCGAAGCCCAGGGATTTCGACGTGATTGAGATTTACCGCAAAACGCCGTACCCCATTGTGGTCAGCGCCGGGGATGCCCCTGAAAAGATTCAGGAAACGGTTGAAAAACTCAAGGCTTTTATCGGCAGCGGCACGGCCTTTTTCTCCGGCCCGTCAGGGGTGGGCAAGTCCACTCTCACCAACGCCCTGTGCGGCCGGGACATCATGGACACGGGCCATTTGTCGAAGAAACTCAAGCGGGGCAAACACACGACCCGCCACGTCGAGCTGCTGACGCTGCCGGACGGCGGGTATTTATTCGACACGCCGGGCTTTTCGTCTCTGAGACTGGACGACGGGATCGACGAGGCGATGCTCCGGGAAGCCTTTGCTGAATTTCCCCGGGGCGCCTGCAAATTCGCAGACTGCCGCCACGTGAAGGAACCGGGGTGCGCGGTGCGGGAAGGGGTGGAAGTCGGCCGCATCGCCCCGTCCCGCTATGAAAATTATCTGGCGCTGATGGATCAGCTCGCCAGCCGAAAATTGTAGCATCATGAAAAAACAAATCGTTATTTTTACCGGCGGGTCCTACGGGCCCGTTTCATTTTATGAAAAACAGCTAAAAAAAATAAAGCCCGACGCGGTTATCGCGGCGGACAGCGGCCTGGAGATGGTCAGCCGGTTAGGGCTCATGCCGGATCTGATGGTCGGGGATTTTGACTCGGTGGATCAAGCCGTCTTTTCTGAGTATGAGAATCGGGGGGTGCCGATCAAGCGCCATCCGGTTCACAAAGATCAGACCGACACGGCGCTGGCGGCCGACTGCGCGGCGGAGATGGGCGCAGAATCGGTCACGGTCTTCGGCGCGACGGGCACCCGGTTTGATCACATGCTGGCGAGCCTTGCGGCGATGGCGCCTCTGGCCCGGCGCGGGATTTCAGTGCACCTCTCCGATCCGCACAATCAGCTGTTTTTGTACGCGGGCCCTCAGCATCTCCATTGGCACCTGAAGCCCGGCACCACAGTGAGCCTGGCGGCCCTTGCCGATCACACTGGGCCGGTGACCCTGAAGGGTTTTGCCTACCCGCTGGACCGCCGGGACTTAAGCTTTACGGACGCGGGGCTCACGGTGAGCAATTACGCGGCCGAACCGAAACAGGAAATGATTTTTGAATTGGGGCTGCTTCTGATCGACGTGGTCGGCGAAAAAGAAACGCCCCAAAACGAAACCGCACAATAAAAAAAGTCACCAGATGGTGACTTTTTTTGGTTTTTGTGTAATATGAGAATGGGTTTTGATTATGCCCGTTCGACTTTGCCAGAACGCAGGCAGCGTGTGCAGACATATTCACGGCGCGGTGTGCCGTCGACCACAATTTTGATCTTCTGCAGATTTGGCTTCCACATTCTTTTATTGTGTTTATTGGAGTGCGCGACAGAGTTGCCGGAAACAACGCCCTTGTGGCACACAAAGCATTCTTTTGCCATGGCTTCAACCCTCCTTATTCGAATCGTCTGTGTTAACAGTACAGTATTATAACATAAGACTAAAAAAGTTTGCAATAAGTTTTTGACATAATTTTTGACTTTATGGCCTTTAAGCGGTAAAATGAATTTATCTATCTATAGCATTAATCAATATCAAAATTAAAATCGGTAAACAGCGCCCAAAGGCGTTTCAATAAAAAGGAGACGACAATGAAGTTAAGTTTGGAAAATGATTTGGGACGAATTGAAATTTCCAGGAAAGCCATTGCCGACATCGCTGCAGATACCGCGATGCAGTGCTACGGACTGGTGGGCATGGCCCATCAGCGCGGCAGAGACGGATTGATCGAACTTTTGACGCGGGAACGCTCAAGCAAAGGCGTCAGCGTCTCGATTGACGAAGACGGGAAACTCATCATCGACCTGTTCGTGATTGTCGAACAGGCGATCAAGATTTCAGTCGTGGCTGAAAACATCATTTCGGCGGTGAAATATCAGGTCGAACGTCAGACCTCGATGAAAGTCAAACGTGTGACGGTCAACGTCGTCAGTGTAAGAGCATAATTTCTGGAGGAACGAATGGAAATTCAAAAGATTGACGGCGCAATGCTGCGGAAAATGTTTGAGTATGGCGCTCAGAATCTTGAAATTTACAAGAAAAATGTCGATGAATTAAATGTATTCCCGGTTCCGGACGGCGATACCGGCACCAACATGAGCATGACTTTCGCCAATTCGATTCGGGAACTGAACAAGTTAAAGAATGACGAACTTTATGCGGTTTCGAAAACAGCCTCCAGCGGCGCACTGTTCGGCGCGAGGGGCAATTCTGGCGTTATTCTGTCCCAGCTTCTCAGAGGGCTGGCCCGGGCGAACAAAGGCCGCAAAACCCTGGATGTCAAAGGTGTGGCCGAAGGCATCAAATCCGCGGCGGACACGGCGTACAAAGCCGTGATGAAGCCCACGGAAGGGACGATTTTAACCGTTGCCCGGGAAATGTCCGAATTTGCCCAGGCCCATTATAAAGATTACGACGACATTCTGAGCTTTTTAAACGACGTGCTGGCTCATGGACAGGATGCCCTGAGACGGACCCCGGACATGCTGCCGGTGCTCAAAGAAGCCGGCGTCGTCGATTCCGGCGGCCAGGGGCTGATTTACATCGTCGAAGGCGCAGTCAAGGGGCTGGCCGGCAAAGAGCTGGAAAAAGCTGTGACCCTTCAGCCTTCCGATCGGGAACGCTTTGTCGACGACTCCAACATGAAGCCCGAAGACATCACCTTCGGCTACTGCACAGAATTCATCATCAAGCACGCCCAGGATGCCGACGAAAACGCCCTTCGGGATTATCTGTCCACCATCGGCGACTGCGTGCTGGTCATCAAGGACGACGACCTCATTAAGGTTCATGTCCACACCGACCACCCGGGCAAGGCTTTTGAAAAGGGCCTCACCATGGGGACTTTAACCCGGATGAAAGTGGACAACATGCGGGAAATGCTCGGCGTTCCCGACGAAGCCGAAGCCGAAGAACCCCAGGGCGATCCGGTGCCCTACGGCTTTGTGGCGGTTTCCCCCGGAGACGGCTTGTCTGAAATCTTCAAGGAATTGGGAGTCACCCGGGTCATTTCCGGCGGCCAGACCATGAATCCCAGCACCGAAGATTTTACGGCGGAAATCAAGAAAATCAACGCGGACCACATTTTCCTGTTCCCGAACAACGGCAACATCATCATGGCGGCGAATCAGGCGGCGGAAATGTCCGATAAAGACGTCCGGGTCATTCCGTCCAAGACGATTCCCCAGTGCATCACCGCAATGCTGAGCTTTGACCCCGACGGGGACTGCGACGCCAACGAAAAGGCGATGGACGACGTTCTGGCAACGGTGAAAACCGGCGAAGTGACCTACGCGGTGCGCAACACGAAAATCGACGGCAAAACCATCGCCAAAGGCGACATCATGGGGATCAGCGAAGGGGCCATCAAAACCGTCGGCACCGATGTCAACGGGGTGACTGAAAAACTCATCGATCAGCTCATCGATCCGGACAGCGAGCTGATTTCGATTTATTACGGCAACGGGTTGAAAAAAGAAGACACCGACAGTTTAGTGGAAGCCGTTGAAGAACGCTACGAAGACTGCGACGTGGAAGTGAGCGAAGGCGCACAGCCGCTGTACTACTACATCGTGTCAGTGGAATAAGGGATGCAGGGCTGATGAAATTAGAGGATGCGATTCGAAAGGTACCCGGCATCGGGCCAAAGCGGGAAGCCGCGCTGGCAGCGGACGGGATCGAGACGGTCGGTGATTTCCTTGCCCACACACCCAAAGCTTATGTGGACCGGTCGAAAATGGCCGCTTTGTCACAAACGCCAGAGCAGCCGGTGACGGTCGAAGCAGTGATCACAAAAAAAGGGGCAGTTCGCCATATTCGGCGGAATCTGTCCCTTTTTCAATGTCAGATCGAAGACCGGGACGGCAATAAGGGGCGGCTGACGGTTTTCAACCAGCCCTGGACGAGAGAACGTCTCGAGACAGACCAATGGTATTATTTTTTTGGCAGAATCACCCGGAAAAAGGGAACAGCCGCCATGGTCAATCCCCAGTTTGCGCCGGTGAATAATCCGGGGCATTTTTTTGATCTGACGCCGGTTTACGGCAAGGTCGGCGGCCTCGGCAGCGAAGGGGTGCACAAGACGGCCGCGCGGATTCTGCGGCCCAAAAGCGAAAAAGACCGGCTGACGGTGCCCGACATTCTGCCGGAAACCCTGCGGGAAAAATACCATCTCGAAGGCGTTGAAAAGACGCTGACGGATCTGCATCTGCCCGAAACCGCAGCCGATGTGGAAAGGGCGAGACGGCGCATGAAATTCGAAGAGGCCCTGAAGATCAACATCGGGATTCTCCGGCACAGCACCGTCGGGGAACCGTCGAAGATCGTGCTCCGGGATCTGGCGCCGATCGCCCGGTTTGAAAACGGGCTGCCCTTCGCCCTGACCCCTGGTCAGGAGAAAGTGCTTGGGGAAATCGAAGGCGATCTCAAAAGCGGCAAAGTGATGAACCGGCTGGTACAGGGCGACGTCGGGAGCGGCAAAACCATCATCGCGGTCGCCTGTGCCTACTGGATGGCCTTGGGCGGCTATCAGTGCGCGTACATGGCGCCCACGGAAATTCTGGCCCGGCAGCACGCCCAGAATTTCGACGCGTTTTTGTCTCCCTACGGCATCACCGTGGCCCTGATTACCGGGAGCATGAAGGAAAAGGAACGGGCCAACGTCTTAAAACACATCGCAAACGGCGAAGCCCAGGTGATCGTCGGCACCCACGCCTTGTTTCAGAAGGACGTTGACTATTACAATCTGGGCATGGTGATCACCGACGAACAGCATCGCTTCGGTGTGCACCAGCGGGGCGTCTTCGCCGAAAAAGGGGAGCGGCCACACACACTGGTGATGAGCGCCACCCCGATCCCGAGAACCCTGGCGCTGACGTTGTACGGGGATCTGGACGTGTCTGTCATCGACACGATGCCCGAGGGGCGCAAACCGGTCAAGACGTATTTTTACACCGAAAAAGCGATGCCGAAAATCTTAAGCTTCATGGCAAAGGCGATGGCTGGAGGACGCCAGTGCCTGATCGTCTGCCCCTTTATCGACGACTCGTCGGAAATGGCCGACGTTCGGGACGCCCAGAGCGTCTACCGCGGTGTCGAGCAGTATTACAAAGGGCTGTACCGGATCGGCTGCCTTCACGGGAAAATGAGCGCCGCCGACAAACAGGACGTGATCGACCGGTTCCGGTCGGGCAAAATCGATCTGCTGGTGGCGACCAGCATCGTGGAAGTCGGCATCGACGTGCCGAATCTGACGGTGATGGCCGTGATGAGCGCAGACCGCTTCGGCCTGTCCCAGCTGCACCAGCTCCGGGGAAGAGTGGGCCGGGGCGGTCAGCAGGCCTATTGCTTTCTCGTGTCCAACCATCTCGGGGAAAAGACCATCGAGCGGATGAAGGTCATCGTCAACCATCACGATGGCCGGGAAATTGCAGAAGCGGATTTCAGGCTCCGGGGACCCGGCGATGTGCTGGGCACCCGCCAACACGGGCTGCCGAGCCTGTCGGCTCTCGACCCGCTGGAAGACAGCGAGCTGATCGCCGAGACCCGGGCACTGGCGCTGAAGCTCATGGCCTCGCCGAAGGGCGAAGACATGGCCTGCGTTTCAGCTCTGGTCAACGCCTTTGACCGGGGCGTCGGCAAAATTTCGATGAATTAGGAGGAGGCACCATGAGAATTACAGGCGGTGAACGCCGGGGAATGAAATTAGCACAGCCCAAGGGCATGGCGGTCCGGCCGACGACGGACAAGGTCAAGGCGGCCATTTTCAACGCGATCCAGTGGGACGTCCGGGACGCCGAAGTCTTTGTGGACTGTTTCGGCGGCACCGGAGCGATGGCCCTGGAGGCCCTGAGCCGGGGCGTAGAGGAGGCGTGGATCTTTGACAGCGCCCCGAAGAGCATCCGCCTGATCCGCCAGAACGTGGCCAAGGCGCGGTATGAAGACCGGGCGCATATTGTGGAAACGCCGGCGGCTTCGGGATTGAAACGGCTGGCTGCATCGGGCATTCAGGCCGATTTGATCTTCATGGATCCCCCGTACCGGATGACCCAGGAGCCGGTGGACCTAGCGCAGTTCATTTCTGAGAAAAAAATCGTGAAATCTCAGGGAATTTTGATGATAGAACACGAAAAATCTGTTATAATGCCATTAATTATGGGGCATTTTACCCAAATAAAGCATAAGGTCTACGGCATCACGGCTGTCGACTTTTACCGTTTTGAACGGCCTGAAGAAGAAAGAGAGGGAGAGCGGTCATGAGAATCGCAGTCTATCCCGGGAGTTTTGATCCGGTGACGATGGGACATATCGACATTATCCGGCGGGCGGCGGCAGTGGCGGATGAACTGCACGTCTGCATTTTGAAGAATCCCCAAAAGCACTACTGGTTTTCCCAGGAAGAGCGGCTGGCCCTGCTGCGCGAGAGCACAGCGCCGTTTCAGCATGTGGTCATCGACGCCTACGCCGGGCTTTTGACGGACTACGCCCACGAAATCGGCGCGTCCGTCATCATCAAAGGGCTGCGCAACACCACGGATTTCATGTACGAAAGCCAGATGGATTATTTTAACAAACGGCTGGCGCCGGATATCGAGACCGTCTATCTGGTGTCTGACAACCGGTACGCGGTTCTCAGCTCGTCCGCGATCCGGGAACTGATGACCTTTGGCGGAAATCTCGAAGGCCTGGTCCCTGAACCGGTGCTGAAAGCCGTCCGCCGCCGTCAAGAAAGGCAAAAACACAATGGATAAAGTAATGCAGTTAATTCAGGAATTGGAAGAGCTGATCAACCGGAGCAGCGCGGTGCCTTTCTCTTCCAAGACCATGATCGACCCGAACGAAGCGATGGATATCATCAAGGAACTCAAAGAAGCTCTGCCTGGCGAACTGGAAGCCTCGAAACAGATCGTGGCCAACAAGAAGCAGATTCTCTTTGACGCCCAGAAACAGGCTGATCAGACCCGGGAAGACGCGTCGAAGCAGATGAAGGCCATGATCGATCAGAACGAAGTGACCCATCAGGCTCAGGTGCAGGCTGAAGCCATCATCAAGGCGGCTCAGGCCCAGGCCAAGGAAATCCGCACGGGTACCCAGCACTACGCGGACAAGATCCTGGCGAAGCTTCAGGATCAGCTGCGCCAGCTCAACGGCACCATTGGCGAAAACCGGAAAGAAATCCGGGATCTTCAATAAAGCATCCAAGAATCGGGAAAGACGGGGAAGATAGAAAAGCATATGCAAACGAATCTAATCAAATGTCCTTTTAAAATCGGAGAAACCCAGACCCTGGCGGTCGACCATTTGTCTAAAATCGGCGCCTTTCTGACGGTGCCGGATCATCCGGAAAAAGGCACGGTGCTGCTGCCCAAGCGGGAAGGCGGCGACGGCTGCCGCGTTTCGGACCAGGTGCCGGTTTTTGTGTATCTCGATTCCGAGGACCGTCCCATCGCGACGGCCCGGAAGCCGAAAATCGAAATGGGTCAGATCCGGCCCCTGAAAGTGGTATCGGTGACGAAAATCGGTGCCTTCCTCGACTGGGGACTGGAAAAAGATCTGCTGCTGCCCTACCACGAACAGACGGTCCGGGTCCAGACCGGCCGGGAATATCTGGTCGCCCTGTATCTGGACAAAACCGGACGGCCGTGTGCGACGATGAAGGTGTACGAACGGCTCAAAGCCGACGCGCCTTACGACGTTGGGGATTGGGTGCGCGGCTACATTTACAACATCAATCCCAATGTGGGGGCCTTTGTCGCCGTAGATTACCAGTATCACGGCCTGATCCCGAGACAGAACTTAAACCGGGATCTCCACATCGCGACCCAGGTCAGAGCGCGGGTCACCGAGATTCGCAAAAGGGACCACCGCCTGATTTTAAGTCCCCACAAACAGGGCTATAAAATGCTCAACACCGACGGGGCCGTGGTGCTGAAGAAATTAAAAGCGGCCGGCGGCTTTCTGCCCTACGGCGACAAGACGGCGCCGGCGGTGATCAACCGGGAATTTGGACTGAGCAAAAGCGCCTTTAAACGGGCGATCGGCCATCTCCAGAAGCGCGGCAAGCTGCGCATTCAAAAAGACGGCCTCCATCTCAGCACTTCAAAATAAAAAGAAAGCAGGTGGCGAAGTGAAAGCCGAAAAATCAAAGGTTGCAGTGATCCGCTGCGATGCCTACGACGAAAAGCAGGTTGAAGCCAGCGTGGCGAAAGGCCTGGATCTTCTCGGCGGCATTGGGGCTTTCGTTTCGCCGGAAGAAAAAATTCTGCTCAAGCCCAATCTGCTCCGGGGCAAGACGCCGGAGGCGGCGTGCACGACGCATCCCCAGGTGTTTGAGGGCGTTGTCAAGGTACTGGAAGCCGCAGGCTGCGACAATCTGACTTACGGGGATTCCCCGGGACGGGGCAGCCCCGGACAGGTGGCCGACCGGTCAGGCATTGCCGAAGCAGCGGCGCGCCACCACATTCCCCTGGCGGAATTCAATCAGGGGAGCACGGTGGATTACCCCGAAGGGGAACAGACGAAACAGTTTGAAATCGCCGAAGGGGTGCAGGAAGCCGACGCCATCATCAATTTGTGCAAGATGAAGACCCACCGGCTGACGCGTATCACCGGTGCGGTGAAAAACACCTTCGGCTGTATCTATGGCCTGAATAAAAGCGCCAGCCACGCACGCTTTCCAAAAGCCCTCGATTTTTCGCGGATGCTCGTGGACTTGAATAAAATGCTGAAACCGCGGCTTTACGTGATGGACGGCATCACCGCCATGGAGGGCAATGGCCCGGGAAACGGCGATCCCGTCCCCATGCATGTCCTGATTTTCTCATCGGACCCGGTGGCGGTGGATGCAACCTTTGCCCGGCTTGCCGCCCTCGACCCAGCTTACGTGCCGACGATTGTCCAGGGCGAAAAAATGGGGCTGGGCCGCTTCCGCGAAGACGAGATCGAATACGTCGGAGACGACTGGCACGCGCTGGTCAATCCGGACTTTAAGGTCGAGCGGCTGCCCGTGGCCGACGAAAACATGATCGGCCTGAGCCTGCTCAGCCGGGTCCGCAACGTCATCACGAGGAAGCCGGTGATCGACGCAGGAAAATGCGTCGGATGCGGTGTCTGTGTAGACAGCTGCCCCCAGGACCCCAAGGCCCTGGTGCAGGCGGCAAAGGGCCAGGTGCCCCGCTACCAGTACAAACAATGCATTCGCTGTTACTGCTGTCAGGAAATGTGCCCCCACGAGGCCATTTATGTCAAAACTCCCGTTTTGGGACGGCTGCTCATTTACCGTTCCGCTGACGGAAAAAGGAGGTAGGATGTTAGCTTCAAAATTATTGTTCAAATGTTTGGAAGAAGAAGGCGTTGAACTCATCTTCGGTTATCCGGGCGGCGCGCTGCTGCCCATCTACGACGCCATGATCGATTCGAAGATCAAGCATATTCTCGTCCGCAACGAACAGGCGGCGCCCCATTACGCCAACGGCTACGCCCGGGAAACCGGCAAAGTCGGGGTGTGCATGGCCACTTCGGGTCCGGGGGCGACGAACCTGATCACCGGCATCGCGTCGGCGTATCTGGATTCCATTCCCATCGTCGCGATTACGGGGCAGGTCAACCGGGATCTCATCGGCACCGACGCTTTCCAGGAAGCGGATATTTTCGGCGCCACTCTGCCTTTCGTCAAACATTCTTATTTGGTCAAGGATCCCAAGGACATTCCGAGAGTCGTCAAAGAAGCGTTCTACATCGCGTCCACCGGCCGGCCGGGTCCAGTGCTTATCGACATTCCGAGGGACGTCCAGCTTGAAAACCTCAAGCACATTCCCCACATCGACAAACTCAACATCCCCGGATACAAACCGACTTATGAAGGCCACACCGGGCAGATCAAACGGGTGCTTCGGAAAATCAAACAGAGCAAGCGCCCGATGATTTACGCCGGGGGCGGCGTGGTTTTGAGCGGCGCCCGGGAAGAACTCGTGCGCCTGGCCGAAGCCATGCAGGCCCCGGTGGTGACGAGCTTCATGGGCATTGGCGCCTTCCCTCAGGATCATCCGCTGTACGCGGGGATCTGGGGCAGCCACGGCTATCCCGAAACGGATCAGATCGTCAAAATGGCCGACATGGCCTTGTGCGTCGGCGCGCGGATGAGCAACCGGGGCACGTCGACAGCGGTTTTGAATGAAAAAGAAATGATTCACATCGACATCGATCCGGCTGAAATCGGCAAAAATGTCAACGACACGAATATTCCGGTCGTCGGCGACGCGAAAATCGTCCTCGGCGAAATTCTGGATCACGACATTCAGAAGGCCGACCCGGCCTGGATGGAAACGGTCCACGAGATTGTGGCTGAACGCGATCAGCATCGGGATGATGATTTGGATCCCAATCTTGGTGGCGTCAATCCTCGGAACTTTTTCAGATGGCTTAGCGACACCGTGCCCGAAGACACAACCCTCGTGGCGGATGTCGGGCTGAACCAGATCTGGGCGGCGCTCCATTTCCAGATCCGAAACGACCGCAAATACCTGACCTCCGGCGGTCTCGGGACCATGGGCTACGCCATTCCGGCAGCGTCCGGCGTGTGCTTCGGGTCCAGAGAACATCCGAAGACTGTCATCGCGGTCTGCGGTGACGGCAGCTTCCAGATGGCTATGGGCGAGCTTGGCGTCATCGCCGAGCATCAGCTGCCTTTGAAGTTGGTGGTGATGAACAACGGCAAGCTCGGGATGGTGCGCCAGCAACAGCACGACAATTATGGCGCGAAACACCATTATTCGGGGACCGATATCAATTTTAATGTACCTTTTGTGGAATTGGCTGAAGTTTATGGCTTTAAGGCTTACCGGGCCACGACGGACGAAGCGGCGCGCCAGGCCATGACGGAGGCACTCAAACAGCCAGGTCCGACCCTTGTCGAGTGCACGGTTGATCCCGACTTCATTCGGTTTTAAGGGAGGCCGTATCATGGAAACCAAACATTGCTTATCACTTATCGTTGAAAATAAATTCGGCGTTTTGACGCGGATTTCCGCGCTGTTTGCCCGCCGGGGCTACAACATCGACAGTCTGACGGTCGGCATGACTGAAGACGAAGAAATTTCTCGGATCACCATGGTGGTGACCGCCGATGATCAGACGCTGGAACAAATTAAAAAACAGCTGAACAAGCTGATCAACGTCATCAAGGTGACGGAACTTAAGAAAGAAGAATCCATCGCAAGGGAATTGGTCTTTATCAAAGTGAAGGCGGACGGCAGAACCCGTTCGAACATCGTGGAGATTTCCAACCTGTTCCGGGCCCACGTCATCGACGTGAGCAAGGACAGCCTGATTCTCCAGATCACGGGAGGACCGCAGAAGATCAAGGCCTTTATGAACATGATCGAGCCTTACGGCATCATCGAATTTGTCCGCAGCGGCATTACCGGCCTGCAGCGGGGACATCATTAATCCATTTAATAGCCATTTAGGGGGGATTAAATCCATGGACGTTCATATTTATCGTTTGGGTTTAATAATAAATAATTTTTACAGTATTAGGAGGAAATATGTATCGTATTGTTAAGGCCAGCCATTTGGCTGACAACATTGTTCGCATGGACATCGAGGCGCCATGGGTCGCCAAGCATTGTCTGCCCGGGCAATTCTTAATTGTCCGCGAAGACGAAAGAGGGGAACGTCTGCCCATGACCATCTGTGACTACGACCGAAAGGCCGGCACGGTGACCATTGTCACCCAGACCGTTGGCGCCGGCACCTGCCGGATGGCGGAACTTCAGACCGGAGACGCCTTCATGGACGTCGTCGGGCCCCTGGGCAATCCGTCAGAACTCGTTAAAACGCCCATTGACGAATTGAAGAAGAAAAAGATTCTCTTTGTTGGTGGCGGGCTCGGCACCGCGCCGGTTTATCCTCAGGTGAAATGGATGCACGAACACGGCATTGACGTAGACGTCATCGTTGGGGCGAAGACCAAGGATTTGGTCATCCTCGAAGATGAAATGAAAGCCGTCGCGGGCAACCTGTACGTCACCACTGACGACGGCTCCTACGGCAGAAGCGGCATGGTCACCAAAGTCATCGAAGATCTCGCCGCTGAAGGCAAGACCTGGGACGTGTGCGTCGCCATCGGACCGATGATCATGATGAAGTTCTGCTGCCTGACCACGAAGAAGCTCGGCATTCCGACCATCGTCTCCATGAACCCGATCATGGTCGACGGGACCGGCATGTGCGGCGCCTGCCGCCTGATCGTCGGCGACGAAGTGAAGTTCGCCTGCGTCGACGGACCGGAATTCGACGGGCACAAAGTCGATTTTGACCTGGCCATGAAACGTCAGGCCCAGTACAAGACAGAGGAAGGCAGAGCGTTATTGGCGTTTGAAGAAGGCGACACCCATCACGGGGGCTGCGGTTTATGCGGAGGTGACAAGTAATGGCTAAAAATATGAAACGCGTTCCAGTCCGGGAACAAGAACCGAAAGTCAGAGCGACTAACTTCGAAGAAGTGTCCTACGGCTACAATGAAGAAGAAGCCGTCGCGGAAGCTTCCCGCTGCCTCAACTGCAAAAAGCCGAGATGCGTCGGCGGCTGCCCGGTTTCCATCAACATTCCGAAGTTCATCCACCAGATCACCGAACGGGATTTCGAAGGCGCCTTCAGAACCATCCAGGAATCCTCACTGCTGCCCGCCGTCTGCGGCCGGGTCTGCCCCCAGGAAACCCAGTGTGAAGGCCCCTGCGTCATGGGCATCAAAGGCGAAGCCATTGCCATTGGCAAGCTGGAACGCTTTGTCGCCGATTGGGCACGGGAACACCATATCGTGCCGGAAAAACCCGACTTCTCTACCGGTAAGAAGGTGGCCGTCATCGGCGCCGGCCCGGCAGGCCTGACCTGCGCGTCGGAACTCGCGAAAAAAGGCCACGACGTCACGATCTTCGAAGCCCTGCACGAAGCAGGGGGTGTGCTCGTCTACGGCATTCCGGAATTCCGTCTGCCCAAAGAAGAAGTCGTCGCCAAAGAAGTCGAAAACGTCAAGCGTCTCGGCGTGAAGATTCAGACCGACGTCGTCATTGGCAAGTCCGTGACCATCGATGAATTACTCGATGAAGAAGGCTTCGACGCCGTGTTCATCGGCTCCGGCGCAGGGCTGCCCCGGTTCATGGGCATCCCTGGCGAACAGGCCAACGGTGTGTACTCCGCCAACGAATACCTGACCCGTAACAATTTGATGAAAGCATTCAAAGGCTACGACACCCCGATTCACAAAGGGAAGAAAGTTGTCGTGGTCGGCGGCGGCAACGTTGCCATGGACGCGGCCAGAACGGCACTGCGCCTCGGCGCCGAAACCCACATCGTCTACAGACGAAGTGAAGCGGAACTGCCGGCCCGTGCTGAAGAAGTGCACCACGCCAAAGAAGAAGGCATTCAGTTCGATCTGCTCACGAACCCGAAAGAAATCCTCGTCGACGATGCCGACTGGGTCAAGGGCATCCGCGTGATTAAGATGGAACTCGGCGAACCTGACGACTCCGGCCGCCGCCGTCCAATTGAAATCCCGGGCAGCGAATACGACATCGAAGTCGACACGGTCATCATGGCCCTGGGCACATCGCCGAACCCGTTGATTTCTTCGACCACCAAAGGCCTTGACATCAACAAATGGAAATGCATCGTGGCCGATGAAAACGGCCAGACTTCCCGCAAGGGCATTTTTGCCGGCGGCGATGCGGTCTCAGGGGCTGCGACGGTCATCCTTGCGATGGGTGCCGGCAAGAAAGCGGCTGCTTCTATTGATGCGTATTTAAAGACTTTAGACTGAGCAAAAGACACCAGTAAACGAAAGACCAGAGCACAGTGCTCTGGTCTTTTTTGCGTCAAAATGTGGAGGATCCGCAACATTGGCGCCGAAGTCGATGAAATTAAATTATTAAAAGAAGGGAATCGTGGCGTTTAAGCAATAAAAAAGCGGCCAAAGCCGCTTGAACTGAAAGGCTGTCTATTTATCTTTAGAGATGTATGTGCCGAGCACCTGGGCTGTTTTGGCGATCGGCATGGTTTGAATGACAATCTTGCCCGGACCTTTTACGACGGTATTGAATAGGCCTTCGCCGCCAAGGAGCACGTTTTTAAACCCTTTGATGCGTTCGATATCCATCGTACAGGTGTCTTCCATGATGACCAGGTGGCCAGTGTCCATGGATTTGCTTTCGCCAGGCCCTAACTCGTAGGTCACCGTCGCACCGTCAACTTCTAAAAAGACCATCCCAGTTCCTGAGAATTTCTGCATGATAAAACCTTCACCGCCAAAAAAGCCAGAGCCCAGTTTCTTCTGGAAAAAGATATCCATCTGAACCCCTTCTTCTGACGCGAGGAAGGCCGATTTCTGGGCAATAATGGATTTTGATCCATCGAGTTTAACTGCAACGATTTCGCCGGGGAAAGAGGAAGCAAAGGCGATTTCGCCTGGTGCTTCTGCGACGTAGCGGTTCGTAAACATGGATTCGCCAGAGAACGCTCGTTTGAACATTTTTCCGGCGCCGCCGCCTTTCGTTTCCATTTTGATACTGCTATCTTTCCAAGACATACCGCCGGATTCGCAAATAATGGCTTCACCCGGATCTAATAAGCAGCGCACTGCTGGGAAATTGCCGCCGATGATTTTGTATTTCATTTTTTACCTCCATAGGGCAAGGAATACAGAAAGCAGAATAGAGATAATCATACAAAACGATATGTTTTGTAAAGTTATTATATCACGTGGAAAGTGTATTGAAAAGAAAAATATAGAAAACGTTTAAAAAAGACGACTTGAAATATTTATAAAGAAAATAATAAGAAAAAATAGGAAAAGCACGGTGAATAGATTGAAAGTCATGGGGCATGTAATCGCCATTATTTGGCGTTTATCGTATACAGATACAGCATCAAATCCTTAAAGATCAGCGAATTATCGCTGATCTTTTTTTATGGCGGCATTTAGGGGAAAGCCAAGATCATTGGTGAAAAGCGAACCCCCAATAAAATGCCGGATGTCCGCTTAACAGGGGCTTAGGAGAATTGAGGCCTTTAAGCAAGGCCAGCTTTTACGCATGCTAAAGTAAGCGCATTATTTATATATTTAAAGGAGTGCCCTTATGAAAACGCAATTATCCCCACAAAAAACCCCTTCTCAAAAACAAAAACTACCTTTTTCAGTGATTATCATCATACTTTGGTTACCGGGCGCATCGGCTGCTATTTAGAAATGGCCTCATGTATTATAAGTATTAGTCAAACGAGAATTGCGGCAGTGGACGATTTGAGGCAAATGCATCAGATCATTTCCACTGGCAAGTACATTCTCCATCACGATTACGTGTTTGACAAAGACGGCAATCTCGTTACGCTGGCTTCGTTAAAGACGAACAGCTACAGCACGAGCCGCAGTGAAGATTTGATCTTGCGCATTGATACCAAAACGGGCAAAATTCTCAACGACTACAAGAAGACGACGAAGCGACCGGCCAGCACCACGAACAGCGAAGGGGTTTACGGACTCGACTGGATGCACATCAACGCGATCCAGTACCTCGGCGATGAAACCTACGTGCTGTCAAGTCGGGAAACGTCGACGATCATCAAGATTTCAAACCTTTTTGAATCGTCGCCAAATCTGGATTATTTAATCGGACCGAAAAGTTTGTGGAAGGACACGTCTTACAGCAGCAAGGTCCTCAAGAAGATCGCCGTGCCGTATTCGTCCCACGTCTCAAGCGTTCAGAAGAAAGACGGGAACATCATCGTCGATTCCGGCTTCCAGGGCCTGTTCGGGGAATACAGCAAGTCCGGCAAGCTCCTCCAGCAGTATAAGATCAAACTCAACAAATACATGGGCTATCGGGTCTATAAATACGATTTTAACGGCTTTTATTTTAATAAATAGGGAATAATGTCAGGAACGGCTTATCCCTTAAAATTAACTGAGAATCGGCGGGTTTTGAAGCCCGCCGATTTTTTTAAAAAAAGTTCAAAAAAGTGTTGACACGAACATCAAATCCATGTATAATACATATCGTTGTCGCGAGAGACAGCCACAACTTAACAGCTTGAAAGCAAGTAATGAAGCGGGTTTCCGTGGATTTGCAAGCTGATGGATTTTAGAAGAAAGCTGACGCTTCACTTCAAAAATCATTCAAAACTTCAAAAAAAGTTTTTCAAAAAACTTTAAAAAAGTTCTTGACAAGATAAAAGAGAGCTGGTAAAATA
>CAMBHL010000006.1 GCA_945867155.1 uncultured Eubacteriaceae bacterium | reverse complement strand
TCTTGCAAAGAAAAAAGTCCGAAGTAAAATCTTCGGACTTTGTCGACAGTCTGACGCCAAAATCTAACGATTTTGGCGTTTTTTAATGCGGGAAACTTGGTTTATTCAGCGTCGTTCGATGTTTCAGAGGATGCTGAGATGCGCGGCTCGCTTTCGCGGTCCTGCTGGTCGATATGATCGACGATTGCGGCAACAGCCTGGTCGCCGGTGATGTTGCAGGCAGTGCCGAAGCTATCCTGAGACAGGTGCAGGGCGATGATCAGTTCGCACATCGACGAGGTGAATCCGAGCATCGATTTGATGATGCCAAGAGCGGCCATGACGCCGCCGCCAGGCACGCCTGGTGCGGCGACCATGGTGATGCCGAGCATGAAGATAAACGGTGCGAATAAATTCAAAGTCGGATGCAGGCCGCAGGCGAGCATGATCCCCATGGAGCCCAGGGTCAGGCAGATGGTGTCGCCGGCCAAGTGAATGGTCGCACACAGCGGGACGACAAAGTTGCGGACGTCCGGTGCGATGCCGTTGTCCGCTGCCGACTGCAGGGATACCGGAATTGTTGCGGCAGAGGACTGGGTCCCCAGGGCTGTGAAATAAGCCGGTACGATGTTTTTGAGATCTTTCCAGCGGTTTTCCTTGCGCCAGGCGCTGGCTACGGTAAACTGGAACAGGATATACACCCATTGCAGACAGAGGATGCAGATATAGAGCTTCGCAAACATGATAATGGTCGGCGCAAGCTGGCCGGCCGCCGCGATTTTGGCGAAGGTCCCGGCAATGTAATACGGGATCAGCGGGATGATCACTTTTTCGAGGACGACGACGATAACTTTCTTCAGATCCTGGACTGCGTTCATTAACGTCGGCGTTTCGAGATTGGCCATGGCTAGTCCGAGGACAAAGGCCAAAATCAACGACGTCATGATCGGGAAGACCGGTTTCATCGAAATCGTAAAGATCGGATCGAAAGACTTGCCGGCAATGACTGACCCGCCGATTTTACGCACGAGCTTCGGCAGCAGGGTACTGCCGAGAAAATAGGCGGCAAAGCCGGCAATGATCGTTGAGCAGTAGGCCAAGGCCAGGGTGATGCCAAAGAGCTTGTTGGCCTTTTTGCCGAGTTCGGCCAGTCCGACCGAAACGAAAGCCAGGATCAAAAGCGGAATCGTGAAATTGAGGAACTCGCTGAAGAGCGCTACAAAAGTTGCGATTACGCGGATCAATCCTGTAAAGCCGGGGGTGTGGGCAATATGCAGGATATTGCCAAGGCTGCCGATGAGAATACCGGCGGCGATGCCGATGAGCAGTCGCGGAAGCAATGAAAGCTTGCGCTTAGACTTTTGAGAGGTTGCCAATGAAAGGGCTCCTTTCTTAAGGTAATATTAAACTTCGTTTAGATTATATCATAGAATTATTCAAAATCTGCCAGAATCGGTAAGAAATGCGCGGCGCAATGTATTTTTTTTAAAGCATCTGCCCGGCTGCAGGGGTGTGTTATAATCAGAATGAAAATGAATGAGAACAGAAAAATGGAGGAGCCCATGGAAAACGCGCCAATACGATGGTTTGAATATCGGCTGAGCGACGCCTGGGGCCTGCCGATTTCCGGCGTTGAAATTGTCGAAGACGGTGAAGGCTGCCGCGTCGGCTACGGTAAGCCAGAGGACAGCCGGCCGAAGGATTACAGGTACATCGATCTCGACGAAGGCACAATGGCCCAGATCAAGAGAATCGTCAGCAATCCCGATTTGTACGGCTACGAAGACCTTTACGACGAGGCCTGCACGATGATTCTCGACGGCTACACCCAGGAGATGACCTTTTACAACGGCAGCGCGCGCAATGCCATTGGCACGACGAATTTAAGCTGTTACAAGCGGGACGTCATGACCAATCCCCACGCCAGCGCGATCATGAACACCCTCGACAAACTCGCGCAGGTGCTCGTGCCATTGGGCGTACCCAGCGCCTATTTTGATTTGGAAGAAGATGCGGATTAGAAAAAAGCCTCGGCCTGATGATTCATCAGGTTCCGATGCTTTTTATTTTGGGGGATAGCAGGTGAAATTATAAATTTTTATTTTTATCAATCAGCCTGCAATGGCGCGGTCAACGTCAGCCTCAGCCTCTGCGGCCAGCGCGTCAAAATCGTGCAGTTTGTCCGGCGCGTCTAAAATGGCTTTAAACCAATCGACGAGGACAGTGTTGACCCGGTCGAAAGCCGCCCGCGCATCGGGCTCGCCGTTAGCAGCGGCCTGCCAGGTGCCGGCGGACCAGTCAAAGATGTGGTTTGTCAGGCGGCGCATGAACTGTGCGAAAGTGGCGATATCCGGGTTGAGGTAATCTGTTGTCGCTTCGTAAACCGAGTGGTCTGAGATGTGCAGTCGGCCCTCGCGCTGAAGCTGCTTGTAGCTTTCACTGCCGGCGAGGATGATTTGATGGTGGTAGAGCACATTCACCGAAATTTCCAGACGTTTTAATAAATCGTTGCGCATCAGAAAATCGAAGTTGGTGCGCAAGTCGTCAAAGGACGAATCCGGCTCGAACATGATGAAGCCGACGTTGGGTTCGATACCGTGGGCCCTTAATATTTTTAGCGCGTTTTCGTTTTGGGCGACGGTGGTGTGTTTGTCGAGGCGGTCGAGAACTTCCTGACGGCCGCTTTCGAGGCCGACGAGGATGTCCGTCATGCCGGCGTCGACCAAGGCCGCCGTAGTGGCTTCGTCGATGTCGTTGGCTCTTGCTTCAATGCCGAAGGTAATCGGCCGTGTCTTGAGCAGCTCGGCCAGTTTTAACACCCGGTCGCGGCCGGCTTTGCCGGGGCCGAAGAAATTGGGGTCGTCGAAGTAAAAATACCGGTGGTCGGTCTGGGCGATGACTTGGTCGATTTCGGCGAGGATGTTTTCCGGTGTGCGGGTGCGCCATCGCGGGCAGCCGGTGTTGTCGCCGAAAAACGGGTTGATGTAACAGAAGGTGCAGGTATTGTAGCAGCCGCGGCTGCCGAGGATGTTGACCTCGCCGCCCGGGTAAGACGTTGCCTTGCGGATTGGGAAGGGCAGCGTGTCGAGGTCCTTTACCAGGGTGCCGAAGGAAGCTTTGACGCCGTCTTCGCTCCGAAAGGCCAAGCCCTTGACGTCCTGCCAGTGGTCAAGATGATCGGCTAAATCGACAACCGTCTGTTCGTTTTCGCCGAGCATCGCCGAATCGATGGCGGGGCAGCGGCTGAGCACCTCTTCGTAGGCAAAAGTCGGGTAATAGCCGTAGACGGAGAGGTGTTTGATGCCGTATTGTTTTTTCAGCCGGGTCAGGAAGGTGTACAGCATGTGGTTGTCCTCCCAGTTGTAGACGAGATGAACGGCCAGGACCGTCGGTCCGAAAGCGGCGACTTCCTTTTCGATGGCGTCGTAGGACAAATGTTCCATGTACCCTTCGATGAGGTCGACGCAGTGGCCGGCCTTGAGCAGGTTGGCGGCAAGGTAGCCGGAGGTCAGACAGGAGGCCAGCGTTGTGTTGGCAATGTCGTTTTGACGGTCTTCCGCCGGTTTTCTGGGGTGTTCAAGCAATAAGATTTTCATATCAATTTCCTTTATTTATTTCATCGGGTCCGGCAGATCAAAGCCGTTCCACATGGCGATGTTGCGCGTCTGGTGGTAGACCTCCAATTCGTAGCGGGAGGTGCGGGTGGCCGGTGGATCGTGATAAACCGGGTAGAGCAGATCGGTTTCCGGCGTGATGACACCGTCCTCGAGGGCGAGGCGTTCGATTTTCGTGCCGGGCATGATTCGGATCAGGTTGAGAACAATGGTGCCGAGGCTTTTGGTGCCGGCGTGGATGCCGTAAATGGCGTCGATGAGTTTTTTTGCTTCTTCAACGGTTTCCCGGGTTTCACCGGGAACGTTGACGAGAAAGTGGTAGACTGCGATGACGCCGGTATCTGCTAATACCCGGGCCGCATCGAGAATTTGATCGACGGTGAGGTGTTTGTCCAGCATGTCCAGATGTTTTTGGCACAGCCCGTCAGGCGAGAGGGAAAAGGATTCGCAGCCCGATTCAGCATAAAGCTTCGTGTTTTCCCGGGTGAGGGTGTCCTCACGGAAGAAGCCGCTCCAGTGGATGTCAAGACCTCGCCGCAAGAGTTCTTCGCAAATTGTGTCGAGGTGGTTTGTCGGCACGTTGACGATAGAATCCGTCAGATGGATGCGCGTCACCCCGTATTTTTCCTTAAGGTACGCAATCTCGTCGACGACGGCGAGGGGATCCCGCAGCCGCATGCACCGGCCTGAGATTTTCGGGTACTCACAGTAGCCGCAATGGAAGCAGCAGCCCCGTTTGGTTTCAACGCCGATGCTCTCGACGTATTTATTCACCTTGAGATAATCCACCGGCGAGAGTAAATCTCGGTCGATCATGCGGTAGTCAGCCATATTGAAGCTGCCGTCCGGCGGATTGAAACGCAGGCCTTCGCCGTCCCGCCGGATGACGCCGGGCAGATCGGGAAGGGTGTCGTGCGTTGTCAGCGCGTCCACAAGGGGCACGGCGTTTTTTTCCGCTTCACCGACAATCCCGCAGGTGATTTCATGGAAATCGTTCATGAGCCGTTCGGGGAAGAGCGTGAAGGCGGTGCCGCCGGCCATTAGCGGCGTGTCCGGCGCAAATTGGTGAATGAACCGGACCGTCATGGCAAAGGGCACGATCAGCGACGTGGTGCGGTTGCCCAGGGGATCGAGGTTGCGCAGAGAGATGCCGATCACGTCCGGTTCGGTTTCGGCGATTTGGGTTTTCAGTTCGGCGTAGGGGTTGGCCGCCATGTTCATGTCGAAAATTTTTACGTCGTAGCGGCCGCTGCGCTTTAATAAGGTGCCGAGGGTGACGATGCCGATGGGGTAGACCCGTTCAATATCGAGGCCTTCCATGGAAATGGCTTGAACCAGTAAAATTTTTGATTTCATAAATGCTCTTTTCTAGACGTACATGGATTAGTCGAGCAGCAGCAGACCGTAGTATTTGACAGTCTCGCCACGGCGCCGCAGCGGGTGCAGGGTTTCGCCGACTTGATTGACTGTCGCGTAAACGTCGAGGCCGCAGCCTTCCATTGACGGCCGGTGATGGGCCGGGTTGGCACATGGCGTTTCGAGGTCGCAGGTTTTGCAGATACTGCAGGGGCCAGCCCAGAACACAAAGGCCTTGTAGAAGCCGGATTTAAAGGCTTCGGCCTCCGCTGCAAGGCAGCGCCTTTGGAAATCGCCGGTGGGCGGTTCTGAGCACAGCAGCAGCCCGCGGTGGTAGTCGCCCACCATCGCCTGGGTTTCGTCGTAGCTCATGTCCCGGTTGGAGATGCAGGTCTTTTCGTAGGCGGATTGGCAGCCGAACTGACATTTGTTCCGGGCAAAGGGCGAAAAGACGACGTCGTCGGCCTTAAAGGGGATGGCGTCGGCAAAACCGAGAGCCTTGATTTTGGGGATCAGCTGGGCAGCCGGGTCGAGGGCTAAATCCTCGAGCCGTTCCGTCTTTTGGCAGGCAAAGAGGACGCCGGTGTCGGTCGACAGGGGCACAAAGGCGGACGCGCCGCAGCCAGCAGCTTTTAACGTATCAGCCGTCCATTTCGCCGAGTAGGCCCGCCCGTTGTAGGTGTTGACCATCATATTGATGTCGGACAGACGCGACTTAACCGGGTCGTGTTCCGTGAAGAAATCGTGCACGAGCAGAATACCGTCCGGCGCCAAATGGGTGGCGGCTTCTTCAAGTACCGATGCCGATTCCGCTTCTGCCGTGGCATGAACGATATTGGACAAAATGATCAGGTCGTACGTCCGACGCACCTGCCACGGCCGCTCTAAGATGTTCTGATCGATTGTTTGGGTGCGGCTCGCTACCGCTTCGGGCCAGGCGTCGGCGAAGGCTTTGGTGATGGGCGTCATTTGTCGAATGTCCATCAGGTCAGCGGTGGCGCTGGGGCAGGCGTCGAGCACCGACATCGCGAATTTGCCGCTGCCGCATCCCACATCGAGCACGGCCGCGTTTTCAGGCAGCGCGCGGGTAAACATCGGCAGCATTTCAGCGATTTTGCCGTCGATGACGGCGTCCATCGCTTTGAGGTATTCGACGCGTCTTGCGTGCATGTCAGCCTCACAGACGTCGTCAGGTGGAAAGAGCGTGCGGGTGCCGGCGGCGAGCACGTCGGGCAGGGTGTCCCATTCGCCGCGAAGGTCTCGGCGCCAGCGAATGTTCGCTCGCTGATCCTGGGGGGCGCCGTCGACGAGATGGTTGGAGGTGAGGCCAGTGTTGTACCATTTGCCTGCATACATATCGACGAGGCCCATTTCCTTAAGCAGCTTTAAAAAACGTGCCGTTGGTCCGGGCTGCCAGCCGAGCTTTGCGGCAGCGTCTTCGGCGCTCAGCTCGTTATTTTCCCGTAAGACATTAAACAGCCCTGAGTCCAGGGCTGTGAATAGGGCACTTGCGTACCAATATGAGGTGGCCAGATCTTCGAGATACTGGGCACCGCTTTTGTGGGGATCGTATTTCATGGCATTAGTTTTTATTGGTGACGGCCGCTTCTTCGAAAGTGAGAATGTCGTTCATCGTCCGGGCCGCGCATTCGACGATGTGCATCGCGACAGCGGCGCCGGTGCCTTCGCCGAGACGCATGTCCAAATCGAGAATCGGTTTTTGGCCGAGGGTCTGCCACATCAGGGTATGGCCCGGTTCCTGAGATTTGTGGGCGGCGATCATGTAGTCGGCCGCAGTCGGGCAGAGCGTCTTGGCGATTAAGGCGCCGGCCGTTGAGATGAAGCCGTCGATTAAAATCGGTGTGCGGTGGTAGGCGGCGCCAAGAATCGTGCCGGCGATGCCGCCGATGTCGAAGCCGCCGACTTTTGCCAGCACGTCGAGGCCATCTTCAGGGTTCGGCTGGTTCAGGGCGATGGCGTCTTTGATGACCTGGATCTTGTTGGCGAGGCCCGCGTCGTCGAGGCCGGTGCCCCGGCCGGTGGCCGCTTCGACCGGATGATGGCCGATGACGGCGAGGATCGCGGCGGACGGGGTGGTATTGCCGATGCCGAGGTCCCCGGTGCCGAGGAGCTGGATGCCTTCCTTTTCGATGGCGTCCGACGCGACGGCGATACCCCCTTCGAGGGAAGCGACTGCCTGTTCCCGGGTCATGGCCGGGCCTTTGCGCATGTTCTGGGAGCCGTAGGCTACTTTTTTATCGACGAGGCGGCCCTGTTCGATCAGCTCTGGAAAATCCCCCTTGACCCCGAGGTCGACGAGGCGCACTTCGGCGCCGGCCGCTTTGGCCAGCACGTTGATGGACGCGCCGCCGCAGGCGATGTTCCGCAGCATTTCCTGGGTGACTTCCTGGGGAAAGGCCGAGACGCCTTCTTCAGCGACCCCTTCGTCGGCGCCGCAGGTGATGATCATCTTGCGGGTGACGTCGGGATGGATGGTCCGCTGCATTGCGGCCAGCCGCACCCCGAGACGGGACAAGCGCCCCAGGGACCAGGGCGGCACCGCGAGGGCTTCCACGCGGGCCTTGGCCTTTTCGGCCCAGCTCTGATCTGCAGGTTCAATGCCGTTTAAGACGGTGTCAAGGGTGAGATTTGCCATGTCGTTCTCCTTTTTCTTATTGGATAAAATTTAAAATTAATCGCCGAAGAAATACTGGTAGGCGTAGTCCGCCGGGCACAGGCCTTCGCTGCAGGCCGCGCAGTGGTCGTGGGCCGGTTCGGTGCCCATGCGTTCTTTGACCATTTCCGGGAACAGAGCGTTGTCGATTTGCGCCTGGGGATCGTCTTTGACCCGGGCTTCAGCCATGGCCTTGGAGCGTTTGTAGCTTTGGCTGTCTCGGCGCAGCATGTTGACGCAGTCGGCCGCGAGGCGGGCGGTGCGCACGCCCATGACGACGTCTTCTTCTGTGGGCAGACCCAGGTGTTCAGCTGGGGTCAGGTTGCACAGGAAGTCTGCGCCGTACATGCCGGCGAAAGCGCCGCCGATGGCGCCGGTGATGTTGTCGTAGCCCGGTGCGACGTCCGTGGCCAAGAAGCCGAGGATGTAGTACGGCACGCCGTGGCACAGCTGTTTCTGGAGCTGCATCGTCGTCGCGATGTGGTTCAGCGGCACGTGGCCCGGCCCTTCAATCATGACCTGAACGCCGGCTTCGATGGCGCGCTTTGCGAGATCGCCGGCGACCATGAGGCCCGCGACCTGGGGTGAATCCAGGGAATCCCAGTTGCAGCCCGGACGGATGGCGTCGCCGATGGACAGCACCGTGTCAGTGGATTTTAAGATTTCGAGAATGGTGTCAAATTCCGTGAACAGCGGGTTGTCTTTCTGGTTGTAGTGCATCCAGGCGGTGAGGAAGGAGCCCCCACGGGACACGACGTTGGTGAGGCGGCCGCTCTTCTTCAAGGTGTCGAGGACCCAGAAGTTGTAGGCGGAGTGGATGGCCATGAAGTCCATGCCGTCCTGGCACTGCTTTTCGATGGTGTCGAGCATTTCCTTGGCGGTCATGCCGACGATGGAGCCGTGTTTTTCGATGGCGTCCGCCGCGGCCTGGTAAATCGGCACGCAGCCCGCTGCGATGTTGGACGTCGCGATGGATTGTTTGCGCATGCCATCGATGTCGTCGCCGGTGGATAAATCCATGAAGGCGTCCGCGCCGGCTTCTTCGATGAGGCGGAGCTTGCGTTTTTCCATTTCCTTGTCGTTGCGGTCTGAGGAGGTGCCCATGAGAGAGTTGACCTTGACGTTGAGACCGGCGCCGATGCCGCAGATGTTGGAGCGGTCACGGTGGATGTTTTTCGGAATGACGATGTGGCTGACGGCGACTTGATCGCGGATATATTCCGGACTAACCCCTTCTTTTTTTGCCACGATTTCCATTTCTTCTGTGATATGACCCTTGCGGGCTTCGAGCATTTGCGTAGTCATTACTTTAACACCTCTTCTGTTCTAGTTGGCGCTTCTTGGCCGTTCAATACCTTTTCGACGATGCGGGCGGCGCAGAATTTGCCGCACATGGTGCATTCGCTTGAGAAATCGTCAGAGCGTTCCCGCCACATGCGTTCGGCGGTTTCCGGATCGATGGCCATCTTGAACTGTGACGGGAAGTCCATCTTGACCCGGGCTTCGGACATTTTCTTGTCCCATTCGACGGCGGAAGGCAGGCCTTTGGCGACGTCGGCGGCGTGGCCGGCGATGCGGGAGGCGATGACGCCCTGGTACACGTCGTCTTTATTCGGCATGCCGATGTGTTCGGCCGGGGTGACGTAGCACAGGAAGTCGGCACCGTAGTAAGCGGCGATGGCGCCGCCGATGGCGGAGGTGATGTGATCGAGGCCGGCGCCGGTGTCGGTCGGCAGCATACCGAAGATGAAGTACGGGGCGCCGTGGCACAGTTTCTTTTCGAGCTGAACGGTGGTCTGGATTTCGTCCATGGCGACGTGGCCCGGTCCTTTGACCATGACCTGGACGCCGGCTTCTCTCGCGCGGCGGGCGAGGGTGCCGATGAGGACGAGTTCTTCGACCTGAGGGGCGTCGAGGGAATCGTCGACGCAGCCCGGGCGCATGCCGTCGGCGAAGCTTAAGACGGTGTCGTATTTGTGGCAGATGTCGATGACCCGATCAAACTGGGTGTACATCGGGTTTTCTTTTTTGTGGTAGAGCATCCAGCCGATGAGGTGGCTCCCGCCGTAGGACACGAGGGGGTCGATGCGGTGTTCTTCTTTGGCGTGGCGAACGACTTCCAAAGTGGTGGCCGGGTGCATGGCGAGGAAGGACACGCCCTGGGCGGCCTGATGTTCAATCATATCGAAAATGTCGTCTTCGGTCATGTCCATTGCCGTGCCGTGTTCAGCGGCGGCCTTGGCCAAGGTTTCGTACATGGGCAGGGTGCCGACTGGGCGATCGGCGGTGGCAAGCACCTTTTCGCGCATCTCTTCGATGGGGCCGCGGACGGACAAATCCATAATGGTGTCGGTGCCGGCCTTGACAGCGGCCTGAATCTTTTCCATTTCACCGTCGATGGTGTCTTTTTCTTCGTACATGCCGACAGAGGCAGAAACTTTCGTTTTTAAGCCTTTACCGACGGCGACGGGACGGATATTGTCTCGTGAACTGTCGAGGACGACGATGTTGCCGTCAACGATGCCTTGACGGATGAATTCCGCGTCGACATCTTCTCGTTCTGCACAAATGCGCATCGCGTCGGTGATCTGCCCAGCGCGGGCTGCTTCGAGTATGGTCATCATAATTCTCCTTTTCTAAACCAGCTTCGGCTTTTGCGGCATTAAAAAAATCCACAGCCGAAATACAAAAAAATCGGCCATGGATTTTACCGTCATCCAGGGACATTGTATTTCAGGCAGGTCTCCTGACTCGCCGCGCGCATGGCTGCCGGACAGCGCCTTCCCAACGCCGATATGCTGACGTCAGTGACATTTTTGCCGTCCTTCGCGGTTTACAGTGATGGGTTCGTTCAGGACTTTCACCTGATTCCCTATTCTCTCCGCTCTCGCGGAGCACCTAAAACATTGTTATTTGATTAACCTTATTATAAAACAATTACATTCCGAAATAAATATAAAATTTAGACATGTAATGGCGATTACTGGTCGGACCATAAGTAAAAAACACAAAAAAATACAGCCCCGAAGGGCTGCATTATGGAAAATTTAGAAGGTATTATTTTGAAATGCTGTCCGTTTCGATAATGAAATTGACAGACCCTTTCATGCCAGGGGTGATGCCTGAGAAGTTGTTGTAGTCTTCAGAGGCCTGTTTGATCGCGTTGAGCTTGCCTGCCAGATTCTTGAAATTGTTGTTGTACACCGCCGCGATCTTGTCGATGCCGGTGGTTTTGAACTGGTTCATGCCGTAGTACAGCGTGCTCAGGCCGTCGCTTAGGGTAACCGAACCTTTGTAGAGCTGTTTCGAACCGTTTGACAGCTGAGAGGCACCGCTGTTGAGGGCGCCGCTGTTGGCGTTCAGGGTGTTGAGGCCGTCGCTCAAAGTCTTGGAACCGTCGGCAATTTTCTGGCTGCCCGAAGCGAGCTGACCGACGCCGCTGGAGAGATCGCCGGTTTTGCCGTTGAGCTGTGCCAGACCGTCGTTGAGTTCATTCGTGCCTTTGGCGACTTTCTGAAGCGCGGTGTTCAGATCCTGAGATCCAGTGGCCAGGGTCTTTGCGCCAGCAGAGAGTTTTTGAGAACCGTCTGCGACTTGCTGAGAGCCTGCAGCCAGCTGATCGAGAGAGCCGCCAGTCTTCGTAGCTTCGGCAAGAGCCTGTTTCAGCGTCCCGATATTTTTATTCAAAGATTCGATATTGGACTGAGCTTTTTGCAGTGCATCGGCATCGGACTGAGCCGTATCGCCTAAGGTTTTGGCCTGGGCTGCGACTTTCTGAGCGTTTTCCGCGTCGCCTTTTTTGGCAAGATCTGTCGCGACGCCAGACAGCGCCTTTGCTGAAGCCCCTTCAGTTTGCAGATTCTTCCGATAATTGGTGAGTACGGTGGTCAAGCTTGAGGTGTCACTGCTCTGAAGGGCTGTGTTGAGCTGGGTGAGCTGGCTCTTCATCTGCTGAATGCCGGTGTTGACTTGGGCAGCACCGGATGTCAGGCTTGACAGATTGGTGGACAGTGAATCCGCACCGCTGGCCAGTGAAGCCGAGCCGTTTAAGATCGTGTCTTTGGTTTTTGCGTCGCCGTAAGCTGTGGCGAGCTGCTGGCTGCCGGCGTACAGTTTTGTGATGCCGCCGGTGAGGGCAGGAACCTGGCTGTTCAGGCTGCCAAGGCCGGTTGCCAGTGTGGCGGAGCCGGAGGCTAAGCTGTTCCCGCCGTTTGCGGCGGAAGCGACGCCGGCGGTGTACTGGTTCAGGCCGGTGACAAGGGTGTCGGTGCCGTTGGACAGGGTGTAGGCACCCGCAGAGAGCTGGGCGGAACCTTTCCAAGCCGATAAGGAGCCGGCAACGAGCTGGCCGCTGGCGGTTTCGAGTTTGTCGATGGCTGCGTCGAGGTCTTTAAAGCTCTTGATGTCCTTGAGGCCGGCGCGGTTCAATACATCCGTAGACGCCGACGTGATCGTCGGGCCCAGTTTGAAGTTCTTCACCTTCGCTGTGATCGTGACCGAATCCGGAATCTTGAGGCCCTGCACAGAGCTGAGGCCGAGGTTTTCCTTCAGGCCCGGGAAGGCGATGCCGACCACCGCGTTGTTCTGGCCGTCGCTGACCACCGCCCCGTTGGTGACCTTGATGTTCGAGAAGCGGGACGTGGGCAGATCCAAAGCCGTCGCGACGGCGAAAGGCGTCGTGATGCCGTTGGTTTCCCCTTCGTTGTTGTAGTTGATCGTGATCTTCACATTGCCGCTCTTGCCGGCGAGTTCCTTCGCCGTGACCGACTGGCCGTCAAGTTCGTAGAGGATCTGGACGTTAATGGGCAGGGTCTGATCCGTGGTGCCGCGGTAGTAAATGTCCTTGCCCTTGGTCTTCCAGGTTAGGGTGTTGCCGTTTTTCGTGTACTTTTCGTACCCTTTGACATTTTCGATATTCGATAAATTGGAAATGTCTTCGAGGTTCTTTTCATTGCCGGCGTTCTGGAGCCAGTCCGAAACGTATGTGGCTTTCCGGGTGCCGGAAGCGTCGGCTTTAACGTAAACCGTTTCCTGTTTAGCGACGGCCTTGCCTTTCTGGGACGACACGGCCTGGGCGCCGGAAGCCAGCTTGGCTTTCCGGGTCAGGCTTTTTTTGGATGCGGAAGAAGAGGCCTTTTTCGTTGTCGATTTGGATGCGAAAACCGCCGTCATGCTCAGGCACAGAACGGCGATGCCCAGGATGACAGCAAAGAGCAGTTTCCTGCGTTTCGACATCGTGGTGAATGCGTGCATGTTTAATTTCCTTTCTTTGAATCTGAAATGTTCCGGCGGAAGAGTTTCGTCGGTTCCGAACCGTTCAGGTTTTCAATTTTAGAGAAGACCCGGGTTTCCTGGTTGCTGGCTTCCGCCGTATTGTCCGCAGCTTTCGTCCGCGCGCCGAGGCCGGTGCGGGACCGGTCGATGAAGCCCTTCGACGTCTTGATGATGATGTGGTCAAAGAGCATGAGCAGCGACGGCAGGATGAAGATGACCGAGAGCATCGAGATCAACGCGCCTCGGGCCAGCAGGGTGCACAGGGATGAGATGATGTCGATGTCCGAGTACACCGCGACGCCGAAGGTCGCCGCGAAGAAGCCCGCCGCGGACACGATGATCGACGGAATGGCGAAGGCCAGAGCCGTTTCGATGGCGTCGCGCTTTTCCTTGCCGTTGTAGCGCTCGGTCTTGTACCGGGTGGTCATGAGGATGGCGTAGTCCACCGTCGCCCCGAGCTGGATGGTCGAGATGCAGATCGACGCGATGAACACGAGGGTCGTGTGGGTGTAGAACGGAATCCCCAGATTGATGAAGATGGCGAATTCGATGACTGCCACGAGGATGAACGGTAGAGAGAAGGACTGGAGCACCAGGGCGATGATTAAGAAGATCATCGCGATGGACACGGCGTTGACGACGTTAAAGTCGTGGTTCGAGATCGTGATCAAATCCTTGGTGCACGGCGCTTCCCCGATGAGCATGGCCGTCTTGTCGTAGCGCTTCATCACTTTGTTGATTTTTGTGATCTGGCGGTTGACCTGGTTCGTCCCGGTGGAGTACTCGGAGTTGATGATCATGAGCTGATATTTGCCGCTGGCGAGTTCATTTCGGATGCTCGACGGGATCATCTGCTTCGGCACCATCGGCCCGAGGAAGGAATCCATGGCCAGGACGTTTTTGACCCCTTTAATCTCTTTGATGCCGTCGATCATGTTGTGGGCATCCCGGGTGGACAGATCTTTCTTCGCGAGGATCATGTGGGTCGCCCCGGTCTTGAAGTCTTTTTCCATCTTATGCCGGGCGATGGAATAACCCAGGTTTTTCGGCAGCCGCGAGCCCATGTCGTAGTACGTCTGGATGTGGTTGTAGCCGTAAGAGGCAGGAATCCACATCACGATAAAGATCACGAGGAAAATCTTGCGGTGGTCGATGATGGCGTGGGCCAGTTTGTGCATATCCGGCAGGATGTTGCGGTGGCGCGTCTTTTCGATCAGCGGTGCGAACAGCAAAATCAGCGCCGGCAGCACCGTGACGCAGGAGATCACCCCTAAGATGACGCCCTTGGCCATGACGATCCCGAGGTTCATGCCGAGCTTAAAGGTCATGAAGCACATGGCGATGAAGCCGGCCACCGTCGTGATTGAAGAGCCCGTCACCGATGTGATGGTGGCGGCAATGGCCTTGGCCATGGCCGTCTTGGAATCGCCCCGGTTCAGCTGGAGCTGCTCCTCGAAGGAGTGCCACAGGAAGATCGAATAGTCCATCGTGACGGCGAGCTGGAGCACCGCGGCCAGGGCCTTTGTAATAAAGGAAACCTCGCCTAAGAACTGGTTGGTGCCCAGGTTCCACACGATGGCGATGCCGATGTTCGCGAGGAAGACCAGGGGGACGACGTAGGAGTCCATGAAGACCATCATGGCAATGCAGGAGAGAATCACGGCGATGCTGACGTAAATCGGTTCTTCCTGTTCGGTCAGGTTTTTGAGGTCCGTGACCATAGTGGACATGCCGGAGATGTAACAGTGTTTGCCGGCGACTTTGCGCATCTGGTTGATGGCGTTCATGGTGCCGTCGGCGGAGGTCGAGGTGTCGAAGAACACGGCCATCAGCGTCGAATCGCCGCTGTTGAAGGCCTTGTACACGTCGCTCGGGATCATTTCCTTCGGGATGTTCAAATCGGCGATGTCATCGTACCAGATGACGGAATTGACGTGGTCGATCTGCTTGAATTCCGCTTCGGTTTTGGCGATTTCCTTGTCACTCATGCCGTCGAAGATGACGAGGGAAAAGGCGCCTTTGCCGAACTCGTCCTTCAGGATATCCTGGCCTTTGATCGTGTCGATGGAATCGGGCAGATAGGTCAGAATATCGTAATTGGTCCGGGTATGGAGATACCCGAAGGCCGCTGGAATCATGAGCAGGATAGCCGCGATCAAAATCGGAATGCGGAATTTGACCACTTTTTTGCTAAATGCTTCCATAGGGTGATTTCCTTTCTAAAAGATAACCATACAAGTGTTGACTATTTTTTTCAATCCTATTATACTGTTAACAGAGAAAAAATCAATAAACAGATCAATGAAAACTGTACAATATCTGAAAAAAGCTGAAAAAATAGTCAGGAGAAAAAATTGGCATCGATTTACGGAAAAAACAGGCGGGAGCACAAACGTCAGCACAAGCCGGACCGCCGGGTCGTGAAGACGAAGGCGGCTATGCGCCGGGCCTTTACGGAACTGCTCAACGAAAAGCCGGTCCGGGACATCCGGGTCAAGGAGCTGTCCGAGCGCATTCACATCAATCGGGGGACATTTTACCAGTACTACCGGGATATTTACGACATGCAGGACCATCTGGAAGAAGAACTTTACGGCAAGTTCAGCGAAATTTTCAAAGACCGCCCGGCGCCGGAAACCTTTGAGGACATTCAGGGGCGCCTCCTTGATATTTTCACCCTGCTGCGCCAGAACGCAGACCTGACCCTGGCGCTCCTCGGCCCGAACGGCGATCCGAAATTCGTCCAGAGCATTCAGGAAATGCTGCGCCTGCGCTGCATCAACGACCTGATCCGCTTCAACAGCGAACACAGCGCCGAAGAAATCAGCCACGATCAGCTGTTCAACTACAGCTACGCCTTCATCGTGTCCGGCTGCATGGGCATGATGCAGAAATGGCTGTCCGAAGATCCGGACAAGACGCCCGAAGAAATGGTCGGCATCGTCAGCGATATTCTGCTCCTCGGGATTCAGAACATCAACGCCGAAAAAAATCAAAAGAAAACCACAGCTCGGGCTGAAGATCTAAAGATCTGAAATTTCATCTTGACAACCGGGGGATTAAAAGTTATAGTAAATAACGTCATGATCCCTTAGCTCAGCTGGAAGAGCGCTACCTTCACACGGTAGAGGTCGCTGGTTCAAGCCCAGTAGGGATCACCATTGAATATACCGCCCGGAAGGCTGACTTCCGGGCTTTTTTCATGTTTTCGGAAGGTCTGAAATGGAAAAGCTTAGAAATGGAAAAGCCGGAGATTTAAGGCTTTTTTTGGTGTTTCATTCGTATATTTTTCGTAAACTGTCGTACGATATCGCGCTCACATCGCAGGGAAAATGATGCGTTCCTTCAGATCATCGACGGTGTCATGGACATAGATTTTCCGGGTGGTCTCGATGCTGCTGTGGCCCATGACCTTCGCTATGGCTTCGAGCGGGGTGTGGAAGTGGTAGAGCATCGTGCCGTAGGTGTGGCGCAGCTCGTGCAGGCTCAGCGCTGGGTAGCCGGTGGCTTTGGCGAAATCAGTGATGAACCGCTGGTAGTCGCGTTTGGCGAAGTTTTCCGGATCACGACGGTCGGCCTTGCCATTTCCCACGACACATGGCGATTTCTGCTCTATGGTTGACAGAAAGTCGACGGCTTCCGCGTCGATCGGAATATCCCGCGCGGCGTTTGCCGTTTTGCCTGAATTGAGTTTGAGCCGGCCGTCGGCGTAAGTGACGGCACGCCGGACGTGAATGATCTGATTCTTAAAGTCGATATCGGACCAGCGCAGGGCGCAGAGCTCGCCGCGGCGCAGTCCCGCTTTGAGGATGATGAAAGGTCCGAGGCCGTCCGGATGTTCTTTGGCGAAAGCGATGCATTTGAAGTAGGCGGCTTCGTCGTAAGCCCGTTTGGTCTTGGCTGCTTTTGAATAACGCTTGATATTGATGAAGGGCGAGCGCCGGATCATCTCATTCTGTACGGCGAAGTCGAAGGTGTTCTTGAGGATGTAGTAAAATTTGTCGATCTGCCAGCGGTTGCGCCACCGATTTTTGACGAAGAAACGCTGCAGCTTCTCCTGGGTGACGTCGCTGATCTGGATATCGCCGAAATGGGTCTCGATGATTTTCAGGCTGTTGAGATAGGTGAGGTCGTAGGTCAGCGGCGAGACGACGGGCCGCTTGCAGGTCTCCATCCAATGTTCGCAGACGGCGGCCAGCGTCTCATTCGACTCGGCGGTCAGCTCCTGCTTGAGCATGTAGGCCTTGTATTTCTCGTCGATCTGTTCTTCAGCCCGCCGGCCCCGGCCGTAAAAGCTGTGATAGATTTTCTTCCCGGTTATCGGATCCACGCCGATGACTTTTTTGCGTTCGATCAGGCCGGTGGTCTTTTCGCGCTTGGTTTTTGCGCGTCTCATGGAATCATCCTTTCTTGAATAAATTCGGGTCAGATGATACAATGAAGTTGCTTAGAGGTGTCATATCATCTGATCTGGCATCTGGCCGCCCGTGTTTCCTAAAGCGTGGGTGGCTGTTTTTTTTGAACTGACTTTGAACTATCTTCGAACTTGGTTTAAAACCAAATATTGAAAAATTGAATTTAGAGAAAACTGATTACACAATTAGGCATAAAAAATAGGGCGATGCCCTCAGGCACAGCCCTTACAAAAACGTTTTTCGTTTTTTCTATGTGACTGTATTTTACACTGAAGGGAACCAAAAGTCAATTATTTTTGTTAAAAATTTAAATGATGATGTGATTAAATCGTTGTTTTTGTAATAATCTATATTCTCCATCATTCGGCGTGATAATTCATTTAAAAGTACTGCTGATCGTCGACGTACGCCCTTGCTTGTCACGCATTGAGAGTGTATATATAGCAGAGTGATAATTTGCTGAATTCTAGCATTACTTAATTTTTTCTTACGCATTCCTTTAGATATACCAGGAATTTGAGATAAAGCTTGCCTGACGATATAGCGTGGTTCATGATCCGCTGTGTATGGCTTTAGTTCGTTGATAATACAACTACTGTGAGCAGCAGCATTACGAATCTGATTGCAAGTTTTTAAAGCATAAAAACGATCCTCCATTTCTTGAGAATTGAATCTTTTAGCGCAGAAACCGTAAAAGTAAACTAGACGACCAAATGGGATGAGCTCCAAAAACGCCCATATTGGGAAATTATCACAGTATTTGTTGACAAGATTTCCGCAGTAAACATTATTTTTGTTTCTATTAATTTCATCATTTAGACGGTCGCTCTGTTTTTGATTGAGAGAATTTTCAAAGTCTTTGCAAATGGAATACCCATTTTCTTGATTATCTTCTGTCATACGCATCAGTTGCATTTTAATATAGTGCTCAATATCTAAAGCGAGTTGAACAAAGATGTATCGCAATTCCATATCAATGACAGCTAAATCAACTAAATAACCAAAATCAAGATCCAAATATTTACCGATGTATTTTCCGGCTTGATATTTATCAAAGTTTTTGCGATAAGATGTGAGTTTAAAATAATTGTTATTGTATCTTAGATAATCTTTGGCTTTATCTTCTGACATAATATTAAATGTTATGCCATTTTCTTTTAAATGATCAATTTGCTCATCTATAGTCAGCAGCGGTTTGTTTTTTCTCACGTATTGTCACCTCCACTCAATTAATTTTTTAGAAAATAGTTACTTTCACCTAATCTGTCTCACGACCGGCCCGAGGATCTGGATCGGCGCGTCGCCGGGGCCATAGGTTTTTTCCATATACTCCGGGTTGCGTGGTCTTAAGGTGATCGTTCCGTCGTCATTTTTGATGACAGTCTTCAGCGTGGCATCATACCCGTTGACATAAACGACAGCATCCTGCCCACTTTCGCAGTCGTTTTGTATTGCGACAATAATGGTATCGCCGTCCATATACATGGGGTACATCGAATCACCGGACACACGCAATCCGATCAGCTGAATATCGTCGCTCAAAAAATCAGAAGGGAGCGCGATATTATCGATGATGTTCTGAATCGCTTCGATTGGTACACCGGCAGGGACTGATCCATAAACGGGAATGGAGATAAATTCCTTTTCTATTACTACCGGCTGTACGTTGTCTTTCCACGGTATCGCTACTTTTGCTTTGTAATGTGGGTTTAGCGTTGGGCGGCCTTCGGCAGCCAATAGCTCCTTATCTGTCCGATATGGAGAAGCGCCGGTCAGATATTCAAGGCGTACGCCGAAGTAATCGGCGATCTTCTGGAGTTTTTCTTTTTTGGGTGTATATCTTCCTTTTTTCCAACTGCTCAATGTAGCAGTCGATATTCCTGTTTCTTTTGCAACTTTATAAGCCGTAATGCCTTTTTCATCCAATAAACGTTGAAATACTTCATACATGACATAGTCCTCCCTTTAAAATAGCTAAGAAAAGTTCGCTAAAATTCGTTGACACACTAAGAAAACTATGCTAATATATGACCATAACAAAGATTTCTAAGTCAATCTTAGCTTGTAATAAATAATGACACTTAAATTATACTAAGAAAGCTTAGATAAATCAATAAGAAATGTTAGCGAAAGGGGTGAAAAGATGGGTTCATATGATGTTTTCCAAAATCTATGCGATAAAAACGGAAAGACAGCATATCGAGTCAGCCAAGATACAGGTGTTTCAACTGCAACCTTGTCGAACTGGAAAAGCGGGAATTATACCCCTAAGATCGACAAGATCGCGGCGCTGGCTAAGTATTTCGACGTTCCGATTGAGACGTTCTTGAAGAAGTGAGGAGGAGAAAGTGGACCAAGAAATTTATTACAACCTCATTAACCGTGTCAACTATGCCGTTAAATCTGATTCCCGCGATCGCGTGATGGAAGCATACGGCGAAGCTGTCATGGCCAAAAGACTTCGTGCTATATCGAATGATCAATATTTTAAAATCAATTCTGTTTTAGTCAGCTATCTCAACTGCGGCGCAAATGGCAGAGAAAAGGCGCTGAAGCAATTTAGAGAAACGGAATGGTTAAAGAAAAACGTAAGGAGGGCTTATTGATCGATATTATCATACTCAGCCTGCTGGCCGTTCATCTCTTGATGAATGTCTGCATTTTAAGAGAACTGAAAAAGATGAAGGACGAATGATTGATGCTTTGAGCCATGATGAATCGGCTGATCGGCGGAAACAGTTACGATAATGTCTTCTGGATTTTGTTCGACAAAATAGCTGAACGATTCGCTTTCATTCGCAGGGATAAGGATATCGCCGACAAACGGTTCCTGGTCCTCGTAAATTCGCAGTTCACTCTTATCTATTTTGTAATCTGGCAAAAGTGGCAGCGGCTTTTTGGCCGAGCTGCGGAGAGAAAGACCTGTGATCGTGATTGCTCTTGGCGAATCATTGAAAACGTCAAAAGAAATCAAGTACGGTCTGTCGGGATCTTTTTCGATGGTGGCTTGATCGATGCGGATTTTGAAACGATTGAAAAGTTTCGTGTAATAGACGCTGTAAGCAGAGATAAGCATGGCAGCAATAGCGACAACCAAACTGATAATGGAAAGAATCATGGGGATACTCCTATTTTTCTTTTTATCATATCACAATAAAAGTACAAACAGGAGGACGAATGAATAAAGCCACAGAATTAATGATTGACCATATGATCGACGGCGCACTTTGGCCGAAGACGCAGCACTATCTACAACATTACGGCTCGTCTTCTGGCGGCGGCATCGATATGTTCTTAGATAATTTTTACAACGATATCACGTACACGATCAACAAAGAGTTCGACCCATTGACGCAGCCGATGCTGATTGAGCTGGTTGACATGTTCTTCGACGAGATCGACCAGCGGGAAATCGAAAAGGCGGCGCTGGATAAGGCGATGGATTGTTTGTTTGGAGATGAATGATGATCCATCACTACATTACGAAGTATTGGGAGGACGGCGAACATTCACACCACGAAGAAATAAGAATTGGAAATGGTGCAGAACTTGAGGAGAGGTTAAAAATGATGGAAAGAAAAGCGGATGAAAAGCCATACGATCACTGCTTGGATTGTGAACTATCAGCGAAAAACGGCGGCCCGTGTAAAGTGCACGACAAGTACCAGCGCCTGCCGCGTGAAGAGTACGGTGGCGCTTTAGGGATGTGCATGAAAATCGGCGGGCCGGGGTGCTAGAGAAAGGAGAAAGGCATGAAAGTTACGATTGATCTTCCGGACAGCATTGCCAGGCGGATAGATGAACTCACATCGCTTGTGGAAGCCAATGACAAGCGCAATTACATTCGGACAGAGGACGCCGCGCGGTTCTGCGGCATGGATGCGGAATCGTATAGAAACGCGGCACTCCGGGGCGCGGTCCCTTTCGCGATCGCTTACCGGAAAACGGCAGGCTCGAACGCCTGCGTTCGAACGGCAATCTTGCCCTTCTATTTATCCATGATGAATATCAACGGGCAGGACATTATCGCCGAGATGGGGGTCGCAAAATGAAACACAAAATTTTAAATTTTATAGACTTTGCCGCCATTATGACGCTGTTGATCGGCGCTTCGGCAGCAGACTGGTCGCCGATCGGAATCGTTGCGGCCATGATCCTGATCCCGTGCGGGTACATCGGATTGAGACAGTGGGCAGAAAGGACCTTGCATGAAAGAAACTAGCAGCATAAAAAAAGCCGCTGACCCTAAGGCCCGCGGCAAGAAGTTTAGCAAGTCTATTTTAGCCCCGTCAAGGGGATGCGTCAAGTCCAAAACCTTCTTCATTAAAATTGATGATTGATGATAAGCATTAAATACACACACTTCAGCTCATTTGTAAAAGTCCAACGATAACGATATAAATGGGCTTGACGCATTTTTATTTAGAGAAAGCAGCAAACATGAAAAAAAATATCAACGCAATTGATACCCGGAGCATGACTCGGGAAGAGTGGCTCAAAGCCCGGCTCATCGGCATCGGCGGCAGCGACGCCGGAGCCATCGCCGGGCTGAACCCTTACCGCTCACCGGTATCCGTCTGGGCGGATAAAACCGGCCGGACGAAGGACAGCCCTGACAACGACGCCATGCGCATTGGCCGGGATTTAGAGGACTACGTCGCAAGACGCTGGTGCGAAAAAACCGGGAAGAAATGCCACCGGCGGAACGCGATCTTAATCGACCCGGAACGGCCGTTTATGATTGCCAATGTCGATCGGCTGGTGACAGGTGAAGACGCGGGGCTTGAGATCAAGACCGCCTCACCTTACGTGTCGGATCAGTGGAAAGACGGCGCCATCCCGACGTCGTACGAGGTGCAATGTCTGCATTACATGGCTGTGACCGGCGCCAAGCGATGGTATCTGGGGGCACTCATCTGGCCTCATATTGAAACCCGGGTGATCGAGCGGGATGAGGACGAGATTCAGACCCTGATCAAGATCGAGCAGGACTTCTGGAATGATTACATCGTCCCGAACGTGATGCCGCCGGCAGACGGTTCTAAGGACTGCGGCGATTTTATCGCGACCCTCTACCCTGAGGGCGAAGCCCAGGAAACGCCGACTGATCTATCAAAATTCAAGGACAGCTTCGCGCGGATCCGCGAGATCGACGCGCTGGCTGATCGACTGAAACAGGAGAAGGAAGCGATTAAGCAGCAGATTCAACTGGAGATGCAGGATAACGAAACCGGCATCTGCGACGGCTGGAAGGTGTCCTGGAAGAACACAAAGCCGAGGGAAACCCTCGACATCAGACCGGCTACAAAGGGCTGATCACATTGGCGTACCGGTCCGGGCAGTTCAAAAGCATTTACGCCAAAGAGGTATATGCGGCGGATGAGTTCAGTTACGAATACGGCCTTGAGCCTCACCTGAAACACATCCCATCCACTGATCTCGACCGCGGAGAAGTCGTCTATTATTACGCCGTCTTCACGCTGATCAACGGCGGTTTTGGCTTTGAAGTCATGAGTAAGGCCGCGGTGGACGCCTTCTCCAGAAAATACTCCCAGGCGTACAAAAAAGGCTACACCAGCCCATGGCAGACCAACTTCGATGAAATGGCAAAGAAGACTGTGCTCAAGCGGGTGCTGAAATACGCGCCGCTGTCCACTGAGTTCGTCAAAGAAGTCAGCGCCGACGAAACGATCAAGACGACGCTGGACGCCAATATGGTTGATCTGCCGGATGAAACACAGTATGGAGGAAGAAGAGGATTCCTCGGCTGAAAGCAGCCAGGAAGAAGCCGCTGTCTCATAAATAAATTTTCGAGGTTGCCATGGCTAGACCACAAAAAGAAGGGGTTGATTACTTTCCCCTTGACGTCACCATGGACACCAATGTTCAGTTATTGGAAGCGCAGTTTGGTGTCAAAGCATTCGCCGTGTTCGTAAAACTTTTGCAATACATTTACGGATCACATGGATATTACGGCGAATGGTCAGAGGATATTGGTATGTTGTTTTCCCGCTCGATCGGTGAAGATCGCACACTCGTGTCAGATATCGTCCAAGCTGCTATTAGAAGAGGACTCTTCGATGCATCGATGTTTAAAAAGCATCACATCCTGACGTCGCGAGGCATTCAAAAACGCTATTTTGAAATGACCAAACGGCGCCAGGGTTTAGAAATCAAGAAAGAGTATCTTCTGATTCATGGTGTCCTAAAAAAAGTAAATGCAAACAATAACGGCGTTAATGTTAACAATAACTCCAAAAATGCGCGCAATAATACACAAAGTAAAGTAAATAAAATAAAAGTAAATAATAATAAGTCCGCTTACGCGGACGCGGCTGACGCCGATACACAAAAAAGAGAAATATTAATCGATGCCTTAGCTGAAGCGGATACACAATCGGTCATGGCATTAGTGAATGATCAAGAAGGAGAACCATGAGCAAGCAAAAGAACCCGATCCAAGCCACGAACTTAAGAGCCGTAAGCCGTGACTTAAGAGGTATCAAGGCTCGACACCCTTATACAGCGGAATCGATCGACCAGGCCGTGAAGGTCTTGGAATTTCTGGACCAGATCAAGCGAGCCCGCGGACCGAAGCTGATGATCAATGGGCTCATCATTCCGCTGATGCCGAATAGACTCTCACGGTCCTTTAATACTAAAAATCCAGAAAAGGGCCTCTATTACGATTCTGAGACGATCACTTGGCTGAGCTTCTTCGTTAACCGAGAAGACGGCTATATCGGCATTTCTGCAGGAAAATGCGGCGCCCTTGAAATTGACTTTGACCGGCTGCCCGCATTTATCTCTGAGCTATTGGATATTGATTACATGTATGTGGACAGAGAGGATTAATTGTGGATAACTTAATGAAATTTAAGGATTTGGAAATTAACGATTTATTTGAGTTTGACGGCGTGATCTGGATGAAGACCTATGAGCGGGCCAGACCGAAAGGCGGGGCGCTCAACGCCTTTGATATGCGCCTGGTGTCGGCAAACTTTGAGCACATTGATGATGATGAGACGGTGCTGCCGTACAGGCCGAAGATGAGAAAGAAAGCGAGGGCGTGATATGGATCCACAACGCAAACATGCGTCTAAATGTATTTTGATCAATGACAATTTTCAGAACTTCAAATGCTATGGTATCCCAAGAGCGCAGCTGGTGATTGCCGATATCCCGTATAACATCGGCAGTAATTTTTACGGCTCCAGCCCGGAATGGTACGTGGGCGGAGACAACAAGAACGGAGAGAGTAAGAAGGCCGGAAAGAGCGCGTTTAATACGGATTTTAATTTCAACATTGCCGAGTACTTCCACTTTTGCAATCGACTTTTGAAAAAAGAACCAAAAGAGCGGGGAAAAGCACCATGTATGATTGTGTTCTGTGCTTTTCAGCAAATCCAAATGGTTTTAAAGTACGCGAAGAAGCACGGCTTCACCAACTATCAGCACCTCACATTCTGTAAAAATTATTCCGCCCAGGTCTTAAAGGCAAATATGCGGATTGTCGGCGCTACAGAGCATGCGCTGCTGCTTTATCGAGATAAGCTTCCGAAGTTTAACAACGAAGGCAAGATGATATTCGATTGGATCATGTGGGAGCGTGATGGGAAAGAATACCCAAAAATCCATCCAACGCAGAAGCCGATTAAGCTTTTAAAGAACCTGATCCGATTATTTACGGACCCGGGCGATGTGGTTATTGATCCAGTTGCTGGATCAGGTTCAACGTTAAGGGCATGCCAGGAGATTGGCCGCGACGCTTACGGGTTTGAAGTTTCAAAGCATTTTTATCGATTAGCCAAAGCAAAGATGATTTTGTCAGAAGAAAATGCGTATGGCTATCAAGAAGATCAGATCACCGGACAGATCGGGATAGTTGATCAATTGATTGGTTAAATTTAAACCGCCGTCAATGCTGGGCGCTGAAAGCGGGCCCTATACAGGAAGGGGGGGAAGAATTTAACATTTCAGCAGTTTTTTGAGTCAGTTTCAACTGTTCGGTATTTCCGAACAGTTATCAAATAGGGCAGCGAGCGAATCTGGCCACAACTAATTCATTAATTGGTGATGGAGAAATACAGGGAAGCGGAAAGATATGACCTCTATTAAAATTTCGTGATGGTTTTGTATATAAAATGATTTGCACAGCGCCTAGCACTGACGGCGGTTGAGAGGAGATAATATGATTTTTATTTTATTTTGTGTGGTGCTGCCAGCATTGATTTCGCTGGCAACGTCGCTTTTGATCTGTGAGATGGAAAAGGATAAACGATGAAAAGAAGCTTTAGCAAAGATGATTTTGATGGGCCTGTAAACAGCCGAGCGAAGGGCGCCCGTTATGAGCGTGAGCTGGCCAGTGCATTCCGCGCCAAAGGATACCACGATGCCCGGCGCGGCCAGCAATATTCAGGCGCCAACGGCGACGCGGACGTGGTCGGTCTTCCTGGCATTCACGTTGAGGCGAAGCGCGTGGAACGGCTGAACCTCTATCGTGCGATGGATCAGGCTGTCAGAGATGCCAGAGAGGGCGAAATTCCCGTTGTGTTTCATCGAAAAAACAATTGCAAGACATTGGTAACCATGAAATTAGAGGATTGGTTTAAGTTGTATCACAAATGGGAGGCAGGAAAAGATGTCGAGGATAAAAATAAAGCGTCAAAAGATTAAGCTGAAAACCTGCCCTTTTTGTGGGAGTAAGGTGGAAACCTTAGAAATGATTGGCGGGTTGACTGGGGTGTGCTGCACAAATTACAGCGAATGCGGCGCGATCGTCAGCTTTAACAATGAGAAATGCGATAGCAACAGTGAGAAGTACACACCGGAATTCTGGAACAGGCGAGTATAGAAGGATTGGTTACAGACTGAAAAAAGAAGATGGCAAGCAGATAACAATGAATTTTTAAATAGGACGGAGAGAAAATGATAAAAGCGCCGTGTAGAAATTGCAAGGAAAGATATCTTGGCTGCCACGAAGACTGCCAGCTGTATATCCTCTACAAAGACGAAAAAGAGAAAGAGAACGCAGCCAGACGGAAAGCGTTGGAAGACGAGAGAATCTTCACGCAGAAGGTCAGAAGGAAGCTGCTAAAGTAAGAAATGAATCAAGATCAATATAAAACGAGTCAAGAACTAAAATGCTACATCACGACGAAAGAGCGGATAAACGAGCTAGAGCAAGAAATAAAAGAGCTGGAAAGCCGGTTAGAGGGACTCACCGCTCAAAATTTGGACGGGATGCCAAAAGCGCCGGGTTTCAGCCGATCAGACCGTGTGGAGAAAATCCTTGATAAGCTCGACCAGATAGAGGACGAGATTGTAAGAGAACTTGAAGAACTGAAAGACAAGCGCGACAAAATCAACGGCATCATCAAGAAAGTGAAAAAACCAACTCTAAGACGTCTTCTTGAGATGCGTTATCTCGAAAGCGGAAAGGACAGCAGGCCGCACTCCTGGGAATACATCTGCTGCAAGATGGGATACTCATGGCGGCAGATCCACCGGCTGCACAAAGAAGCACTGGATGCCGTGAAAGAAATAAAAGATGGCACACACTGGCACACATGAAGAGGCTATAATGATAATATAAGAGAATGAAGAAAATCATATAAGTCATATTTAGAAATCTCCATTGATAAATACAAAGACAGAACATTTTTTGGCATAATGTAGCTTAGAACGGCATCACCAAAGCACACATATTGTCTTCTTTCTTGTGAAGCATCTCTCTTAATTCTCTTTCATTAGCGCTCTTGGGTAAACACGGGGGCGCTTTTGTTTTACGAACTAATACTTCATGTGCTTTTATTCCATCGGCAAAAGTCAATTAATTAATTTCAAATATTTCAAATGCTTAACAAAAATAGTGCAGCATATGAAGATTAGCAAGGGCCGAAAGGTCCTTTTTTTACGCCTGAAATTAACCGAAAGGAGTCTTCATGTGGCGAAAGGTAAATATCAATACTGGCTCACCGATGAAGGCCTTATTCGCATTCAAGGATGGGCGAGAGACGGACTGACAGACAAGCAGATTGCAAAGAATATGGGGATTACTTGTTCCACTTTGTACTCATGGAAAAATAAGTATTCGGAGATTTCGGAGTCCCTAAAAGAGAATAAAGACGTTGTGGATCGCGAAGTCGAAAACGCACTTCTTGAAAACGCATTGTCCGGTAACACGACGGCGCAGATCTTCTGGCTAAAGAACAGAAAGCCCAAGCAATGGCGCGATCATGTTGAAGTCCAGGACAACGACGATGACAACGTAAGAACATTCGTAGAGGCGATGAAGAAATGATCCCGGTTTTAACGGACAAGCAAAAGGAATACACGCAGAAGGCAGCCCGAAGATGGAACATCAAAACCGGAGCCGTTCGTTCAGGAAAGTCTTTTGTTGATACGGCATGCGTCATTCCAGACCGAATCTTAAGCCGGAAAAACAAGCCTGGACTTTCTGCGATCCTGGGCGTTTCAAAATCGACGATCGAGCGCAACGTCTTAGAGCCGATGCGGGAAATCTACGGGCCGCGCCGGATTGGCACGATCAATTCTCAAAACATTGCTGTTATTTTCGGCGAGAAAGTTTACTGTCTGGGCGCAGAGAAAGTATCGCAGGTCGCCAAAATTCAAGGGGCGTCGATGAAATACGTCTATGGCGACGAAATCGCAAAGTGGCATCCGGATGTCTTCGAGATGCTTAAGTCGCGTCTTGATAAAGAATACAGTTGCTTTGACGGGGCGTGCAACCCCGAGAGCCCAACACACTGGCTCAAGCAGTTTATCGACAGCGATGTGGATATCTATGTGCAGCATTACACGCTGTTTGACAATCCATATCTGCCGAAGGCGTTTGTGGACAATCTTTGCAAAGAATACGCCGGGACGGTCTATTACGACCGACTGATTGAAGGGCTTTGGAAACGGGCGGATGGGGCCATTTACAGAAAGTTTGCAGACAATCCGCAGGCCTTTACGATAAAGCCGGAAGAAGTCAGGAATATCACCGCAATTAATGTTGGCATTGACTTCGGCGGGAATCAGTCCGGCCACGCGTTTGTCGCGACGGGCATTGTCGGAGATTATGAGCGCATCACCGTTTTAATGAGCCAGCGCATTATGGCAGGCGATGTCGACGCGCCGATCGACTCCAACAGGTTGGATCAGTACGCGGTGTCATTTATCAAAGCGGTTCAGAAAAAGTATGGCGATGTTTCGGAAGTCTACTGGGACAACGCCGAAACCGTATTGGGAAACGGGATAAGAAATGCGGTTGAAGAATACGACCCGATGATTGGCGTATATCCTGCGAAGAAAAGAAGAATCAATGATCGAATCGCCGCCACGGTTCGTCTTCAAGGCGCCGGACGGTTTTCAATAACTACGGACTGCGAGAGCCTATCACATGCCATGCAGGACGCGGTGTGGGACAAAGATAGTAAAGACGATGAGCGACTTGATGATGGGTCTACGGACATAGACAGCCTTGATGCGTTTGAGTACACGATCGAGCGCGTTTTGGATTTGCTTTTATAGAGGAATTGCGATGTTTGAGAAACTGAGAGGTTTTTTAAAAAAGATGTTTGATCGAATAACAATCACGCGGGTATTATCTGAAGCACCGGAAATCACAACCGCCATGATCGACAAAATCAGTGAGTGGGAAAACATGTGGTCAGGAAATGCGCCATGGTGCGCCGGTTCGGATTATGTGACTTCACTGGGCATTGAAAAAGGGATTTGCCGCGAGTTTGCAGACGTTGTGCTCTCTGAACTGGAAGTCAATGTCACAAATGATAATCTTTTGGAATTATACAACGCCGGAACCCGGGACTTGCTTCAGAACATGCAGCTGGGGCTTGCGGTCGGGGCTTTCTGCATCAAGCCTTTATCCAATACCGGCCTGACGGAATTTGTACCAGCAGACCGGTTTGTACCGATTCGCTTTGATGCAAACGCAAAGCCGATTGACATCGCGTTTATTGACACACGGCATATCGACGACGACAAGTATTATATCCGCTTGGAACGGCATAAACTGGTAGAGGGTGCCCTTGAAATCACCAACACGGCTTATGAGTCATCAACGCGCTTTGGGTTTGACCGAGTGATTCCTTTATCTGTTCTTCCGGATTGGGAAAACCTGACACCTGGCATCCGGTATCCGGGTATGACGGAGATGGACTTCGGCTATTACAAGAATCCGATCCAGAACGATATCGACGGAAGCCCTTGCGGCGTTTCCATTTATGAGTCTGCGATCGACATGATCCGAAAGGCGGACATTCAAGGAGCTCGGCTTGACTGGGAATTTGAATCAGCCGAGCGGGCGATTCACGCCGATGACAGAATGCTAAGAACTCAGGGCAAAGGCCATTACAGCATGCCGAAGCTCAATAAACGGCTTTATAGAGGACTTCGAACCGGAAGCGAAGACGGCGACTTTTTCAAGGAATACAGCCCGGATATCAGAGACACCAACTTTATCAACGGCTTGGAACGCTATTTAAGACAGATTGAATTTTCAGTCGGCCTTTCTTACGGTGACTTATCCGATGCCAACATGGTTGAAAAAACAGCGACCGAAATTAAAGCGGCACGGTTCAGAAAGTACAACCGCGTCGCCGGAATTGAAGACCGGCTAAAGGACTGCCTGACGGATTACGTGAATGCTCTGGCTTTTTACAATGGCTTGTATCACAGCGGGTATGATCTCACCATATCATTTGGCGACAACGTCCTGACTGATGAAGAGACAGAACGCGGTCAAGACCGCGCTGATCTGGCGGCGGGCATCATGCAGCCTTATGAATACCGTATGAAGTGGTACAACGAAGACGAAGCCACAGCAAAGAAAATGGTCAACACGCCGGATGACGATGTGATCGAGGACTAAGATCATGCTCACGCAAGGGCAGACAGAAAAGCTCACGCTAAACAGTGAGAAAGCGTTTAGAGATCTTGAAAATCGGATTATGAGCGACGTTGTGGCACGTCTTCAAGAAGTTGGCGCATCCACACAAGTCACCGACTGGGAGCTGTCCCGCCTGGCACAGTATGGCGTCAGCGAAAAGCGGATCGACAAGTGGGTTGCAGAAGCGATGGGCATCAGCGAAAAAGAAGCAAAGCGCATCTTATCCGACACGACCTTTTCAGAGTACACGAAACAGAAGCGCGCCTATCAGATCGAAGGGCTCACGCAAGTTCCATTTAAAGAGAACAGCCAGCTGCAGAGCTTGATCAAGAGCGTAACCCTTCAGACCAAAGGCACGTTTCAGAACATCACGGGTTCAATGGGGTTTGCCTCTAAAACCGCAGCAGGCCGGATGCATTACCAGAGCTTGAGAGATTTCTACACCACAACGCTGGACAATGCGATGCTTGACATTCAGACCGGCGCCTTTGATTACAACACCGTTCTGGAGCGGGCGATCAACACAATGACCAGCAGCGGACTTCGGACAATCGACTACGCCAGCGGATGGAGCAACCGGGTAGAAGTGGCCGTCAGGCGTGCATTAATGACCGGCTTCGGCCAGGTGCAGCGCTTCATGTCGGAACAGATCGCAAGTGAATTGGGAACGGAATATTTCGAAGTTTCCGCACACGGCGGCGCCAGACCGGAACACGCTGAATGGCAGGGCGGCATCTACACCAAAGACGAACTGGAAACCATCTGCGGTCTTGGCGATCCTCTAGGGCTCTGCGGCATCAACTGTTATCACAGCTATGATCCATTTATTCCCGGCGTATCGGTCAGACGGTACAGCGACGAGGACTTGGAACGCCTCCGCCAGGAAGACGCCGAAGAGCACGAATGGAATGGGAAGAGCTACAACAAGTATGAAGCTCTTCAGGAACAGCGGCACATGGAACGCCAGATGCGGAAATACCGGCGCGACGCTGAACTTCTGGAACAAGGCGGCGCTGATGATGAACTGATCGAGAACAAGCGCATCAAGTACCAAACCAAGTTCAGTCAGTACAAAGCGTTCAGCAAAACCATGGGTCTGCCGATGCAGAGAGATCGGATATATAATAATGGGCTCAATTTGAAAACCGTTGCAAAGTCAGTGAAGAATGGTATAATAAAGGCAAGAAATATATCTGAAAGACGTATGGCTAATGGACTAAGAACAAGCCCATACCATATTTTGTCAGATGAAGAAATTAAAAGCGTGAAGAAGGCTGCAAAAGAACTAAATATACCAGAGAATATTTTGAGATTCAATCAAGGAAATCAAACTGGTTTTTCAGATAGAAAAGAAATAATAAACATTCGAGGAGACATACTTCCGGACAAATCATCAAATAATTTGAGAGATATTTTATCGTCGAAAGCAGTGCTTGCACATGAATATTATGGACACTATAAAAATCATCCTTCACAGTTTAGAGTTGGTGATTGGCGTGATGAATTTAGAGCAAGTTATTGTGCTGCATTAAACGCCCCAAATTTAAGTGATGAAGAAAGAAGAATGTTAATGCTTGATGCGTATGATAGGGCGAGAGAAGCCGGAGTCAGCGTTAGGTACAATAAAAAAGCAAGGAGACTTATTTATGGTTACGATGAATGAGAATGATTATAAGGTGTTAGACGAAAAAATGAACCATCCAGATAAAAAAGTAATTTGCCCTCGCTGTGGAAATGAGATTATTTATGAAAAAAGAGGTAATTCTATAGCAGTTGAATGCAAGACCAAAGATTGTATTTATGGAGGAATTAGGGGATTTTAGTTACCACCAGTCGAGAGACCGGTGGTATTTTTATACACATTTTTAAGAAATGAAGATAAAAATATGGGAATGAATTTTAAGGAAGCATTTAAATTGATGAAACAAGGAGCAAAAGTAAAGCTGCCATCGTGGGGTGGTTACTGATACTGGGATGTAGAGAAAGAAACGATTATGATTCGGTGCAGACCACAGGACGGCGATCAGGGTGAATTACTTGATATTCGTGAGACACAGAGAGTAGAGTACACTATAATGAAACTGCTGTCGGATGAATGGATTGTGGCAGATGAAAAGAATTGCCCGGTACTTGGTGGAGAGACAACTTTTTCTTTTGGAGATGCAATCAAGTATATGAAGCGTGGACTCAAAGTTAAACGTAAAGGTTGGAATGGCAAGAATCAGTACATTGAATTAGCAACCAACATCAGATATATAAATCCAGATGGAGATATTGTGAATCCAGAGCATGAAGCTATTGGAAATGGAGCGATTGCATTTGTTGGAACGTCTGGTGTTCAAATCGGATGGCTTGCTTCGCAGTCTGATATGCTTGCAGAAGATTGGGTGTTTGTGGAATAAATGAAATATAAATCAAGATACGTCGAATAAGCCTCGCGGACACCGCGGGGTTTTGTTATGTCAGGAATAGGGAAAAAGCATGAAGATGAAATTTAACCGATTCGCCTTGCTTCCTGTAATGTGCTCACACTGCCATAGGTACATATGGCTTGAGGCATATCGGCGAGCGGAAGTGTATCACGGGATTGTGGGACGTTTCTGGATGGAGAATATCTGTTCGGATTGCATTGATCAATATAAATAACGAAGACGATCAGCAATGAGCGCCTTTTTTGTTGGCGTTGCTGCTTTAAAGCATCGGGAGACCGATGCTTTTTCTATGCCAGAAAAGGAGAGGAATTATGAACAAGAAAAAAATAATATCATTTGCTTTGATAGCGGTTCTGGCCGTGTCTTTGTGCGCTTGCCGTCAGGCAAAGCGGGCAGATTACAACATCACGCAGGAAGCTGAAAACTTTAATATTTATCGTCGGTTAACGGTGATCGACTGCATCACTGGACAGACACTCTATACCGTTGAAGGTAAAATGAACATCAAAGCAGATACTGAGGACAATCAGCTTGAAGTCATTGTCGAAACGGGCAAAGGCAAATATAAAAAGCATTTATTCGGAATCAGCGACAACATGTCTTACATTGTTGAGGATATTTCAGGAAGTGAAGTCAGTAAGTATCACTACGAGATCAATTTTAATCCGAAGCTGTGGATCCCGTATAAGCCGACCGTGAGTGATTGAGAGGCGTCTGTGAAACTATTCTTTACAATTGTCGGCGCCATTCTAGCGACTGATGCCATTAAATCGCTTATTGCACTGATTATTGGCGTAATTGCCGTATTAAAAGATTGAAATCTCACAACGCTGAAAGGCGTTTTTTTATTGTTTACAAATAAGGAGAAAACACGATGACATTGAGCCCAGGCCGAATTTGTGCTGCTATGAGTTGTTTTTCGTTCAAAGGATTAACCGATGGCATGAGAGGATATGCTTTAGAGCAGAAACAAGCCAATACTCGATTAAAAAATGTATTTGATGAAGGAAAGATCGTAAAGCCACGCACAGTTAAAAAGCTCAAGAGGCAAAATGTATATCAAAAGTCTTGCGAGAGAAAACGTGAGAATAAGGTATTTAACACCATCACAGATTATACACGACTAAAGAAAGAGCGGGAATATGAGTACTTAAAACAAGCCGGGTTAGAAGACGTGGCAGATTATTTTGATTGTGATCCACGGCGATAAGGAACTTAGTAAGAAAAATGGTATAGAAGTAAACATAACCATGCTGAAAGGCGTTTTTTTATTGTTTGGTCAGCGGCATCAGACCTAAAACAGTGCCGTCGCAGGGCGCGTGGTTACAGCCCTAAAACAACCTAAAAGCGAAAGAAAGGATGAACAGACATGAAAACAGAATTTTTGAAAGGCCTCGGCCTGGAACAGGACGCGATCGACAAGATCATGGCAGAGAACGGCAAGGATGTGAATGCAGCCAAAGGTAATCTCGAAGCCGTACAGAAAGAACTGGAAACCACGAAGGATCAGTTAAAGACGGCGAATAAAACCATTGACGGCTTTAAGGACTATGACGAAATTAAATCACAAGTCGCAGACTATAAAGCCAAGTTCGAACAGGCAGAAGCGGAAAAAACAAAGATTCAGGAAGATGTCATGTTCAACGGCAAGATGACAGCAGCAGCCAAGAAAGCGGGAGCGCGGGCATTAAAAGCCGTCATGCCCTTTATGGACGTAGACGCGCTGAAAGCCTCTAAGAATCAGGACGCGGACATTGCCAAAGCCTTTGATGATCTCAAGGCAAGCGATGAAACCAAATTCTTATTCACCGCAGATGAGCCGATCGACAACCCGACGGCACCGCTTGGCAAGAGCGGCGGCAAATCCAACGAAGCGCTGGATCGCGTCGCCAAGGCAATGGGACTGTCAGAGAAAGACCTAAAAAAGGAGTAAATCATGGCAAACAGCATTGAACTTATGAAACAGTATGTCCCGCTTTTAGATAAGGTTTATCAGAAAGCAGCTGTGACTTCCGTTCTGGATGGGGACAACAGCCTGGTGCGCCAGGGGGCAAACGCAAACGAAATCTTAGTTCCGAAGATGAGCATGCAGGGCCTGGCAAATTATGACAAAGACAGCGGGTATAAACAGGGCTCCGTCACAATCGGATATGAAACAATGAAATGTGATTATGACCGCGGGCGCAAATTCTATGTGGACAATCTCGACAACCAGGAAACAGCAAACGTGGCCTTCGGTCAGTTGGCCGGCGAATTTATCAGAACGAAAGTTGCACCGGAACTGGATGCATGGCGTCTCAGCAAGTACGCATCAAAAGCCGGCATCGGCTCAGCCACCGGCACGCTTTCAGATGGGAAATCCGTTGTAACGGCACTGAGAAAAGCCAGAGACGTGATCGAAAATGCAGAAGCCGACCTGGCAACGTGCGTCTTGTTCATTAACCCGGCACTCATGGGCGCAGTAGATGATCTGGACACAAATGCATCAAGAAAGGTCATGGAAGGCTTCGGAAGCATCGTAAAAACACCGGCAGCACGTTTTTATAAAACGGTGACCTTAAGCGCAACTGACGGCTTTACCGGCGCAACACCGATCAACTTCTTAATTGTCGATCATCAGGCAATTCAGCAGTATCAGAAACACGTTGTTCCGAAAGTGTTCTCACCTGATCAGAACCAGGACGCAGACGCGTATATTTATACTTACAGAACCGTCGGCCTGGCTGATGTTCTGGATAATAAACTTGCAGGCGTTTACTGTCACTCACAGGCAGTATCCGGCAGCTAATAAGGGTGTAAACAATGGCATACGTGACATTTGAATATTATAAAAACGCGTATCGGTGCGGCTTGTCAGAAGTCGTGCCGAATGCGTCGCTTGATTATTACGAGAAACAAGCAAGGCGTTACATCGACAATACGACATTTGAACGCGTTGCCGAAATGCCGGCTTCTGACATTCCAGAGGCCGTGAAAGACGCCGTGTGTGCTGTCGCGGAAAAACTCTATAAGCGAGATCAGGCCACAGCGATGGCAGAAGAAGCGGGCGCGTCCGGTGTGATGACGTCTTACAGCAACGACGGCCAGAGCGCCACGTTTGCCGCAGATGCAACGACAACGGACAAAGCCGCGTTTGATAAGGAAATTGACCGTATTATCCGCGATTATCTGATGAACAGCGGCCTTTTGAACTGTGAAGCGAAGCCTGTTGAATTGGAGGTGTACGATGGAGAACCACCGGATCAATCCTAATTACTGCGACACCGTGACAATTTACAACCGCGTCGCATCAGCTGATAATGACGGGAAAGAAGGCTGGGCGAGCACACAATTAGAGAATTGCTTTTTCAATGTCAGAACAGCGGTCTCTGCTTCAGAAGGCATGTTTAATGCAGAAGGCACTTATATCTTGAGAATCCCGGCGAGTACGTCCTATAAGCCGTATCAGGAATGGAAAGACCTTAAGGATAAGGCTGGCACATTCACGGCATCAAAGGGCGATCTCGTCGTTCTGGGCGCGGTCGATGACACCATAGACGGAACAAAAGGACACCGCGCCTCGGACGTTCTGCTTAAATATCAGCCGGATGCTTTCAAGGTGATGAGCATTTCAGACAACAGCCGGTATCCTTTCGGCGGGCATTACAAGCTTGGAGGCTAACATGGCAAAGAAGAAAGACTTTCATCTCGAATGGAACGAGCCGATCTCAAAACTGACGGCTGACACCTTCGGGCAGAAGGCCCAGCTTTTCGCGGCGAATGAGTTTAAGCGCGTCATGGAACCATACGTCCCTGCCAACAACTTGATGCTCAGCCGGAACGTCGCGATCACAGCGGACGCCAGCGGCGGGAAGATCAGCTACAACAGCCCGTATGCGCATTATCAATACGAAGGCCAGCTTTATGTTGACCCAAAGACGGGAAAAGGCGCATTCACAGACGGCACGCGTTTTTGGAGCAGACCAAATGTTCCGAAAAGACCGTCGGGAAGAAAGCTGACTTATCAAACCTTTCGGCATCCTCTGGCGACTGATCACTGGGATAAAGCTGCAGCACAGTCTCATGGTCAGGCGATCGCAGATGCTATTGCCAAATACGTATTAAGGGGGCTTAAATGAACAAGCACGAAGCCATGATGGCGTATTTTAAGCCGATTGTAGAAGAGATCACCGGCGAGCCGCTGGAATTCAATTTCTCATCTACGGCGCCGGAAGGCGTGGCCTTGATGACCGAATATTCAGACCGGTATGTCAGGCGGTATGTCCACGGCGGCGGGATTAAAGCTTACGGCTTCCGGATTATCTGGACAAAGGCTTATTCAACCGATCACGACGATTTAAACCTGGAGGCCATGAGCTTTGCCCAGGATTTCATGGATGCCATTGAATTAAAAAACAAATCAGAAAACTTCCCGAAATTTCCTGAAAACTGCAGCGTTCAGCGAATCGAAGTGCTGCAGAATATGCCGAATTTAGCGGGAATAAACGAAGCACAGAGTCTGGCAAGGTATCAGATACCGGGCCAGATTATTTATTTTGAAAGCGAGGATTAATCAATGAAAAACATCATGCGGTATCAGGTCGCAGATTATATCAACATCACGCCGGGAGAAACGACTGAAACCTACACGCTCATGGGAACAGGCTTCACCAAGGTGAACGAAGACCCGGGAGCTAAAACAAAATCCAAGACCTACATCAACGAAAAATCAGCGACAACCATGCTGACGTCGTATGAATCAAAATTTGCTTACGACATGGACATGATCAAGGACGAAGCGGCGGCGATGTTCTTGTATAATGTCGGGCGCGACCGGAAAACTGGCGAAGACGCCATGACCGACTTCATCCGTGTTGACCTCTACGATCAGGCCGAAGCAGCCAACGTCTACAAAGCACGCAAGTTCAAAGTCACTGTAGAGGCAGACTCAACCGAAGGCGACGGCGGCGAACAGCTGACCTCATCTGGAAACCTGGATGTCATCGGCGATCCAATCTCGGGGACATTCGACACGACCAAAAAGACATTTACAGCCGACACCACTACAACCGCATCATCTCAGGGCTAATGAATCAATAAGGGGGTTACTATGGGACAGTTCCGATTTACAAAGAAGTTTATTACGTTTGACATCAACGGGCATATTCACAAGCTTGAACAAAACGATGATTTTCTCATCATTTGGTCTGAAATCGCAAAAGACATGGAGAAATTCCCGGAAACCATTCAGGACTTGAGCCCTCGGGGACAAATCGAAAAGCATAAACAGTTTTTCAGATCACATGTTTATGACAGACTGTTCGGCGGCGGGGCTTACGATGAAGACTTTTCAGACGTCGCCTTATCCTCCGAAGACTTGAATGAGCTTCTTTTTTATCTGTCGACCGAAGTCAACAATGCGCTGGGGACGAGATACGAAAAGTATCAAAACCAGGGCAAAAAGCCGAAGACGAAGCCGGCAAAGCGTAACGCGTGATGAACTTGCTTATTGATGATCCACCGGAATCAGTCTTCATTCGTGATACAGAGCCCCCTTACTATGAACATGAATATGCAATTAATTCAGACTTTAGAACGGGTATTGCCTTTTCGGTTTTGATGGAAAGTGACACACCGACAGAAGAGACCGTCGTGAAGGCTTTTGAGCTTTATTACAACGGCATTCCGGAAAACTATGAAGCAGCTTATGAAGCGATATTGTGGTTTTATTGTTGCGGGGAAGAACCAGAAGATCAGGCGGCGCCAGAAGGCCCGCCTGTTTTTTCATATACACAGGATGCGCCCTACCTCTACGCGGCATTTATCGAACAGTACAATATCGACTTAACCACAGCCAAATTGCATTGGTGGCAGTTTCGAGCGCTCATGGACGGGTTGTCAGAGAAAACGGAGCTCATGAAGATTATCGGATACCGCGTTTGGAAACCGTATAAAGGATGCCCGAAAGAAGAAGCGGCGCGGATGCGCAAGCTTCAAAGAAAGTTTGCATTAAAAGACACCAGAGAAAAGCGCCAGGACGACCGTATTGCAGAAATATTGATGGGTTCTGGCGACTTATCACAATTACAAGAGGAATAAATCATGGCAGCAGGAAAACTTATTATTGGCACAAAGGTCGACAGCTCCGGTTTTTCTGAGGGTCTGAAGAAGTTAGAGGGGCAAACCGACAGTTCGAGCAACAAGATCATCGGCTCGTTTAAAAAGATCGCCGCAGGCGTAGCTGCAGCATTTACCGTCGATAAGATCGTTTCGTTTGGAAAAGAGTGCGTAAACGCCGCAAGACAGGCACAGGAAGCGGAAACCAAGCTGAATGAAGTCATGAAGACGCGTATGCACGCCACTTCCGGGCAAGTCGGGCAAGTCAACAAATTAATTCAGGCAGAAACGAAAAGCGGGGTTGTCGGAGGAACAGCACAGAAAAGCGGGGCTCAGCAGCTCGCTACTTACTTGCATTCAACGAAGGCTTTAAAAACCTTAATCCCTGCGATGAATGACCTGGCCGTGCAGCAGAAAGGAACGTCCGCAACGGGTGAAGACCTCGTCAATATTTCAAACATGATGGGCAAGGTGTTTACTGGACAAGTCGGGGCCTTAAAACGTGTCGGGATCTCGTTTGATGAGAACTCAGAGAAAATCTTAAAGAATGGTACTGAACAGCAAAAAGCCGCAGAACTGGCAAAAGTCATCACCGAAAATGTCGGGAACATGAACCAGAAAATGGCACAGACGCCTTCTGGTCAGATCGCCCAGGCGAAAATGAAGATGGCCGCACTCAAGAAAGAAGTTGGGGAAGGCTTGATGCCCGTTGTCGCGCAGTTGGTGACAAAAGGTACAAGTATAGCCCAGGCGGTTCTGCCTCCAATCGTAAACGGCCTTAAAAATACGATGCAGTTCTTGAAGCAGCATCAGGCGATTCTGCCTGGGCTTGCGATCGCGATCGGCATCGTCACGACAGCGGTTGCCATTCAGTCTGCTGCACAGGCCATCAAAGCGGCAATGAACACGACCGAGACAACGACACTTGGCGGGCTGATCGCTGCGAAGATGGCCGACGCCGCAGCAACATTTGTAGCATTGGCGCCTTATCTTCTGATCGCTGCGGCCATTGCTGCCGTGATCGCCGTCATCGTCCTTTTGGTAAAGCACTGGGGACAGGTAACAGCAGCAGCTGGAAGATTCAAAGACGCAGTCGTCGGCGCTTTCAAAGCGGTGATTGACTGGTTTAAAAGCATTCCGGCGAAAATACAATCTGTTTGGCATCAGGTCAGCAGCCACTGCTTAAACGGCGCAAAGAAAGCCGGGGACAACATCAAAGCCGGGTTTCATGCCGGCATCGAGTTCTTTAAAAACCTTCCGAAGAACTTCAAAAAATGGGGTGCTGAAATGATTCAGCATCTGATCGCCGGGATTAAGTCGAAGATCAAAGACGTCGAAGATGCCGTCAAAGGCGTCGGCAATAAAATTAAATCTTTCCTTCATTTCTCCGTACCTGACGAAGGACCGCTGAAAGACATCGACACCTGGATGCCGGACATGATGGATTTATTGGCGCAGGGCATGACTGACAACCTCGGCACTGTAGACACGGCCTCTCAGGCCGTCGCCAACACGATCAAGAAAAACACGTCGAATATTAAGATTGATACGCCGAAGACGCAGACAAGCGCCGCGACAACTGGACAGACAGATCAAACAGCCAATAAGGATGCACAAGATCAGTCTTACAGCGCCATTCCGGCTCAGGCGGCTTCTGCCACTCAGCAGGCACAGCAAACCGTCACGCTGAGCATGGCACAGCAGGCGGCCAGTATCATGGCTGCGGCCCCGAATATGAACGCAGCGGCCAGCACGACTTTTTCGACAATTCCAACAGCTGCTCAGCACGCGACGTCTTCGGCAAAACAGACCTCTAATTCAGATATCAGCGCGGCAGCAGCGTTTATCCGATTGTCTTTAGGCAACTATCAGAACGCCTCATATACGACGTTTAACGCGGTTCCAACAGCGGCGAGTGATAGAGGACGGGCAGCCAATCAGGTTGTGCGCTCGAATGTCCAGCAAATGATTAATTACATGCGCAGCCAGTACGGCGCCTTTCAGAATATCGGCAGTACCTATATGCAGGATGTCGCAAACGGCATGAACAGCAAACGGGCAACGGTCACGAGCACGGCGTCTGATCTGGTCAATGCGATTAAAAACAAGTTCATTCAAGGGCTCGGCATCCACTCGCCGGCTCGATTCGGTGTGTATGTTGGGAATATGCTTGGCGCCGGGATTATCAACGGCTTAAACGAGTCTCAGCTTGGAAAATATACCCGGTCAACGGCCAACGACATGAAGAATGCCTTCGGTAAAAACCAGTTCGACGCCAACGTCAACGTCGATTACATGGACGATGACTCCATGAAAGAAGTCACGTGGATGCGCAAGTTCGACGGCGGCTCTGTCGTCCATGGTCAAGACGGCGGCAAAGGTGGACGTTTCGTCAATAATATGCTGAAACTCGTCAACGACGACAGTCACGGCTACTCACAGTCTAACCGCTGGGGTCCGGACTATGACTGCTCATCTTCCATCATCACCGCGTTAAAATGGGCGGGGTTTGACACCGGAAACGCATCGTACACCGGCAACATGAGTTCTGAGCTCACGAAGCACGGTTGGGAACGGCTGCCCTACAAGAGCCCAAAACGCGGGGACATTTTGCTAAACGACGCAACGCACGTCGAAATGTCGCTGGGCAACGGCAACAACGCGGGCTTCCACAGCGCGCACGGCCACCCCGAAACAGGCGACCAGGCACATGAAGCCTACGTCGGCAGAGATCCCGGCGGCTGGGCCGCAATCCTGAGATATAAAAACGGTTTTGGCGACTCTCTCGCCGATGCCATCGAAGAAGCCTACAGCTTCAAAAAGTTTGGTTTTGGTTCTATGGACGAAGAAGGCGACTCAGGCGGCGCGGCGTCCGGCAGCCTGGGCGACTGGGTACGCGCGGCATTGGAATTGACACATCAACCGATGTCGCTGGCCAGCGGTTTAATTCGTGCAGCAAAATCGGAATCCGGCGGAAACCCGCGGGCAGTCAACAACTGGGATATCAACGCGAAATTGGGCCATCCGTCCAAAGGGCTGATGCAAATGATTGACGGCACATTCAACGCGTACAAATTACCCGGGCATGACAACATTTGGAATCCAGTTGACAACACGGCCGCGGCCATCATGTACATGATCAAACACTACGGTTCAATCGAAGCCGTGCTGAGACCACGCTCCAAAAAATGGTATGGGTACGCCGTCGGTTCACGGTTCATCAACCGTGACCAGTTCGCACAGATCCACGCCGGTGAAGCTGTCATCAAAGCGTCTGAAAACCCATACGCCAACAGCAAAGGCGGCTTCTTGACAGCTGCCTTGCAGGAAGGTGTCAACGCCGTTATGGCAGACTTCGCAAACAAAGTCGCCGTTCGAGCTGCAGGCGCGAATGAAACCATCGTCACCAACAACAATGACATGACTCAGAACGTCTATTTCCAAGAAACGCCGAGACAGCCCTCACAATTCAGGGCAGAACTCAGACAAGCGGGGAGGAGGTTGGCATTTGGCAACTAAATATCTCACAATGCTTTTTCACAACGATGTTGACCGCGATTTAATTATCGGCTCCGGCCCAGGATACCGCACAGGCTACAACATCATCGACGTCAGCGGCTTTGATGGCTCTGATTACAACCTGACTACCGAGGACTACAACTTCGACGGCGGGTACTTAAAGAAGCAAAGAATTGGCGTCCGGCAGATGGGCATTCACTTTGATTATCAGAATGATGACTACGCCTATCATGACCGCATTCAGTCTTTCTTTACCCCTTACAAACCAGGCAGGCTCACCGTCACCGTCAAAGACCGCGGAGAAACCCACATCCGGAGCATTGACTATTACGTCTCTAAGCTAGAAGATAAGCGGGACAATCTTTTTCACTGCGTGGAATACGAGCTTCAATTAAAAGGCCTCAACGGCTATTTTGAAGATGATAAATGGAACTTATTCGATCTCTCAGAATGGGAGGGCGGCTTTTCTATTGGTCCCGTCTCCAGTCTTTCACCAACAGGCACCACGCAGAGCGCCATGCCCGTATATCTCAGGCACCGCGTTCTCGGGGACAAAAGCATCACCAACGATGGTCACGCTGCCGTCCCTATGTGGATCACCTTCAAAGGGCCTGCCAAATATCCGAAAGTCAAGAATTTAACCTCAGGCAAAGAGATTCAAATTTTAAAGCAGCTTGCAGCAGGGGAAACCCTCAACATCATCACTAGCATGAACAACCCGAGAATCTACATTCAGGACGGCGCAGGGAATAAGACAAACGCTTATCCTTATCTGACCAGAAACAGCGATCTTGAGTTCTTTCTTGAACTCGGCGACAACTTGTTCACCTACGCCACCGCAGACCCGGAACAGATCAACGAAGTCGTGATTCGCTACAAGCGTTATTTTACGGGGGTGTAACATGGCATCAGGCATTATCACAGGTTCAACCAGCAACAAATACATCACCTGCCGGCTCGTCTGGTCTGCTACTGCCAACACCAACGGCAACTATTCAGACGTCACCGCGACCCTTCAGTACTGCAGAACCAATTCTGGTTATACCACATATGGTACTCTCGGCAGTTCCATTAATATCAACGGCAACACTGCCAGCTTTTCAAAGCGCATTTCTATCGGCTCCGGCTGGGTCACCGCTTGGAGCAGGACTGTCAGAGTTGATCACGATTCAAGCGGGAGCAAAGCGTGCTGGATCGGCGCAAGCGGGTCAATCAATGGCACTTCTTTAAAAAGCACAAGCATTGGCGCCACTGTCTCTCTCGACACCATACAGCGCATTTCAGGCATGAGCTTATCCAAGACAGAGGTCAACCTCGGCGACACTTTCACCGTCACGATTAATGCCCATAATTCATCTTTTTCGCATTGGATAGACATTACAGGTATAGGTGACCAGATCACTTACGAAGTCGCCGCAGGAACCACCTCTTGCGACTGTACCATTCCAACGTCAAGGCAGAGCACTTTTAAAAGCGGAAACCAGCTCACCGCCACCGTGTGGCTCAATACCAAGACCGGCTCCGGTCATGACACGAAGCTCGGCGTCGTCAGTCAGAATATCACCGTCAAAGCCCCGGACAAGCCGAAAGACGTCCCCGTTGATGTGAAGGTCGACGAAAACGCCGCGGCCCTCTACGACAGCCGGTTCTTAAGAAGACCCACCGTTCGCGTCTATGACGTGAAAGACGATAAATTGGAACTCATCGGCATTGTCAACACCACCACCTCAATCATCTGGAAGCGGTCATGGTCCAATTACGGCGATTTTGAAATCCACATGGGCGCCCCTGACGATCTTTTAAAGGCTGGGCGTTTTGTCATGGTCAACAACGATGTCAGGAAGTTCGGCATCATTGAAAAAGTGGTCGACGACTCCGACGGGTATCTTTACAACTCTACCCAGGACTTCACCGTCTACGGCTACACCGCCGACTTTCTGCTTTCTTACCGCATTACCATTCCGTCAGACAGCGACAACGCCAACCATGACGGTTATATGGTCTACGACAAAACCCCCGCAGAAACCATCATGTACGATATTGTTGACAAGCAGGTCATCAACCCGCCCGACAGCAAGCGAAAAATTCCATTGATTACCCTCGCCGCGCATGATGAACCCTCCGGGCATGAGCTTTCTTTTCAAAGCCGGTTTAAACTGATAACCGCAGACCTGAACACCTTGAGCGTCAATTCCGGATTAGGTTTTGGTCTCATTCCAGACTTCGACACCGGAAAGCTCGTCTTCACCGTGCTCCACGGCACAGACCGCACGCAGCATATCGAAACGTACAGTGCCACCGGCGTTGAGTCTGCCACGATTAACCCCAATGCGTATATCTTTTCGCTCAACAACAAAACCGTCAAAAAGCACGCCTACACTCACGACGCAAGCGCGTATAAAAGCATGGCCTACGTCGCGGGGGAAGGGGACGGCGCCAAGCGGAAGATCGTCAAAGTCGGCGACGACATGACCGACCTTGACCGGCGGGAAGTCCTCGTCGATGCAAGGGACATTCAAAAGAAATACTCATCGACCACAGACGTGGTCACCGGCTACTTGACCTCAGGCAGTGACGAAACTTCAAGCACCACCGGCGACTCTCAGGAAAAAGAGCGCACCGATGCAGAAGTCACGCAGCTTATGCAAGACCGGGGCAATACCAAACTCCAAACCGAACACCGAGACGTCAGTTCATACGAATATAATGTTTTTACGACCGATTATCGGCTTTATTGGGATTTAGGCGATACCTGTACCTATATCGACAAAGAAAATAATCTTACCCTCGAAAAGCAAGTCACCGCCGTAGAAGAAACCTATGAAGGCGGCGATATCACCGTTACTCCAACTTTCGGTTATACCGAAACCACCGTATCCGGCGCGCTGACCAGCGCACAGGAAGCCAGCACCACGGAGCGCACCGGCGTTTCAAAAGAGCTTTCTCAGATCAACGCCAACGTCATGAACACCAACGAGCTTTTCGCCAAACATGCCTATATCATGGGCTTAGACGTCGACGAGCTCACAACAAAGGTCTTAGAGGCTGAAATGGCCGACTTTACGAACATGACTGCCCGGCGCGTCTCCACGAATAAGCTCATCGCCAACGAGGCGTCGATCACCGATCTTGTTGCAAAAAAAGCCAGCATCGACGATCTCACTGCGAAACAAGCGAACATCGACGCCCTCGCTGCTAAATCTGCGGATATCACCGCACTTGCTGCAGAAAAAGCCGATATTGATGATCTTACTGCAGAAAAAGCCGACATTTTAGCAGTCTCCGCGAAAAAGGCAGACATTGAAACCCTCAGCGCCCAGACTGCTAACATCACGAAGCTCTTTTCAGATACCGCCAGCTTTGACGAAGCCACCGTCGGGAAACTCTGGTCATCGCTCGCAAATATCAAAACCCTTTTAAGCAACCGCCTTCTTGCAGGCGAAGCCAATATCGACGACCTCACAGCCGACCAGCTCAAAGTCATCAATGGCTGGATCACCTCTGCCATGATCGAAAGCCTCACCGCAGACAAGATCACAGCCGGAAGCCTTGACACCTCTAAAGTCACGATTCAGTCATCAGACGGCGCTTTGAAAATTTCCGGCCCGACTCTGCAGATTTCAGACAAAAACAGCGTCGTAAGAGTCCAGCTGGGCCGGGATGCGAGCGGCAACTTTACTTTTGTTCTGTATGATTCAACGGGTAAAGGAGTTTTAATCGATGCTGACGGCATCAAACCGGCCTCAGTTCCGAACGGGCTGATCGTCGACAAGATGGTGGCAGACGACGCCAATATCTCGGGCTCCAAGCTCGATATAGACAGCGTGGTCGAATCCATCAATAATGGCACAAAAACGCTCAATATGGCGAAAATCTATCTCGACAGCGACAACGGAACATTATCCGAGCTTTTGGCGCGCGTCGATGAAGACGGCGGCTTTGCTACTACTAACCAGTTGACTCAGACCAGCGACAAATTGACGTCCTCGATCAGTCGAACATATGAAACACAGCAAAATTTAGACAGCCGGATCACTGCGAATGAGCAAAATATCAAGACCGTCACTGAAAGCCAGACCACGCTGACCCAGACCACAGACGGCCTCAGCGCTTCGGTCAGCTCCCTCACGAAAACCACAACTGATCAAGGCGCTACCTTAGACCAGATTTCAAAGAGCCTTAAGTTCGACGAAACCGGCCTTAATCTTTCAGACGGCGGCAACGGCGCCAGCGTCAATTTGAACGAAACGAAGATGACTTTTAAGAACGCCGCCGGACAGGCAACCGCAACCTTTAGTGAAGACGTCGAAATCAAAGACCTTAAGATCAAGTATGGCGGCACCTTTACCATGGGCAATTTCGCATGGGTGCCACGATCAAATGGGAACTTATCAATTAAATACATCGGGGGTGATAGTTAATGGCAGGCGGGCAGATTTTTGGCTCAACTAATAACAAATATGTCGTATCACTGATCAACTGGCAGTCCGCGCCAAAAACAGAGGGGAATTATTCAGACGTTTCCGCTCAGCTCTATTTTCGTCGGACAAACAACTACACGACCTCAGGGACGATCGCCGGAAACCTCAACATTGACGGAACGGATTATGCATACAGCCACAGCACCTCAATCGGGACAAGCTGGGTGCAAGTCCAGACCGCATCAAAAAGGGTTTATCACAACTCAGACGGGACGCGGCAATGCTTTATCGGTGCCACGGGTGGTATCTCCGGAACTAGTTTTTCGTCCTCATGGTCCGGGCAGAGTGTCACGCTCGATACCATCCCCCGTGCGTCAGGCATGGGGCTGTCATCATACAGCATTGCGGCCGGCGACAATGTCACGGTCAGCATAGACGCGCACAATTCATCTTTTTCGCATTTAATCGACGTCTACTACTGCAATCAGACAAAAGAAGTCGCGGTTGCTGCTGGTCTGACTTCGGCCACCGTCACGCTCGACAAATCGTGGGTCACAGAAACTCCGAATCAGGCGGGGACATGGGGCAGAGTCCGGGTCACCACGAAAAGCGGCGACACGGTCATCGGATACGCTGAGCAGAAATTCACGCTGACCATACCAGACGACGTGAAGCCGTCTTTGACCGCGCCGACGCTCACTGATTCGACAAAGGCTTACAGCGTCTTAAACGCTTTCGCGGCCAATTACTCCAAAATTACGGTTGCCACAACCGCAAGCGTCTATAAGGACGACGACTTCACCGACACTGCCACGATCTCAAGCGTCACGGCGAACTACAATGGGCAAAATTATGACGCTTCGTCTGGCTCTTTCACCTTCGTACCCTCCACAGCCGGCACCTCAGACATGACCATCACCGTCACCGACAGCCGGGGCAAAGCCGCCACCCAGACGGTCAGCATCCCCGTTGCCGCGTATACCCGGCCGACGGTCACACTTTCTGCGAGCCGGTACTCAGATAGCGCAGGCACGACCGCCGACGACACCGGCGCTTATGCAAAAGTCACCGCCACCTGCACGCTCGACACCGCCGACGTCACGGGCAACAGCGCGACGGTCACGCTCAAATATAAAGAAGTCGACGGTACGGACTGGGACACTGTCGACATGGGAACGATCACAACGAGTTCGACGCTCTCAACTGTTATTCCTGCAAGCGATACAAAGGCGTACACCTTGACTGCTACGATCGCAGATAAGATCGTCACCACCGGCGCGACCATGGCGCTTTCAAACGGTGCCGTCCCGATGGACTTCTTAAAAGGCGGAAAAGGCGTTGCGTTCGGCAAAACGGCGACACGCGAAGGGCTGGACATCGCCTTTCCCACATACGTCGAAGGCGACAAGGTATATGTGGACGGGAAGACGATTCTCGATAAGTTTTTCCCAATCGGTAAGTTATGGATTTCAACCGACCCAACGTCACCGGCATCGATTGTCGGCGGGGACTGGGAACAGCTTGAAGCTGGCCGAACAATTGTAGCCGCTGGAGATGGATACGAGGCTGGGAGTACAGGCGGTGAAGCCACACACTCTCTGACTATTGACGAAATGCCATCACATAGTCATACGGCCGGCTCGTATGATGGCTTTAAGATAAAAAATGACTGGTTTGAAACTAGTGGCGGCAGTATACCACACAATTCCCTCGGAGTGATTGACAGTGGCCTAAACAACTACGAATCCGGCTTATCAACAAGGATCCTGACAAACACTACGGGAGGCGGTCAAGGTCACAACAATATGCAACCATACTATGTCACTTATATGTGGCGTCGCATCGCCTGAAAGGAGCAAAAATGAGAATTTTAGATCAGAATGATAAAGATATCACAGCATCGACGATTGACCTGACAAAAGGCCATCTGGAAATTGAGACGATTGTCACCGCGCACCACGACGCGGTCGAAGCGTCTCCTGGAAAATCCCATATCGAGGTGCTTCGAGAATACCCCAACGGTGGACGGGATGTTGCCACCGTGTGGGACGAGGAGCCTGTTGAGGCTAGGGACGCATGGGATGAAAAGGAAACGATCCAGCGGTACATCCCATATACGGCCGACGAGTTGGCAGAACAGCAAAAACAGAAAGAAGAGCAAAAAAAGGCAGAACTGATACCGACAAACAGCGACTTATCCGATGCGATGGTCGATTTGGCTCAGTCTGTTTCAGACAATGGCGACGGGCTGGCTGATCTCGGCGCATTGGTATCGGAATTAGAGGAACGGATTTCAAACCTGGAAGGAGTGAAATAAGATGGCAAAGATTTACTACAAACGCATTTTAGCAGGACTCATGACAATTGACGATGTACCGGCTTTCTGGAGAAAGAAAGTGCAGGCGCTTTTGGATGCTGATGCCAGCAAGGAAGGTTAAACATGGCTGATTCAATTATCAAAAATAGTTTCTTTTGGAATGGCACCGACAGCTACGGACAAGAAGAGCTGGACGCGGTGTTTTACGCGTCCATCCGCAATGGCGTGAATGTCTACGACGACGGCACCATGGGCGGCAGTGTGACTAAGGGCACAGGGCAGGTCACCGTCGCACCGTTCATCGCCCATGTCGACGGCGCCTGGTATTACAACCAGACCGACAAGGCGTTGACGATCGATGCGGAAAACTCAAGCTTGACGCGCATTGACCGGGTGGTCGTGACGGCAGACTTCTCGGCCAGGGAAACCCGGCTCGAAATCCTCAAGGGAACGGCAAGCGCCAATCCAGCCGCTCCGGCGCTGACCCAGAATCACTGGGTGAAATGGCAAATCTCTCTAGCTCGAGTCACGGTCACGGCAAACGGCATTATGTCAGTCACCGACGAACGGACGGACACGCCGCTCTGCGGCGGCATCCGGATGCGCGGCGTCTCGGAGTTCGACACCTATTTTAATCACATTAAAAACGATTATGAAACCTGGTACGCCCAGGCCCAGGGCGACACGGGCAAGCGGCAGATTTATGTCCAGGCCACCGCGCCCACTTCAAGTGATGTCACCGACGGCGCGTTATGGATTCAGACCGGCACGGACGGGAAGGCGTTCACGTTTAATATCCGATCATCAGGCAAGTGGCAGACGCTTTCGCCAAACACGCTGGCGTCCCTGATCAGTATCACCGACCGGTACAATAAAGCGACCCGGAAGTTAAGCGACTGTGTGCCGACGATGGTGCTCGGCGTCTATCAGGGATCAGATCAATGGGTCCAGCCTGGCAGGTATAACGCGGTCAAGTTCAGCAATCCACAACCGATTGATGGGATGACGATGGATGCCGGGTATGCCTACTATCAGGACGGCATTGTGCACATCCGCAAGGCCGGCGTGTACCGGGTGGACGGGTCACTTCATCTTCGTAATCTTTACCGTGCTAACGCCGTTCACGTTGGGCTGAGAAATCACGGTGCGACCAATGTCGCGGAAAATTACGGCTATCCTGACCCAGATGGCAATTTGTGCACCGCCTCATTTTCCGGTCTTGTCAGATTGCACGACAATGACTCGTGCAGCATTTACCTAGGTTACAGCGGGGACCGCAACATGATGATAATGAATGGCGGGCAAGCTCCGACACAGCTCACGGTCACCCCGGTTTATTTCATCGACGAATAGGAGGACAGACACCATGGATTTTAGTATCAACCACGGGCGCGAGATCGTCCCGATGGATGCGGCCGGAACGGTCGAGGTTCAACACGACACCAACACGATGGCAGCCAACTTTCTCATTTCGGCGTCGGAAATTGCCGACTTTTATGCGGATACGCAGAAGGTCTTCGCCGTGTACAAGCCGGCCGGCGGTGAGGTGGCGTACAAGGCCTGCACGGTTACCGACGACCACACGGACACAAAGGAAGTGACTCAGTATACCTTCAGCTGGAAGATCGACAAAAGCGCCACGTCACAGTCTGGCGCCGTCAAGGTGCAGATCGTGATCTGTGACGGCGACGATCCGACGGCGGAGAGCGCTACGGTCAGATGGTCAAGCTTAATTTACAGCCTGGCGATTCAGCCCAGCATTTACTGAAGGGCAGGCGGTGACATCATGTGGCGAATTGACCCGAATCTTGTTCTGAATTTAATTGGCACAGTCGCGCCGGTGGTAATTGCGCTGGTCGCGTCCAGCAAGGCCGCCAAGGCGCACCAGGAACAGATTAACAGTCGGCTTCAGCTTTTGCTTTACCGATTTGATCAGCTTGAGAAAAAAGTGGAGAAACACAATCAAATTGTTGAACGGACGTACCGCGCGGAGCAGGATATCAGCACCGCCTTTAAGCGGTACGACGAGCTCAAGGATAGAGTTGAACGCATTGAAGAATGGGAAATCCACGAAGGAGGGAAAAGATGAATTTCAAATTAAGAATTAAAAATAAGGCCACGTTGACGGCGCTGATCGCCGCGGCGGTGGCCTTTGTTTATCAAATTTTAGGTATCGTCGGGGTGATACCGGCGATTTCACAAAGCGATCTCACGCAGCTGCTCGGCATCGTGATCAACCTGCTCGTCGGTCTCGGCGTGGTCGTAGACCCTACAACGCAGGGCATTCGCGACGGAGAAAAAGCCGCCCCGGCGATCTATGAAGCGGACGCGGTGGCCGGTATGGTCACCGATCAGCCGACGACTGACGCTGATATCGCAGCAGAAAAAGAAAATGGAGGTGCAGCATGAGTATTTTATCAGTGGCCCAGTCCCAAATCGGAGTTAAGGAAAGCCCCTCTGGGTCAAATCGTGTCAAATATTCTCAGTGGTACGGTCTCATTGGCCCGTGGTGCGATATGTTCGTATCCTGGTGTGCCAATCAGGCGGGAGTTGGAAACATCGTTGGCAAATTTGCTTATTGCCCTTCACACGTCAATTATTTTAAATCAAATGGCTGGTGGCACGGGCCGGAATATCAGCCGCAACCTGGAGACATTATCTTTTTCGGTCGCCGCGGTGTGGCTTGCCATGTCGGCATCGTTGAGCGTCGGAACGGCTCTTATTCAGTCACCACAATTGAAGGGAATACGTCTGTGAGCTCCAGCGACGCCGGCGGCGCGGTCATGCGCCGGGTCCGTACTTACGGCAACCCTTATGGGGCCTGGGGCATCATTGGATTTGCACACCCTCCGTATGATCATGGAAATGGAAAGACTACAGCGTCGGCGGCTCGCTCATGGTTGCAAAAAGGCGACAAGGGGCAGGAAGTCAAGAACCTTCAAAGCAAGCTCATCGCTCTGGGCTACTCGTGTGGCAAGTACGGCGCAGATGGCGAGTTTGGCACCGATACCCTTAACGCAGTGAAGCGCTTCCAACAGAATCACGGCCTGGTGGCCGACGGCGAAGCCGGGGTCAACACGATGAGTAAAATCAATGCGCTGCTGTCGAGCAAGAGTAAGCCCACTGCCTCTAAGGCGCATTATGACACGTGGATCGCAGCACTTCAGAAAGAATGCAATCGTCAAGGCTATTCACACCAGGTGGTCGACGGGGTGGCTGGCCCGGCGACCCTGGCCGGATGCCCGACAGTCAAGCAGGGCGCCCGGGGTGGCATCACACGGCTGATTCAAAAACGGCTCATTGCTTGGGGCTACCCTTGCGGCCGATCCGGCGCCGATGGCGATTTCGGCCCCGGCACACGGGCCGCGGTGAGGGTATTCCAGCAGAAACGCGGATTAACAGCTGACGGCATTGTTGGGAAGAACACTTGGCGGAAATTGCTCGGTTTGTAATTAATTAAAAAGCTCAGTCTGTCATTGACAGGCTGGGCTTATTTTTTTTTTGAGTAAGTTGACGTGCAATAAATTAGATGGCTTTATTTTTGCAAAAAAATTCTCTTTTCCTATTGACAATACTACTATATAATAGTATAATATATATAGAAGTTGAGATAAGACTTCAATACTCAAGAAAGGAGGAAACATTATGGGTAAGAAAAACAAAAAGCCCACACCAAAATGGCTTGAAGTCGTAATTCAAGCTGGTGTGGACTTACTAGTATCGCTCTTAGCCGCGTGGATAACCAAGCACTTCTAAGAGATCCCAATCGAGGGGCTTTGCCCCTCTTTTGGGAATATTTTACAACCTTACTCATAAAAAGTCAAATGAAAGAATTTTTAACAATGTTTGCTGCAGCGTTGTGCGCAATTGGCGTCGATCACTTAGTTGATGCATTGATTCTTTATTTCAAAGAAAGAAAGGGGCAGTAATGGAAGAAGAACTAATCAGTTTGGCAGAATATGCAAAGCTCCACCATCGAGCACTTGCAACTGTCCGGCAAAAGGTATTGCGTGGCGGCTTTAAAACCGCCCGCAAGATCGGCCGGAACTGGGTGATCGACAAGAATGAGCCGTACATTGACGGCCGCGTGAAGTCCGGGAAATATAAGAACTGGCGGAAGAAATGAACGGTTCATTCGTATATTTTTCGTAATTTGGAAAATAATTATCTTATTACAGCATCCTTTAGGCCTTCACACGGTAGAGGTCGCTGGTTCAAGCCCAGTAGGGATCACCATTGAACGCAGAACTCGAAGTCAAAAGGCTTCGGGTTTTTTATTTTATGTAAAGTCGAATCAAAAAATCCACTGAGCATTGCGTACTCAGTGGATTTTTTTACAGCCCTTCTTACGACAGCAAAGTCGGCGTGATTTTGGGTGCGAAGCCGTTTTGTTCCAGAGTGTCGAGAATCTGTTTTTTGTGGTCGGTGCCGAAGGCTTCCATGGTGATCTTCAGTTCCACGGCATCCTGACGGTTGATGGACACGAACTGGTTGTGTTCGAGGCGGACCACATTGCCGCCGGTCTTGGCGATGACCGAGGAGACCCGGCTCAGTTCGCCCGGACGGTCGGGCAGGAGGACGGAAATCGTGAAGATCCGGTCTCTGAGGATGAGGCCCTGGCGCACGACTGAGGACATGGTGATGACGTCCATGTTGCCCCCGGACAGCACGCAGGCGACGCGCTTGCCTTTGATGTCCAGATGGCTTAAGGCCGCGACGGACAGCAGGCCGGAATTTTCGACGATCATTTTGTGATTTTCGACCATGTCGAGGAAGGCTTCGACGAGTTCCGCGTCGGGAACGGTGATGACGTCGTCGAGGTTCTTTTCGAGGTAGGGGAAGATGATCTTGCCCGGGGTCTGGACCGCGGTGCCGTCGGCGATGGTGTTGATGTGTTCCACCGTGGTGACCTTATGGTTCTTGAAGGATGCGGTCAGGCAGGCGGCCCCTTCGGGTTCTACACCGATGACCTTGATTTTCGGGTTGAGGAGCTTCGTTAAAGTCGAGACGCCGGTGGCCAGGCCGCCGCCGCCCACGGGAACGAGAATGACGTCGACCAGGGGCAGTTCTTTGATGATTTCCATGGCAATGGAGCCCTGGCCGGTGGCGACGGTCGGGTCGTCAAAGGGGTGGATGAAGGTGTAGCCTTTTTCGTCGGCGAGCTTCAAGGCGTAGTCGCAGGCTTCGTCGTACACGTCCCCGTGGAGAACGACTTCCGCGCCGAGGGCTTTGGTCCGGTTCACTTTGATCAGGGGCGTGGTCGTCGGCATGACGATGACGGCCTTGACTCCGAATTTCTTCGCCGCGTAGGCGACGCCCTGGGCGTGGTTGCCCGCCGAAGCGGTGATCAGTCCCTTTTCCCGGTCTTCAGGGGCCATGGTGGACACCTTATAATAGGCGCCGCGGACTTTATAAGCGCCGGTGCGCTGCATGTTTTCCGGTTTTAAATAGACTTTTGCGCCGTTGGCCTGGCTATAATAATCAGAATAAACGAGTTCGGTGGGGATGGTGACATCCTTGACCTGTTCGCTCGCTTCTTCAAAAGCTTCAATGGTAAGGGGTTTAGTCATGATGGGAGCCTCCAATAAATTTTTTCCTCATCTTATCACAAAGCTGGGGCTTTGGTTCAAAAAATTGAAAATTTTCAAAGGTCAGACCGAAAATTTGCGAATCCCGCCCATTCATGATAAAATATGAATGTTTGTAAATTTATTTTAATTTATTTTTATTTTAACAACACTTTCGATTTCAGGAGATTATTTTGAAGCATCATCACTTTTTTAAATACAAATGGGGGGCCTGTCTGCTCGCGGTGCTTACGATGTTCGTCATGATCAGCATGCCGGTGCACGCCGATGACGTCGACCTCGTGGCCCTCACGGACTCGATCAACCAGCTCAATGACCAGATCGGGAAGCTCGGGACTCAGATGAACGAAACGAACCAGGAACTGGCGGACAAGACGGCCGAGTACCTTCAGGCGAAGTCCGAGCTCAAGGCCCAGCGGAAAACCATGGCCAAGCGGGTGCGCGCCATGTACATGATGGGCAATGACGGCTACATGGAGTTTCTCTTCGGCAGCGACAACATCGGGGAGATCTTCTCCAATCTGGACGGGATGCACAACATCGTGCGCGCGGACAACGACCGCCTGAGTCAGTACATCGAAACGGCAGCCCAGGCGAAGGCCGCCAAGGATTCGATTGAAAAGCAGCGCCAGGAACTTGTCAAACAGCAGAACCAGCTCAACGCCAAGGTCGCCGAAGAACAGAAAAAACTCCAGGAATACGCGGCCAACCACAACACCTCGGACCCGGGGGATCAGCTCGACTTCATCTGCGCGGTCGTGGCGGCGGAATGCAACTCGAGTTATGAAGGTTCCCTCGCCGTCATTTCCTGCGTCATGAACCGGGTGGACTCGGGCAAATGGGGCGGCAAAGACGCGGTGTCGGTGCTCAAGGCACCGGGCCAGTTCGCGGCCTATCTCGACGGCCCGTATAAGAAATACCTCGGAGGCAAATACCCGGACTACGTGAAGCAGGCCGTCATCGACTGCATGATGGGCGGCAAGCGCAGCCACCCGTACCAGTCCTTCCGCTCTGGCAGCACCTACGGGGTGTGGAACTGCGGCGGCAACTCCTATCGTTAATTTAATTTTTGAATCGCATTGAAGCATTTCGAAATCTTCGAATTTTGAAATGCTTTTTTTAGATAGGCTTTAGATAAAGGTGTTATGCTTTACCATTCAGAACGATTGTCCTGAAAGGACGATGCCAGAGAGGTGACCCATTATTTTAAACATTTTAAACCAAAACAAAAATTTTAGAATCGCCGCTGGGATTTTGGCGGCGCTCATGATATTGGCCGCGGCCCTGCCGATGGCCACGGCGCACGCCGCAAGCCAGTCGGATCTCAGCGCGTCCATCACCGAGCTCAATAACCAGGTGACGAAGGCGGCGGAACAGATGACCCAGATCGACAATCAGATCAACCAGATCAACCAGAAGATTTCAAACAACGAACAGACCCTCTCCCAGACCGAGGCCGATTTGAAAACGGCGAAAAAGAACATGGGCGAACGGGCACGGGTCATGTACATGTTCAACACTGACGGCTTTTTGAGCGCAGTGTTTTCGTCGAAAAACCTCACCGAAGCCCTGACGAAGGCGGCGCAGATCAAGGCGGTGAACAGCGCTGACCAGAAAACCGTGGCCAACGTCGAAAAGCTTGAATCCCAGGTGAAGGCGACCCAGGCGGATTTGAATGCTCAGAAGCAGCAGCTCAGCGAAGAAAAGCAGAAGGTTCAGGAACAGCAGAACACCTACAACCAGAAACTCGCCGAAGAACAGAAACAGCTGGAAGCTTACGCGGCTCAGAATACGTCTTCGGCGGCCAGCACCACGAGCGGCAGCACCGCCGACCCCGGGGATCAGCTCGACTTCATCTGCGCGGTGGTGGCGGCGGAATGCAACTCGAGCTATGACGGCGCCCTGGCTGTGATCTCCTGTGTCATGAACCGGGTGGATTCGGGCAAATGGGGCGGCAAAGATGCGGTGTCGGTGCTCAAGGCCCCGGGTCAGTTCGCAGCCTACCTCGACGGTCCCTACAAGAAATATCTCGGCGGCAAATACCCGGACTACGTGAAGCAGGCCGTCATCGACTGCATGCAGGGGGGCAAGCGCAGCCACCCGTACCAGTCCTTCCGGGCCGGCAGCAGCTACGGGGTGTGGAACTGCGGCGGCAATTCCTACCGTTAAATTAAATCTTAAGTGAAAGCACTTGTTTTGTAGCAAGTGCTTTTTTGTTTGACAACGCAAACAAATCGTGGTACACTAAAGTTAGTCAAAACAAACAAAGGAGGCACCCATTATGAAATCCGTCTTATCCCATCAGATTAAAAAAGCAGGCTGCGAACTCATTGCCCTGGGCTGCGTCCTGGGCGCCTTTGCCGGCCTGGCGCAGTTATTGTAACAATCATCAGATGGTTGTATGTTTTTCATTGTGTGCTATACTAAAAACATCTTAACAAAGCATGAATTTGGAAAGGAATTCAATGAAAAATATCGCCATTTTAGTTTATTCGACGCACCACCAGAACACGCGCAAGCTGGTGGACGCCATCGCCATGGGCCAGGACGACATCGACGTCTTCGACATGACAAAGGCAAAACCGGAAGATTTATCCCAGTACGCGGCGGTGGGCGTGGCCTCGGGCATTTACGCCGGCCATTTTGCAAAACCGCTGATCAAGTATTTGAAAACCCATCTGTGCGAAGGCCAGCGGGTTTTCGCCCTGTACACGAGCGCCATGAAGCGCGGCGGCTATACCGCGGAAATCAAGAGCATCGCTGAAAGGGCTCACTGCACTTACGCCGGGGACTACGGCTGCAAGGGCTACACGACTTTCGGCCCCCTCAAGCTTTTCGGCGGGGTCTCCAAGGGCCACCCGGACGGCGCGGAAATCCAGGGCGCCATCGATTTTTTCGTCAATTTGAAATTTAAGCGCATGAAAACCAAATAAAGCATCAAAAAAAGACCTGAGAACGCTCAGGTCTTTTTGAGTTGTGATATAATAAGAAAAATTTTCACCAATCAATTCATCAATTCAATTTATCAATAAAAGGGAGAATCATATGGATCGCTTAACTTCACAACTCATCATTTACCGCGGCATCGACCGGAACAGCATTTTGATGCAGTTTTCGGACATCTTCCGCCGCTGGCGCCAGGACGAAGACACGCCGGAAACCCTCACGGCGGACATCCTGACCCAGATTCACCGCCTGCTGGATCTGGCGACGAAGTACGGCTTCAACGACAACCTGTGGCACAATTACCTGGCTTATCTCCTGGCCACCACCGAAACACCCTTTACCCTCGTTTCGGAAAAGGTGGGCTTGGTGGACGGGTCGGTCAACGCCTTCGCCAAACACGATTTTGAAGTGTTCAAAAAACTCTTTGACTTCGACTTCTCCAAAATCGAAGATGAACTCAACCTCGACTGTTTCACGACCATCACCCACTATCAGGCAGTGGTCAAACAAGAACGCCTGTACAACCGCGGCGTCAGCGAAAAGGTGCAGCTGTTGTCGAAACAGATCGAAGATTCAGACAGTGTCGACGGGATCACAAAAGCCGTCGCGGACTTTTACCGTGCCTATGGCGTCGGCAAGCTCGGCCTCAACAAGGCGTTCCGGGTCAATGATGACGACGAAGGGGAACTGCTGATTCCAATCACTAACACCAGCGATGTGGTTCTCGACGACCTCGTGGGCTACGAAATCCAGAAGCAGGAACTTGTCGACAACACCGAAGCCTTCATCGAACGGCGCCCGGCCAACAACGTGCTCCTCTACGGCGATGCGGGCACCGGCAAATCCACGAGCATCAAGGCGATCTTGAACCAGTATTACGACTCGGGGCTGAGGATGATCGAAATTTACAAGCACCAGTTCAAGAAACTGTCCCAGATCATCGAAGCGGTGAAGAACCGCAACTACCGCTTTATCATTTATATGGATGATTTGTCTTTCGAAGAGTTTGAAACAGAATACAAGTACTTAAAAGCCGTCATCGAAGGGGGCCTGGAACCCCGGCCCGACAACGTCCTCATCTACGCGACTTCCAACCGCCGCCATCTGATCCGGGAAACCTGGTCCGACCGCGCCGATCAGGACAGCGAAGACATCCACCGCAACGACACGGTGCAGGAAAAACTCTCCCTGGCCAACCGCTTCGGGGTGCGCATCGGCTACTTCAGCCCGTCTCAGAAAGAATACCAGGCCATCGTCGAAGCCCTGGCGAAGCGCTGCCCGGACATTGATCTGGACCGGGAAACCCTGCTGGCCCAGGCGCGGACCTGGGAAATGCAGCACGGCGGCTTCTCGGGCCGGACCGCCCAGCAGTTCATCGACCATCTGGCCGGCACCTTGCCGAAAAAGCAATAAAAATAAGCAGCCTTCGGGCTGCTTAAATTTTTTTTGGCGCCTACCGCGCCTGGTTGTGCATGTTGTTGATGTTGCTTCTCAGAGAGCCGGCCTTGTTTTCCGAGACGATGAGGTTGTCGTTGATGTCGAGAAAGTCAGTGTGGCCCATGTCTTCGATTTTCGAGCCGATGGCGATGGCTTCGTTCTTCGTGGACAGGACTTCCCGGGGCGTTTCCAGTTCCTCTTTGGTGAAGGGGAAGTGGTCGTCCGGGTCCTTTAAGAAGGTCAGAAGATCCCACAGGCCGCTGCCGGTGTAGGACGACACCGGGAAGATCGGGTTGGCGCCGGCGAGGCGCAGCCAGTACTGGGCGCGGTCGAGGTCGGCGTCGGGCTTGTCGATCTGGGTGATGATGCCGATGACCGGGCGGGAGCTGACCCCGGCGCAGCTCGGCGGGTACAGGGAATAGGGTTCGTCTGCCGCCATGAGCAAAGCCACGTAGTCCGCTTCGTAGGAATACAGGGCCAGGGCCCGGGCCAAATCCGTGCACTGGGCGTATTCCCCCGGGGTGTCGATGATGATATCAAAGTAGTTGACCGCCTGGGTCTTTTCGTATTGTAGTTTTTTTCCTTTAAGGGCCTGCTTCAATGTGGTCTTGCCACATTCAGAACGGCCCATCATAACCATTTTTCGCATAAGAGGCCTCCAATTCTTAAATTTAGTTTATCACACTTCATTATAAATCTCCTGTAAAGAATTGTTATCTCTTTAGAAAAAGTAGTATAATTAGGGCCGGAATCAAAGAGATACAAAAAGCATTTTGAGGAGGACTTATGTCTGAAAAAATAAAAGCCGTGATTTTCGACATGGACGGCACGATTTTAAATACGGTAGAGGATTTGACGGGATCTTTGAACTACGCTCTGGGCCAGACGGGCCACCGCCACGATTTCGCCCCCGACGCAGTGAAGCATTTCTTCGGCAGCGGGGTCCGGGTCGCCATCTGCCGGGCGCTGGCCGAAGACGGCACCCCGGGGCTTCAGGAAGACGACCCCGAAGTGGAACGGGTCCGAAAAGTGTTCGCGCCCCATTACGCGAAGCACTGCAACGATCACACGAAGCCCTACGCCGGGATTCCCGAATGCATCGAAAGGCTCAGAGCCGCCGGCATCGTGACCGCGGTGGTGTCCAACAAGCCGGACTTCGCGGTGCAGACCCTGGCCAAGGATATTTTCCCGGGCTGCTTTGATTTAGCCGTCGGGGAACAGACGGGCATCCGCCGCAAGCCGGCGCCGGACATGACCGACAAGGCCCTGAAGGATTTAGGGGTTGAAAGAGAACAGGCCGTCTACGTCGGGGATTCGGAAGTGGACCTCCAGACCGCGAGAAACTCCGGGCTGCCGTGCATCTCCGTCACCTGGGGCTTCCGGGACACCGAATTTTTAAAAGCCCAGGGTGCCGACATCATCGTCGACACCGCCGACGGCATCGTCAAATGGGTGGCAGATCAAAACGCCTGAGGCCTAAAATTGAAAATAAGGCTTTACAAAAACAGGGCTTTTTGTTAAAATAGCCTTGTTACATTGAAAAAGCGGGTATAGCTCAGTGGTAGAGCCCTGGCTTCCCAAGCCAGTCGCGAGAGTTCGATTCTCTTTACCCGCTCCATTTGACACAATGAAGTCCGGAAGGTATCCTTGCGGACTTTTTTTTAACACTAAAAAGTAAACGTCATGCAAAACTAGAATAAAATATCAAATTCAGGTAAAAATTTGCACAAAGAAGGAGAGAAAAGATTATGGCCAGACTGCGAACGCCGACCCAGAGCCGGGCTCAGCAAGTTGTCGAACATCTGTACAGTAATTTGGAACAGCGCATCATCGCGAGCCCTCCGGGACTGTGCCCGGTGGACATTTCCGCCGCGTTTCTTAGAATGTGCCACGCCCAGACCTGCGGGAAATGCGTGCCCTGCCGCATCGGCATCGGACAGATGGTCCACATCATGGACGACATTCTCGACGGCAAAGGCACCATGGAAAGCATCGACGTTTTGGAACAGACAGCCCGGGTGGTTTACGAAACCGCCGACTGCGCCATTGGCTACGAAGCGGCCCACATGGTGCTCCGGGGTCTCGACAGTTTCCGGGACGATTTTGAAGGTCACGTCAAATGGGACCGCTGCATCGAACAGCTGGAACAGCCGGTTCCCTGCGTCGCCTTGTGCCCGGCGGGGGTGGACATTCCAGGCTACATCGCCCTGGTGCGGGCGGGGCGCTACGCCGACGCCGTCCGCCTGGTGCGCAAGGACAACCCGTTCTGCTCCACCTGCGGGATCGTGTGCGAACACCCGTGCGAAGCCCGGTGCCGCCGGAACATGATCGACCAGTCCATCAACATCCGGGGCCTCAAGCGCTTTGCCGATGAACAGGCCGGCGTCGTGCCGGCGCCGAAGCCCCAGGCCGACACGGGCAAGCGGGTCGCCATTGTCGGCGGCGGCCCCAGCGGCCTCACCGCGGCGTATTTCCTGCGCCTCATGGGCCACAGCGTGACGGTTTACGAAAAACGGCCCCAGCTCGGCGGGATGCTCCGCTACGGGATTCCCCGATTCCGTCTGTCTGAAGAAAGTCTGGACCGGGATCTGGACATGATTCTGTCCACGGGCATCGACGTCAAGCTTGAAACCGGCATCGGCGATGACGACGGCGACGTGAGCATCAAGACCCTGCAGCAGGACTACGACGCGGTGTACATTGCCATCGGTGCCCACGAAGACCGGAAAATCGGCATCGACGGCGAAGACGGTCCGGATGTGGTCTCCGCGGTCAAGCTTCTCCGGGATGTGGGCGAAGGCCACGCCCCGGATTTCACAGGCCGCAAGGTCGTGGTGGTCGGCGGCGGCAACGTCGCCATGGACGTGAGCCGCACGGCCATCCGCCTCGGCGCGTCGGAAGTCAGTGTCGTCTACCGCAGACGCAAGGCCGACATGACGGCCCTGTCCGAAGAAATTGAAGGGGCCGAAGCGGAAGGGATTCAGATCTTGGAACTCCATTCTCCGAAAGCCGTGATCCGGGACGGAGACGGGAAGGTGACTGCCTTCCTCACGGAACCGAAAATCATCGGGAAAATCGACAAAGGCGGCCGGCCGCGGCCTGAAAACGCCGACGGCGACGACGTGGCCGTGCCTTGTGATCTGGTCATCGTCGCCATCGGCCAGCAGATCGATTCGAAGCATCTGGAAAACAACGGCGTGCCCATTCACTGGGGCAACGTCGTGGCCGGCGACAGCGGCAAGGTTCAAAACATCCCCGGTCTCTTCGCCGGCGGGGACTGTGTCACCGGCCCGGCCACGGTGATCAAAGCCGTGGGCGCCGGCAAGGTGGCAGCGGCCAACATTGACAACTTCCTGGGCTTCAACCACGCCATTTCCGTGGATGTGGACATTCCGGAACCGGCGCTTATCGATCATCCGGCCTGCGGCCGGGTCAACCTGCGCTTCCGGAACGCCAACAGCCGCCGCCAGGATTTCGACCCGGTGGAAATGGGCATGACCTGTCAGGAAGCCGACCAGGAATCGGCGCGCTGCCTGCGCTGTGATCACTTCGGCATCAGCACCCTGCGAGGAGGGAGGAAAGCACAATGGTAATTCGCGTAACCATCAACGGCTTCGTGTATCAGATCCCGTCGGAACTGAGCATCATGGAAGCTTGTGAACAGACGGGGTGGCCCCTGCCTCACCTGTGTTTTTTAGAGGATATCAACGAAATGGGCGCCTGCCGCGTCTGCGTGGTCGAGGTGGAAGGGGAAGAACGCCTGGTCACCGCCTGCAACAACAAGGTCTACCCCGGGATGGTCATCTACACCAATTCCCCCAGGGTTCAGGAAGCGAGGCGGATCAACCTCCAGCTCATTCTGTCCCAGCACGACAGCCACTGCACGACGTGCTCCCGGAACGGCAACTGCGCCCTCCAGCAGGCGTGTTTCGATCTGGGTATTGAAGAAAGTTTGTATCATAAAGAAATTCCCGAAAACCGCTGGCCCCAGGATTTCCCGCTGATCCGGGAAGAATCCAAGTGCATCAAATGCCTGCGCTGCATCAACATCTGCGACAAAGTCCAAAGCCTCGGGGTTTGGGATCTGGTGCGCTCCGGCGGGCGGACCACGGTGAACGTCTCCGGCGGCCGCCACATCGAAGATGCGGACTGCGCCGTCTGCGGCCAGTGCGTCACCCACTGCCCCACCGGTGCCCTTCACGGCAGGCTCGACCGCAAAAAGATCTACCCGTGGGAACGGGCCCTGAACGATCCGGACACGGTGACTGTCGTCCAGGTCGCCCCGGCGGTGCGGGCGGCCTGGGGCGAGGGCTTAAGCCTGCCCCGGGAACGGGCGACCCCGGGCCGGCTCGCGGCGGCCCTGAGGCGCTGCGGCTTCAACTTCGTATTCGACACGAATTTCGGCGCGGACCTGACGGTGATGGAAGAAGCGTCGGAATTCTTGAAGCGCATGACCGACGGCACGAAACACCGCTACCCGATGTTCACGTCGTGCTGCCCGGGCTGGGTGCGCTTCCTCAAATCCCAGTATCCGGACATGACGGACGATTTGTCGACGTCCAAATCCCCCCAGGGGATGCAGGCGACGATGACCAAAACCTATTTCGCGGAAAAAATCGGCGCGGACCCGAACAAGATCTTTTCGGTGTCCATCATGCCGTGTCTCGCGAAAAAGTCGGAAATCGCCATTTCGAGCCTCAACGACGCCGGGACCGGGGCGGACCTCGAGGTGTCCCTGACGACCCGGGAAATGATCGCCATGATCCGCTCCCAGAACCTCGACGTGGCGAACCTGCCCGAAGAGCCCTTTGATTCGCCCCTGGGCACCAGCACTGGCGCCGGGGTTATCTTCGGCACCACCGGCGGCGTCATGGAAGCAGCCCTACGCACCGGCTATTACCTCGCCGCCGGGGAAAACCCGAATCCGGACACCTTCAAAACCGTCCTGAACACGAAAGAACACCCCTGGGGCGAAGCGGCTTACGACTTCGCAGGCATTCCGGTGCGCACCGCTGTGGTCAGCGGTCTCGGCAATACCCGGGAACTGATCCGGGCCCTGCGCCGGGGGGACGTCCACTACGATTTCGTCGAAGTCATGGCCTGTCCCGGCGGCTGTGTCGGCGGCGGGGGCCAGCCAATCCATGACGGACAAGAACTGGCAGCAGTCCGGGGGCGGCGCCTCCACAATCTCGACCGCATGGCCAACATCCGCTTCTCCCACGAAAATCCGGAGATTCAGCGGCTGTACCGGGATTTTCTCGGGGAACCCCTTTCGGAAAAGGCCGAACACTATCTCCACACCGACCATCACCAGTGGGACATGCCCTTAAGTCCTCATCTGGACCCGGATGTGAAATTGCAGCGTTAACGCAAAAAAGCACTTTCTATTTAAATTTAATAGAAAGTGCTTTTTGATATATAAAGAAAAATTGAAATAATAGCAGTTGGAGATTGATTAGATGAATTAGATCGAAAGATTTTTGAGGATCGCTTCAGCGATGATGCCCTTGGAGACGCTGTGGTTCATGGCCTGCTTTTCGATGAAATGGTGGGCGTCGGTTTCGTTCATGTTCTTCTGGTCGATGAGGAGCCATTTCGCCTTGTTGACCAGGCGGATTTCCTTCATCTTGTCTTCCAGGGAAACGGACTTCTTTTCGAGGCGGCGGAGCCGTTCCCGGTAAGCGGCCATCCAGCGCAGCCCCAGGCGGACCTGTTCGCCGGTGACGGGCTTTGGCAGGGTGAGGACGCCGTAGGGCGCGACCTGGTTGTGGACGTCGTCCAGATGATCCCGGGCCACAAAGACCAAAGGCACCGCAGCGCGGTTCTGGGCAAAGTGAATCGCCGTTTCCGTGCCGAACTCATCGGGCAGCGGGGTGTTGATGAGGATGAAGTCGTAGGGCTGATCGTTGAGGGCCCGCCGGCCGGCGGACGCGCTGGTCACGACGGTGACGGGATCGTAAAGGCGCCGGGGCAGCAGGGCATCCAGCGCCGTGTTGAAGCGCTCTGCGGAAGAAATCAGCAGCACGCGGTAAACGCGTTGAACTTTCAGAGATGATGGCGTGATGCGCATAAATCCCTCCTAGCGGTGACAGAATTTGGTGATTAACGAAGCTGGCAGGTGATTTTGAATAAAAGCGGAATTGCGGGCGATGCCTGTCGCTTCGGAACGGGAAGCGGGCAGGGTCTGGAGCTGGTCGAGCACTTCCGGCTCCGCGGTGAACAAGTTCGTTTCGATGGGTTCGGGCAGGGTGAGGCCGCGTTTGATGCCGTCGAGCCCGGCGTAGATCAAAAGGGCTATGGCGAGATATGGGTTGGCGCCGTTGTCCGGAGAGCGCAGCTCGATGCGGCGGTATTTCGGGTTGGTCGCGGCGGGCACCCGGATGAGCTGGGAGCGGTTCTGACGGTCCCAGGAGATGTATTTCGGTGCCTTGCGGTGGCCGAGCCTGTGGTAAGAGGCTTCGGTCGGATTCAAGAAGGCCGTCATTTCGAGGATGTGGTCGAGGATGCCGGCAGTCACCGCTTCGAGGTAGTCTTTGCCGTCGGCGGAGCGGACCGACAAGTTGATGTGGAAGCTGGAGCCGTCTTCGTCGGACAGGGGTTTCGGGCTGAAGTCGGCGTAGAGGCCGTTCTGGGTCGCGATGGCCTGGACCGCAGTGGTGAAGGCGATGGCGTTGTCGGCGGCGATGAGGGCTTCGTCGAAATTGAAGTCCACTTCGTTCTGGCCCGGGCCGCTTTCGTGGTGGGAGCCCGTGGGGCTGATGCCCATTTCTTCGAGAGTCAGGCAGATTTCCCGGCGGATGTTGACGCCCCGGTCTGCAGGGGCGATGTCCATGTACGTCGCGCGGTCGATGGGGATGTGGGTCGGTTCGCCGTTGTCGTCGAGGCGGAACAGGTAGAATTCCTTTTCGCTTCCGACGAAAAATTCCAAGCCGGCGTGCCGGGCGTCTTTAATCGCCTGGATCAGAAGGCTTCGGGTGTCGTGTTCGAAAATGGCGCCGTCGGGCTTTCGAATCTGGCAGAACATGCGGACGACCCGCCCGTGTTCCGGACGCCACGGGAAGAGCATCAAAGTCGACGGGTCGGGGTAGAGAAACAGGTCGGAATGCACGTCCCGGTCGAAGCCGTCGATGGCCGAGGCGTCGATGGAGATGCCATCCTGGAACGCGTGTTCCAGCTGGGACGGCATCAGGGAAATATTTTTCTGGCGGCCGAAGATGTCACAGAAGGCGAGGCGGATGAACTTGACGTCATCTTCTTCGACGAACTGCCGCACTTCTTCGGCAGAGTAACGATCGTAATCCATTCGGTTTTTCCTTTCAGTGGTTTTTAATCAAAATATTCTACAATATTTTATTATAAAATATCTGAAAATCCTACACTATTTCTAGAAAATATAAGAAAATATAAAAAGAAGTGAAATTTTTGCAGTCAAAATGCTTTGTGTTTTCAAGAAGCGTTCTAAAAAGGCATTGACAAAATTGCGGTCTGTGAAGTAAGATAAAGCCGTCAAAAGCAATGGCGTTTTTGTGCGCATTGCTTTTTTCTGTCTATATATAAGGCTATCTATCAAGTGAGCGTAAGAAATCAATTAAAAAATAATCAACATTGTGAGGTAAGCATGTCTATTCACGAAGAATGTGGTGTATTTGGCGCGATCAGCCCGAAGCGCAAGGATCTCGGGCGGCTCGCGTATTATGGATTGTACGCGCTTCAGCACCGGGGTCAGGAAAGCTGCGGCATCGTGGTGGATGACGACGGGCTGTTCTATTCCCACAAGGATCTCGGCCTGGTGGGGGACGTCTTTTCCAAAGAAGATTTGGACCGGCTGCCGGACAGCACGATGGCCGTGGGCCACGTCCGGTACTCGACGACCGGCGAAAAGACCCGGGCCAACTGCCAGCCGATCGAAGTCAACCACCAGAAGGGCAAGCTGGCCCTTGCCCACAACGGGAATCTGACGAACTCCGACAAACTCCGGGACCGCCTGGAACTCAGCGGTGCGATTTTCCACACGACCAGCGACACTGAAACCATTGCCTACATCATCACGGGCAAACGGCTCCACTGCGGCTCCATTGAAGACGCGGTGAGCCAGGCGATGGACGAAATCGAAGGGGCTTACTCCCTCGTCATCATGTCTGCGGCCAAGCTCATGGCCGTGCGGGACCCCTACGGCTACAGACCTCTGTGCTACGGGAAAACCGAAGACGGCACCTACATCGTGGCGTCGGAAAGCTGCGCCCTTCAGGCCGTGGGCGCCACCTTCATCCGGGATCTGGAACCCGGGGAAATGCTCGTGTTCAGCACCGACGGGAAGATCGAATCCCGAAAGGAACACTGCGGCAAAGTGCCGCGCCAGAGCTGCATCTTCGAACAGATTTACTTCGCCCGTCCCGACTCCGTCATCGACGGCATTCCCATTCACGAAGCCCGGGTCCGGGCCGGCCGCGCCCTGGCCAAGGCTTATCCGGTGGAAGCGGACGCAGTCATCGGCGTGCCGGACTCCGGCCTCAACGCGGCGGTGGGCTACGCCCAGGAATCGGGGATTCCCTACAGCATCGGCCTCATCAAGAACAAATACATCGCCCGGACGTTCATTTCGCCGGGCCAGCGGGAACGGGACAACCAGGTCCATATCAAGCTCAACCCGATCTCGTCCATCGTCAAGGGCAAGCGCATCGTCCTCGTCGACGACTCCATCGTCCGGGGGACGACGTCCAGACGCCTGGTCACGATGATGCGCAACGCCGGCGCGACGGAAGTCCACATGCGCATTTCGGCGCCGCCGTTCCTCCACCCGTGCTATTACGGCGTGGACATCGACAGCGAAGACAACCTCATCGCCGCCCATCACAGCGTGGACGAAATCTGCAAGATGATCGGCGCGGATTCCCTGGGCTACCTGCCCATTGAAGATCTGGAACTGCTGTCTCCGGGCGTCGGCTACTGCGCCGGCTGCTTTACCGGGAAATATGCGACGAAGGTGTCGAAGCACTACCGGAAAGACCGGTTTTCGACCCCCTTGTCCCAGCGTAAAAAGAAAAATAAATAAAATCAACCAGGAGCACAACATGGAATTTACATTTACAAAAATGGAAGGTCTGGGCAACGACTACCTCTATGTGTATGACGACCCGGACAAATACGACGCACCGGCGCTGTCGGTGAAACTGTCGGAACGCCATTTCGGCGCCGGCTCTGACGGGATGATCTGGATCATGCCTTCGGACAACGCGGACTTCAAGATGCGCATCTTCAACGCCGACGGCAGCGAAGCGAAGATGTGCGGCAACGGCATCCGCTGCGTGGGTAAATTCGTGTACGATCACGGCTACACGGCCAAAGACCACCTGCTCATCGATACTCTGTCGGGGATCAAAACTTTGGATCTTAAAATCAAGGACGGTGTAGCCGTGGGCGCGACGGTGAATATGGGGAAAGTCGACGTCTTCGAACCCAAGACGATTGACGCCGGCGGCGAGGCTGTGACCTGCCGGCCGGTTTCCGTGGGCAACCCCCACGCGGTCATTTTCGTGGACGACGCGGAAAACGCACCCCTGACGACCCTCGGGCCGAAAGTGGAAAAACATCCGGCATTCCCCGGCGGTGTTAACACCGAATTCGTTCAGGTCATTGACAACCATCACCTGAGAATGCGGGTCTGGGAACGGGGCAGCGGGGTCACCCTGGCCTGCGGCACTGGCGCCTGCGCCTCTGTGGCGGCGGCCGTGGCGGCGGGATACTGCCCGATCGACGAAGAAGTGACGGTTACCCTCGACGGCGGTGATCTGCACATCAAAATTACAGATGACGGGGCAGCGGTCATGACCGGCCCGGCTGCAACAGTTTATAAAGGAGAAGTGACATTATGATTCCAAACCATCATTACGACGAGCTCGTCTCGTCTTACCTGTTCTACAACATCGACCAGAAGGTCAACGCGTATTTGGACGCCCATCCGGGCACGAAGCTCTACAAAATGGGCATCGGCGACGTGACCCTGCCCCTCGCCGACGTGGTCATCAAGGCTCTCCATGAAGGGGTGGACGATCAGTCCAAGAAAGAAACCTTCCACGGCTATCTGCCGGAAGTGGGCGCCGATTTCTTAAGAGAAGCGATTCAGGGCCACTACAAGGAACGGGGCGTTGAACTGTCCACCGATGAAATCTTCGTCTCCAGCGGCGCCAGCGACGAACTGAGCCATATTCTGAACTTGTTCGACAAACAGAACAACGCCCTGGTCATGGAACCGGCTTATCCGGCTTATGTGGACGCCAACGTCATGGAAGGGCGCAAGATCCTCCACGTGCCCTCTTCCCGGGAAAACGGTTTTCTGCCGATGCCGACGGACGATCTCGAAGCGGACCTGATCTACATCTGCTCCCCGAACAACCCGACGGGCGCGGTGTTCTCCAAAGACCAGCTCAAAGCCTGGGTCGACTACGCCAATGCCCACCACTCTGTGATCATCTTCGATGCAGCTTACGAATGCTTCATCGCCGATCCGGAACTGCCCCACAGCATCTTCGAAATCCCCGGCGCGCGGACCTGTGCCATCGAAATTTGCTCCTTCTCCAAGACTGCCGGCTTCACCGGGACCCGTTGCGGCTATACGGTCATCTGCAAGGATCTGGAACGGGAAGGCATGAACCTCAACGCCATGTGGGTGCGCAACCGGACGACTCGCTCCAACGGGGTGTCCTACATCATCCAGAAGGGCGCCGCGGCGGTCTTCACCCCTGAAGGTCAGAAACAGATTCAGGCCAACATCGACGTCTACCGTAACAACGCGAAAGTCGTCATGGCGGCTCTCGACGAGCTTGGCCTGTGGTACTGCGGCGGCAAGAACTCGCCGTACATCTGGATGGCCTGCCCCGACGGCATGGACAGCTGGACGTTCTTCGACAAGCTCCTCAACGAAGCGCAAATTGTCGGCACACCAGGCGAAGGCTTCGGCGACTGCGGCGAAGGGTATTTCCGGTTCTCCATGTTCGGTGATCCGGATGATACGAAAGAAGCGGCGAAACGCTTGGTCGAGCTGTTGAAATAATTGGCTAAAGGATCAATATCAAATAAAAAAATTATATTCAAAGAAGTCTGCTCATTTGAGCAGGCTTTTTTTATTTGACGAGCAGGGAAAAAACATCAGAAAAAAAGATATTTATTTAAGAAAGTAGGTATTTGTTATCATAATAAATAACTTTATATTCTATTTGACACAAATATTTACGATATATCTTGAAAGTAAGGTGACAAAATTTTATAATGAATTTAAGAGTTGCTTAAATAAAAAAGTAACTTAATTATTTTTCTGATCTCTACGGAGGACGTAGTTTATTACGGAAAAGAAATGCGTTCGACTTGATCAAAATGGAAAGGAAATTCAAATTGAAAAGCGAAAAAAGAACTTCTAAACAGACGTTAAAACGTACAGCAGTCAGTTTGACACTAGCGGCAGCGACTTTAGCTGGTGGTCAGGTGGCGGTTAACGCCCAGGCGCCGTCGGCGGACGCGGCTGACGTCTCGACCCAAACGGTTGATACAGGGGGGGGTATAGCGACTAGCGGCTCAAACGTCGCGCAGCCGAAAACCTCAGAATCGATCGCCCAGTCTACACAGACAAGCGCTGGCAATGCAAATACAGCGGCGCAGACCAAACCCGCCGCTTCCTCTGCAGCTCAGACCACTTCTCAGGATAATACAGCGGTATCAAATGGGAATACCACTGCTAAAGCGGCGAACAATACAGCAAGCAAAGCAGCAGTTTCAAGTTCGGATACAGTCAAGACTTCCGGTAACGATACATCTGCGTCAAAGACAACCGCTCCATCTGCAAAAGCAGCCAATACTCTTGGTGAAAAATATGAAGCGGTTCAGAAAGCCAAGACTGAAGCGTCCGCCAAACAGGAAGCTTCAACTACCGCAAATCAGAAAGCAGATGATGCTAAATCTGACTTAACGCAGGCAAAGCAGATCACAGAAGATGCTCAGGCAGATTACAATAACGCCAAATCAAATGTTGATACGGCACAGAAGAATTATGACAATGCCAAAAAAGACACTGAAAACGCGCAAAAGGCATTAGATCAGGCGAAAGCTGAACAGAAAGCAGCGAAAGATCGTGTGGCAACAGCCAACAAAGCATCGGATGATGCAAAAAATGCAGTAAAAGTCGCTAAAGATAAAAAAGACGCTGCTGAAAAAGCTCTGGCAGATGCTAAGCAGGCTGCTTCTGGAACAGTTACGGACAAAGCAGCAGCTGACGCTAAAGTTGCTGATGCACAGAAAACCTATGACGAAGCTGCTCAGGCGGTCATCAATGCACAGAAAACAGCCGATGCTAAATATAACGATCTGCTTAAAGCACAGTCTGATTTAGACGCTTTAAATACTGGATCACAAGTTGAAAAGGCAGCACAGGCGTTAAAAGCAGCGCAGGAAAAAGAAAATGCAGCACAGTCGGCTTACAATACGGCTAAAGATGTTTCAGATAAAGCGAATACTGACTTAGATGCAGCGAAGACAAATCAGTCTGATGCTAAGAAAGCCTTAGAGGATGCTCAGAAGGTGGCAAAACAGGCAGAAGATGATCTTGCCACTGCCAATAGTACATACGAACAGGCAAAAAATATTTATGATAATGCCGGTCAGAAATTTATTGAATCTCATACAGCACCAGATGTATCAGTTGATTCCATCATGGAACGTGCAAGAACGACAGGAATTGTGCATGACACATCAATCATGACAAATATTCCTTATGAAAATTCAACTGACTCTTATCGCTACATCTCCAAATGGGATGTCTTAAATAACACTCATTTCCAAGCCGCACTTAAGAGTGCATTTAGTGCCGACAACATTGAAAAAGATATCGCTTTTATGGAAGAAGTCAATGCTGACCGTGCAAAAGAAGGGAAAGATCCTTATCAAGTCGATTACTCCGTTCTCTTTGATTCAATCTTCAATTCCGCATATCAGTCTGTTTTAGGTAATGAATTTGGCATTTATGACCACTGGGCATCAGGACTATACGGGCAAGGATACCCAGAAACTTATGATAAAAATGGGAATCGTGTTGTCTTAGATAATTATCTGTCTCTTTATACATCAAATCCTAAAACACCAACAGAAGAAGAAAGCAAAACAGAACTTTACGATTCATTGGGCAATGATCTTGGCGTCACCTTGGGAGAAGCCGTAAAAGATATGGATAAAATTGCACAGCCTGCGCCTTGTTATACTGACAATAATACTTATGCGCATGCTAGATTTGGCGGTGAAAACTTAGCGTGGGGCTGGTATAACGATAAAGGCGAAGCTGACCCAGTTTATGGATGGTATGATTATGAAAAAGAAACTCACGAATTAAATGAAAAATACAAAAATGATCCTGCTAAATTAAAAGAAATCTGGGATGAAAGAGGCGGATGCGGTCACTACGGTGCCATCAAGAGTGATACCTTTAAGGTAATGGGTATTGGCTTTGTCGATGATAATTCGATTAACTACAGTGCGGAAGGAACCGACAATAACTACGGGATTGCCTTTAACCCAAATGAAGACCATTATGCTTACACGTCTGCTATGGAAATGTGTACCATTCCTAAAACAGCAACAGCCGAAATTACCACCGTTGGCAAAGTAAAAGAAGCCTTTCAGAATTACATGAAAGACATCAAGCAGAAGCTTTCGGATGCGAAAGACGCTTTAACAAAGGCACAGGATGCAAAGACCAAAGCTGACCAGGCGGTTAAAGACGCACAGGCAAAGGTTGATGCTCTGGCCTCTACTGTAACAGATGCTCAGACGAAAGCAGACGAAGCAGCAAAGAAACTTTCCGACGCTCAGTCTAAGTTGAATGAAGCGAAAGCTAATACTGAAAGCGCACAGGGTGACTACAATAAAGCCCTTGAAGCAGAACAGAACTTGGCTAAAGCGATCCAAGCGCAGCAGAAAGTTGTCGATCAGGCAAAAGCTGAAAATGAATCTGCACAAAAGGCACTGTCTGACGCTAAAACTAAACAGGCAAAAGCTAATGAAGCGTTAACCACAGCACAAACTGAACAGAAAAAAGCAGATCAGAAAGCAAAAGATGCTCAGGCTGATGTGACCGCAAAGGAAAAGAGCCTTAATAATGCAGCAGCAGCGCTTAAAGATGCTGAAAATACGAAAACAAAAGCTGATCAGGAAAAAGCGGATGCGGCTTCTAATCAAACCGCCAAGGACAACAAAGAAAAAGATGCTGAAAATAATAAGTTAACGGCTGAACAGAAAGAACAGCAGCTCTTAATCCTGTTAAATCTCAGCAAAGCTAATCTGGCAGATACTGTTAGTGCTCACATCAAAGCTTTGCCAGAAACCAACAACTTGACCTTAAATGATAAAGACAGTGTGGATACTTTAGCGAAAATCTATGACAGCATGACCAAAGACACACAATCTCTTATTAATAAAGAAGATGCGAACAAGTTAGATCAGGCCAGACAGAAAATTGCAGACCTTGTATTGATTCAGAAAGATAAGGATCCTGCAAAAGCGGTTGCAGATCAGATCAATAATCTTCCAGATACAATCACGGCAGATAATGCAAAGGATGTGTATAAAGCAGCAGATGCCTACAACAAACTGACTGATCGGCAGAAAAATTACGTCGGGGAAGATGCGCAGAATAAAATCATCGCCGCCGTGAAAGCTGCAGACAAAGCGACCGCAGACGCCGTCAACGACGCCATCGCCGCCCTGCCGGATCAGATCACCTTGAAGGATAAGGACGCTGTAAAGGACGCCCGTGCCGCCTACGACGCACTGACTGACGACGCCAAAGCTCAGGTTGACCCGGCGAAATTAAACGCCGCCGAAAAGGCCATCCAGAACCTCGAAAAAGCACAGGCCGACCACGACGCGGCCCAGAAAGTTGACACCATGATCAACGCCCTGCCGAAGCACCCGAGTGCCAAAGACCGCGCCGGGATTCTGAACGTCTATCGTCGCTATCAGGCCCTCTCCGCGAGTGCCAGGGCAATGTTGCCGGACGGCGACGTGGCTCGCCTCCTCGCCGCGATGAAAGCCGTTAATGCGGCAGACACAGGCAATCGCGATGCGGCTGTAGTGAAATCGGCTAAGGGCAATGCGTCCGCCTCGCCGAAGACCGGAGACACCACCGCAGCCGGTGCCGAAACTGTCGCGCTCCTCGCCGCCATCGCCGGTTTAACTTTGGCTCTCAAACGCCGCCGCGAAGACGCGTAAAATTAATAATCTATTTCATTTTAATAAAAGAACTGCCGCACAAGAGCGTCAAACTTAGTGCGGCAGTTCTTTTTGATTGTGAAAAAAACAGGAGCTTTCTAAAAATAGGGCTGCCCTGTCAGATATCAACTTGTCAGATTGGCAAGGGATTTGACCGTTTCCAGCACAATGCGCCGATTCATTTCGTCAAATAGATCAGCAGATTCCCGACCGTATTCGACAATGGGGTCGTTCTGTCCGTAGGCGCGCAGGCCAATGCCCTGGCGCAGCTGCGCCGTCAGGGTCAGATGGTCGACCCACGCCGCGTCAACCTCGCGAAGGAGCACCAGACGTTCCATATTGTTCGCAATGGTCTCGCCGAATTCCTCAACATGGGCGTTGTGAAGGGCGTCGAACTGGCGCAACAGTGCGGCCCGCAGGTTGTCGAGGTCGCGGATCTGGACGAGTTCACGCTGGGAAATGGGAATATTGTAAACCTTCAGTGTTGTGATGAACTGCTGGGTATCAATTTTGTGGCCGTCATGTACACAGGTGTCAATGATCGCGTCAGCAGCGTCGCTGGCCATGGCGGCGATTTGGTCGGAAAGATCAGCACTTTCCATGACGGTTTGGCGCTCGCGGTAAATTAAGTCCCGCTGGCGGCTGATGATGTCGTCGTATTGAAGCACCTGTTTGCGCTGGTCGGCGTTTTTGGCTTCGATCATCGCCTGGGCCAGTTTTACCACGCGTGCGGCACTGCTGCTGACAATGGGGGTATCCGCCGGATAGTCGGCGTATTTCGTCATGAGCTTTTCAGCCTTCGAGCCACCGTAAATCTTGAGCAAGTTGTCCTCGAGCGAGAGGTAAAACTGCGATTCACCCGGGTCGCCTTGACGGCCAGCGCGGCCGCGGAGCTGATTGTCGACCCGTGCGGATTCATGGCGCTCGGTTCCGATGACGCAGAGGCCGCCGACCGCCCGTACGCCCGGCCCGAGTTTGATGTCGGTGCCACGGCCGGCCATGTTCGTCGAGATGGTTACGGCGCCTCGCTGTCCGGCTTTCGCGACGATGGCCGCTTCCTCGGCAAGATGTTTGGCGTTGAGCACCGTGTGGGGAATGCCGGCGCGGGTGAGGGCCGCACTGAGTCGTTCCGATGCGTTCACTGACGCCGTGCCGATAAGCACCGGCTGTCCTTTTTTTAGACAGGCCTTGACATGAGCGATGACGGCGCGCAGTTTGCCCCTTTCGGTGGTGTAGATCTGGTCCGGCTTGTCGATACGTTGGACGGGCAAATGGGTCGGAATCGAGAGGACGTCCATGTGGTAGACGCTGCGGAATTCTTCGGCTACAGTCTGAGCTGTGCCAGTCATGCCGGCGATTTTGTCGAAAAGCCTGAAGTAATTTTGGAGTGTAATCGTCGCGAGGGTTTTCGTTTCGCTCTGGATGGTGACCCCTTCCTTGGCTTCGATGGCTTGATGAAGACCATCGGCAAATTGACGAGAGGGCATGACGCGCCCAGTGTACTGATCGACAATGACGACTTTGTCGTTCTGGACAATGTAGTCCACGCCATTTTCCATCATGCCGTTAGCGTAGAGGGCTTTTTCGATATCGTGGACCAGTGCAGCATTTTCGACGGCAGCCAAATTGTCGAGGTGGTAAAAGGCTTCGGCTTTAGCGAGACCGGATTCGGTCAGGGTGATGACCCTGTCTTCCTCGTCCTTATCGAAATCCGCTGAATCCAGGGATTTGATGAACCGGTCCGCCCGCTCGTATTCGCCAGCGTCCCGCGTTTGTTCGCCTGAGATGATTAATGGTGTACGGGCCTCGTCGATCAAAATCGAATCGGCCTCGTCGATGATTGCGAAATGGCGCCGGGGCTGAACCTGGTCGTCTAAATCAGCGGCGATGTTGTCCCGGAGGTAGTCGAAGCCGAATTCGCTGCTCGTGCCGTAGGTGATGTCGCACTGGTAAGCTGCCTTGCGCTCGGCCGTCGACATGCCGCTGACGATCAGCCCGGTTGAAAGTCCGGCAAAGGCGAAGACCCGGCCCATTTGTTCGGCGTCGCGCTTTGCCAGATAATCATTGACGGTGACGATGAACACCCCCTGCCCAGAGAGGGCATTTAAATAGGCCGGCAGAATGGCCACCAGGGTTTTGCCCTCGCCAGTCTTCATCTCGGCGACCTGGCCGTCGTGGAGAACGAGGCCGCCGAGAATCTGCACCGGGAAGGGCCGCATGCCGAGAACTCGGCTCGCCGCTTCGCAAATCAGCGCGAAAGCATGAATTTTGAGGTCATCCTCAGTTGCGCCGTCTCTCAGCTTCTGTTTCAGCGTTTCGGTTACCGTCATCAATTCCTTGTTTGCAAGTTGGTGGTACACCGATTCGAGGGCGAGAATCTGCTCGACTTGGCTGCGGTAATGGCTGACATGAAATTGGTTGAATATCGCATCTATTTTTTCGTATCTCATATTTTAATCATACCATAGATTGAAAGAAAGGCGTGCGCGGCAAAGCGATTTTACATCAAATTAGGCGCCCCTTTAAACCAGCCTAGGAAAATAATCTTGACATCGTTTTCGAGACATGCTAAAATAAATGCAAACAAAATATTCCGATTTGGCCATAGCGCATTGGAGAATGGGATGGAAATGCAGAGTCCTGTTTAATAGACGAGATCCTTAGAGGAGGATCGGTTTGTTAAGCAGGGCTCTTTTATTTTCCCAAATCGGACCTTGGGGGAGGAAAAAATGAAACAGTACATTTTGGTCATGGATCAGGGAACGACCGGTTCCCGCGGTGTGGTTTACGACGAGAGAGGCGACGTGGTCGCCATCGATTATGCGGAATACAAACAGTATTTCCCGAAATCCGGCTGGTGGGAACAGGACGCGAACGACGTGTGGAACGTGACATTGAAGACGTCCCAGAATGCGATTGCCAAGGCAGGCATCACCGGCGCCGACATCAAGGCCATCGGCATCACGAACCAGCGGGAAACCACGGTGCTCTGGGACAGCGAAACCGGCGAGCCGGTGTACCACGACATCGTGTGGGGCTGCCGCCGGACGGCGCCCATCGTCGAACGCCTGCGCCAGGAAGGCTACAACGCGATGTTCAACCACAAAACCGGCCTGGTGCTTGACCCGACCTATTCGGGGACGAAGATCAGATGGATTCTTGATAACGTGCCGGAAGCGGCGGAAAAGCTGAACCAGGGCAAGCTCAAATTCGGCAACATCGACTGCTGGCTCCTCTGGAATTTGACTTGCGGGCGGGTTCACGCGACAGACTGCTCCAACGCGGCCAGAACCCTGCTCTTCAATCCCTACGAAGGGAAATGGGACGACGCTTTGCTTCAGGCATTGGGCGTGCCGGCGGATATCCTGCCGGAAGTGAAGGATTCCGTGGGCTATTTCGGCACCGCAGACCCGAAATGGTTTGGGGCTGAAATCCCGATCACCGGGATCGCCGGCGACCAGTCCGCCGCCCTGTTCGGCCAGGCCTGCTTTGAAGAAGGCAGCGCGAAGAACACCTACGGCACCTCGGCCGTGCCGCTGATGTTCACCGGCGACAAGGCCCCCCGCACGGAAACGGGCCTCATGACGTTGGCCTGGGGCATCGACGGGCATCTGTCCTATTCCATGGGGGCGTCGATCCTCATCGCCGGCCAGGTGGTGCAGTGGCTTCGGGACAAGATGAAATTTTTCGGGAAATCCAGCGAATCGGAAAAGATGGCCGCGAGCCTTAAAGACAACGGCGGGATCTTCTTCGTGCCGGCCTTCACTGGTCTCGGCGCGCCGTACTACGATCCCAAGGCCCGGGGCATGATCATCGGCATCACCGCCGACACGACCCAGGAACAGATCACCCGGGCGGCTTTGGAATCCATGGCCTATCAGACCAGAGACCTTCTCGAAGACATGGAAGCCCACTCGGGCATCGCCCTCAAAGAACTCAAAGTCGACGGCGGCGCGGCCCAGAACGACTTCCTCATGCAGTTCCAGGCAGACATCTTAAACTGCCGGGTTGTGCGGCCCAAAGACATCGAAACCACCGCGAAAGGCGCCTGTTACCTGGCGGGGCTCGGCTGCGGGGTCTGGAAAGACCAGAACGAACTCAAGGACCTGTGGCAGGCGGAAAAAGTCTTTGAACCCCAGATGGCCGACGCCGAACGGGAAGCCCTGTACGAACAGTGGCAGGATGCGGTGAAGCGCGCGGGAAGCTGGGCGCGGTCATGACCCAGGAAAACGCCATCGCAGAAGCTCTCAAAAAATTTCAAGTCATCCCTTCGATCCGGCGCCTCGGCGATCTGGAGACGGCGCTGAACAGCGAGCGGGACATCGTGCTGCTCACGGGAGCGGACATCGCCAATCTAAAGCTCCTCGCCGAGAAAGTCCACGAGGCGGGAAAACTGGTCCTCGTTAACATGGAACTCCTCGGCGGGTTTGGCCGGGACGAAGCGGGCATCAAGCTGCTCAAGCATTATTTCAAGGTGGACGGGGTCATGTCCACCGATCGGATGCGCCTGGGCATGGCCCGGAACATCGGGCTGTTCACCATTCAGCGCTTTTTGATCTCGGATTCCAAGGCCCTGGACACTGCCCAGCGGATTCTAAGAACCAGCCGGGCCCAGGCCGCCGAGATTCTGCCGGCGAAAATCGCCATGGACGTGGTACCAAAGCTCCGGAAAGTGACGGCCATTCCCCTTTTGGCCGGGGGCTTCATCCAGAGCGAAGAAGATTTAGAGGCGGTGCAGAAAGCCGGTTTTGAAGGGGCGACCACGAGCGTCAAGCATTTGTTTTAGCATGATTGGGAGAACAGGAGAAAAAATCATGAAACAGTATTTATTGGGTCTCGACAACGGCGGGACCATGAGCAAGGCGGCTCTTTACGACCTGGAAGGCCATGAAATCGCCGTTTCCAGCCGGAAGACGAAATTGATTCAGCCCCATCCGGGTTTTACGGAACGGGACCCCGATGAAATGTGGGCGGCCAATGTGGGGGCCATCCGCTCGGTCATCGCCGAGTCGGGCATCGACAGCGCCCAGATCGTCGGCGTCGCTGCGACCGGCCACGGCAACGGCGTCTACCTGACTCAGGCCGACGGCTCCCCAGCTTATAACGGCATTATTTCGACGGATTCGAGGGGCAACGAATTCGCTGCCCAGTGGCAGAAAGACGGCACCTTTGAAAAAATCCTGCCGAAGACCATGCAGTCGTGCTGGGGCGGTCAGCCGACAACGCTCATCAAATGGTTCTTGAAATATGAACCGGAAGTGATCGAACGCACCCGCTGGGTCTTCATGTGTAAGGATTTCATTCGGTTTAAACTCACCGGGGAAGCCTACGGGGAAATCACCGACTATTCGGGTTCGTCGCTGATGAATGTCCGGGACGTGTGCTACGACAAAGAACTCCTTGCGGACATGGGCCTCGAGTGCATTTACGACAAGTTGCCGCCCCTGCGCTATTCCGGGGAAATCTGCGGCCGGGTCACTGAAGAAGCAGCGGGGCTCACGGGCCTGAAGGCCGGGACGCCGGTGGCTGGCGGCTCGATGGATATCCACGCGTCAGCGATGGCCGTGGGCGTCACCGACGAATCGGCCATGTGCGTCGTGGCCGGCACCTGGAGCATCAACGAGTACATCAGCAAAAAGCCGGTGGTCGACAAGGATCTGTTCATGACTTCCATCGACACCATCCCGGGATATTGGATGATCCTCGAAGGCAGCCCCACTTCAGCCTCGAATCAGGAATGGTTTTTGACCGAAGTGCTCAAGGGCGTCGACCTTCACGATCGGGGCATTTACGAGTTTGCCAATGAAGCGGTGGCCCGGGCCGGAGACGACGACAAAGGGCTGGTCTTCCTGCCGTTTTTGTTCGGCAGTAACGTCAACATGAACGCCAAGGGCGCCTTCATCGGGCTGCAGTCCTGGCATTCCCGGGATGACATGCTCCGGGCCGTGTACGAAGGCATCGTGTTCAGTCACCGGTATCACATCGAAAAGTTGCTGAAGTACCGGGATGCGCCGAGCGTGATCCGCATGGCCGGGGGCGTCGCCAAGTCGAAGATCTGGGTGCAGATGTTCGCCGACGTGCTCCAAGTGCCCATCGAAGTGGCCAGGAGCCAGGAACTGGGCGCTTTAGGTTCGGCGATCAACGCCGGCGTCGCGGCGGGGGTGTTCCCGTCCTTTAAAGAAGCGTCGGAAAAAATGGTCGACGTCATGTACACGGCACAGCCCGACCCGGCCAAAAAAGACGGCTACGACAAGAAATACCGCCGGTATATAAAGGTGATCGACGCCCTGGACGGGGTGTGGGACACCTGGTACGAATGAGAAAGAAGGACAGCATATGGATTTAAAGCTTAAAGGCAAAACCGCCGTCGTCACCGGGGCTTCCCGGGGCGTCGGCCGGGCGGTGGCTCTGAGCCTCGCCAAAGAAGGGGTCGACCTGGCGGTCGTCGCCGGCCACATCGAAGGGGCGGAAAAGACAGCAGAAGCGGCGCGGGCACTCGGCGTGAAGGCCACGGCTTTGGCTGCGGACTTCAACGACCCGGCCCAGGTCACGGCCATGATGGAAAAAGCGGAAGCGGCGCTCGGCCACATGGACATCCTCATCAATGATGCGGGGATCTTCCTCCAGGGCTGGTGCCAGGACATTTCCCTCGAAGACTGGCAGAAGACGTTCAATGTGAACCTCACGGCGGCGTTTCTGACGTCTCAGTATTTCGCCAAGGCGAATTTGAAGGCCGGCCGGGGCGGCAAAATCATCAACGTCAATTCCCAGGCGGCGTTCCACGGCTCGACCACAGGCCATGTCCACTACGCGGCGTCCAAGGCCGGTATGGCCGCCATGACCATTTCCATGGCTCGGGAACTGTCGCCCAAAGGCATCACGGTGAACGCCGTGGCCCTGGGGATTGTGGAAACGGACATGATCGCCAAGAGCATGGCCGAACATCCGGGCTATTACGAAAGCCGGATTCCCATCGGCCACGTGGCCAAGCCTGAAGAAGTGGCGGACGTGATCGTGTTTCTGGCATCCGAGCCGGCCCATTACATGACCGGCGCGACGGTGGACCTCACCGGCGGCATGCTGATGCGATGAAGTGAAAAAGGAGTAGAACATTGAATAACGAGTTGAAAAAATTATACGACGTGATCGTTATCGGCGGCGGGATCACCGGCACCGGTGTGATTCACGAACTGGCCAAATACGATATCGACGTAGCCCTTTTGGAACGGAAAAACGATATCGCCATGATGGCGACCAAGGGCAACGGCGGCGTCGTCCACCCGGGCTACGACCCCCATCCAGGCACCCTGAAGGCGAAGCTCAACCCCCGGGGCGCGCGGATGTACCCCCAGCTCGCCAAGGATCTGGACTTCCACATCCGCCACACGGGCACCATGGTCTTTGCCTATTCGGAACAGGATTTAAAGAAAGTTGACGAGCTCTGCGACAACGCCCGGGTCAATGGCGTCGAACAGGTGGAACGAATCACCGGCGACCAGGTGAGAAACCGGGAACCCTACGTCAGCGACAAGGTTCTCGGGGCGCTGCTTGCCCACACGACGACGATGGTCGATCCCTTTGAAGTGGCCATCGCCTTTGCGGAAAATGCCAAGCTCAACGGCACGGATATCTTTCTCGAATCCGAAGTCCAGGACATTTCCAAAGACGAAGACGGCAATTTCACGATAACCACGAACCACGACACCTACCGCACCCGCTACATCGTCGACGCGGCAGGCATCTACGCTGACGACGTCGCCGCCATGGCCGGCATCCACGAGTACAAGATCCAGGGGCGCCACGGCAATTTGTGCGTCGTCGACAATCATCTGCCGACGCCGATTCGCACCGTCATGTTCCCGTGCCCGAGCCCGGATACCAAGGGCATCGCTCTGATCCCCATGCCCCATGGCAATTACATCATCGGCTCCACCGCGACCATGCGGACGAACAAAGAAGACACGAGCAACGACGCTGAAGGGATTCAGGACCTCCTCGACGGCGCCCACAAGCTGATCCCGAATTTCGACGACGGCTCTGTGATCCGCACCTTCGCGGGCCAGCGGCCGGTCGCCCTGAACAACGACAACGATTTCTGGATCTGCGAATCGGAAACGGTGCCCCACTTCATCCACGCGGCAGGCATTCAGTCGCCGGGCGTCGCGTCGTCGCCGGGCATCGCCGAATACGTCCGGGATCTTCTTGCCGACGCCGGCCTGGATTTGAAGCCCCGTCCCGGGTACAACAAGTACCGCAAGGCGCCGGTGGACTTCAGCGAATGCTCGGACGAAGAAAAAGATCAGATCATCGCGCAGGACCCGCGCTACGGCCAAATCGTCTGCCGCTGCGAAACGGTGACCGAAGGGGAAATCGTGGCCGCGATTCATCAGCCTTTGGGCGCCCATACCGTCGAAGGGGTCAAGCGCCGAACCCGGGCCGGCATGGGCCGCTGCCAGAGCGGTTTCTGCCAGTTCAAAGTCATGAAGATTCTGGCCCGGGAACTGGGCATTCCCGAAGAAGCGGTGAAGTTCGAAGAAGACCATTCGCCGGTGCTGCTCGGCCATGTGAAATAAAGAGGAGGATTAGCGTGAAAACTTACAAATACGATGTGGTGATCGTCGGGGGCGGGCCGGCTGGCCTCGCGGCGGCGGTTTCAGCCAAAAAACAGCAGGCGAAAGTGGCCATCTTGGAACGCAACGGCGAGCTCGGGGGCATTCTCGAACAATGCATCCACGCGGGTTTTGGCCTCCACGTCTTTAAAGAAGAACTGACCGGCCCCGAATACGCGGAACGGTTTATCGACCAGGTCGAAGATCTGGACATCGACGTGTTTCTCAACACCATGGTGCTGGACATCACCAAAGACCGCCACGTCTCGGCAATCTGTGGGGAAGGGGTGCTCCATTTTGAAGCAGGCGCCGTGGTTTTGGCCATGGGCTGCCGGGAACGGACCCGTGGCGCCATCCGCATTCCGGGAGACCGCGGTGCCGGGGTCTTCACCGCCGGCATTGCCCAGCGCTACATCAACCTGGAAAACATGAAGCCGGGGACCAAAGCTGTGATTTTAGGGTCCGGGGATATCGGGCTGATCATGGCCAGACGCCTGACCCTCGAAGGCATTGAAGTGGAAGGGGTTTACGAAATCATGCCATATCCCAACGGGCTGTACCGCAACATTATCAATTGCCTTGACGATTTTGGCATTCCCCTGCATTTGTCGACGACGATCACCCGGATCAACGGCAAAGACCGGGTACACTCCGTGGAAGTGGCGAAGGTCGACGAACACCGGCAGCCGATTCCGGGAACGGAACGGGAAATCGCGTGCGACACGGTGCTGCTCTCCGTCGGGCTTATTCCGGAAAACGAATTGAGCCGGAAGGCCGGGGTGGCCTTGGACCCAGTGACCAAGGGGCCGGTGGTCGATGAAAATCTCGAAACGGAAGTGCCGGGCATCTTCGCCTGCGGCAACGTCCTCCACGTTCACGATGTGGTCGACTACGTCACCACCGAAGCGGAAGAAGCCGGGGAAAAGGCGGCCCTGTACGCCAAAAACGCCCTGAAGAAATCGGACGCTTCTGTGGCCGTTCACGCCGAAGGGCCGGTCCGCTACACGGTGCCGGAATTCGTGGACCCCGAAGACGGCGCGGACAAGAAGATCAAGTTCAGAGTCGGGGCGCCGATTGAAAAAGGCGTCACCGTGATCAAAGCCGGCGAAAAAGAAGTGTACCGGGAAAAGAAAGCCCACCGCTTCCTGCCCAGCAACATGGAAATCCACACGCTGAAATGCAGTGCCATTGCAGGCGTGCGCGGCGATTTGACCGTCAGCGTTGAAGAATAAAAGGAGACTGGAATGAAAAAAATCAAAATGAGCTGCACCACCTGCCCCAACAGCTGCGAATTGCTGGCGACGGTCGAAAACGATCAGGTGGTCGCAGTCGAAGGCAATTTGTGCAAAAGAGGGGTCACCTTTGCGGAAAGCGAATACCGCTGCCCGGTCCGGGTGCTGACCTCGACGATGATTCTCGACACCGGCGCCAAGGCGGTGATGGTGCCGGTGCGTTCAGCGAAGCCGATCCCCAAGGCGGCGATGCAGGACGCGATGCAGGCCATCTCAAAAACCCATCTCCACCACGCGGTGAAAATGGGCGAGGCATTAATCAAAAACGTCGCGGACACCGGCGTCGACATCGTCGCGTCCAAGACGGTTCTCATGTAAGGAGGAGTCATGCTTGTAAGACTCAGCACGCTGCTTCAAAAAGCTTATGACGGCCATTTCGGGGTCGGCGCCTTCAACACGCCGAACCTAGAGGCGGTGCGCGCAGTGATCGCCGTGGCCGAAAAGCGGGGCGAAGGGGTCATCCTCCAGCACGCTGAACTCCACGAAAGCCTCATGCCCCTCGAGATCATCGGGCCGGTGATGTTGGCTGCCGCTAAGGCCGCAAGCGTCCCCGTGGCAGTGCATCTGGACCACGGCGAACATCTGGATTATTTAAAAAAAGCGCTGGATTTGGGCTTCACGTCGGTGATGATCGACGCGTCAGCTAAACCATACGAAGACAATGTGGCGCTCACGAAACAGGCCGTGGCGTTGGCGAAGCCCTATGAGGCGGACGTCGAAGCGGAATTGGGCCGGGTGATCCGCCCGGCCTCCGGCGGCGGCACGGACGATCCGAAACACCTGCCTCCGGAAGCGGCCTACACCGATCCTGAAGCGGCGAAAGCCTTTGTGGACGCCACCGGCGTTGACTGCCTGGCCATCGCCTTCGGCACGGCCCACGGGGTTTACGAATCGAAGCCCGTCCTCGACGTGAACCGGGTGGCAGAGGTGCGGGAGGCCGTTCACCTGCCCCTGGTCATGCACGGCGGGTCCGGCGTGACTGACGACGAGATGCAGAAAGCGATTCAAAACGGCATCTGCAAGATCAACTATTTCACCTATATGTCCTTGGCCGGGGGCGCAGGGGTCCGAAATTTGATTGACAGTACCCAAAACCCTGAAAGTCTTCGCTTCGACCAGATGGCCCAGGCGGCTCAGGATGCGATGCAGGCCGACGTGGAAAAGGCCATGGGAATTTTCGCGGTGTCTTAAATTAGACAAAAAAAGTCTTGATTTCATTTCAAACTGTGATATATTAATAGTCACAAAATAGAGACGAAATGAGGAGGACTCCGATGAAAATTACAAAAGATATGTTAACCGGCGACGTCGTCGCCAAATACCCGGAAGCTGCACGCGCCTTGATGATGATCGGCATGGGCTGCATCAGCTGCCCGGCAGCCGCCATGGAATCCATCGGCGACGCGTCAATGGTGCACGGCCTTGACGGCGACCAGGTGGTCGAATATTTAAACGATACCTTGAAATTAAATGATGATGCCGAAGATTCAGCAGCCCAGGCATAAGCAAAAAGGGCTGAAGCTTTAAAAAAAGGCTGTGCTTTTCAGCACAGTCTTTTATTTTATGCTATAATAGGGCCGCTTAGATAAAGAAAATATTAAATAGATTGAAAGGAATATTATGGGCAAGAATAAGGGCAAAAAAGTAGAGGCCATTACACCGCGGGACGTCGATTTCGCGCGTTGGTACACGGATGTGATTTCCAAGACGGAAATGGTCGATTATGCGCCGGTCAAAGGGTTTATGGTCATTCGCCCGTACGGGTATGCCATCTGGGAAAATATCCAGAAACTGTACGACGCGAAGTTCAAGGCGACGGGACATCAGAACATGTATTTCCCGCTTTTGATTCCGGAAAGCATGCTGCAGAAGGAAGCGGAACACGTGGAAGGCTTTGCGCCGGAAGTCGCCTGGGTTACCGAAGGCGGCGGCAAAAAGCTCAACGAACGCCTGGCGATCCGGCCGACGTCTGAAACCATCATCTGCTCGATGTACAGCAAGTGGCTCCATTCCTACCGCCAGCTGCCGTTTTTGTACAACCAGTGGGCGAATGTCGTGCGCTGGGAAAAGACGACCCGGCCGTTTCTGCGGACCTCTGAATTTTTGTGGCAGGAAGGCCACACCCTGCACGAAACCGCAGAAGAAGCGCAGGAAGAAACCATGCGGATGCTCGGCATTTACCGGGAAGTCGCCGAAAAGGATCTGGCGATTCCAATGGTGGTCGGCCGCAAGAGCGAAAGCGAAAAATTTGCCGGCGCATCGGCGACTTACACGATGGAAGCGTTGATGCACGACGGCCAGGCCCTCCAGTCCGGGACTTCCCACAATCTGGGCCAGCATTTCACCAAGGCCTTCGACATCACCTACCTCGACCGGAACAACGAACAGCAGTATCCGTATCACACGTCCTGGGGCGTTTCCACCCGGCTCATCGGCGGGCTGATCATGGTCCACGGGGACGACAACGGTCTGGTGCTGCCGCCGCACATCGCGCCGATTCAGGTCGCCATCATTCCGATCGCTGCTCACAAGCCTGGCGTGCTGGATGCGGCGAAAGCCCTGAAAGCACGTCTTGAAAAGCAGTATAAAGTCGTGCTCGACGATTCCGACAATTCCCCGGGATGGAAATTCAACCAGTGGGAAATGAAGGGCGTGCCGATCCGTCTGGAAATCGGACCGAGAGATCTGGAAAATAATCAGTGTGTTTTGGCGCGCCGCGACAACGGCGAAAAGACTCCAGCTTCTCTCAACGACATCGAAGGAACCGTCGGCGACCTGCTGGAAACCATTCAGCAGAACCTGTACGACAAAGCACTAAAGGCCCGCGAAGAAAAGACCTCCACAGCCGAAAATATGGACGAATTCAAGCAGCGTCTCGCTGAAAATCCGGGATTCATCAAGGCCAACTGGTGCGGCGATCCCGAATGCGAAGCCAAGATCCACGAAGAAACCGGCGCTTCCTGCCGCTGCATTCCCTTCGACGAAGAACAAGAAGTCATCGGTGACGGCAGCTGCGTCTGCTGCGGCAAGCATGCCGACAAGATGGCTTATTTCGCAAGAGCCTATTAAAGCCGGCTTAAAACTTATTAAAATGGCTTGAAGTTGAGCGTGATATTTTATATAATATGATAGAACGTTTTTAAGGACGCTTAGATTTATATTGATTTAAATTAAAAATAAGGAGTTTATGACAATGGCAAAAGAAAAATTTGACAGATCGAAACCGCATGTAAACATCGGAACCATCGGTCACGTTGACCACGGCAAAACCACCCTGACGGCAGCCATCACAAAAGTGCTGCACGCGAGATATGGTTCTGGTGAAGAAGTTGCATTTGAAAACATCGATAAAGCACCAGAAGAAAGAGAACGTGGGATCACGATTTCAACGGCACACGTTGAATACGAAACCCCGAACCGCCACTACGCACACGTTGACTGCCCGGGCCACGCCGACTATGTCAAGAACATGATCACGGGCGCTGCTCAGATGGACGGTGCTATCCTGGTTGTATCCGCAGCTGACGGCCCGATGCCGCAGACCCGCGAACACATCCTCCTGGCCCGCCAGGTCGGTGTTCCGTACATTGTCGTATTCTTAAATAAAGCCGATCAGGTCGATGACCCAGAATTAATCGAACTGGTTGAAATGGAAGTCCGCGATCTTCTGAACGAATACGACTTCCCAGGCGACGACACCCCAATTATTGTCGGCTCAGCTCTGAAAGCTCTGGAAGATCCAATGGGCCCGGACGGCGACAAGATCGTTGAACTCATGGAAGCCGTTGACAAATACATTCCGGAACCGAAACGTGATTTAGACAAACCGTTCCTGATGCCAGTGGAAGACGTCTTCTCCATCACCGGCCGTGGGACTGTTGCAACCGGCCGTGTTGAAAGAGGGGTTGTCCACGTTGGCGACGAAGTCGACATTGTCGGGATCAAAGAACCGCGCAAATCAACCGTTACTGGGATCGAAATGTTCCGCAAGACCTTGGATGAAGGCCGTTCAGGGGACAACATCGGGGCGCTGCTCCGCGGGATTGACCGTACCCAGATCGAAAGAGGACAGGTTCTGGCCAAACCAGGCACCATCCATCCGCACACCAAATTCACCGCTCAGGTCTACGTTCTGACCAAAGAAGAAGGCGGACGCCATACCCCGTTCTTTGACGGCTACCGCCCGCAGTTCTACTTCAGAACAACGGACGTTACCGGCGACATCAAACTGCCGGAAGGCGTAGAAATGGTCATGCCAGGGGACCACATTGAAATGACGGTTTCCCTGATCACGCCGATCGCTATCGAAGAAGGTTTGAGATTTGCTATCCGCGAAGGCGGCCACACCGTTGGTTCCGGCGCTGTTGCAAAGATCATCGAATAATCGATACACTAATCAAACAAACAAAAAGCTCATGCACTGCATGAGCTTTTTTTATTTGGCGGAATATGCGCTAGAAATTACACCCAACCAACAGCGAGGGGGCGGTAACCGCGTTACAAAGATCCTGACTTTTCGAAAGTTTTTAGTTAATGCTCAACCCCATTTTTGTATATAAATATCTTGTTTATACGAAATCATTATGTTATAATGAAAACGAAAGCATTTAATTACAAATTGAAAAAGGCAAGGAGGCGAAAGCGATGAAAAAGCAAATGTTGAGCCGGCTGTTTGCCGTGATGTGTGTGGCGGTACTGGCCTTTAGTCTGACGGCTTGTGGGAGTGACAAAAAAGCCGTTGAATCGGCAGCGAAGACCTTTATGACGTACTGTGACGATGGCGATTTCACCTCGGCACAGAAGATGTGCTCGAGTTCAGTAGCGCGTTCGTTTAACATTGACCGTCTCGACGAGAAATATCAAGACAGTGTTTATTCAGCTTTTTCCAACGAAGGAATTCAAAAATCTGATCTCTCGCCATCTACACAGAATGCAATTGACGATTTGCTGAAATATGTAAAAAAGAGCGTGATCAAATCCTACACGATTAACGACGATTACGACGACGATACGAAGTCACTGACGGTCAAAGTCACCATGATCAGTGATTTTGACAATTCGGCTTACAACACAGCAGTCAGCAATCTCGGCGAAACTTATGTCCGCCAGCATCAAAGCGAATTGATGAGCACTTACGCCTCCGGCGGCGAAAAGGCGCTGATGGTTAAGATTCTCGACGGAATTATGCCAGAAGCGGTTCAGCAGGCGAAAACAAAAATGATCGATTCCGCGACCACACAGGATTACATTTGGAAGCTTACCTTTAAAAAGAATAAAAGCGGGGATTGGATTATCGTGCGCGTAAAGGAAACCAGAGTAAAATAATCCATTTCAGATAACTTGCCTGCAGCCACCTGTTTTGAGGATTCGGTCGGTGAGATACCGGGCGTTGACAAATCCTTGTTCGATTAAAGAGGCAGCTGCCCTTTCCAGGGCAGGTTTAAAGGCGCGGCGCATCTTCGTAAAATGCTTTTCGGCGATTTTGAGGCCGATGCCGCAGGCTTTCGCGGATCGTTTGAAATCCTCCGGCGTAATTTCGTCCAGGGAGAGATGATCGCCGATTTTAAAAGCCATGTTCCGGGTTGAACTGGGATAGATCGACGTGGAAATGAGATCGTAGGCAGGAGCCAGGCGGATCGAGGTCAGATTTTCGTCGTAGAGCAGAGAAAAATTTTTAAGGTGATTGTCAGTGTTGCCAATCAGAAAATTAAAAATGGCTAAATCCCATAGCTTTAATTGATCGACGATTGGGTTGGCCGAATAATGGCGCAGCAGATTAAACATCAGTGGGAGATAATGGTCATTTGGCCCTTCGTATTTGTGCTCTGAAGAGATCCCGAGGGCCTGGGCAAAATCTTCCTGATGGAGCCGCTGAGGCATGAGGGTGCCTTTGGCGGTCCGCCTGGAACGGGAAAAACTCCGGTCGTAGCGTTTGGTCGCCAGGAGGACATCCTGGTCCCGGCCTTCGCCGATGTTGACGATAAAACTAAAGGGCACACCGATGCCCAGCCGGCTCGCCGTGGTGAGGGCCAGCTGTTCATTGGCGACGATGTTGTCCAGCCGCACATGACTCTGCTTGACGATGTGGGTGCTCGGTGCGCTGCCCTTAGGCAGAAACCAGCGGCCCGTTTCGGGATTGAGATAAAGCCCGACTTTGCCGGATGCGCCGGTTAACGAAAGGTGGGCTTTGGTGACGAGTTCGGTGGAAACGCTGACGCCCTCGTTGGCCAGGTTGCGGACCTGCTCGATGGAAAGGGGCTCGTAGGCCGCTGAAACTGGCGGCTCGTCCGGGTCCAAAATGGCGACGGCGCCGAGACATTCCCGCCCGAGCATTTTGAGCAAGGTGAAATAATCGTCGGCGTCGGCGTGAATCCAGGCGGCCACGGAACGGCGGGTGAAGCCTTCGGGCAGCAGCCCTTCGAAATACTGACGGGTGGCTTTTGGCGAAAAAGGATCAGCCTGGAGCGGGAGGTGAATCGAAATCGGCCGGGCGCATTCTAAATCGAGATACTCAGGTGCGTACTGAAACTGGGGTGCGTCGGCGCCTTTTTTGAAAATCGTGCCGACGAATACCTGCTCGCCCCGGATTTCAATCATGACGTTTAAGCGGCTCACGCGTTCGGCTCCCGGGTGTTCAGAGAAGTGTCCAGACCAAGCAGATTGGCCAGATAAAGGGCCTTCCCCAATTCTGCCGTCGGTTTTCCGCGCTCGAGATCCGAAATGAAGCTGATGCTGAAACCGGTAAATTCAGAGAGGAAGGCCTGTGTATAGTGCAGCTGTTTTCTGCGGCTGCGCAGTGCGGAACCAAATTCTGCCGTATCGTTGATTTTCATATAAACCCCCATTGGTTTAGATTTATTTGTTTTTAAGCCGAACGGCGAAAAAGCGAAAAAACGCTTTAAAATTTAGCCGAACGGCTTTATTTTTGATTTTAGGTGTATTATAAGAAAATCTTAGAGAAAAGTCAAGAAAAGGGACTTGACATTCTTAAGACTGCGTGATAGCATGACGAATTAGAGAAAATTATTTTTCAAAAAATTACAAAATTTTCAAAAATCAATAAAATTTTTAAAAAATTAATTTTTAAAAATAGCATGTAAAAAAGGCATGGATGGGCGTGAAACCGCTGATCAAAGGCGGTTTGAAGGAAGTTTAAATGCTCCGGATTCGTTTTTTCGGCTGATCAAAGGCTGAAAATTTCATCGATACCTTTTCTTTTTTGCTGTCTGAATGGTTTAAGTGGATTCGAAGGAGAAAAACGCTAATGGTACAAATTCATCCTGTTCGATCTGGACTTCGTATCAGACAAAGTTTCTCGAAGATCAAAGAAGTGCTCGAGATGCCTAATTTGCTTGAAGTTCAGTTGGATTCCTACAAGTGGTTCTTGGAAAAAGGCCTCAAAGAAGTGTTCGACGACATGCGTGAAATCACGGACTACACTGGGAATCTTGTGCTTCAGTTTGTGGATTACGATTTAGAAGAAAAGACCAAATATTCAATCGAAGAATGCAAGGAAAGGGATCAGACTTATTATCAGCCCCTTAAAGTCCGGGTTCGGCTCATCAACAAAGAAAAGAATGAAGTCAAGGAACAGAAAGTTTATCTGGCCGACCTTCACAAGATGACCCCGACGGGAACCTTCATCGTCAACGGCGCCGAACGTGTCATCGTCAGCCAGCTGGTGCGTTCCCCGGGGGCTTACTTCACGTCGGAAATGGACAAGAAAAACCGTATTCCGCTGTACCAGTCCCAGATCATCCCGAACCGCGGCGCCTGGCTGGAATACGAATCCGACGCCAACAACCTGCTGTGGGTCAAAATCGACAGAACCCGAAAGATTTCCCTGACCCTGATGCTGCGTGCCTTTGGTCTCGGCAAAGATGAAGAAATTCTCGACGTCTTTGGCGAAGACCCGAGACTTGTCGAAACGATGAAAAAGGATGCGGCTGGCGAAGTCAACGACCGCGTCAACGGGCTCCTCGAAATTTACCGCAGACTGCGTCCGGGCGAACCGCCAACAGAAGAATCGGCGCAGTCGCTGCTCACGTCGATGTTCTTCGACGACCGCCGCTACGATTTGGCCAAAGTAGGCCGTTACAAATACAATAAGAAGCTCGCTCTGGCTACCCGCCTCATCGGACAGACTGCCTACGACGACGTTATCGACGAAGAAACCGGCGAAATCCTGGCCGAAAAAGGACAGAAATTTGATAAACAGACGGCGTGGGCCATTCAGAATGCCGGCGTCAATACCGTCCGCGTCGTGATCGACCGGGACGGTGAAGAAGTGCCGTTCAACGTCATCGGCAACGGCTTTGTGGATCTGAAAGAACAGGATCTGCCCTTCGATGTGTCCGACCTGGACATCAAGGAACTGGTCTACAAACCGGTACTCGATGAAATCCTGGAAGACAGCACGCTGACCGACGAAGAAAAACACGATGAAATCAAGAGAAGACACCGGGAACTGATTCCGAAGCATTTGCTGCATTCGGATCTTTACGCAACGGTTTCTTATTTCATGGGCTTGGAATACGGCATCGGCGAAACAGACGACATCGACCACTTGGGCAACCGCCGTCTGCGCTCTGTGGGCGAACTCCTTCAGAACCAGTTCCGTATCGGCCTGTCCAGAATGGAACGGGTAGTCCGGGAAAGAATGAGCGTTCAGGACGACGAAATCCTCACGCCTCAGAGTCTCATCAACACCCGGCCGATCAACGCCGCCCTCAAGGAATTTTTCGGCTCCTCCCAGCTGTCCCAGTTCATGGATCAGAACAACCCGCTGTCAGAACTGACCCACAAGCGCCGTCTGTTCGCCCTCGGGCCTGGCGGGCTGTCCCGGGAACGCGCCGGCTTCGAAGTTCGAGACGTTCACGATTCCCATTACGGCAGAATGTGCCCGATTGAAACCCCTGAAGGTCCGAACATCGGGCTGATCGGTTCTCTGGCGACTTACGCGAGAATTAACGAATACGGCTTTATCGAATCGCCGTACCGCCGCGTGGTCGGCGGCGTCGCCACTGACGAAGTGGTCTACCTCGCGGCTGACGAAGAAGGGGAATATGCGATTGCTCAGGCCAACGAACCACTGGACGAAAACAACCGTTTTGTGCATGAACAGGTTACCGGCCGTGTGGGCAAGAACCGTGATTTCTCCACCATTCACCGGGAAGACGTCGACTTCATGGACGTTTCCCCGAAACAGGTCGTTTCTGTCGCGGCTGCCCTGATTCCATTCCTCGAAAACGATGATGCCAACCGAGCCCTCATGGGTGCCAACATGCAGCGCCAGGCCGTGCCGCTTTTGGTGCCGGAAGCGCCATTGGTCGGGACCGGGATGGAAGCCAAGGCGGCCCACGACTCCGGCAACTGCCAGATCGCCAGACGCTCAGGGACCGTTGCTTACGTGTCCGCAGACACCATCCGCATCCGTCCGGACGAAGGCGAAGGCATGGATGTTTATCACCTGCATAAATTTGAAAGAACCAACCAGGGCAACTGCATGAACCAGCGTCCGCTGGTTTACCACAATCAGCACGTCGATGAAGGGGACATCATCTCCGACGGCATGGCGACCGAACAAGGCGAACTGGCCCTGGGCCGCAACGCCCTCATCGGCTTTATGACCTGGGAAGGCTACAACTACGAAGATGCTGTTCTTTTGAACGAAAACCTTCTGAAAGAAGACCGCTACACGTCCATTCATATCGCCGAATTTGAATGCGAAGCCCGGGAAACGAAGCTCGGACCGGAAGAAATCACCCGGGATATCCCAAATGTCGGCGAAGACGCATTGAAGAAGCTCGACGAAAACGGGATCATCTACATCGGGGCTGAAGTTAAGTCCGAAGACATCCTCGTCGGCAAGGTCACGCCAAAGGGCGAAACTGACCTGTCCCCTGAAGAAAAACTGCTCCGCGCCATTTTCGGTGAAAAAGCACGGGAAATCCGTGATACGTCTCTGAAAGTGCCTCACGGCGAACAGGGGATCGTCGTCGACGTCAAGGTCTTCTCGAGAGCCAATAAAGACGAAGACTTAAAACCAGGCGTCAACACGATGGTCCGGGTTTACGTCGCGACGAAGCGCAAGATCTCCGTCGGGGACAAAATGGCCGGCCGCCACGGGAACAAAGGGGTTATCTCCCGTATCCTGCCTCAGGAAGACATGCCGTTTTTGCCTGACGGTACACCGTTGGACATCTGCCTGAATCCTTTGGGGGTTCCGTCCCGTATGAACATCGGGCAGGTGCTTGAAGTTCATCTGGGGATGGCCCTGCGCTCCCTGGGACTGCACATCGCGACACCGGTTTTCGACGCCGCGAACGAAAATGACATCCGGGAACTGCTGATCGAAGCGGGTCTGCCTGAAGACGGCAAGGTTCAGCTGTACGACGGCCGGACCGGCGAACCTTTCGACGGCCGCGTTACCGTCGGGGTCATGTACTACCTGAAACTGCACCACCTGGTTGACGACAAGATGCACGCCCGTTCGACGGGACCGTACTCCCTGGTCACCCAGCAGCCCCTCGGCGGGAAAGCCCAGTTCGGCGGCCAGCGTTTCGGTGAAATGGAAGTCTGGGCACTCGAAGCCTACGGCGCTGCCCACACCCTCCGCGAAATTCAGACCATCAAATCCGATGATGTCGTGGGCCGTGTAAAAGCTTACGAAGCCATTGTCAAGGGTGAAAACATTCCGGAACCGGGTCTGCCTGAAGCTTTCAAGGTTTTGATCAAGGAACTCCAGGCCCTGGCTTTGGATGTGACGGTAAATACTCAAGATGACAAGCACCTTGACGTTTTGGATATCGACCTGGCTCAGGAAGCTTACGACAACGGGGAATTCGATCAGAAGAAGCCCCATCATCATGATCACGACAGCCAGGAAGCCGAAGATGCGGACGTGATCGATGACGAACAGGCGTCAAAATCGTTATTTGACGATTTGTCAGGGGCATCCTCTGATCAGATGGCAACGGAAGACGATTATTCCGATGAAGAAATGTTCGACATTATCAACGGCAAGGATATTGACGCGGATTTAAATGATGATGAGGAGTAAAAGATGATCAATCCACAGGAATTAAAGTTTAAATCGATTCAGATCAGTCTGGCGTCGCCGGAAAAGATCCGCCAATGGTCCAGAGGCGAAGTCAAAAAGCCTGAAACGATCAACTACAGAACCTTGAAGCCGGAAAAAGACGGCTTGTTCTGTGAAAAGATTTTCGGGCCCACCAAAGACTGGGAATGCAACTGCGGCAAATACAAGCGCATCCGCCACAAGGGCATCGTCTGCGAAAACTGCGGCGTCGAAGTCACCCGGGCGAAAGTCAGAAGAGAACGGATGGGGCACATCGAACTGGCCTCGCCGGTTTCTCATATCTGGTATTTCAAAGGCATTCCAAGCCGCATGGGACTGATTCTCGAAATGTCCCCGAAAGAACTGGAACGGGTCATCTATTTCGCTTCTTATATCGTCATCGATCCGGGCGACACGCCGTTGGCTTATAAACAGCTCTTGAACGACAGCGAATACCGGGAAGCCAAGCAGCAGTATGGCAGAAGCTTCAGAGCCGGCATCGGCGCCGAAGCGATCAAGGAACTGCTCCAGATGGTCGACTTGGATCAGGACGCAGCGGTTCTTAAAGAAGAACTGAGCAGCGCCACCGGCCAGAAGCGCATCAAAGTGGCCCGTCACCTCGAAGCGGTCGAAGCCTTCAGACAGTCCAACAACAAGCCGGAATGGATGATCCTCGACTGCATCCCGGTCATTCCGCCGGAACTGCGCCCGATGGTTCAGCTGGACGGCGGCCGTTTCGCGACCTCCGACCTGAACGATCTGTACCGCCGGGTCATCAACCGCAACAACCGTCTGAAAAAACTGCTGGAACTCGACGCGCCGGACATCATCATCCAGAATGAAAAGCGCATGCTTCAGGAAGCCGTCGATGCCCTCATCGACAACGGCCGCCGCGGCCGCGCCATCACCGGTCCTGGGAACCGTCCGTACAAATCCTTGAGCGACATGCTCAAAGGCAAACAAGGGCGTTTCCGCCAGAACCTCCTCGGCAAGCGTGTCGACTATTCCGGCCGTTCGGTTATCGTCGTCGGACCGGAACTGAAAATGTACCAGTGCGGGCTGCCGAAGGAAATGGCCATCGAATTGTTCAAGCCCTTCGTCATGCACGAACTGGTGGAACGGGGCATCAGCCAGAACATCAAAAACGCGAAGAAGACCGTCGAAAAAATGGACCCGATCGTCTGGGACGTTTTGGAAGACGTCATTCACGAACATCCGGTGCTGTTAAACCGTGCGCCGACCCTGCACCGCCTGGGGATTCAGGCTTTTGAACCGGTGCTCGTTGAAGGCCGCGCCATGAAACTGCATCCTTTGGCCTGTACACCGTACAACGCCGACTTCGACGGGGACCAGATGGCCATCCACGTGCCCCTTTCCGTTGAAGCTCAGGCCGAAGCGCGTTTCCTCATGATGGCCTGCAACAACATCCTGAAACCTCAGGACGGGACCCCGGTCGTCGTGCCAACCCAGGATATGATCTTGGGCGCGTACTACATCACCCTGGAAATGAACGACGAAGAAGAAGCCACAAAGGGCAGCTTCGCACCGGCGGATATCGAACCGGTGGTTTCCGACGAAATGCCGGTCTTCTGCGATGAAGCTGAAATGGAAATGGCCCTGGCCAATCACGCCGTCGGCCTGCACAAACGGGTCAAGGTTCGGGAACACCGCACCATCAACGGCGTCGATCACGTCGGCTTTATCGAATCGACCGTCGGCCGCTTTATCTACAATCAGGTCATTCCTCAGGATCTGGGCTTTGTGGAAAGAGATCCCGAACGGCCGGAAACCTACTTCAAGCTTGAAATCGACCAGGTGGTGAAAAAAGGTGTTCTGAGCAAGATCGTCGACAAGTGCTTCAGAAAGCACGGTCCGACCATCACGTCAGAAGTGCTCGATGAAATCAAGCGTCTCGGCTACAAACACTCCACTCTGTCAGGAATCACCGTCGGGGTCGCCGATATGCAGGTGCCGGGGAACAAGGAAGAAATCCTCGCCGCTGCGGACAAGAAGATCGACGAAAACCAGATGAACTACGAAATGGGGCTCATTTCCAAAGAAGAACGTCACAACAATATTCGGGACATCTGGAATGCGGCGACCGACGAAGTTACCCACTCGCTGCTCGACAATCTGGGGCGTCTCAACCCGATTCACATGATGGCCGATTCCGGGGCCCGAGGTTCTGACAACCAGATCCGTCAGCTCGCCGGGATGCGCGGTTTGATGGCCAAGACTGACGGGGACATCGTCGAACTGCCAATTCGTTCGAACTTCCGTGAAGGGTTAAACATTTTGGAATTCTTCTCCAGCTCCCACGGCGCCCGGAAAGGGTTAACCGATACAGCGCTTCGTACCGCCGACTCTGGTTACCTGACCAGACGTCTCGTCGATGTTTCCCAGGACGTGATCGTCCGGGAAGAAGACTGCGGCACCGAACACGGCTATGAAGTCCACGCCTTGAAAGAAAACAACGAAGTCATCGAAAGCTTAGGCGAACGTATTGCCGGCCGCTATGCCCACGAAGACATTGTCGATCCGAACACCGGCGACGTTCTGGTGAAGAAAGACGAAGTCATCACCCGGGAAATGGCCGACAAGATCGACGAACTGGGCATTGAATCCGTCAGCATCCGTGCCGTCTTCAACTGTGAAGCCAAACACGGCGTCTGCCGCAAGTGCTACGGGGTCGACTTGACGACCTGGAAGCCGGTCAACATTGGCGAAGCGGTCGGGACCATTGCCGCCCAGTCCATCGGCGAACCTGGGACCCAGTTAACCATGCGGACCTTCCACGCCGGCGGCGTCGCTTCCGGCGATGATATCACCCAAGGGCTCCCCCGTGTTGAAGAATTGTTCGAAGCCCGCAAGCCAAAGGGCCAGGCCATTGTCACCGAAATTTCCGGTGTGGTCGACATCCAGGAAGGCAAACGGGTCGAAGCGGTGGTCTCCGCGCCGGACGGCTCCTCAAAGAGCTACGTCATTCCTTATGGCGCGCGCCTGAAAGTCGCGACAGGGGATGCCGTCGAAGCCGGCCAGCCGCTGACAGAAGGGTCCATCAACCCGAACGACATCCTGAGAATTCAGGGCGTCGAAGCGGTTCAGGCTTATCTTTTGACCGAAGTGCAGAAGGTTTACCGTCTGCAGGGGGTTCACATTTCCGACAAGCACATCGAAGTCATCATTCGTCAGATGTTAAGAAAGGTCAAGATCGAAGATGCAGGGGACACGGACCTGATCACCGGCACCGTCGTCGATATTTTCGACGCCATCGAAGCCAACAACAAAGCGCTGGATCACGGCCTCGAACCTTGTACATATTCCAGAGACCTGCTCGGGATTACGAAAGCAGCTCTGGCAACAGACTCCTTCTTATCCGCGGCGTCCTTCCAGGAAACCACCCGTGTGTTGACCGACGCAGCCGTGAAGGCCAAGGTCGATCCGCTGATGGGCTTAAAGGAAAATGTCATCATCGGCCAGCTCATTCCAGCAGGAACGGGCATCCGCGGCTATGAAAATGTCGGACTGGATTACGACGAAAACAGCCTGGACGACGATATCGACGGCGATGAATCAGATGATTCGAACAGCGATCTCATCGACGATATTGCCGACGGCGATACGGAAGGCCTGGACGTGGTGATCGACGACGACAATATTCTGGAAAAGCGGGTCGCCGAAGAACGCAAATCCATTGATGATTCCATGGAAAAAAATGAAGAGCTGTCCAAAGCATTTGACATGTTCGACATGGATTTTTTGAGCGATGACGACAAAAAAACGCCGGATCAGCCAGCAGATGACGCGAAGGATTCAGATGATTCCAAAGACAGCGGCTCCGACGATATCATTGGCTGATGTGGATAAAAAAAGCCTTGACACCAAAAGAACAGAAAGGTAAAATATTCACGCATGCTTTTTAAAGCATGCCGTATGTCAATAGGAATCTTATGAAAATAGATGTTGAAACTTTTAAAACCTCACCTAAGGTGATCGGCCTGAATCAGACCCTCAAGAAGATCAAAAAAGGGGACATCCGCTTTGTGGTCCTCGCAGAGGACTGCGATGAACCCATTGCCGAAAAGGTGAAGGAAGCCTGTGAAAGCCACCGCGTTCGTCTGATTGTCGCGGGAAGCAAAAACACGATGGGCAAAGCCTGCGGAATCGACAGGCCGGCAGCCGTCATCGGCTTTTTAGATGAAGACTAAAGTTTTGACCCAAGACATGGTTATCTCTAACGCATTCATGATCCTTTCGATCGAATGCGTTAGTTTTAATAAAAAATAAATGAGGAGGTGCAGCACTGAATGCCTACCATTAATCAGCTTGTTAAGCAAGGAAGAAAAACGGCAATGTTAAAAACAAAGACGCCCGCTCTGAAGAGCAACCCGCAGAAACGCGGCGTGTGCACGGCGGTTCGTACGGCAACACCGAAGAAGCCGAACTCGGCTCTTCGTAAAATTGCCAGAGTTAAACTTGTCAATGGCATGGAAGTTACGGCTTATATTCCGGGTATCGGACACAACCTGCAGGAACACTCAATCGTGCTCGTTAAAGGCGGCCGTGTTAAGGACTTACCTGGGGTAAGATATAAGATTATCCGTGGCGCACTCGATGCAGCTGGCGTAGAAGACCGTAAGCAAGCTCGATCCAAATACGGCGCGAAAAAGCCTAAAAAGTAAGTAGTGCAGTCAGAGCCGCGTCATTGGAATAAAATCTTATGATGTGGAATATGGCCATTAATGCAAAAAAGCATTAAGTGCACAACGACTTGGAGTCGAGTACCGATGAAAATCCAAAATTGTTAAGGAGGGAAGCAAGTGCCTAGAAAAGGACCAGTTCCTAAGAGAAAAGTACTGCCAGATCCGATCTACAAAAATACGATTGTGACGAAATTGATCAACAACGTAATGTTAGACGGTAAGAAGGGTGTCGCACAGCGTATCGTCTACGGTGCCTTTGATCTGGTAGCAGAAAAAACAGGAAAGGATGCGCTTGAAGCATTTCAGGAAGCCATCGCCAATATCACACCGGTATTGGAAGTTAAAGCAAGACGTGTTGGTGGGGCAACTTATCAGGTCCCAGTTGAAATTCGTGCAGACCGCAAACAAGCGTTAGCCCTGAGATGGCTTGTCACTTTTGCCCGTCAGCGTTCCGAACGCACAATGGTCGAACGCCTCGCCGGCGAAATCATGGATGCCTGCAACAATTCAGGCGGTGCTGTTAAGCGTAAAGAAACCATGCACGCCATGGCAGAAGCCAACAAAGCCTTTGCCCATTTCAGATGGTAAGCGTTTTAGGTTAGTTCAACATAACCAGAACAAGGAGAAATTGTGGCTAGAGAATATAGTTTGGAAAACACGCGGAATATCGGGATCATGGCTCACATCGATGCCGGTAAGACCACGACAACAGAACGTATCCTTTACTATGCCGGCAAGATCCATAAAATCGGGGAAACCCACGACGGGGCTTCCCAGATGGACTGGATGGCACAGGAAAAGGAAAGAGGGATTACCATCACCTCTGCAGCGACGACTTGCCATTGGAAAGGCAATCGAATCAACATCATCGACACCCCGGGGCACGTCGACTTCACCGTTGAAGTTGAACGTTCTCTGAGAGTTCTGGATGGTGCCGTCGCCGTTTTTGATGCCAAGGCTGGGGTTGAACCTCAGTCCGAAACCGTCTGGCGTCAAGCTGATGAATACGACGTTCCGCGTTTGGTTTATATCAACAAAATGGACGTCACCGGTGCCGACTTCTACATGTCAGTCGATACACTGGTCGACCGTTTGAATGCACATCCGGTTTGCGTCCAGCTGCCAATCGGCGCTGAACACGACTTTATCGGGATCATCGATTTGATCAGAATGAAAGCCGAAATTTACGAAGATGAATTGGGCGAAAAGATCGAAATCACCGATATTCCGGACGATATGAAAGATAAAGCCGAAGAATACCGCGACAAGATGCTCGAAAGCCTGGCTGAAGTCGACGACGACTTGATGGAAAAATATCTGGATGGCCAGGAAATTTCTGAAGAAGAAATCAAACGCGCGATCCGCAAAGGCACCGTCGAATTGAAGCTCGTCGCTGTTACCTGCGGTTCTTCCTACAAGAACAAGGGTGTCCAGATGCTCTGCGACGCCATTGTCGATTACCTGCCGTCACCTTTGGATGTTCCCGCTGTCAAGGGGACTGATCCGAACACCGACGAAGAAATCGAACGCAAGGCTTCAGACGATGAAAAATTCTCAGCGCTCGCCTTCAAGATCATGACAGACCCCTATGTCGGGAAACTCGCTTTCATGCGTGTGTATTCCGGCAAAGCAGAAGCAGGGTCCTATGTCTACAACTCTTCGAAGGACAAACGTGAAAGACTCGGCCGTATCCTCTTAATGCACGCCAACCACCGTCAGGAATTGTCGGAAGTTTACACCGGCGATATCGTGGCTGCTGTTGGCTTGAAGGATACAGGCACCGGGGATACCCTTTGCGATCCAGATCATCCGATCGTGCTCGAAAGCATGGAATTCCCAGATCCGGTTATTTCCGTCGCTGTCGAACCGAAGACAAAAGCCGGTCAGGAAAAAATGACCGTCGCTTTGATGAAGCTGGCTGAAGAAGACCCGACTTTCAAAACCCATACCGATGAAGAAACTGGCCAGACCATCATTTCAGGGATGGGCGAACTGCATCTGGACATCATTATCGACCGTATGCTCCGCGAATTCAAGGTTGAAGCCAACATCGGCAAACCGCAGGTTGCTTACAAAGAAACCATCACGAAGAAAGTCGATGCTGAAGGCAAGTTTGCACGTCAGTCAGGCGGCCGCGGCCAGTATGGTCACTGCTTGATTACGTTGGAACCGCTGGAAGCCGGCGAAGGCTTTGTCTTTGAAAACAAAGTTGTCGGCGGGGCCATTCCGAAAGAATTTATCGGACCTGTTGAACAGGGGATTAAAGAAGCAATGCAGAACGGCGTCGTCGCCGGCTATCCGGTTATCGACGTAAAAGCCACCGTATACGATGGTTCTTATCACGAAGTCGACTCCTCAGAAATGGCCTTCAAGGTCGCAGGGTCTATGGCTTTCAAAAACGGGATGCGCAAAGCTGCACCTGTTCTGATGGAACCGATGGAAAAACTTACTGTTGTCTGTCCTGAAGATTACATGGGCGACGTCATGGGCGATATCAACTCAAGACGCGGCCGCGTTGAAGGGATGGAAGCACGCCAGAACGGTACACAGTGCATCACAGCCGTCGTGCCATTGGCAGAAATGTTCGGCTATGCCACTTCATTGAGAAGCAAGACCCAGGGCCGCGGCATCTCCACGATGCAGTTCTCACATTACGAAGCGGTGCCAAAATCCATCGCAGAAAAAGTTGTTGAAGGCAAGGAATAATTTATTATAATTATTGATTCTAATTTTGAAAGGAAATCAAAATGGCAAAAGAAAAATTTGACAGATCGAAACCGCATGTAAACATCGGAACCATCGGTCACGTTGACCACGGCAAAACCACCCTGACGGCAGCCATCACAAAAGTGCTGCACGCGAGATATGGTTCTGGTGAAGAAGTTGCATTTGAAAACATCGATAAAGCACCAGAAGAAAGAGAACGTGGGATCACGATTTCAACGGCACACGTTGAATACGAAACCCCGAACCGCCACTACGCACACGTTGACTGCCCGGGCCACGCCGACTATGTCAAGAACATGATCACGGGCGCTGCTCAGATGGACGGTGCTATCCTGGTTGTATCCGCAGCTGACGGCCCGATGCCGCAGACCCGCGAACACATCCTCCTGGCCCGCCAGGTCGGTGTTCCGTACATTGTCGTATTCTTAAATAAAGCCGATCAGGTCGATGACCCAGAATTAATCGAACTGGTTGAAATGGAAGTCCGCGATCTTCTGAACGAATACGACTTCCCAGGCGACGACACCCCAATTATTGTCGGCTCAGCTCTGAAAGCTCTGGAAGATCCAATGGGCCCGGACGGCGACAAGATCGTTGAACTCATGGAAGCCGTTGACAAATACATTCCGGAACCGAAACGTGATTTAGACAAACCGTTCCTGATGCCAGTGGAAGACGTCTTCTCCATCACCGGCCGTGGGACTGTTGCAACCGGCCGTGTTGAAAGAGGGGTTGTCCACGTTGGCGACGAAGTCGACATTGTCGGGATCAAAGAACCGCGCAAATCAACCGTTACTGGGATCGAAATGTTCCGCAAGACCTTGGATGAAGGCCGTTCAGGGGACAACATCGGGGCGCTGCTCCGCGGGATTGACCGTACCCAGATCGAAAGAGGACAGGTTCTGGCCAAACCAGGCACCATCCATCCGCACACCAAATTCACCGCTCAGGTCTACGTTCTGACCAAAGAAGAAGGCGGACGCCATACCCCGTTCTTTGACGGCTACCGCCCGCAGTTCTACTTCAGAACAACGGACGTTACCGGCGACATCAAACTGCCGGAAGGCGTAGAAATGGTCATGCCAGGGGACCACATTGAAATGACGGTTTCCCTGATCACGCCGATCGCTATCGAAGAAGGTTTGAGATTTGCTATCCGCGAAGGCGGCCACACCGTTGGTTCCGGCGCTGTTGCAAAGATCATCGAATAATCGATACACTAATCAAACAAACAAAAAGCTCATGCAGTGCATGAGCTTTTTTTATGCTTTGAAACACAATGCTTAAATATAACTTAATTGATTGTTTTGGATTTGTAATGTTTAAAAAAAATCTTGCCAACATCGGGATATTGGATTATACTAGTCAAAGTTGGCTGTCTGCGATGAACCAGGATATTGCTGTTACTAATTCAGGTCATTCCTGGGGAGAAATGTCACGATCATTGAATCGGGCGATGATCATCACCGTCAATTTGAGCTGAAAAAATGCTCGTTTTTTTAAGACAGTGACTTTAAACACCCGGGCGGGTGGGTGATGATACAGCGAACACCTAAACACTTTATTTAAGGAGGTTTGTTTCAGGTATGAGCAAACAAAAAATTAGAATTCGTTTAAAAGCTTTTGATCACGTTTTACTTGATCAGTCAGCAAAGCGCATCGTCGAAACTGCGAACCGCACTGGCGCTTCCGTTTCCGGTCCTGTGCCGCTGCCGACTGAAAAAGAAATTGTGACGATCTTGAGAGCTGTACACAAGTACAAGTATTCAAGAGAACAATTTGAAATCAGAACGCACAAGCGTTTGATCGATATTGTTAACCCAACACCGAAGACCGTTGACGCACTGATGCGCCTCAACTTACCTTCTGGTGTCGATATCGAAATCAAATTATAAGCGAAAGCTTTTAATCGACCAAAAGTATTATGATCGCGGATGCGATCCAATAATCAGGAGGAATTATGAAAAAAGCGATTATCGGTAAAAAAATCGGCATGACGCAGATTTTTAAAGAAGACGGCACCGTCGTTCCAGTTACAGTTGTCGAAGCTGGTCCCTGTACAGTCGTGCAGAAGAAAACCGTTGAAACCGACGGCTACGATGCTGTTCAGTTTGCCTTTGGCGATGTGAAAGAAAAGAATGTCACCAAACCGGTTAAAGGCCATTTCGACAAATACGGCGTCAAATACGCACGGGTTCTTCGCGAATTCAGATTAGACGACTGCAGCACTTACGAACCGGGTCAGGAAGTCAAGGCGGACATCTTTGAAGCAGGCGATCACGTCGATGTTTCAGGCCGTTCAAAAGGTAAAGGATACGCCGGCGCAATCAAACGCTGGGGACAACAGAGAGGGCCTATGGCTCACGGCTCCAAATACCATCGTTCAGCTGGTTCAATGGGTGCTTCTGCCTATCCGTCACGTGTTCCGAAAGACAAACATATGTCTGGCCAGATGGGTAACAAAAATGTTACGACATTAAACCTTGAAGTGGTGTCTGTAGACGCAGAAAACAATCTGTTATTGATTAAAGGCGCTATTCCTGGTCCAAGGGGAGCCGTGGTTTCCGTAAAGAGCAGTGTGAAGGCTGCTGAATAACGACAGGAGGAAATCAAATGCCAAAAATCGATATTTTAGATACAAAAGGAAATGTTGTCGGCAATGCAGAATTGAGCGACCGCGTCTTCGGAATCGAACCCAATGAACCGGTTGTTCATCAGGTTGTTGTTGCACAGTTAGCCAATAAACGCCAGGGTACAAAGGGCAGTAAAACCCGTTCAGAAGTCCGCGGAGGCGGCAGAAAACCATGGCGCCAGAAGGGAACTGGCCGCGCCCGTGCAGGTTCCAGCCGTTCACCGTTATGGATCGGCGGTGGCGTGATCTTCGCACCGAAGAGCCGTGACTACAGCAAAAAGGTCAACAAAAAGGTCAAGAACCTTGCCATGCGTTCTGTATTCTCTGAAAAGACTGCAGAAAAGACCTTAAGAGTTGTCGATGCTTTCAATTTCGAAGCACCGAAGACCAAAGCCATGGTCGAAGCACTTGAAGCGCTCGATGCGAAAAACGCTTTGGTTGTGACGTCCGCTAAAGACGCCAACGTTTATTTGTCAGCCCGCAACATCGAAAAAGTTCAGGCAACAACCGTTTCTGAACTGAACGTTTACGACATGCTCAAATACGATGTGCTGGTGCTTACAAAAGATGCTCTGGATAAAATTGAGGAGGTATATGCATAATGAAAGATCCTCGCGATATTATCATTAGCCCGATCATCTCTGAAAAGAGCATGGATCAAACAGAAGAAAAGAAATATTCTTTTAAAGTCGCAAAAGACGCCAATAAAATTGAAATCCGCAACGCCGTTGAAGCCATCTTCGATGTTAAAGTTCAGAAGGTCTACACCATGAACATGACCGGCAAAACAAAACGCCGCGGCTACACAACAGGCAAGAGACCGGATTGGAAGAAAGCGATTGTCAAGCTGACAGACGACAGCAAGACTATCGAATTCTTCGAAGGGGTCTAATTGCACCACCCGATAAGCAAAAGATAAAAAGGAGATTTGCGAATAATGGGAATTAAAAAATACAAACCGACTTCACCAGGCCGACGCAACATGAGCGTCAACACCTATGACGAAGTCACTAAAAAAGAACCTGAAAAGTCTTTATTATCTAAGGTCAAGAAAAACGGCGGCCGCAATGTTTACGGCAGAATCACCGTTCGCCACAAGGGCGGCGGAGCCAAGAGAAAATACCGTATCATCGACTTCAAACGGAACAAGTACAACGTACCGGGCAAAGTCATCGGCATCGAATACGATCCGAACCGTACGGCGAACATCGCACTCATCCAGTATGCAGATGGTGAAAAACGCTACATCTTAGCACCCCTTCGCCTGCAGCCTGGCATGACCGTTATTTCCGCTGACGATGCAGATATCAAAGTCGGCAACTGCCTGCCGCTGGCCAACATTCCAGTGGGTACTTATGTCCACAATATCGAATTCAAGCCTGGCAAAGGCGGACAGATGGCCCGTTCAGCAGGCTCCAGCGCACAGCTGATGGCAAAGGAAAATGATTATGCGACATTGAGACTGCCTTCTGGCGAAATGCGTATGGTCCGTCTGGAATGCCACGCCACAATTGGTGTTGTCGGCAACCTCGACCATCAGAATGTCCGAATCGGAAAAGCCGGCCGTAAACGCCATATGGGCATCCGCCCGACCGTCCGCGGTTCTGTTATGAACCCGAACGACCACCCGCATGGTGGTGGGGAAGGCCGTGCGCCAGTTGGCCGTCCAGGACCTGTCACCCCGTGGGGCAAACCGGCATTGGGCTACAAGACCCGTAAGAAGAGAAAAAGCTCTGATAAGTTAATTGTCAGACGCCGCAACGCCAAATAACGAGGAGGAATACAATGAGTCGATCATTAAAGAAAGGGCCTTTCGTCGAAGAAAGACTTTTAAAGAGAATAGAAGAAATGAACGAAAAGGGCGAAAAGAAAGTCGTCAAGACTTGGTCCCGTTCATCCACCATTTTCCCTCAGTTTGTTGGGCACACCATCGCTGTGCATGACGGCCGCAAACACGTGCCGGTCTACTGCACTGAAGACATGGTTGGCCACAAATTAGGCGAATTTGCGCCGACCCGCACCTTCAGAGGCCACAGCGGCGCAAAGAAGACCGTTGCACAGTAAGCCCTAAAGGAGGAAATCAATGGAAGCTAAAGCAACCGCAAAAAACGTCCGTGTTTCATCCAGAAAGGCAAAACTTGTCGCAGATGCGATCAGAGGCAAAAGCGTTGGCGAAGCACTTTCAATTTTACAATTATCGCCGAACAAAGCTGCCAAGATCATTGAAAAAGTTGTGCTTTCTGCTTATGCAAACGCGGAAAACAATCACAATATGAATACAGATACCCTGTATATCGCTCAGATTTCGGCAAATCAGGGCCCGACCTTAAAACGCTGGAAAGCTGGCCCCCAAGGCCGTGCGTTCCCGATTAAGAAAAGAACGTCGATCATCACTGCCGTATTAAAAGAATCTGATTCTCAAGAATAATAGGGGGTAAATCAATTTGGGTCAAAAAGTTAATGCATTTGGTTTTCGCGTAGGCGTCATTAAAGACTGGAATGCCAAATGGTATGCGAACGACAGAGATTTCGCTGATAATCTGATTGAAGACAACAAGCTGAGAAAATACATCAAGAAAAGCCAATTCCAGGCTGGTGTATCCAACATTGTTATCGAAAGATTTGGAAATAAAGTTAGAATTCACATTTACACCGCAAAACCGGGCATGATCATCGGCCGTGGCGGCGCTGGGATCGAAGCCCTCCGCCTCGAACTGGAAAAGATGATCAAAAAGACGGTTTACATCAATATCGTTGAAGTCAAGAACATCGATATGGATGCTCAGCTGGTCGCTGAAAACATTGCAGGACAGCTGGAAAGAAGAATTTCCTTCAGACGTGCGATGAAACAATGTATCCAGAGAACCATGCGCGCCGGCGCAAAGGGAATCAAGACTTTGGTTTCCGGCCGCTTGAACGGTGCTGAAATGGCAAGAAAAGAAGGCTATGCACAGGGCAATGTTCCCCTTCAAACCCTTCGCGCTGACATTTCCTACGGGTTTGCGGAAGCAGACACGACTTACGGGAAAATCGGTGTTAAAGTCTGGATCAACAAGGGCGAAATTTTAACTGGCCGTGAAGACATTCTGGCCGATGCCCAGAAATCTGAAGACAAACGTGGAAGCAAGAAAAATAACAATCGCCGCAAGGCAGCTCCCCGTAAAGAAGCTTAAAGGAGGATGTTGAGATGTTAATGCCTAAGCGTGTAAAACGCAGAAAACAACATAGAGGCCGTATGAAAGGCAAAGCCACTCGCGGCAATACCGTAACTTATGGCGATTTTGGCATCCAGGCACTGGAACCGGCATGGATCACTTCAAATCAGATTGAAGCAGCCCGTGTCGCCATGACCAGATACACTCGCCGCGGCGGCCACGTATGGATTAAAATCTTCCCGGACAAACCTGTGACCGCACAGCCGGCAGAAACCCGAATGGGGAAAGGGAAAGGCTCTCCGGAATACTGGGTAGCCGTTGTCAAACCTGGCCGCGTGATGTTCGAAATCGGTGGTATTCCGGAAGTTCAGGCAATGGAAGCTTTGCGCTTAGCACAGCACAAACTGCCGATCAAGACCAAGGTGATCAAAAAGGTCAGCCAGGAAGCAGCAGGTGAAAACGCATGAGCAAACAAATTAAAGAACTGAGAAATCTTAACGATACAGAACTGAACGCAAAGTTGGCAGACTTAAAAGAAGAACTGTTCAACCTTCGCTTTCAGAGTGTGACGGGTCAGCTCGAAAATCCAATGCGGATTCGGGAAGTTAAAAAGACTTACGCCCGTATTCAAACCATTTTGACAGAACGCAAAATGGGGATCAACCAGGCATAAGAAGGAAGGTTAGCTGATGGAACGTAATGATAGAAAAACGCGAATCGGTAAAGTGGTCAGTGATAAAATGGACAAAACCGTTGTGGTTGCCATTGAAACATTCAAAAAACACCCGCTTTACAAGAAGCGCGTAAAAGATACTGTTAAATTTAAAGCTCACGACGAAAACAACGAATGCCACGTCGGGGATACCGTCAAATGCATGGAAACCCGCAAACTCAGCAAAGACAAGCACTGGCGCGTTGTTGAAATTGTCGAAAAGGCATTATAAGGACGACGGAGGTATCAGAGATGATTCAACAAGAAACAAGATTGAAGGTCGCTGATAACACAGGTGCCAAAGAATTGCTTTGCATCCGTGTACTCGGTGGTTCTGGAAGACGCTATGCCAATATCGGCGATGTCATTGTGGCTTCCGTCAAAAGCGCAACACCAGGCGGCGATGTCAAAAAAGGCGATGTCGTCAAAGCGGTTGTCGTGCGGACCAAACGCGGCGTTCGCCGTAACGACGGTTCCTATATCAAATTCGATCAGAACGCAGCGGTTTTAATCAATGACGATAAAAACCCGCGCGGTACCCGTATTTTCGGGCCTGTTGCCAGAGAATTACGCGATAAGAAATACATGAAGATCGTGTCTTTGGCTCCTGAAGTAATTTAAGGAGGCTTCCAGATGACAAGAAAATTACATGTTAAAACAGGAGATAACGTTCAGGTTATTTCCGGAAAAGATCTCGGCAAAACAGGCAAAGTGATTGCAGTTGATTTTGAAAAGGCTCGTGTCAAAGTCGAAGGGGTCAACATTCAGACCAAACACAAGAAAGCGACACAGGCCATGCAGCAGGGCAGCATTGTCAAACAGGAAGGCTTCATCGACGCTTCCAATGTTCTGCTTTTCTGTGAAAAATGCGGCAAAGGCGTCCGCACCGGCATCAAAGTCAACGAAGACGGCTCCAAAGTTCGCGTCTGCAAAAAATGCGGCACTGAACTTGATTAATGGAGGAGTTAACAATGACAAGACTGAAAGAAAAGTATGTAAATGAAGCCGTTCCTGCTTTAAAGGAAAAATTCGGCTACACCAATCCGATGCAGGTGCCAAAACTCGTCAAGGTTGTCATCAACATGGGCCTTGGCGACTGCAAGGACAATTCAAAACTGCTCGAAGCAGCAGTGAACGACCTGGCCATTATCAGTGGCCAGCATCCGGTTGTCACCAAAGCCAAGAAATCCGTCGCCAACTTCAAAGTTCGTGAAGGCCAGAGCGTCGGCGCAAAGGTGACCCTGCGCAGCGACAGAATGTATGAATTCTGCGATAAATTGTTCAATGTTGCACTTCCGCGTGTCCGCGACTTCCACGGTTTATCCAACCACTCTTTCGACGGCAGAGGCAACTATGCCTTTGGGATTCGGGAACAGTTAATCTTCCCGGAAATCGAATACGATAAAGTCGAAGCCGTTCGCGGCATGGACATCATGTTCGTCACCACTGCTCAGACAGACGAAGAAGCACACGAATTGTTGGCACAGCTTGGCTTGCCTTTTGAAAGATAGGAGAATCATTCATGGCAAAAACTTCAATGAAGATGAAACAGCAGCGGAAGCAGAAATATGCCACCAGAGAATACAATCGCTGCCGTATTTGCGGAAGACCTCATGGTTATTTGAGAAAATACGGAATTTGCAGAATCTGCTTCAGAGAATTAGCCTACAAGGGAGAAATTCCAGGCGTTCGCAAAGCCAGCTGGTAATACGGATTTAGAACAAGGAGGAACAAGCATGTCAATGACTGATCCAATCGCAGATATGCTCACGAGAATCAGAAATGCCAATACGGCAGGCCATGCGTCTGTTGACATCCCGGCATCCAAAGAAAAAAAGGCTATTCTTAAAATTCTCCTCGATGAAGGCTATATCGAAAAGTACGAAACAATTGATAATGGCAATCAGGGAGATATCAAGGTCACATTAAAATACGGCGAAGACAAGAGCCGCGTTATCGCAGGCTTGAAGCGTATTTCTAAACCAGGTCTGCGGATTTACGTCGGCAAAGAAGACGTACCGAAGGTCTTGAATGGTTTAGGCGTTGCAATTATGTCAACATCTAAAGGCGTGATCACGGATAAAGAAGCCAGAAAAGCGGGCGTCGGCGGTGAAGTCGTCTGCTATGTCTGGTAAGCGTATCTGAGGAGGAAATTATGTCAAGAATTGGGAATGCACCGGTTGCAATTCCAGACGGTGTCGACATTAAAATCGATGGTCACGTCATCACAGTCAAAGGACCGAAGGGCACTTTGACAAGAGAATTGCACCCAGACATTACGGTTAAACAAGAAGATAAAGAACTGATTGTCACCAGACCATCTGATGACAAATTCCATCGTTCCATTCACGGGACGACAAGAGCGCTGATTCACAATATGGTGGTTGGCGTATCCCAGGGATTTGAAAAGAAACTGGAAATCAGCGGGGTTGGTTGGAGAGCTCAGAAAAAGGGCAAAACACTGTCCATGAACTTAGGTTACTCCCATCCCGTCGATATGGACGATCCGGAAGGCATTGAAACCAAAACTGACGGACCGAACACCGTTATCGTTTCCGGAATCGACAAAGAAGCGGTCGGCGCTTACGCAGCCCTGCTTCGCTCTAAGAGACCACCTGAACCTTACAAGGGGCATGGTATCAAGTACGCTGATGAACACATCAGACGTAAGGTCGGGAAGACCGGCTAATTGATCTTATGATCGATTGAGACTATCTCCACAGGGTAAGAGAAAGGATCACAAATGATTAAGTTTAAAGATAAAAATAAAGTACGTCAGAACAGACATTTACGCGTACGCCGTAAAATCTCTGGAACTGCTGAACGTCCGCGTCTCTGCGTCTTCAGAAGCAACAAACACATTTATGCACAGGTGATTGATGATGTCGCAGGCAAAACACTGGCTGCCGCTTCAACTGTAGAAGCAGACATCAAAAATGCTGTAAAGCACGGCGGCGACAAAGAAGCTGCAAAAGCTGTCGGTGAAGCTGTTGCGAAAAAAGCGCTCGATGCCGGCATTGAAAATGTTGTTTTTGACCGTGGCGGTTATATTTATACCGGCCGCGTCAAAGAATTGGCAGAAGCGGCTCGCGAAGCTGGCTTGAAATTCTAAAGAAGAGGGTCTGTTAATGAAAAGAAAAATTATTGACGCATCTGGTCTCGAACTTCAGGACAGAGTCGTTGAAATCAACCGTGTCAGCAAAACCGTCAAAGGCGGACGCAACATGCGCTTCAGCTGCTTAGTGGTTGTTGGCGATGGCAACGGTCTTGTGGGTGTCGGAACAGGCAAAGCAGTCGAAATTCCGGATGCAATCCGCAAGGGAATTGACGCCGCAAAGAAAAACCTGATCAAAGTTCCATTGGTTGGAACGACGATTCCGCACCAGGTGCTTGGTGGAAAAGGTGCTGGCAGCGTGCTGCTCAAGCCGGCTGCTCCTGGGACCGGCGTGATCGCCGGCGGCCCGGTTCGTGCCGTCTGCGAATTGGCTGGCATTAAAGACATTCGTACAAAATGCCTGGGCACCCATAATCCAAACAACGTCGTGATTGCAACAATGGAAGGTCTGTCCAGACTCATGACAGTCGAACAGGTTGCTGCAAAACGCGGAAAGAAACCAGAAGAAATTCTCGGCTAGGAGGAAAATCATGGCGAAATTAAACATTACGTTGAAAAAAAGCTTGATTGGCCGCAACCCAAGACAACGGGCAACTGTAAAGGCTTTGGGCCTGCGCAAAATCGGTCAGACTGTGACCCATGATGACACACCTCAGATTCGCGGCATGATTCACAAAATTGATTTCATGCTCGATGTAAAAGAAGCGTAGGAGGGTCTCTTTAATGAAGTTAAATGCATTAAGACCTGCAGAAGGTTCTACACGTAACACGAAGAGAAAAGGCCGCGGTACCGCGACCGGACAGGGGAAAACCGGCGGCAGAGGCCAGGACGGCCAGAAGTCCCGTTCAGGCGGCAGCGTCCGCCTCGGTTTTGAAGGCGGCCAGATGCCTTTGGCAAGACGTCTTCCAAAACGCGGTTTTTCCAATTATCCGTTTAAGAAAGAATACGCGATTGTGAATGTCGGCGAACTCAATGCGTTCGAAGCCAACACAGTCGTCACACCTGAACTTTTGCTTGAATACGGCTTTGTGAGAAAGCTGCTCTCAGGCGTCAAAGTTTTAGGCGAAGGGGAACTCACAAAACCCTTAACTGTAAAAGTAAATAAAATCAGCAAGACAGCAGAAGAAAAAATCAAGGCCTCCGGAGGGAAGGTCGAGGTGATTTAATGCTGGCGACCCTGAAAAAAGCATGGAGCGTACCGGAGCTGCGTCGTAAGATCATTATGACGCTGCTCCTACTTTTAGTATATCGGTTAGGCTCATTCATTCCTGTTCCGTATATTGATACGCAGCAGCTTTCCTCTTTGGTGAACAGCGGCGGTTTCTTCGGACTTTTCAACATCATTTCCGGGGGCAACTTTGAAAACTTTACCATTTTTGCAATGGGGATTACGCCTTACATCAATGCGGAAATCATCATGAATTTGCTTGTTTTCGCGATTCCAAGCCTTGAAAGTCTCCAAAAAGAAGGCGAAGAAGGGCGGAAAAAGATTGCGCAGTACACGCGTTATTTAACGATCGTCCTTTCAGTGATTCAGGCCCTCGGCATGACGCTGTCTTATAAACAGCTCCTGCTTCAGAGAACTTTCTTCTCGATCTTTACTGTGATTTTGATTGTCACAGCCGGGACGGTTCTTCTGATGTACATTGGGGACAAAATCACTGAAATCGGCGTTGGCAACGGGATTTCACTGATCATCTTCATCAGCATCATTTCCCGGATTCCGACTGCGATTCAAAATATCTATCAGTATATGCAGGTCGGGACCATGAACATTGTCACCCTGATTCTTCTGATCATCTTCATTGTTGTCGCGACGGTTGCCGTTGTGGCCGTGACAGAAGGTCAGCGCAAGATTCCGATTCAGTATGCCAAAAGAGTGGTCGGCAGAAAGATGTATGGCGGACAGAACACCCATATTCCTCTTCGCGTGAATATGGCTGGTGTTATCCCGATCATCTTCGCATCATCACTGACGCTGCTGCCGGCGACCTTAGCTCAGTTTTTCCCGAACTCAGCCTTTACACAGTGGCTGGCTAAATATTTTGCATGGGGAGCTCCAATTACAACGGTTTTATACGTCATTTTGACGGTGGCCTTTACGTATTTCTATACGGCTGTCACCTTCAACCCTTACGATATTGCAGACAATATCAAGAAGCAGGGCGGGTACGTTCCGGGCATTCGTCCGGGCAAACCGACGGTGGAATACTTCACAAAAGTCATGAACCGTTTGACGCTTTTTGGCGGGATTTTCCTTGCAATCATCGCGGTTATTCCGATTATTGTCGGACATTTTGTCAGCGGCATTAACATGCAGTTTGGCGGAACGAGCCTTTTGATCGTCGTCGGGGTTGCCCTTGAAACGGTCAAACAGCTTGAATCACAATTGACCATGCGCAATTATCAAGGATTCTTGAAATAAACGCACAGTACATGAAATGGAGCGTAACGAAATGAGAATTGTATTATTGGGACCTCCGGGTGCCGGCAAAGGGACGCAGGCGAAGAAAATTGCTGACCGCTACGGCATCGTGCACATTTCCACAGGGGACTTGTTCAGAGACAATATTAAAAACAAAACGCCTCTGGGACAAAAAGCGAAGGCTTATATGGATGCCGGAAACCTCGTGCCTGACGAACTGGTCATCGCCCTGGTTGAAGACCGCATCTCAAAAGACGACTGCCAGGACGGCTATCTCCTTGACGGTTTTCCAAGAACGGTCGCCCAGGCTTCCGCTTTGTCGGAATACAACGAAAAAGTCGGCAAGCCCCTTGACTGTGCCCTTTCGATTGAAGTACCCGAAGATAAACTGGTGAGCCGGATTGTCGGCAGACGCGTTTGTCCGAATTGTGGCGCATCATTTCACATCAAGTTTAATCCGCCGAAACAAGACGGGATTTGTGACCGGTGCGGCGAAAAGCTCGTCCAGCGCAAAGATGATACAGAAGCGACGGTGAAAAACCGTTTGGATGTTTACAATAAAGAAACGGCCCCTTTGATTGATTTTTATCGCTGCAAAGGCGTGCTTAAAGCAGTCGATGGAGATCAGGATGTTGATATCGTGACCGCTGATATTTTCAAGGCACTCGATTAAGAATCGCACAGTGCCAGATAAGAAAGTGTGAAGCATAATGATAACAATCAAAAATGACAAAGAAATCGAAAAAATGAAGGCAGCAGGCCATTTGGTTGGCGAATGCCACAATCTGCTCCGGGACATGATCAAACCCGGCGTCACGACGATGGAACTCAACGACACTGCCGAAAAGTTCTTCAGAGACCACGGCGCTTACCCGACATTTTTGGGCTACGGCGGCTTTCCCTATTCGATTTGTGCTTCTGTCAACGAAGAAGTCGTTCACGGCTTTCCTTCAGACCGGGTTCTGAAGGAAGGGGATATTATCTCGATTGACCTCGGCGCCACCCTCGACGGTTATGTCGGCGACGCTGCGAGAACATGGGGCGTCGGGAAGATTTCTGACGAAGCTCAGAAACTGATCGACGTGACCCGGGACTCCTTTTTCAAAGGGATCGAACAGGCCCATGTGGGCAACCGTCTGTCAGATATCGGACATGCGGTGCAGCAGGTCGCGGAAGCGGCCGGCTTCTCCGTCGTCCGGGATTATGTCGGACACGGGATCGGACGCGAAATGCACGAAGATCCGCCAATTCCAAACTATGGCAAACCGGGACACGGGCCGAGACTTTTAAAGAACATGTGCCTGGCCGTTGAACCGATGGTCGACGTTGGCACCTATGAAGTCCACACCCTGGACAACGACTGGACAGTGGTCACCAATGACGGCAAACTGGCCGCCCATTATGAAAACACCATCTGGATCACAGGCGAAGGCGCCCCGGAAATTTTAACATTGGTTGAAGACTAATCACAGCATATGAGCAAAGAGATTGAGATCGGACAGATTGTCCGGTCAAAAGCAGGCAGAGATAAAGGAAGATTGATGATCGTTGTCGGGATTCTCGACGGCGATCATGTTGCTTTATGCGACGGCGATCTGAGAAAAATCTCTGCGCCGAAGAAGAAAAAGAAAAAACATCTTGCAAAAACAAATAAAGTCATGTATCATATAAAAGATAGGCTTTTATCAGGCCAAAAAGTGCAGAATGCTGAGATCAGAAAAGCGCTTTTGGCTTATGAGCATGGCCAGCAAAAACTAAATGGGACGACACAGAAATGAAGGAGGATATACTTTGTCGAAGAAAAATGTGATCGAATTAAAAGGCAAGGTTGTTGAAGCGTTGCCGAATACGGTGTTCAAAGTGGAATTAGAAAACGGACATATGGTCACAGCACATATTTCGGGTAAACTGCGCATGAATTACATCCGCATTTTGCCGGGAGATGAAGTTACTCTTGAACTTTCTCCGTACGATTTAGACCGCGGCCGCATCGTGTGGCGCGGAAAAGGCCGGTCATAAAAATCAAATCTAAATAAGGAGAACAACATGAAAGTCAGACCATCTGTAAAACCAATGTGCGAAAAATGCAAAGTTATCAAACGTCATGGCAAAGTCATGGTGATTTGCGAAAACCCGAAGCACAAACAAAGACAAGGCTAATCATACGGTAAAGCCTAAACATTATTTTGATCATTAATGTGGAAGCGGCTGACAACACATTTTTGATAGAGAGGTTCGGATCCAAAACCGTGTCGCCGTCAGGCGATAGATCCGGCGGACATGGGCTGTTATTGTCACTTCGCAGCTCAGATCATATTTACACATGATTCAGGAGGTAGAACACTTATGGCAAGAATTGCCGGAGTTGACTTACCGCGCGACAAGCGTGTTGAAGTCGGCTTGACTTACATCTATGGCATTGGAAGAGCAACTTCAAAGCAAATTCTTAAAGAAGTCAACATCAATCCCGACACACGGGTCAAAGATTTGACAGAAGCTGAAGTTGGGGCTTTACGTAATATTCTCGATGAAAAATACACCGTTGAAGGTGACCTTCGCCGAGAAGTGAACTTGAACATCAAGCGTTTAATCGAAATCGGCTCATATCGCGGGATGAGACATCGCCGCGGCCTGCCTGTTCGTGGCCAGCGTTCCAAGACAAACGCCAGAACACGCAAGGGACCGAAGAAGACGGTTGGTCGTTCTAAGAAAGATGCATAATCAGGAGGTTGAAAATTGGCTAAGGCTGTAAGATCTAAAAAAAGAAAGATCAAAAAGAATGTTGAACGCGGTCAAGTACACATTCAATCTTCTTTTAACAATACAATTGTAACCATTACGGACAATGCAGGCAACGCGCTTTCATGGGCTTCCGCTGGGGAAATGGGATTCAGAGGCTCTAAGAAGAGCACCCCGTTTGCCGCACAGATGGCCAGCGAACAGGCAGCAAAATTAGCGATGGAACACGGCCTCAGAAGCGTTGAAGTCAACGTTAAAGGACCAGGTTCCGGACGTGAAGCAGCCATTCGGGCACTTCAGGCTGCCGGCCTTGAAATTACGGTTATTCGCGACGTGACGCCGATTCCGCACAACGGCTGCCGTCCGCCGAAGCGCAGAAGAGTCTGATTGGAGGTATACAGAGAATGGCGAGATATACAGAAGCTTCATGCCGTCAGTGCAGACGCGAAGGCATGAAATTATACTTAAAAGGTGAAAGATGCTACTCAAAAGACAAATGTGCTTTTGACAAACGCCCGACACCGCCAGGTGCTGCAGGCAAACGCCGTGCAAAACTTTCCGAATACGGCATGCAGCTCCGTGAAAAACAGAAAGTCAAAAGAATTTACGGGGTCTTGGAAAAACAGTTCAGACATTATTTCGATGTTGCTGAAAAACAGCAGGGAATTACCGGGGACAACCTGTTATTCCTCCTCGAACAGAGACTGGACAATGTTGTTTACCGCTTAGGTCTGGCATCCTCCAGAAAAGAAGCGAGACAACTCGTGCTTCACGGCCACTTCACCGTCAATGGCAAGCACGTCAACGTGCCGTCTTACGAACTTAAAGTCGGAGATGAAATCGCCGTTGCCGATGGCAGCAAAAAATCATCCAAGTTCAAAGATATCATCGAAGCAACCGAAAACAGAGCCGTTGCTCAATGGCTGACAGTCGACTTTGACAAAATGACAGGCAAAGTGGTCAGCAAACCGACACGCGAAGATATCGATATTGAAATTGCAGAACATCTCATCGTCGAATTGTATTCCAAGTAATCAAGGGAACCGTTGGAGCCCTCGTGTTTTGGATGCTTGTTTTTATTTTAGGAGGGTATCGATTTTATGATCGAATTCGAAAAGCCAATCATCAAGAATGTTGATAGATCCGAAGATAATACCTATGGAAAATACACGGTCGAACCCCTTGAACGTGGATACGGGACAACCCTTGGCAACAGTCTGAGAAGGATTATGCTTTCGTCTCTTCCTGGTGTTGCCATTACATCTGTCAAGATTAATGATGTGCGTCATGAATTTTCGACGATTGAAGGCATTAGAGAAGATGTTATCGAAATTTTATTGAATCTTAAGGGCCTGTGCGCAAAGATGTACACCGATGAACCTCAGATTATTCGTATCGAAGCTAAAGGTGAAGGCGAAGTTACGGCGAAGGATATCATCTGCGGTCCTGAAGTGGAAATCATCAACCCAGATATGCATATTTGTACGATGGCCAATGACGCTGTCCTGAATATGGAAATGAAACTGGAACGCGGCCGCGGCTACAGACCGTCTGAAAAGAACAAATACGACGGCATGCCGATTGGCACCCTGCCAATGGATTCAATTTTTTCACCTATCCGGAAAGTCATTTTCCGGGTTGAAGATACTCGCGTTGGACAAGTAACAGACTTTGACAAACTGACCCTTGAAGTCTGGACAGACGGAACGATGACGCCGGAAGAAGCGTTGTCTTTATCGGCGAAAGTCATGAATGACCATTTGAAACTGTTCATCGACCTCACAGAAGAAGCGGAACACGTTGAAACGATGGTCGAACGTGAAGAAAATGAAAAAGAACGGATCAAAGAAATGTCCATCGAAGAACTGGAACTTTCCGTCCGTTCGAGCAACTGCCTGAGACGGGCAAATATCGATACAGTTGAAAAATTGACTCAGAAGACAGAAGAAGACATGATGAAGGTCCGGAACCTCGGCCGCAAGTCATTGAATGAAATCAAGCGCAAGCTTGCTGAAATGGGACTGTCCCTGAGCCAGGAAGATAAAACGAAGGAGTAATAGAATGGCTGGTTACAGAAAACTGGGAAGAACATCCGCCCAAAGAAAAGCCATGCTCAGAAATTTAACCACCGCACTTCTGGAACAAGGTCGTATCCAAACGACTTTGACCCGTGCCAAAGAAGTGAGAAGAATGGCTGAAAAGATGGTAACATTGGGTAAACGCGGCGATTTGCATGCAAGAAGACAGGCTTTGGCTTATATCACAAGCGAAGATGTCGTGACGCAGCTTTTTGAAGAAATTGCACCGAAATATGCAGACCGCAACGGCGGATACACAAGAATTTACAAGATGGGACCCCGCCGCGGTGATGCAGCAGAAGTCGCCATCATCGAAATGGTCTAAGAAGACACCGGAGAAATCCATTAAAGAAGACTGAAGTCTGCGGACTTTGGTCTTTTTTATTTGCAAGAGTTAATATTTGTATTATAATGGCATGCGGGAATTGTTCTCAAATAGGAGTGTAAAGGATAGTTACATGAATGAGCAAACGGCTTATATAAAACATCAGAGCCCGTCTGGTGAACCCATTATCCGCGTGGAAAATCTGTCGTACGCCTATCCGGTGGAAGATGAAAATCAGGAACCCAAACAGGCTTTAAGCGATATCAATTTGACGGTGAATCCAGGTGAATTTGTCGGCATCATCGGGCACAACGGCTCGGGCAAATCGACATTGTCGAAAATATTAAACGGCATCATTGTTCCGGATTCCGGGGACGCCTGGATTGAAGGGATGAACACCAAGGATGCGGAGAAGATCTGGGACATCCGCAAGACGGCCGGCATGGTTTTCCAGAATCCGGACAACCAGCTGGTGTCTTCGGTGGTCGAGACTGACGTGGCCTTCGGCATGGAAAACCTCGGCGTGCCGTCGGACAAAATTAAGGAGAAAGTCACGGAGGTCCTCGACATGGTGGGCATGTCAGACTACCGAAAGGCCCGGCCTCATCAGCTCTCCGGGGGTCAGAAGCAGCGCATCGCCATCGCAGGGATTCTGGCCATGAAGCCGGACTGCATCATTTTTGACGAACCAACGGCCATGCTCGACCCCAACGGCCGCGGGGAAGTCATGAAAACCATTTTGGACCTCAACCGCAATCACGGCATGACGGTGCTGCACATCACCCATTACATGTCAGAGCTGGTCAATGCGGACCGAATTGTGGTCATGGACAATGGGAAGATCGTTGCCGTCGGCACACCCCGGGAAATTTTCTCTAAAGTGGCCATGTTAAAAAAGATCGGACTGGATGTCCCCCAGATGACAGAACTTGCTTATCTGCTCCGGCAGGACGGGTACGATCTGCCCCAGGATATTCTTACGATAAGGGAAATGGTGGAAGCGTTATGTCACTGAAAATAGAACATTTGGATCATATTTACGCGGCAGGGTCGCCCTTTGAATTTCAAGCCCTGAAGGACATTAACGTGGAACTCGAAGACGGCTGCTTCATCGCTTTGATCGGCCACACCGGCTCGGGAAAATCCACGCTGATTCAGCATCTCAACGGGCTTATCGAACCGACTTCGGGGACGGTGTACTTAGACGGCCAGGATATCTTTGACCAGTCGAAGGAAGACCTGATCAAGACCCGCTTTTCAGTGGGCCTGGTGTTTCAGTATCCGGAACATCAGCTTTTTGAAGAAACCGTGGCCAAAGACGTCGCCTACGGGCCGAAGAACCTCAAGCTGCCGGAAGATGAAATTCACGAGCGGGTGAAATGGGCCATTGAGATGGTCGGCCTCGATTACGGCAAAATCAAGGACGTATCGCCCTTTGAACTGTCCGGAGGACAGATGCGCCGGGTGGCCATCGCCGGCGTTCTGGCGATGCGCCCGAAAGTGCTGATTCTCGACGAGCCCACAGCCGGACTCGACCCCCACGGCCGGGACATGATTTTGGGACAGATTCAGAAACTGCACAAAGCGGCGCACAACACCGTTATTCTGGTTTCCCACAGCATGGAAGACGTGGGCCGCTACGCCGACCGGATTCTCGTCATGTATCACGGAAAGGCCGTCTATTACGATACCCCGACCCAGGTGTTTCGCCATGTGGACGAATTGGAAAAAATGGGCCTGGCGGTGCCCCAGGTGAAATACCTCATGCGGGCATTAAAAAAGCAGTATCCTGAAATCAATGACGATTTGTTTACCGTTGAGGATGCCCGGGATGAAATCGAGCGCGTATTAGGAAGGGAACATCATGTTTAAAGATATTACATTAGGCCAATACTACCCGACTGGCTCTGTGATTCACCGCCTGGACCCGCGGACCAAAATCAACTTTACCTTCGCGTATATCATTCTGCTCTTCGTGGTCAACAATCCCGTGGGCTATCTCATCGCCATCGGCATTCTGGCCCTGGTGATCGCCCTGTCCAAAATTCCATTTGTCTACGTGGCCCGGGGGCTCAAACCTCTGATCTTCATTGTCGTGCTGACCTTTGTGCTCAACATGTTCATGACCCCGGGGCAGGTGCTCTGGCAGTGGAAGTTTCTGCACATTTCAAGACAGGGCCTGAAGCTTTCGATCTTCATGTCCCTGCGTCTGGTGCTCCTCGTCACCGGCACGTCGATTATGACCCTGGCGACCTCGCCGATGGATTTGACTGACGGCATGGAAGCGGACATGTCGGTGATCCCGGGCATCAAGCGCTTCGCCCACGATCTGGCCATGATGATGTCCATCGCCCTGCGTTTCATTCCGACCCTGATGGAAGAAACCGACAAAATCATCAAGGCTCAGAAAGCGAGGGGCGCCGACTTTGAAACGGGCAACCTCATCGAAAGAGCAAAGGCGCTGATTCCGATTCTGGTTCCTTTGTTTGTTTCTGCCTTCAGACGGGCCGACGAGCTGGCCACGGCGATGGAAGCCCGGTGCTACCGGGGCGGCGCCGGCCGGACCCGGATGTATGTCTTGTCATACCAAAAAGCCGACACCATCGCCTATGTGGTGCTGGCCGCCACAGCCGCCGCGATGATTCTGTCCCGCTTTATTTCCTACCCGTGGCCATTCCCGTTTAACTAAACCATGCGAAACATAGGACTTGTGATCGCTTACCGCGGCGGGGATTTTGCCGGATGGCAGATTCAGAAAAATGCAGAAACCGTCGAAGGAGATTTAAAGCAGGCGATTTTTGAGGTGACTGGAGAGACGGCCGTGGTCTACGGCGCTGGCCGAACCGACGCTGGGGTTCACGCCCGGGGGCAGCGGGCCAATTTCAAGACCGATTCGGCCATTCCGGCCGACCGCTTTGCCTTTGCGCTGAATGCCCATCTGCCTAAGGCCATCCGGGTGATGCAGAGCTTCGAAGTGCCCAGGGCTTTTCACAGCCGCTACGGCGCCAAAGGCAAATGCTACACCTACCGGGTCTACCGCGGGAAAATCGAAGATCCCTTAACAGCGGACTTCAGCTGGCAGTACGGCTATCCTTTGGACGTCGAAAAAATCAGAGCTGCGGCCCGGGATGTGATCGGCACCCACGATTTTAAAAGCTTTCAGGCGGCGGGGTCGTCGGCGAAGACCTCGGTCCGGCGGGTCGACCGCATTGAAATTGAGGAGTCTGGCCCCATGCTGATCCTTCGCTATTACGGAAACGGCTTTTTGTACAACATGGTGCGCATTCTCACGGGAACGCTTTTGGCCATTGGTTCAGGGCAGCTGCCAGAAGACGCCATGCCGGCCATTATCGCGGCCAAAGACCGAAACCGCGCCGGGGTAACGGCGCCGGCCAAGGGGTTGGAGCTGACCCAGGTTTATTATTAAAATATTTAATAAAACTTTGAAAAAGAATTGACAATGAAAAGCCATCTATAATATAATGCGTTTTAGGCTTTCATGTACCTCTGCCCCTAGGTACAAAATGATACAAGAGTCCCAGACCCACTGGACTCGGTCATTTCGCTTTCGATAATTTCCCACTTTTATCGAAAAAAATAATCACAATCAAGGAGGATATGAGATGAAAGCATATGCCACAAAAATGGCTAAATCTCAGGATATAGATCGTAAATGGTACGTCGTGGACGCAACAGACAAGGTGCTGGGCCGTCTCGCGGCAGAAGTTGCCAACGTTTTGAGAGGCAAGAACAAACCGTGCTACACCCCTCACGCTGACTGCGGCGACTTTGTCATTATCGTGAACGCTGACAAGATCAGATTAACAGGCAAGAAGCTGGATCAGAAGCTTTACAAAACGTATTCCGGCCATCCAGGCGGACTGAAAGAATTGGCCTACCGTCAGTTCTTGGCAGAAAAACCGGCACAGCTCGTTTATAAAGCCGTCCGCGGTATGGTGCCTCACAACAAACTCGGTGATCAGGTGATGAAGAAACTGCGCGTTTACGCAGGCCCGGATCATCCCCATGCGGCACAACAGCCAGAAACAATGGCACTGTAATCTGAGAGAGGTGTAGAATATGGCAAAAGTACAATATTTTGGAACAGGTAGAAGAAAAGAATCTGTCGCACGTGTGCGTTTACTCCCGGGCGACGGCAAATTTACAATCAACGGCCGCGACATCGACGATTATTTTGGTCTTGAAACCTTGAAAATGATCGCCCGCCAGCCACTGGCACTGACCAACACGACCGACAGCTTTGACGTTGTCGTCAATGTTTACGGCGGCGGATTTAACGGACAGGCCGGCGCCATCCGTCACGGCATTGCCCGCGCTCTGGTCGAAGCAGACACCAATCTGCGTCCGGAACTCAAAAAGGCAGGTTTCCTGACACGTGATGACAGAATGGTCGAACGTAAGAAATACGGTCTCAAAAAAGCACGCCGTGCACCGCAGTTCTCTAAACGTTAATCTGATTCCTTTGAATCAAAGAAACCAGTCCCGGGGACATTTTGTCCCGGGGCTTTTTTTGTGGCCCTGTCTTTTTGCAAAAAATTTTGAGATTTTGGTTCAAATCCGTCAAAATGTGATATAGTAAGTGAAAATATCTTTTCGACATGAAAGATGGCTGAAAGCATTTTCAACATCTTGTAATAAAATGAAAGTTACTGTAAAATAATAGGGTTAACGTATTGAACCACATAGGAGAAATGAATGAAACAAGAAAATCCGATTATTAATATTGCGGTGATTGCCCACGTCGATGCGGGCAAGTCCACGCTCGTCGACGCCTTCCTCGCCCAGAGCCATGTTTTCAGAGACAACCAGAAAGTGGTCGACTGCGTCATGGATTCCAACGACCTCGAAAGGGAACGGGGCATCACCATTTATTCGAAAAACTGCTCGGTCATGCACGACGGCATCAAAATCAACATCGTCGACACTCCCGGGCACGCCGACTTCTCATCAGAAGTGGAACGGATTTTGAAAACGGTGGATACGGTGATCCTGCTGGTCGACGCCAGTGAAGGCCCGATGCCCCAGACCCGCTTCGTTTTGAACAAGTCCCTGGAACAGGGGCTGCGCCCGATTTTATTCATCAATAAAATCGATAAAAAAGACCAGCGCGCCGAAGAAGTGGTCGATGAAGTCTTCGACCTCTTCGTCGAACTGCACGCCAACGACGAACAGCTCGATTTCCCGATTCTCTACGGCATCGCCAAAGAAGGGATCGCGAAGTACGAACTGGACGACGACAGCACAGATCTGACGCCGCTGTTCGACACGATCATCAAACACGTCGGCATCCAGGAAGACTACAGCTTAGATCCCCTGCAGATGCAGATTTCATCCCTGGCTTACGACGACTACATCGGCCGTCTCGGGATCGGCCGGGTTTCAAAGGGGACGATTCACGAAGGGGATCAGCTGGAAGTGGCCAAGCAGGACGGCAGTTTTGAAAAAGTGAAGATCAACCAGGTCTTTGTGTACAAAGGCTTGTCCAGAGTGGCCGTCAAATCGGCGCCGGCCGGGGACATCGCCGTGGTTTCCGGGATTCCGGACATCTCCATCGGCGAAACCATCGGCGAAATTGATCAGGTTCAGCCCATGGAAATGATCGAAATTGAAAAGCCGACCTTGTCCATGAACTTCTTCGTCAACACTTCACCTTTCGCGGGACAGGAAGGGGACTTTATCACGACGCGCCACCTCAAGGCCCGTCTGGAAAAAGAACTGGAAGTCAACGTCGGGATGGAAGTGGAACCCCTGCCGGACACCACCGAAGGCTTTAAGGTTTCCGGCCGCGGCGAACTCCATCTGTCAATTCTCATCGAAAACATGCGCCGTGAAGGCTATGAACTTGCGGTTTCCAAACCGGAAGTCATTTTCAGAACCGATGAAAGCGGACACAAGACCGAACCGATCGAAGAAGTCGTCGTCAATGTGCCAGACGCTTATTCCGGCACCGTCATCGCCAAGCTCAACCAGCGCAAGGGGATGATGACCGAAATGTCCTCTGACGAAGGCTGGACCGACATGACCTTCGAAGTGCCGACCCGAGGCCTTTTGGGCTATCAGAGCGAATTCATCAATGACACCCACGGCGAAGGCACTCTGGTGCGCCGTTTCGACCATTTTGAACGCTACAAAGGCGACATCCCGGGCCGTCAGAACGGCGTGCTCGTGTCCGGCGTCAACGGCGAAACCATGGCTTACTCGCTGTTCAACTTGAGCGACCGCGGGACCCTGCTCGTCACCCCGGGGACCAAGGTCTACGAAGGGATGATCATCGGGATCAACAACCGGAGCGACGACATGGTGGTCAACCCGATCAAGAACAAAAAGCTCACCAACACCCGGGCTTCCGGATCTGACGAAGCCTTGAAGCTCATCGAACCGAAGGTCTTCTCTCTGGAAGAAGCCCTCGAATTTATCGAAGACGATGAACTGGTGGAAGTGACGCCTCAGCACATCCGTCTGCGCAAAAAGATTTTGTCCGAACTGGACAGAAGACGCGCCCGCCGCGGAGGCAAGAATTAATGAAACGCATGCGCTGCCCTTTTGGGCGGCGCTTTTTTTGTACGTTGGCAATTTCGTTAAAACAGGCGTATAATAATACAAAAAGGGGGTTACATCGATGGCATCAGATATTGAAAAACTGTCGGCTATTTTAAGAGAAAGCGACAACATTGTATTTTTTGGCGGCGCCGGCGTTTCGACGGCTTCAGGGATTCCGGACTTCCGCTCGGCGGGCGGGATTTACAGCCAGAAGTTAAACGCGACGTTCACACCGGAAGAAATGGTTTCCCACAGTTTCTTTGTCAATCATACGGAAGAATTTTATAAATTTTACCGGGACAAGATGGTCTATCCGGACGCACAGCCCAACGGCTGCCACATCGCCCTGGCGAAGCTTGAAAAAATGGGGAAGGTCAAGGCGGTGGTCACCCAGAACATCGACGGGCTGCATCAAAAGGCAGGCAGCGAAATCGTCTTTGAACTCCACGGCTCGGTGAAGCGCAACTACTGCACCAAATGCGGCGCCTTCTACGACGACAACTGGGTCATGGCCCAGCTCGGGGTGCCGAAATGCGAAAAATGCGGCAGCGTGGTCAAACCCGATGTGGTCCTTTATGAAGAAGCCCTGGACCCGGCGCAGATCAACGGCGCGGTGGACGCCATCAGCAAGGCGGACACCCTGATCGTCGGCGGCACGTCCCTCATTGTCTACCCGGCGGCGGGCCTCATCAATTATTTCAGAGGCAAACATCTGGTGGAAATCAACAAATCAGCGACCCAGGCCGATTCGATGGCGGAACTGGTCATCCGGGACGATATTGCCAAAGTTATGGCCGAAGCAGTCAAAAATATGTAAATTTAAAACCTTTCGCTAAAAGATTTGACGTTTTTTCACAAATCTTTTATAATAAAGTCAGTTAAATAAAAAAGATCCTGTGGGTAAAGGGAAACAGGTGTAAGACCTGTACTGTGAATCGCAGCTGTAACGCGAAATGCGCATTTTAAGCCACTGCCGCAAGGTGGGAAGGAAAGTGTGATGAGATCGCGAAGTCAGAAGACCGGCACAGTGATTGGTTTTGCTGTTCTCGATTTAGAGCAGCAGGACAAATGACGTTGAAACGGACACAAAAGAGGTCGGTTTGACGAATGGATCCTTTCTATTTAACCTTCATTAATTCATTCCTCTTCCTGTTAATTTGTTAATAAGGAATGGAACCATCTCTTTGGGCAGCGGTGTGGTGAGCCGCTGCTTTTTTTATTTTGAGTTTCCTCTTTTCAAAGGGTTTTCTTTTTGATACAATAGGTACCAACAAAATTTCATATTAAAAACAAAGATAGAGGTGCGTCTTTTATCAGTACCCGCCGGGATCGCGACAGGGCGAGCAGAAGGGCGGGAAAAGGAAACGACGCCGAAGGGACGCCATTGACCTGTACAAGGCGTTTCTGGGCCTGCTGAGAAGATCACCAGGACTGTCGCCGGTCGGCGGAGCGCTGTCAAATGTTTTGAAGCCTTTTTAGGCTTTGAGCTTTTGTGATGCCGGTATCTCTATACTGGCTTTTTTTATGACAATAAGATCTGAAGGAGGATCATTGTGAAAAAGTATAATGTTGCTGTTGTTGGGGCCACAGGCCTCGTTGGTCAGATGATGTGCCGGGTGCTTGAAGAACGGAAATTTCCAGTCGACCATTTCTATCCGATGGCATCTTCCAGATCAGCGGGAAAAGAAATTGATTTCGCAGGAAAGAAATACGTCGTCGAAGAAACCACACCGGAATCCTTCGATAAAGACATTGATTTAGCCATTTTCTCAGCGGGCGCCGGCACCAGCCGCAAATTTGCGCCGGAAGCGGCAAAACGCGGCGTCATCGTCGTCGACAACTCCTCATGCTGGAGAATGGACCCGGATGTGCCGCTGGTCGTGCCGGAAGTCAACCCGGAAGATTTAAAATGGCATCACAATATCATTGCCAACCCGAACTGCTCGACGATTCAGGCGATGCTGCCTTTGAAGGCCATTTATGACAAATACGGCATCGAACGCATCGTCTACTCCACCTATCAGGCGGTTTCAGGTGCCGGCGTCCAGGGCTTCAGAGACTTAAAGGACGGCGTGAACGGTGTGCCGCCGAAGAAATTCCCGTATCCGATCGCCTTCAACATTCTGCCTCACATCGATGACTTCCTGGAAAATGGCTACACCAAGGAAGAAATGAAGATGGTCAACGAAACCCACAAGATCCTGCACGACGATTCAATCCGCATCACGGCGACAACCGCCAGGGTTCCGGTCTTCTACGGCCACAGTGAAAGTATTAACGTCGAACTGAAGAAGCCTTTTGAAACCGTCAAGGAACTTCAGGACTGCATGGCAAACTTCAAGAACGTCATTCTGCGCGACGATCCGGAACACAACATCTACCCGATGCCGATTGAAGCTGAAGGCCACGACGAAGTCTATGTCGGCCGCATCCGCCGGGACTTCTCCATTGAAAACGGCTTTAACTTCTGGTGCGTCGGCGACAACATCAGAAAGGGCGCGGCGTCCAACGCCATCCAGATCGCAGAATCACTGGTTGAACAGGACCTGGTTCACTCACAGTACCAGGGCTGAGATAAGCTTTAGGAGGGAGAAATGTCAACATTATTTACCGGTTCATGTGTGGCGATGATCACACCCTTTAACACGGACGGATCTGTCGATTACGACGGCCTTAAGGCCAATATCGACCGCCACGTCGACGAAGGCACTGACGCGCTTTTAATCTGCGCGACCACAGGTGAAGGGGCGACCCTAAGCGATGAAGAACACCGCGCCGTGCTCAAAGCCTCAGCGGAATACATCGACGGCCGAGTGCCGTTTATCGCCGGAACAGGGAGCAACGACACCGCCTATTCGGTTTCTCTGACGAAATACGCCGAATCCATCGGTGCTGACGCGGCCCTGGTCATCAACCCGTATTACAACAAGACGACCCAGGAAGGGATTTACCAGCACATCAAAACCATTGCCGACAACACGAGCCTGCCACTGATCGTCTACAATGTGCCGAGCCGCACCGGCTCCAACATTCTGCCGGCGACCATCGCCCGCCTGGCCAAACTTTCGAACATTCAGGGCGTCAAAGAAGCCAGCGGCGACTTGAGCCAGATCGCGGAAATCATCGAACTGACGGCAGATGACGATTTCGATGTGTACAGCGGCAACGACGATCAGACCCTGCCGATCATCGCCCTCGGCGGAAAAGGCGTCATCTCCGTAACCGCCAACATCATGCCGAAGGCCGTTCACGAAATGGCCATGGCCTGCGTGGAAGACCGCATGGACGATGCGCGCCGTCTGTTCCGGGCCATCAATCCGGTCAACCGGGCCATGTTCTTTGAAACCAACCCGATTCCGGTCAAAGCCGCGATGAAGCTCATGGGTCTCGACAACGGCACCCTGAGACTGCCTTTGGTGCCGATGTCCGAAGGCGCCCAGGCCCGCATGGTCGAAGCGTTAAAAGCTTACGGAGGGCTCCTCAATGATTAAGGTGATTATCTCCGGCGCCGCCGGCGTCATGGGCCACATGGTCGCAGAATGCACAGCCGCAGCCGACGGCTTTGAAGCCATTGCCGGTCTGGACCGCGCCGACGATTTTAGCGGTTCGTTTCCGATCTACGGCGATTTTGACAAGTGCCAGGAAGATGCAGACGTCATCATCGACTTCTCGCATTTTTCGGCGTTTCCGAAAGTTCTCGCTTTCGCCGAAAAACGTCACCTGCCTTTAGTGGTGGCCACCACCGGCTTAAGCGATGACGATCAGAAGGCGATCGAAGCGAAATCTAAGGATTTCCCGATTTTTAAATCCGCGAACATGTCCCTGGGCATCAACGTGATGGCCGACGTTCTCAAACAGATTTCCCCGATCCTCAAGGATTTCGACATTGAAATCGTCGAAGCCCATCATCACCGCAAAGTCGACGCCCCGAGCGGCACCGCGCTGCTGCTCGCAGACGCGGTCAACGACGGCCTTGAAGCAGCCGGCATGGACAAGAAGAACTATACCTACGGCCGCCATGGCCTCGACTGCAAGCGAACGGAAGACGAACTGGGCATCTCCGCCATCCGCGGCGGCACCATTCCCGGGGTTCATCTGGCCCTTTACGCCGGGGACGATGAACTCATCGAAATCAAGCACACCGCCCTTTCGAGAAAAATCTTCGCCAACGGCGCCCTGAAAGCCGCCCGCTTTTTAGTCGGTCAGAAAAACGGCCTGTACGACATGCAGGACGTCATCCGCGCCCAGTAAGGCTGCGTAGTCTTTTACATTTTATAAACATGAATTTAAACGAACTGTTCAATTGACAGTTCGTTTCTTTATCTATACAATAAAGAAAATTAAATTACGAGAAGGAACAGGGAATCATCTATGAATACGATCGTTCAAAAGTACGGCGGAACGTCGATGGGCACCATTGCCAGAATTCAGAACGTGGCCAAACGGATTATCGCGAAAAAGGAACAGGGCAACCGCATGGTCGTCGTTGTGTCTGCGATGGGCAAAAGCACCGACCATTTGGTAGAAATGGCCTACGCGGTGAATGACAAGCCGCCGAAGCGGGAAATGGACATGCTCCTCGCGACCGGGGAACAGGTGTCGATTTCGATGCTGTCCATGGCCCTCGATGAAATGGGCTACAAGGCCATTTCCTTCACCGGCCCCCAGGTCGGGATCAGAACCGAAGGCCTCCACGGCCGCGCCCGGATCATGGACGTGGACAAGACGAAAATCGTCGAAGCCTTAGACGAAGACAAAATCGTCATCGTGGCCGGCTTCCAGGGCGTCAACGAAAATGACGACATCACCACGCTGGGCCGGGGCGGTTCGGATACATCTGCCGTCGCGCTGTCCGTGGTTCTGGGCTGTCCGTGTGAAATCTACACCGATGTGGACGGCATTTACGGCGTGGACCCGAGACTTTACCCGCCAGCAAAGAAGCTGGACGTGGTCAGCTACGATGAAATGCTCGAAATGGCCAGCCTCGGCGCCGGGGTCATGAACCCGAGAGCCATCGAACTGGGCCGCAAATACAACGCGGACATCCTCGTCGCTTCGAGCATCCACAAAGTGCCGGGCACCCTGATCACATCTAATATCACCGAACAGGCCAAGGACATCACTGGCTTGGCGGTTTATGACGACGAAATGATGGTCTCGATTAAGGACGTCCCTTATCGTTCAGACGTTTCGGCTCAGCTGTTCGCCGATCTCGCAGAAGCGGGCATCAACGTCGACATGATCAGCCAGACGAGACCGGTGAACGACCTCATGCACGTGTCGTTCTCGCTGTCCAACGAAGACCGGGATCTGCTGGACCGGGTGCTCCCCGCATTCCAGGCTAAATACCCGGGAACGGAAATCACCATTCGCGAAGACACTGTGAAGATGTCCGTGGTCGGCAGCGGCATGAAGATTCACAGCGGCGTCGCCAGCCGGTTCTTCAAGCTTTTAAGCGAACAGCAGTTCCCGATTCTTATGGTGACCACGTCCGATATCCGCATTTCCTGCATGATTCCTGAAGAAGCGAAGGAACGCGCCGTCATGGCGGTCGCCGATGGCTTTGAATTATAAATAGAGGTGCAACATGATCAATATTGAAGAACATCCAGTAGATTCGCTGTCCATCGACTGCGAAAGCCTGATGATTACCTTAAACCGGGTTCCCTTTAATGCGCACATCATGACCCGGCTTTTAGACGACTTGGCGGCGGCAGGCATCAACGTCAGCGTCATTTCGAGAACGGCGCCGGTAGGTGACACCTACGACGTGTCCCTGATCGTGCCGGAACGGCATATGGCACAGATTCGGGACATTGCCAACGCCCTGGGCGACGACTTCGAAGAAGTCGGCATCACCGTGAACAAGAACATCACCCGGCTCAATCTCCATGGCATCGGCATGCGGACCCAGTCCGGCGTCGCCGCGAAATACCTGCGGGTTTTTGCAGAAAATGACATTCAGGTTCTGATGATCACCACTTCAGAAATCGCCATGTCCTGTGTGGTTCTAAATGACGATGTGAAGCGCGCGGTGACGGCGATTCAGTCGGCATTTGAACTCGCATAAATTTGATAAAGGAATAAAAGAAAAGAAATGGCACAAGAAAATGAAAAGAAAGAAGGTCTGTTTGAAAAAACAGACCAGGACAGCATCTCTCAGAAAAAGCACGCTTTTGATGAAGAGGTGCATCCGGAAGATATGAATGAAGCAAAAGGTTTTGATCAGCAAGGGGAAGACACAGAAAAAGACGTCGAAAGCAGTGATGTCTCTGAAGATCCTACAGAAGTGGTCAACGCCCGCCTGCGGGAACGGAGCTTCGAAATCGCCGAAGACGAAGACGAAAAGTCAGAATCTGAGGCCCATTCAGAAGAAAAATCAGGCGAACCGGCAGATAAGCCATTAGAAGCTGAAGCACCGTCAGAAAGTGATGCTGCTGAAAATCACGAAGATCAAGGGGCAGACGAAAAGCCTGAAGAAACTTCAGAAGAAGGCGAAGCGTCTCAGGAGGCTGAAAAATCTGAATCTTCTGAACCTGAAGAAGAAAAAGCCGAAGAAAAAATAGAACAAGACGCTGAAGCAAAGGCACCTGAAGCCGAAGCTGAAAAAGCCGAAGAAAAGGCGGAAGAAGCGCCTGAAGAAAAAGAAGAAGCCCTTTCGGCAGAAAATCAGGCTGAAGAAAAGCAGGAAGCGGCGCCGGAAGAAAGCCCTGAAAACGCAGAAGAACCCAAAGCTGAAGAAGTCAAAGCAGAGGCGGAAGACGGCGAAGCAGCCGAAAAAGAAGAAAAGGCCGAAGCCGCGCCAAAAACAGACCGCCCGAAATCCGGAAAACTCAAATGGATCGGCATTATCGTCGGGATTATTGCTATTATCTATGCAGGTTTTGCAGTTTATTATCACAGTCATTTCCTTCCCAAAACGGAGATCAACGGCGTGGCCGTTTCCGGCAAAACGGCGGCGCAGACCGACAGCGCCCTGAAAAACCGCGCCGATACCTACACCCTGGAACTCAAAGGCAAGGATTCTGAAAGCGAAAAGATCTCCGCTACAGCTCTGGGACTGAAATATCAGGGCAAACAAAAAGTGACGTCCCTGTTAAATCAGCAGAACGCCTGGACCTGGCCGGCACGGCTCGTCTCCAAGGACAAGGCCTATTCGGCGATCAGCTGCGACGCAGACAAGCTCAATTACCTGATCAGTCATCTGTTTCAGGTGTCCGGTAGCCAGGTCAAGGCCGCCCGCAACGCCCAGCCGGTTTATAAAGACGGCAAAATCGTCATCGAAGACGAAATCTCCGGCAGTACTGTCGATCAGACGAAGCTCAAAAAGCTCATCTTAAAGGCGATTCGGACCGGCTCAAAGCAAGTCGACCTCAAGGCGGAAGACTGCTACGTCCAGCCGAAATATTCCGCAACGTCAGCGAAAGTGAAAAAAGCAGCGGCGAAGATGAAGAAGATGCTCGGCGCTCAGATCACCTACACCTTCGGCAGCGACAAAGTGGTGGTGGACAAAAGCGTCTTCGGCGCGTGGCTGACTGTGGACGACAGCATGAACGTCCAGATCGACGAAACCCAGCTCAAAAAATACCTGTACGATCTGGCTTACAAGACCAACACGTACTACGGCAAGCATACGTTTAAAACCACCGGCGGCTCGACCATCACGGTCAACGGCGGCAATTACGGCTGGCGCATCGACCGGGATGCCGAAGCGAAAAAGCTCACCGATGAAATCAAAGCGGGCAAAGTGATCTCCAGAGATCCTGAATATTCGAAAAAAGGCAAGGTCCGCAACAGCACTTACGACGACGTCGGCGATTCCTACGTGGAAGTGTCGATCAACGATCAGCACATGTGGGTGTACAAAAACGGCCAGAAAGTCGTCGATACGGCTGTCGTGACCGGGGATGTCACCAAAGGCAATGGCACGACCCCCGGCGCGTATTACATCGCCTTCAAACAGCGCCACGCGACCCTCAAAGGCGACAATTATTCGACCCCGGTTTCCTACTGGATGCCTTTCAACGGCGGTCAGGGGATTCACGATTCCTACTGGCGCGGCGCCTACGGCGGCACTATTTACAGAGGAAACGGCTCCCACGGCTGTGTCAACACCCCGCCGGCTCAGGTCGCCAAGGTGTGGGACAATGTCTCAGAAGGGACGCCAGTCATCGTGTATTAATTTAAGCTTTATGACTTTCCTGAAGTTTTTGCTTTGGGAAAGTTTTTTTATGTCTTGAGATAAAAGCGAGATCAATTGACGGCTTTCGATGAAGGGGTTAAAATAGGGTTTATCGAAAAGTTTATACGAGGGAGAGGAAATACCTTGAGCAGAGCATTCAACCAACAGATCAACACACTCAATCAGGAAATGGTTCAGATTTATCGAAACGATAATGCCTACATCTCCTATACATCGGCGGCACTGCCCCAGCGCAGCGCGGTTATCGAAATTCTGCGGGAAATCCGCAAATTGTTTTATCCCCGCCATTACGGGGACCGGCAGCTGTTCAACTGCACCATCGGCTATTACATCGGCAATCTCATGATGTCCATCGAAGAGCGCCTCCACCATCAGGTGCGCCTGGCCCTGCTTCGGGCCAATGACACCAAGGAGGATGCCGAAAAAGAAGATCCGGCGGTGCTTGACGAACGGGCTTCCAAAATCAGCTGCGAGTTCATGAACCGGTTGCCGAAAGTTCGCCAGATGCTCACCATGGACGTTCAGGCCGCCTTTGACGGCGACCCCGCGGCCAGCGACCTCGACGAAATCGTCTTGACCTATCCGGGCATTTTCACGATGATGGTCTACCGCCTGGCTCACGAACTTTACGTGATGCAGGTGCCGATTCTGCCCCGGATGATGACCGAGTACGCCCACAGCCGCACCGGCATCGACATCAACCCCGGCGCGGTCATCGGCAAATACTTTTTCATGGACCACGGCACCGGCATCGTCATCGGGGAAACCACGGAAATCGGCGATTACGTGAAGCTCTATCAGGGCGTGACCCTCGGGGCCTTGTCCACCCGAGGCGGCCAGCGGCTCCACGGCAAGAAGCGCCACCCGACCATCGGCGACCGGGTGACCATTTATTCCAACGCGTCGGTGCTCGGCGGGAAGACCGTCATCGGCCACGACACCATCATCGGCGGCAACTGCTTTATCACCGAACCTATTCCGGCGTGTTCCCGGGTCTTTATCAAGAATCCGGACCTGACCATTGAAAAAGATTCAGGCCCCCGGACAGGAACGGAAATCCCCAATCCCGATGCGGAACCGGAACTCGTCGAAGATAAAAACAAGCAATAGAGAACAGAAGGAGAGCAGCAGCATGAACGACGGCAATACAGCATTATACGGCGTCCTTGGCCATCCGATCCACCATTCTTTTTCGCCGGCCATCCACACCGCGGCCTTTGAGGCGGAAAAGCTCAACGCTACCTACGTGGCCTTCGACGTGGCGGAAGATGAACTCGAGAAAGCGGTAGAGGGGCTCGTGACTTTGGACGTCAAGGGCTGGAACCTCACCATGCCCCATAAGACAAAAATGTGCGCCCTGTGCGACGAAGTGTCCGAAGCGGCGTCGATCGTTGGCGCGGTGAACACGGTGGTGAACGACGGCGGCCGCCTGATCGGGCACATCACCGACGGCGCAGGCTTTACGGCAATGCTTAAAACCCGGGGCTTTGACGTCAAGGGCAGACGCATCGTGCTCTTCGGCGCTGGCGGCGCCGCCCGGGCTGTCGCGGTGCAGCTGGCCTTAGAGGGCGCGGCGGAACTTTCGATTTTCAACCGCACCTTGTCGAAAGCCCAGAAACTTGCGGATTTGATCGCCGGGCGCACCGGCTGCGATGTGAAAGCTTTTGCCTTATCGGATGCCGAAGCCCTTGGCGCTCAGGTGATGAGCGCGGATCTGCTCGTCAACGGAACGAAACTCGGCATGGCGCCGGAGGAAAACACCTGCGTGCTGAAAGATCCGACCTTTCTTAAAAATCATCCGGTAATAGCCGACTTTGTGTATCACCCGCTGATGACCCGCTTCCTTAAGATGGGCGAGGCGGCGGGCTGCCCAGCCTTTGACGGCCTCGGCATGCTCTTGTGGCAGGGGGCTCTCGCCTTCAAGCTCTGGACCGGCCACGACATGCCGGTGGACACGGTGCGGGAAAAAGTGTTCGGCCGGTAAGACCAGACGGACTGTCTCTTGACAGTCCGTTTTTCTATTTGCTATGATAAAGCAAAAGGTCAAACAGAAAACAGGAGGATTTTCTATTGAAATATTGGAATGAGACATTCGAGTGCATGCCCCGGGATCAGCTCCGGGAAGTGCAGCTGGTTCGGCTGAAACAGACGGTGGACCGGGTTTACGCCCAGGTGCCTTTTTACCGGAAGAAATTCCAGGAACTCGGGGTCGGTCCTGAAAGCATCAAGAGCTTGGACGATATCCGCAGACTCCCCTTTACCGTGAAGGACGATCTGCGCAACAACTATCCTTACGGCCTGCTCGCAGAACCCTTGAGCCAGATCGCCCGGGTTCACGTGTCGTCGGGGACGACGGGCAAACCCGTCTGTGACGGCTACACCCACAACGATCTGTCCATGTGGGCGGAATGTGTGGCCCGAGGCCTCGCCGGCATCGGCGCCGACGCCCATTCGGTGATCCACGACGCCTACGGCTACGGGCTGTTCACCGGCGGGCTCGGCATTCACGGCGGGGCGGAACGCATGGGCGCATCCATCATTCCAATGTCCAGCGGCAATACCCAGCGGCAGATCATGCTCATGCAGGATTTTAAGGCGACGATCTTAACCTGCACGCCGTCTTACGCCCAGTACCTCGGCGAAACCATGCGCGATCAGGGCATCGACACGAGCAAAATGACCCTGAAGGCAGGCGTGCTCGGGGCAGAACCCTGGTCGGAAAACATGCGCAGAAACATCGAATCGCTGCTCAACATCAAAGCCTACGACATTTACGGCATGTGCGAAATCTGCGGACCTGGCGTCGCCATCGAATGTCCGGAACAGGACGGCATGCATTTCTGGGAAGATTTCTTCTACTTTGAAATCATCGACCCGAAAACCGGGGAAAATCTCCCGGACGGCGAACTCGGGGAACTGGTCATCACGACTTTGGCCAAAGAAGGGATGCCGCTGATCCGCTACCGCACCCGGGACCTGACCCGGATCATTCCCGAACCCTGCAGCTGCGGGCGCACCCACAGACGCATCGAACGGCTCCAGGGGCGGACCGACGACATGATGGTCATCCGCGGGGTCAACGTCTTCCCGACCCAGATCGAATCGGCGCTTTTGGAAACCGGCTATGTGGAACCCCAGTACCAGCTCATTGTCACCCGGGAAGGCTCGATGGATCAGCTGGAAATCAAGGTGGAACTCAAAGAAGACTTCGACCTCAACTCCATCACAGAACTGGAAGATCTCAAGGCGAAAATCGCACACAAGGTTCATTCCATCATCGGCATCAAGTCCAAGATCACCCTGGTGGAACCCAAGAGCCTGGAACGTTTCGAAGGCAAGGCCAAACGGGTTGTGGACCTGCGCGAAATCTAAAACGGGGCATAGAGGAGGAATATTATGATCAGACAGGTATCAGTTTTTATGCAGAATCAGGAAGGCCGTCTGGGTAGAGTGCTGCGCACCCTGGCCGACGCAGGGGTCAACATCCGGTCGCTGACCATCGCAGAAACCGCCGATTTCGGGCTTCTGCGCCTGATTCTCCAGGATACGGACGCCGGAATGGCCGCCCTTAAAAAAGCGGGCTTCATGGCCAATGAAACCAAGGTGCTCGCGGTGGAAGTGCCCGATGAACCCGGCGGCATGGCCGACATCGTCGAAGTCCTCGGCGGGGCGGACATCAGCGTTTCCTACGCCTATTCGTTTTTGCCGAAAAACACCGACAACGCGATCATCATCTTAAAAGTACCGGAAGAAGACCGAGAAAAGGCAATTGATCTGTTCACCGGCGACGACCGGACAAATCTTTTAGCCCGGGATGAACTGTTGACAAGGTAAGGCCAATCGGCTATAATGATCTTAATTTAATAAACGTCTGTTTCAGGGCGGGGTGAAATTCCCCACCGGCAGTGATGCGCAAGCGAGTCTGCGAGCCTTTAACAAGGGCAGATCTGGTGAGAATCCAGAACCGACGGTACAGTCCGGATGAAAGAAACGGTCAGAGATTGTTTGACATGTCCTGAAAATAAATTTATTTTCAGGACTTTTTTATTGCATCGAAGACCCGGGACAGGCAAAAGGAGGAGACTTTTATGAAAGCACAGCGGAAAACTCATTTCTTGGCACAGATGGCGGTACTGGTCGCCATGTCGGTGCTGCTCGTTTATCTCATTCACTTTCCGATTATGCCGGCCGCGCCGTTTCTGGAATACGATCCGGCGGATATTCCGATTCTCGTCGGTACTTTCCTGTTCGGGCCTGTTGGCGGGTTAATCATCACGGCAGTCGCCTGCGTCGTCCAGGGCCTGACCGTCTCGGCATCGAGCGGCATCATCGGCATTTTGATGCACTTCTTTGCGACAGGCAGCTACGCCGTGGTCGCCGGGCTGATTTACGTGAAGCACCACACCAAAGGCGGCGCCGTGCTGGCGCTCATCGCCGGCACCCTGACCATGACCGCTGTGATGTGCGCCTGGAACCTCGTCATGACGCCGATTTTCATGGGCACCCCGAGAGCGGCTGTTGCCGCGATGATCGTCCCGGTGATCATTCCCTTTAACCTGATCAAGGCGTCCTTAAACGGTGCGATTACCTTTGTGGTCTACAAATCCATTTCCCGGATTTTCGATCGGGAATTCAACCGCCGCAAAGTGCACAGCGCCAAGGCAGATGCGTAAGTCATAATCGATTAGATTCAAAGTGAAGCCTGAGTTTTCAGGCTTCGCTTTTTTATTGGCATCCCTCTGGGCGCAGGGGGGAAAGGTGTGTCATCGTCTTTTAGCAGATCGGCACAAAACTGTGGTAGAATATTAAGCGAAATCACAAAAGAGAGGAGACCACCATGTCCATCCAGCAGCAAGCAAACGTTACTTGTCCGGTATGCAGGCGCGTTAGCGCTTTTACCATTTGGCAGAGTGTCAACACGACGGAAAATCCGGAAATGAAGGAGGCCTTTAGGGACGGTTCGGTCTTCCGCTTCCGCTGCCCGAAATGCGGGGCGGAAACGCCGGTGAGCTTCCCGTGTCTCTATCACGAGATGGAACAGCAAATGATGATCTACCTCGTCGACGAAGAGGCGGTTGAGAAGACCCGGGAGATTTTTAACAAGGGCAAGTCCGACCCAAAAAATCACCACTACATTTATCGGATTGTGACGACGCCCCAGGATTTCATCGAAAAAATCCGCATTTTTGACGCCGGCCGGGACGACCGCACCGTTGAAGTCTACAAGCATCTGTTGGCACACACCGTCGCGGACACCTACCCCGATCTCGATTACGACACCATTCGCTACGATGGTTATAGTGACGACGGGAAGGAATACCTCGACGTGTTAAAGGGGGGCGAGGTTCTCACGAGCGCGACCATCGACGACGCGCTTTACGAACGCCTCGATGAAGCGGTGACCGTTCAGCACGGCGCCATCCGCCACGGCAAAGAATGGGTCATCGACGACAAATGGGCCGCCGCCGCGATCGGCTAAACCGATTGGGGCAAAACATTTCCGCCAGTAGGCGGATTTTTTAATTTTGTGATAAAAAATCAATCAACGAGATATAATTGCGTTTTTTGCAATTAAATTGCAAAAATTGAGATTAAATTATTCGAACTTGGAATATTGTGTTATAATGAAAATAATAAAAAGAAGGGAGACGGCTATTATGTTGATTCAGTTCAGTTGCCGTAATTTCAAGTCCATTAAAAATGAAGCGACCCTGAGTCTTCTAGCAGGAGCGGATAAGGAGCATCCCGAAAATATAGTGGATTTCAGAGATGAGCGTATTCTTTCTCATGCAGCTATTTACGGTGCAAATGCGTCAGGGAAGAGCAATGTTATTCAAGCTTTAGCGACGGCAATAAATATTGTCAGAAAGTCCAACAGTCTCCAAATCAGCGAAGAAATCCCAGACCTCGTGCCCTTTCTTTTGGACGACGAGAGCCGTTTAAAACCGACAACCTTCGATTTTATTTTCACATATAACAATGTCAAATACAGTTACGGTTTTTCGGCTGATTGGCATCAAGTGTATGAAGAATATCTGTACGCGTATCGTTCCAATAGGGCGTCTAAGATTTTTGAACGGACTGAAACGGATCATTTCTCTTTTACGAAAGCCAACGCAAAGGCATTTGGAGAGTATGCTGAGAAAACGACGCCCAACAAATTGTTTTTGGCGACAGCGACAGCATGGAATTGTGAGCAAACGAGAGATGCGTATCTTTGGTTTGTCGAAAAAATCGAGACGTTGACGGACTTAGCGAAATTAGAGTCTTACGCTTTCTCAAAGTTCGAAAATAACAATGATGAAAATTTAAAGGCATTTATGATTCGGCTGCTCAAGAATGCAGATGTCAATATTTCGGATTATCTGGTAAAAATGCAGGATGTGCCGGATGAGGCCATGCAGAAGAATGCGGTTTTTGCATTATTGAACCAAATAGGTGGGCCGGGACAACTTAAAAAGGTTCGGATTTCGACAGCGCATCACGTCAAAACGCCGGAAGGCGAAAAACAGTACGCCCTTCCGCTGCAAGCAGAATCCCTGGGCACGCAGCGTTTGTTTTTTTACGGGCCGCTTTTGAAAGAGACCTTTGAACAGGGCAAGACGTTAATTATTGATGAGATCGACCGTAATCTGCACCCGTTGCTTGTGGAATCGATTGTTGATTTATTCCGCGGAAAGGGCGGTGCTGGTTCAGGCGCACAGTTGATCTTTACCACACAGGACGTCAGTCTTTTAAGTTTGAAACATTTCAGGCGCGATCAGATCTACTTCACTGAAAAAGACAATCAGACTGGTATGACAGAACTTTATTCTCTTGACGAATTTTCGCCGAGAAAAGCTGAAAATATACGCAAAGGTTATCTCCAGGGACGCTACGGCGCGATTCCAATGATCAATTTAGGAGGATTGCTGTCTTGAGAAAGGCTAAGCAAAAGAAAAGGGGACACCATACTAGAAATCGCAAAAAAATAATCTGGATTGGAACAGAAGGCAGAAATAAAACGGAACGGTTGTATTTTTCTCATTTTAATCAAATGAATACAAAATATGTTATTCATTTTGCGAAAGGGAATGATACGGACCCATATAAGATTGCGACAGCAGTAAGCGCATCGATGGGACTCCCGAAAGATCGCGAAAAGGGAGATCGTGCTTTTTGCGTCTTTGATACTGACGTCGATCCGAAAAAGGAGAAAAACATTCAGAATGCGCTGTCCTATTGTAAGAAGCAGGGAATTGAAACGATTTATTCTAATCCCTGTTTCGAAATTTGGTATCTTCTACATTACACATACAGCACCCGAGCGTTTCGTAAAAACGAAGAGATTTTAAATGCGCTTATGAAATACGTTCAAAATTATCAGAAAAATCAAGATTATTTCGAAATCCTATTTCCCAATATATATACAGCTATAAAAAACGCAAAACGTTTGGAACAGTATCATGCGGAAAATAATCACACAGAAGAAATGACGTGTAATCCCAGCACACAGATATACAAGATCGTTGAATTATTTGTTTCGGATCAATCGAAATGATCTTTTTTCCGCCAGTAGGCGGATTTTTTTTGCCCGAAATGCCCAGGAAAATAGCAAGTGAGGATGATTTCGTTTAAAACTTAAAAGACGCCAAAATTCATTTCATTTCAATTTGATCGAACGTATAATAAAAGCACTTTTTCAATATCTCACACGCTGTGCAGAAAGGAGATCATCATGTATAGAGTTGAAGAAAGAATGTTCAAAGAACAGGCCTATCGATATTTTTTATTCGGGATACTCGCCATTGCGGTTTCATTTTTCTTGAGCGATTGGATTTTGTGGGAGATGGCAAAGCATGCGAATCTTTCGGGGGATATTCGGGAAATTCTTGGCGAAGTTTTTCGTCTCGCAATTCTCATGGCCATCATTTTTGCGGGACACATGCAGAGCAGGATTTTGGCCTCTGATCGGGAAAGTTTTGCCCATGGCTTGTTGACCGGGCTGCCGATTCTTGCCATTGCAATCGCGCAGCTGGTGCTCAGTTTCATCCAGGCGGATCCCGGATATTTTTCCCACACCGAACTCGTCGTATCCACGATTATGATTTACACGCTCACCGGCATTTTTGAGGAATTGCTGTTTCGCGGCGTGGTGCTGAACGCTTTTCAGGATGCCTTTGCGGCAAAGCGTGCTGGGACCATCTGGGTGTCACTCATTTTATCGGCACTGGCCTTCGGGCTGATGCATCTTGCGAATCTGGCCTCAGGGCAAGATGTGGTGGGGACGCTGATGCAAGTCATCGAGGCGACCGCCGCGGGGCTGTGCTTCGGCGCCGTTTATCTCAGATGCCGCAATATCTGGGTGGTTGTGATTTTGCACGCGCTGACCGATTTGTCCAGAGCCATCGGCACCAATGCGCAGACAGCTGTCGACGCGCAAAATGCGAACGTCAATGCCGCGGCGTCCATCCTCAGTATTCTGCCGTCCCTTGTCATATTGCTGGGTCTGACCCTATTTCTTTTAAGAAGATCCAAGATGGAAGCGATCGTTAGCACGAATCAGGATGATTTCGTTTAAACTTAAAGTATGGTAAAATAAAATTAATATTTATTTCGATTGCAAGGATAAACGGAGACGAAGATTATGCAGAGTAATTTCGATTTTTTGAGCCAGGACGACGAAACGAAGGCTTATGTGCAAGACGCGCAAAACGCAGAAAAGCAATACGCATGGGAGATGTACGACGCGGTGCCGGTCACGGTGCGCAAAATCGCGGAAACTCTCGCACGCCAGATCCTCGACCGCCATTACATCGAGATGGATGCGTACAGCACGTTCAACGATTGTTTGCGAGAGCTTGAAAATCGCCGCCTTGTCGGGCAAAAGGTACTGGATTGTTTTAACGGCATCCGCCGGGCGGGCAACCGAGCCGCACACGATTTAACCCAAGGCAGCAAAAAAGCGGGATTGTCTGCGCTTAAAAGGGCCTACGCGTTGTTGGCCTGGTTCTATCAGCACGATACCGGTGAAAGATTTAAACCGGATTTTGTCGAGCCGGTAGACGATCAATACCACACGGCGGAGCGCAAGGTGATCTACATCCAGACGGCAGACAACACCAGCGGCAAGTGGCAGGTGTACGACGGCAAAGAAAAAATCGGTGACGCCACCGCCGACGACTACGAAGTCGATAACCGGCCGAACAGCGACGACCTCAGAAAAATGGCCGACCGCCGCATCCGCCAGTACATGACGACTGCCGGCGTGCCCTATAAACTGCAGTGGAGCGAATTGGCTTACCGCAAGTCCGACAAGAGCTGGTTTCGGGATTACGATGTGCACCGCGTGCTGGAGCGCTCGGGCATCAAGAAAACAGAGGTGACTTCGGGCAACGAATGGTTCGAGACGGACCTTGAGACGGCCAAGGCCGCGATTAAAGCAGTCAAAGAGGGGCGGACGTCGATTCAGGCCCTGCCTGGGCAGCAGGAGCAGGCACCCATCGTCTTGAGGCCGGAGCAGCAGGAGGCGATCCGCAAAACGAAAAAAGCCTACAAACATGGGGACAAGATGCTGTGGAACGCGAAGATGCGCTTCGGCAAGACGCTTTCAGCTATGCAGCTCGTCAAGGAAGAGGGCTTTGCACATGTGCTGATTTTGACACACCGTCCCATCGTCGACGAGGGATGGTTTGCGGATTTTAAAAAGATCGGCATGCCTGAAGCTGGCTACCGCTATGGCTCAAAAAACGAGGGCGAGTCCTTTGAGTCCCTGATGCGCTACGGCGGCCCCTACGTTTATTTCGCGAGTCTTCAGGATTTACGCGGCTCTGAAATGGTCGGCGGATCAGCTGGCGACAAGAACCGCGAGTTGTTCAACAATCTCTGGGATCTGGTCATCATCGACGAAGCGCACGAAGGTACCCAGACGGAATTGGCCCAAAGTGTCATGCATCAGGTGATCACGGAAAAGCACACCAAGCTCCTCGAACTTTCCGGGACGGCGTTCAATTTGATCGACCAATACGACGCGGATCAGGTTTTCACCTGGGATTACGTCATGGAGCAGAGCGCCAAAGCCAATTGGCCGACAATCCACGGCAACGCGCCCAACCCCTACGCGGGGCTTCCGAAGGTGTTGATGTACACCTTTGAGATGCGCCACCAGTTTGACGACGAGCGTTTTCTCGGGGAGGATAAGCGCGCTTTCAATTTCAAGACCTTTTTTATGACCAAGGCGGACGGCACCTTTGTCTACGCCGATCAGGTGGCACAATTTCTGCGCAACATCACGACGCCGGATCTGAAGACTTGTTACCCGTTTTCGACCCGGGCTTTTCGCGATCAGCTTCGCCACACCCTTTGGATTCTGCCGGGGATCAAGGAAGCCAATGCCTTAGAGGCGATGCTCAAAAAAGATCCGGTTTTTGGGATGGAATATCGAATTGTCAATGTTGTCCGCAGCGGGGACGCAGAGATCGCCTCCCAGAGCGATATCGACAAGGTGAATCAGGCGATGGGGCCAGACCCAGCGAAAACGAAGACGATCACGCTGACGGTTCGGAAAATGACGACGGGTGTGACGATCAAGCCGTGGACCGGGGTCCTGTTTCTTTCGAACACGAACAGCGCGACCCAGTATCTCCAGGCGGCTTTCCGCGCGCAGACGCCTTACGCGTCAGAGACTTTCGGGCAGAAGACCCAGTGTTTCATCTTTGATTTTGCGCCGGACCGGGCGCTGACGGTGATGGCCCAGGCGGCACAGATGAACACGGGTGTTGGGAAGCGGACGAGCAGCGCGCAAAAGCAAAAGATGGCGGAGCTGATGAATTTCCTGCCGATTCTCGGCGAGACGGGCCACGGCATGAAGCCCTACAAGGTGGACACGATGCTGGCAAAGATCAAACGGGTTTACGCCGAAAAGGCGGTGCGCACCGGCTTCGACGACGATTCGATTTACAGCGACGCGCTCTTGATGCTCGATGCGGCGGATCTCAGCGATTTCAACGATCTGAAAGCCATCGTCGGTACGACGAAGGCCGAAAAGAAAGCGATTCAAATCGAGATCAACCATCAGGGCCTCGACGAGGAAGCGTACAAAAAAGCGTTGGCCGCCGAAAAGAAAACCAAGCGTGAGCGCAGCCCAGAAGAGCAGGCGGCGCTCGACAAGATGAAGGCGCTGAAGAAGCAGCGCAAGACGATGATTTCGATTTTGCGTTCGATCTCAATCCGTATTCCGATGATGATTTACGGTATGGCGATCGACATCGACCGGGACGTCAAGATCGACCAGTTCACGCGGCTGGTGGACGATGCGTCGTGGCAGGAATTTATGCCTGAGGGCGTGACGAAGGCGTTATTCCGGAAGTTTATCAAGTATTACGACGCGGATGTGTTTATCGAGGCGGGGCGGATCATCCGGCGGCGGGCGAAGGCTCTCGACGCTTACGAGCCGGTGGAACGGGCGGAAAAGCTCGCCTTGATTTTTGGCACGTTTCGAAATCCGGACAAGGAAACGGTGCTGACGCCGTGGCGGGTGGTCAATCTGCATATGGGCAAGACCCTGGGCGGCCTTTCGTTTTACGACAGAAAATGGCAGCACACGACGATCGACGGGAAACCGGTGACCCGCTGGATCAAGACAGATGACACCGACCGGATTTTCAGCCCTTACACGCACATTCTCGAGATCAACTCGAAGACGGGGCTGTATCCGCTGTACGCGGCGATTTCCATTTATCATCTGGAATGTTCGCAGCTGTATCAAAGGACAGGCGGCAAAGCCGGCCGGGCGGAGCGGCAGTTGCTATGGCAGCGGATTTTGCGCAACAATATTTTTGTTGTCGCGAAGACGCCAATGGCCAAGGCCATCACCCAGCGGACACTGGCCGGGTATCAGGACTTGGATACCAATGTGTATTACGTTGAGGATATTGTGGCCGGCGCGAAAGCTGACGCTAAGGCCGAAGCGAAGAAAATTGGAGAATATTTTGGAATGATGAAATTTGACGTGGTCATCGGCAATCCGCCGTATCAGGAATCCGCAAAAGGTGAAAGCACACGAGACGAGCCGATTTATCATAATTTTATGAATTTAGCTTACGAACTTTCAGATTTGGTCACTTTGATTACACCGGGGAGATTTTTATTCAACGCAGGGCAAACACCTAAGGCATGGAACAAAAAAATGCTCAATGATCCCCATTTGAAAGTCGTGATGTATGAAAAGGACAGTTCTGAAATTTTTCCAAGAACGGATATAAAAGGCGGTGTTGTGATTACGCTGCGCGATGTGAATCAGGATTTTGGTAAAATCGGAACTTTTACCCCATACGAAACACTTAATGCGATTGTAAAAAAAGTTTGGGCGGATCATAAAAAGAAAAGCTTAAGTGAAATTGTTTCTTCGCGTGGGAATTATCGTTTTACAGAAAAATTTTTCGATGACTATCCAGATGCTTCAAAAAGATTAGGCAAAGGGACTGGGAATATGATCGTTTCCAACGCCTTTGAAAAGTTACCAGAAGTTTTTGATAAAGAAGAAAGCGAAAATTGCTACAAATTTATCGGAAGAATTAATAATCGCAGAGTATTTAGATATATTGAAAAATCATATGTACAAAAAAATGATTATATAGACAAATATAAAGTCATGTTGCCTGAAGCGAACGGCAGAGGGGAATTGGGAGAAACATTAAGTTCACCATTGATTGGCAAACCAAATGAGGGTGCAACGGATACATTTATCAGTATAGGCGCTTTCAACTCTGAAAAAGAAGCAGAAGCGTTACTCAAATATATCAAAACAAAATTTTTACGCGCTTTATTAGGCGTAAAAAAGGCAACACAGCATAATCCAAAATCTGTATGGCAATTTGTCCCCATGCAGGATTTTACAAGAAATGCCGACATCGACTGGTCCCAGTCGGTTGCGGAAATTGATCAGCAGCTTTACAAAAAATATCAGCTGTCGGACGACGAGATCAACTTTATTGAAACGAAAGTGCAGGCGATGGATTAATGGCGGAGCAGTTGATCAAATCCGCGGAGCGCGTCAAAGATCACGGCGAAGTCTTCACTCCGAAATGGGTTGTCGATAAAATGCTCGACCAGCCGGAAATCGCCGCAAAGGTCGCGGGTCTTTCCGCGACCTTCCTCGAGCCCTCCGCTGGAGAAGGGGCTTTTCTCGTCGAAATTCTGCGCCGCCGCCTTCAGACTGCCGCCGACATAAGCAGCACCGCCGACACCTTCGGCATCAATGCCCTTCGAGGGCTCTCGACCCTGTACGGGATTGAACTGCTCGAGGACAACGTCGAAATGCTCGTCATGAACATGGCCAGCACCTTCGAGCGCGGCTACACCCAAATGGCGATTGCCAAGTTTCAAGCCGTCTCGCTCCATCATGTCGTTAAAAGCGCCAGGACTCTCATCAAAGCCAATATGGCTCAGGGCGACGCCCTGACCGGCCGCGACGCCACCGGCGCGCCGATTCTGCTCAGCGAATGGCAGCCCGTTGGTCAGACAAAAGTCCGGCGCGTCGTCTACACCTTTGACGCGATCAAAAATGGCGGCGGCCCGGTCGAAACCGTCCGGGAGCGGGAAACTCAGATTTCGATGTTCCCCCAGCCGGAATCGTCCGAACCCGTGCACCGGCAGTACGCGGTCTGTAAATGGACAGATATTTATAAAGAGAAAATAAAAGAACAGTTTAGTTAGATTAAAATCATTGTATAGAGGTGTTCACAATGGGACAGAAAAAAGTTCAGCCCAAAGGCGTCAAATGTTTAAGCTTTCAGCAGCCCTACGCGACGATGATTGCGACGGGGATCAAAACAGTGGAGTGCCGATCGCGGAAAATCAAGACGCCGATTAAGGATTTGGTCGTCTGCGCGTCCAAAACGGCGAAAATCTTTCCCAAGATGGACGGCTTGGTCTACGGCTGCGCGATCGGGATGGTCGACGTCGTCGACTGCGTTCCCTTTACGCGAAAGCATTTGAAAGCGGCGATGATGTCGTATATGCCGGAGGGAGACAGCAACGCCTGGATCCTCGAAAATCCGCGGCTCATCGTGCCCCGGCCGGTCAAGGCAACGGCCAGCTTTTTCTACACGGATTTCACGCCAGAAGTAATCGGTCCCGGTTTTGAGGCGTACGCCCAACACATGCTGCCCCTTGCGTACGATTCGGGCACCCCGGAATTCACGGCTGTGATGATGGACTGCTTGTTTAACGATCCGGCGGAATTTTGGGAGATTCTCGATTTGTAAATTTTGTTTTGACGTAATGGAGAATCAGCTAAAAATGAGCAAATCATTGAGCTGAATTTAGGAAAATAAACAAAATATTGAACTAAAATTTTGCTAATTCACAAAAATATTTTGCTAAACGCGACGATAAACTAA
>CAMBHL010000005.1 GCA_945867155.1 uncultured Eubacteriaceae bacterium | reverse complement strand
TTGCAAAGAAAAAAGTCCGAAGTAAAATCTTCGGACTTTGTCGACAGTCTGAGAGGAAGCCCTTGACAGGCTTCCTCTTTTTCGATTTAATATAGAGTCGTAAAGTCCAGTTTGACGTCACGCGTCCATTTCAAGCACGATCTTAGGATTGGCTTTAGCGGCGTCTTCAAAGGTCTGAACCAGGGAAAAGCCGTACTGGCCCAGCTGGTCTTTCACAATGTCCGGATCGAAGAAATGAATCATCGTGTTCTTGCGGATTCCCATGAGGCCGTCCCAGAGGGCGTCCAGGGTTTTGCCGTAGGATTCTGGCCAGTCCATTCGGTGCTGAATGTGCAGCTGCGCCCGTTCCTTTGAATCCATTTTCTGGCCTTCGATATTGACTTCCCGCATGACGGTACCTCCTATATAAAATGGTGTTATTGCTGTTATGCAAAATTATTATAGAAAAAATACCCCTAAAAGTCAATATAATCCCAGTTCAATAAGAAATATCCCATGAAATACATTGAAAATCATACAATTTGTTACAACTTGTCCTTGAAAAGGGTAAATCTTCGTGATAGAATGTGATAATGATTCTCAGACCATATCAAAGATATAGGCAATATTCAACAAGCATTTACATTGATCTCCCAATTTTAAAGAGAAAGGAGGGCGCTTAATACGCAGGGCAGATCAAAGATCAATATCGGATCAATCGTTTGGTCTTATCAATACAACAACAAATAATTGAAAGAAGTGAGTAAAACAAATGGCATCATTTAAATATAATTTAGAAAAATTCGGTATCGAACGTGTTGTGGGGTGGCTCACCAAGAACCCGGAAAAGAACCTGCCCCGCGTCATGAACTGGGTTGACAAGTTTTCCCACGGGGAATTCGTCGGACAGAGAAATGCGATCCGCGCAGCCATCAACGACGAAAACCACCCGTATCATTCACTGGTCAACCGCGTGGTCAGCATGGACCCCAATGTCTTAAAGAAAGCATTCGTGAACTTCTTCATGAACGCCAACCTCGTCGGCTGGGACAAACAGGAAGAAGTGCGTCATAAATACGGCTGCAACGCCCCATGGGCCATCCTGCTCGACCCGACCTCTGCCTGCAACCTTCACTGCACCGGCTGCTGGGCTGCAGAATACGGCAACAAGCTGAACCTGAGCTATGATGAAATTGACGACATCATCCGTCAGGGCAAGGAAATCGGCGTCTACATGTACATCTACACCGGCGGCGAACCGCTGGTCCGCAAGGACGACCTGATCAAATTGTGTGAAAAACACAACGACTGCATGTTCCTGTCCTTCACCAACGGGACCCTCCTCGACGCCCATTTCGCTGACGAAATGAAACGAGTCGGAAACTTCATCCCGGCCATTTCTCTCGAAGGCTTTGAAGAAGCGACAGACGCCCGCCGCGGAAACGGCGTGTACGACAAGGTTGTCGCTGCGACAAAACTCTTAAAAGAACGCAACCTGCCTTTCGGCTTCTCCTGCTGCTACACCAGACAGAACTTCGAATCCATCACCTCTGAAGCGTATTACGACAAGATGATCGATCTCGGGGCCCTGTTTGTATGGTACTTCCACTTCATGCCCACCGGCGTCAACGCCGTGCCGGAACTCATGGTCACCCCGGAACAGCGTGTGGAAATGCACCGGAGAATCCGCGACTACCGCAACAGAAAACCGCTGTTCGCCATGGACTTCCAGAACGACGCGGAATATGTCGGCGGATGCATCGCCGGCGGTCGCCGTTATCTCCACATCAACGCCAATGGCGACGTCGACCCCTGCGTCTTCATCCACTACTCGGATTCCAACATTCGTGAAAAATCCTTGCTGGATGCCTTGCGCTCACCGTTATTCATGGCCTATCACGACGGCCAGCCGTTTAACGAAAACATGCTGAGACCGTGCCCAATGCTCGAAAATCCGGAAATCCTGCCTGAAATGGTCAAGAAGACCGGGGCCCACTCCACGGACCTCGAAGCGCCGGAACCGGTTGACGATCTCGTCGCCAAGACGAAGAAGTACGCCGAAAACTGGGCGCCTGTGGCTCACGACATGTGGGACGGCAGCCCGGAAGAAGCCCGCTACATCGCCAAGCGCGACCGTCTGATCAAAGCGTCTGAAAAACGCGAAAAAGAACGGGCTGAAGAAGAATCCAGCGACATTGCATAAGTTGTTCGCTGAAACCTACCGCACTGTTTGACGACAGTGCGGTTTTTTGCTTGTTTGAATTTGCTGATTTATCATTGAAAGAAAAAGACAAAAAAGAGGTACAGGGTGCAGAACCGGAAGAGAAAACGCCGCAGCCGCTCCGACCAGCGCAAGGCGAGACGAAAGAAATTTGCCAAAACCCCGGAAAACGAACGCCTCCGTCAGGCGGCGAGTCAGGCGGTGTGGCCGACGGCGGAAGAAGCGGCCGCCGCCGCGGAAGATTTGCTGAAAAAGAAACTGGTGAGCCAGCGGCTGTACACGAGGAAGCATCACCACGACGAAGAAATCACGCCCCAGATCGAATTTGATCTCAGGAAGTGGACTGAAGGGGGCCGGACGCCCATCGCGTACTTCCACTTCAAGCACAGCCGGACGCTGATCAAGAAGCTCACGAAGGGCTTTCATGAAAAGAACCCTGAACTCGCCGGGGCCACCCGTTTCGTGTCTGCCAAAGGCCATTGGGTGAACATCCCCGAATGGGTCGAAAAGCGGCTCCACAAAATCGCCGAGCGGGGGGAAACCGCCGCGGCGGAAGCCCTGAACTTTGCCGACGTCATGGCCCTGATCGAACAGAACGGCCATTATCCCTTTGTGAAGAACCGCTCCCGGGAACGGGCCCTGATCCGCAAGCAGATCCCCGAACACATCGCGGAACTCTTTCCGGTGGCCCGGAGCGTCGACCGGCATTTTATCCTCCACGTGGGGCCGACGAATTCCGGCAAGACCCACGAAGCCATCCAGGCCTGCGAACAGGCGGATGCCGGGGTCTACCTCGCGCCTCTGCGGCTTTTGGCCATGGAACAGGCCGAGCGCATGAACCAGGACGGGGTGCCCTGCAGCATGGTGACCGGGGAAGAAGAGCGCCTCATCGAAGGGGCCACCCACATGGCCTCAACCATCGAGATGATGTCCGAAGAACGGCTCTACGACGTGGCGGTCATCGACGAGTGCCAGATGATCGCCGACCGGGACCGGGGCTGGGCCTGGACCCAGGCCATTCTCGGCATCGCGGCGAAAACCGTCCACGTGTGCATGGCGCCGGAAGCGAAAGACCTTGTGACGGCTCTGATTGAAGAATGCGGGGATACCTGGGAAGTGGTGACCCACGAGCGGGCGACCCCTTTGACCGTGGAAGACGCCGGCTTCGTCTTTCCCGACGACGTGCGAAGCGGAGACGCCCTCGTGGTCTTTTCACGCAAATCGGTGCTTCAGGCGGCGTCGATTTTGGAAGACAAGGGCCGCCGGGTGTCGGTGATTTACGGCGCCCTGCCCTACGACGCCCGCCGGGCGGAAACGAAAAAGTTTTTGACCGGCGAGACGGACGTGGTCGTGGCCACCGACGCCATCGGCATGGGGATGAACCTGCCGATCAAGCGGATTATCTTCCTCGAGACCGACAAGTTCGACGGAGTGCGCCGCCGGGATCTGACCCCGCCGGAAATCAAGCAGATCGCCGGGCGCGCCGGGCGCCGGGGCTTTGCTGAAAAGGGCCTCGTCAACGCGAGCTTTAACAAAAGCCTGATCGCCGAGGGGCTTGATGCCGAGACGGTGCCATTGGAAAAAGCCCGGGTGTCCATGCCGCGCTTTCTCGTGAACATGGAAAGCCCCCTGTCCCAGACGATTCAGGACTGGCAGGCCCTGCCCGACGAAGGGCTTTACCTCAAGACCGACATGGCCCGGGCCTTCCATCTGTGTGTGTGGCTCGAGGTGAACTGCACCCTCACCAAGCCCGATATGCTCCGGGCCATCACCATTCCCTTCGACGAAAACGATCTGAACATGTGGGCCCTGTGGCGCCGGGCGATGAAAAACTACGACGCGGGACGCCCGGTGCTTGAACACGTGCCCCGGACGGCTTACAAACCCGGAGACGGCCTCGAGCGTCTCGAAAAGAAGTACCGGACTTTGGACCTCATGTATTACCTCCAGCGCAGCCTCGGGGAAAACGAGTCCTACGCCTTCGAGGAAAAGCAGGACATCCTCGGGTGCAAGGCCGAAGTGGCCGGCGCCATCGTGAGACGCCTTAAAAAAGCGAAACGGGTGTACCGAAGATGCCGGATCTGCGGGACGAAGTTGCCGTGGAACGACCCGTACACCATCTGCGACAAATGCTATCAGGCCCTCCACGGGGCGCAGGTTTAGCGGAACACCTTCGGGACCGGGCCGTCTGTGCCGTAAATGCGGTTGATGGCGTCGGAATAAACGCCGGGTTCACTGTAAACCGACAGGGGCGCCTCGATGACGGCACCGGGCTTGCCCCGCTTTGCGGCGGCGAGAAGCACCTGGTTCGCCGGTTTGTCGGGGAAGGGCTGCACGGGCCGGATGCGCTTGATTTCGAGGGTGTGGGCCCGAAGTACTGCGCATAAATCCACGAGGCGGTCGGCCCGGTGCACCATGAACAGCTTGCCCCGGTCTTTTAACAGTGCCTGGGCGGCAGCCGCCACGTCGTCCAAGGTGCACGTGATCTCGTGGCGGGCGATGGCCAGGGGACGGTCGGGATTGACCGCTCCCTGGCCTTTTGGCATGTAAGGGGGATTGGTGATGACCACGTCGTAGGCGCCCCGGGTCAGATGGCGGCCGGGTTCTTCCCGGAGGTCGCTGCAAAACACGTGAATCTTGTCTTCCAGGCGGTTCATCGCCACCGACCGGGCGGCCATGTCCGCCATCTCTTTTTGGATCTCGACGGCGTCAATGTGACCGGTGTGGGTGCGCCCGTAAAGCAGCAGGGGCAGGACTCCGGTGCCGGTGCCGAGGTCGGCAGTTTTTGTCCGCCTGTGGACAGCGCCTGAGGCGTACCAGGCCAAAAGCACCGAGTCGATATTAAACCGGAAAGCCTGGGGATTCTGGAGGATGGTCAGCCCGTCGAGGCCGAGGTCTTCGAGTCTTTCCTCAGGTTTTTTAAAAGTTGAGAGCAAATCAGACATCAAATTTCCTTTCGTCTCTGTTCGTAATGCCGAATTGTGCACGGAAATGTGGAAAAGGTGTGGGGATTGACAAAAGTTTTTCCCGGATTACCCACAGAATTGTGGATAAATTTTGGGAATGGCGGGATTGCGGTGTGAAATTCATCCAAAAGTTGTTGACATTTTATCGACAGTTTGTGGATAAGTAAATAAGCGTCCGCTTATTTTGACAAAATTATACACAAATGCACAGAATTTTCCACAATTTCAATGTTCATAAAAGCTGCTCTCATCATATCACAAGGATGGGGGAAATCCGTAAGTTTTTCGCCATTTTCCCCCTTAAAACCTTTTTAAATAGGGGAGTTTCTGATATAATTCAAGTATCGAGCTTCAGATCGTTTTTTGTACAAAAATCAATTTTCAACAATCGGAAAAGAAAGTGGGTGGAACCATGGATGATCATCAAAATCACCAAGACAAAGAAATGTCGAAAATCATAGAAAAAGCGGAGAACCTCAAAACGATGTTCGCCAATCAAAAACAAAAGCCCCAGGCTGAACCGGAGACCCCGGCTGAAACCGCCAAACCGCACGAAGATGTGTCCGGCCTGAAAGCGGCGCACATGCCCTTCCGTCACGGCCAGACGGCGGCGGAAAAACGCCGGGCCCTGGACGGTGACATCGACCGTGCTGTGTCCGCAAGCCGGAAGACCTTAGGCCAGCTGGTCGATGAAGCCGTCGAAAAACGCATCGCGGCGGAAAAGGCCCGACTGGACGACGAAAAGGCCGCCTTTGAAAAACAAGTCCGGGACGAAGCAGACGGCCGCATCGCCGAAGCCAAACAGCAGCAGGTCCAGGCCGAAGCCGACCTTAAAGCCCAGAAGGAACAGGCGGACGCGGACATCGCGGACCTGAAAAAAGCCCTGGACGACAAGGACGCGGCCATTGCCCGGGCCAAACAGGAAAAGGCGGATATCGCTGCCCAGATCGAAGCCGGCAAGACCGAAAGAGAAGCCTTGATGAGCCAGATCGACGGCGCGAAGGAAGTGGCCGAAACTCACGCCGACGAAGTCGCTCAGCTTCGCAACGCCCTGTCCGAACGGGACAAGAAGATGGCCGACCTCGAAGCGGAACGGGATGCGGCCCAGCGCCATGCCGACGCGGTTCAGCAGCAGCTTGACGCTTTCCAGCAGCAGGCTGAAGCCGCTCAGGCACCGGAATCCACCGCCGATGCCCCTGAACCGGAACCGATTGAAACAGAAAACACATTTGAAGCTCCGGCTGCCCCTGAATCCGAAATTGAGCCTGAAACTGAAGCAGCCGTTCAGCCCGAAACCACACAGACCATCTGGGACAACGCCGATGCCGAAGAAGACGATGCCCTGTTTGAAAGCGAAGACACTGCCGAAGATGACGCGCTGTTCGAATCCGAGGAAACCCTCGAAAACGGCGAAGAAGAAGGGGAAGAAGACGAAGACTTTGTGGTTAGCCACGCCGCCTACCGGACCAACAAGCCGGAAGAATCGGTGTCCTTGAGCGAAGACATCCCGTGGGTCTCCCCGAACACCTCTGAAGAAATGAAGAAGCGCCGGAAAGCCCGGGTCGAACTCATGCAGCAGGCTGAAGCCCGGGAAGCCGAAGCGGCGGAAGCGGCCCGCAATGCGGAAGTCAAAGCCGCCCCGGTGGGCAGCCGCCAGGCGGAGGAAGAACACGACGTCCTCGACGTTTTGAGACGGGCCAGCGCCGGCAATACCGAATCCGAACCTCAGGCCGAACCTGAACCTCAGACCGAACCGGAAGCCCCGGCAGAACCCGAAGCTGTCCCGGTGGAAGAAGCGCCGGCGGAAACCGAAGCTCCTGAAGCGGTCGTTTCCGACACCTTTGACACCCTCACCGCCGACGAAGCCCAGTTCTTTGAACAGGTGGGCCGGGAAACGGCGAAGGAAACCCCTGAAGACGCCCTGTTCGAAACTGAAGAACCTTTGGACGACGACGAAGGCGGCCTCTTCGAAGATGTGGAAACCTACGACACGCCCGATGAAGAACCTGAAGCCGAACCGGAACAGCCGCAGGATGCCGGCACCCAGACTTCCCTCTTTGACCGGGAATCCGACGCCGACGAAGACGAAGGGGATATTTTCCAAAACTCCCGGAGCTGGAGCGACTTCAACGAAACGGATTTGTTTGAAGACGAACCGGCGGAACCGGAAGCCGAACCCGCTGACGCTGCTGACGACGCTGTGAGCGAACCGGAAGACGCCGATCTCTTTGAAGAAGAACCGATCGAAGAAGAACCGGTCGAAGACGCGCCGGTTGAAGCTGAACCGGAACCGGAAGCCCCGGCTGAAGCAGAACCTGAAGCTGAAGAACCCGAACCGGAACCGAGTGAAGAAGAAAAGGCCAGAGCCGCCGCTCACGAAGCCAAAGTCGCTGCGAAGAACGCGGAAATCGACAAAGACATCGAAAAACTCGGCGACACCCAGGTCCTCGACACTGGCGCCATCAACGACTTCTTCGAAATGGCTGAAAAGGACGACGCCGTGCCGTCCCTGTTCGACGCCCCGAAAGACGCCGCCCCGAAAGCCGATGACGGCGGAGACGATCTCTTCGAATCCGAAGAAACCATTGACGACGCTCCGGAAAAACTCGACGCCGACGATTCGCCGAAGCCTTTCCACGACGATTTTGACGACCTCTTCGACGAAGAACCGGCCGACGATCTGGACGACGGTGAAGCCGAAGCTGCGCCGAAGAAAAAGAGACGGGGTCTGTTCCACCGCAATAAATAAAAATCTAAAAAAAGAACTTCTTTGAGAAAAAATCTCAAAGAAGTTCTTTTTTTGTTTACTCGTAGCGCAGGGCGTCGATGGGATTGAGCTTCGCCGCTTTGTTCGCGGGGTAGGCCCCGAAGAACAGGCCGATGGCCATGGAGAACAGCACGGCGACTGCCACCGAGGACAGCGTCGGGTACACGGCGATGTGGAGAAAATGCCCGCCGGCCGCGCCAATGGCGGCCCCCAGGGCGATGCCAATGAGCCCGCCGACAAAGCAGATGATGATGGCCTCCACAGAAAACTGGAAGCGGATGTCCCGGTTGCTCGCGCCGAGAGCCTTTCGGATGCCGATTTCCCGGGTGCGCTCGGTGACCGAGACGAGCATGATGTTCATGACGCCGATGCCCCCGACGAGGAGGGAAATCCCGGCGATGAGGGCGATGCCGAGGGAGAGCTTGTCCATCTGGGCGTTGACCTCGTTCGCCTGTTTTTCGATGTTGGTTGTCTCGATTTTCGCTTCGGGATTGGACGCGTAGTAGTGGCGGTTGAACCAGGTCTTGATGGTCTGGCTCAGGGACTCAGTGTCCGCGTGCTGGTCCAAGGTCACGATGACTTCCGAATAGCCGGTGTTGCCGGCGCTGGTCATGGCGTTGGCCGCCTGGGCCGGAATGTAGATCATCGGGCTTGAGTCGTAGAAGGCCCCGGACATGAAATCCTTGGACCCCTGCTTGTACACCCCGATCACGGGGCAGGTGAAATCCCCGTTAATGCCGTTCACAGTGATGGTCTGGCCGATGGGGTTCTGGTGGCCGAACACCGACTTGGCCAGAGACGACGGGATGATGGCCAGGGGCCTCGTGGCCGCCGCCTCCTCATCCGTAAAACTGCGGCCCTTGATGATTTTGAGCTGCATGTAGTTGAGGTAGCCGCTGTTCGCCCCGATGATCGAGACGGATTTGGGCTTTAAGCTCTGGACCTTCCCGCTCGAAGGAGAGGTGGAGTAGGCGATGTCTTTGACGTCATCCCCGAACTGCTTTCTGAAGGCGGTGAGCATGGTCTCGGAGATGTTGTCGTAGGAAGAGATCGTAGAATTGTCCGGGTCCCGGGGCGCGATGCTGATGTCGATGCTCTTGGTGGACATAGCGCTTAAGGATTCGTTGACGGTGCGGGTGACCGCCGAACCGATGGACGAGATCGCGATGACCGAGCCGATGCCGATGATGATCCCAAGCATGGTCAGAAAAGAGCGGAGTTTGTTGCGCCTGAGGCTCGTGACCGCCAGGCGGATGTTTTCTCTGAGATTCATCGGCGCACCTCCAGAATTTTCGTGGCTTCAGCCGGCACATCCCGGCCCGGCCGGGCGCCGGACAGGCGGCCGTCCTGAATGGTGACGACCCGTTCGGCCTCTTCGGCCAGGGCGTCATTGTGGGTGATGAGGACGATGGTTTTGCCCCGGTTCTGGTGCAGGTCGTGGAAAATGTCCATGACCATCCGCCCGGTGTGGGAGTCCAGGGCGCCGGTAGGCTCGTCGGCGAGGACGATCGGCGGATCGTTGGCCATGGCCCGGGCGATGGCCACCCGCTGGCACTGGCCCCCGGAGAGCTCGTTGGGCATGTGGCCGGCCCAGTCGGCCATGCCGACCGTTTCGAGGAGGGCATAGGCCCGTTCCCGCCGCTCCCGGGCGCCGACCCGGGCGTAGAGCATGGGCAGCTCCACGTTGGACAGGGCGGTGCTCCTCGGAATCAGGTTGAAGGACTGGAATACGAAGCCGATTTTCTGGTTGCGGATCATCGAAAGCTCGGTGTCGGGCACCTGGTCGATGGGCAGCCCGTCGAGGACGTAGCGCCCTTCGGTAGGCCGGTCGAGGACCCCTAAGATGTGCATGAGGGTCGACTTTCCCGAGCCTGAGGGGCCGACGATGGCCGTGAAGCTGCCCTTTTCGATCGTGAGGTTCACGTCGTCGAGGACGGTGAGCTCGTTGGCCGTGCCGATGAAATAGCGCTTGTAAATGTTTTGAAGTTCGATTAAAGCCATAGCGCTGCCTGCTTATTTTGTGGTGACCTGTTCGCCGTCGTTGAGGGATGCCGGATTCAAAGCCACCTTGGCGCCAGCCCTGAGGCCCTTGGCGTTCACTTCGATGACGGTGTCGTTTTGGAGCCCGGTCTTGACGCGCACGGCCTTGACCGTGTCGGGCCCGCCTTTGTGAGACTTGACGACGAAGATTTCGTAGAGGCCGTTTTTGTCCTTGGTCACGGCGTCGATGGGTACGGTGAAGATGTTCCGCCGGGTTTCCACAGTGATTTCCTGGTGGGTTTTCATGCCGATTTTGAGGCCGTCGGTGGGGGCGGAAATGTCCGCCGAAGCGGAGAACTCAGCGGCGCTGCTGGAGGCGGCGGCGCTGGTGTCCACGGACGCCGAAACGGCGGATGCTGCGGAAGCGGCCGACGCGCTGTCGCTGGAAACCGCAGCCGATTCTCCGGCGGAGGCTGCAGCCGTGCTCGTCGGGGCGACACTGGAGACGACCCCGTGGTAGGTTTTGCCGCCGGTGCCGTCAGCGGTGATGGTGACCGCCTGGCCGGTGGAGACGGACCCGATGTCATTTTGGTCAATATTCATGACGACCTTGAGGTTTCTTGTGTCCTGAATCGTGAACAGCTCCCCGGAGGACGGGCTGCCCTTGACGGCGCCGATATGGGTGATGGTGCCGGAGATGGGCGCTGTGACGGCGCGGACGGTGCCGGTCTGGCTGTCCTTTAAGGTGCAAAGTCTTGCGCCTTTGTTGACGTCGTTGTTCAGGCTCACGTCGATGCTCTGGACGGTGCTGCCGGTGGCGTCGCTGACGACGCTTACGTTCTTGCTCGCGACGGTCCCGTCGGCGGTGATGGTCTTCGTGAGATCCCCGTAATTCACCGTGCCGGTGGAAATGGAGGTGAGGGAAGGCTTGCTTTTGCTGTACACGGCGAGGCCGGCGATGACGGCCGCTGCGGCGATGACAAGGATGAGCACGAGACGCTTCCGGCGCTTCTTTTTGAGATCCGCCGGGGCAGCGAAGCCAGCTCCCGGGGCTTCCGGGGCTGGGTTCTGCCGTTTAAATGGGTTGTTCATGAGAACCTCCTGCTGTTGTATTAATTCAATAATACAATGATTTTTTTAGATTGTCAAGGCAGAAAAAAAGCGCCGCAAAACTGCGGCGCCCGTTTATGCTCAGATGATTAGTTTCACGCTTTGTCGATGGAACCGAAAACTTCCATTTTTTCCTTGACCTTGGCTTTGATGGCTTCGGTGCCGGGGAGGAGCAGTTTTCTCGGGTCAAAGCCTTTGCCCACTTTGTCTTTGCCTTCTTCGATGTATTTGCGGGTCGCGTCTGCGAAGACGAGCTGGCATTCGGTGTTGACGTTGATCTTGGAAACGCCGAGGGAGATGGCGTGCTGAACCATTTCGTCCGGGATGCCGGTGCCGCCGTGGAGGACCATCGGCAGGTCGCCGATTTCCTTCTGGATGTTGGCCAGAACGTCGAAGTTTAAGCCCTGCCAGTTTTCAGGGTAGACGCCGTGGATGTTGCCGATGCCGGCTGCGAGGAAGTCGATGCCGAGATCTGCGATGGCTTTGCATTCTTTCGGGTCTGCGAATTCGCCGGCGCCGATGACGCCGTCTTCTTCACCGCCGATGGTGCCGACTTCGGCTTCGATGGACATGCCGAGGATGTGGGCAGCAGCGACGAGTTCACGGGTTTTGGCGATGTTTTCGTCAATGGGCAGATGGGAGCCGTCGAACATGATCGAGGTGAAGCCGGCGTTGATGCAGGCCTTGGCCCCTTCGTAGGAACCGTGATCCAGGTGCAGGGCGACTGGAACGGTGATGTTCAGGGAGTCGATCATCGCGCGGACCATTGCGGCGACGGTTTTGAAGCCGGTCATGTATTTGCCAGCCCCTTCGGAAACGGCCAGGATTACCGGAGAGTTGTTTTCCTGAGCGGTTTCGAGAATGGCTTTGGTCCATTCGAGGTTGTTAATATTGAAGGCGCCGACGCCGTAATGACCGGCTCTCGCCTTGACCAACATATCTTTTGCTGAAACTAACATATGATACCTCCATAAAAAATCTCAAATCAATTCGTACCCCTATTATAACGGTTTGGGTCGGGAAGGACAAGGGAAATAGAGCAAAATTATGTAAAAATCCGCGAAAATCATCAAAAACAATCAATATAATTCACAAAACGGTCTATCGGGGTCTATGTTATAATGAAAAAGAAAGTGAAAAGATCAAAAAGATGAACAGGAGGAGAAGATGAAGACGGATCAGTACGAAGCCCATCGGGGCTGTTTTAAAGACGCCGCGACCCTGCCGGGGCGCCCCCGGTACAAGACGGCGGTGACCCGGATGACGGCCCTGTATCACCGGGACGCAGATGTCCGCACGCCCTTTGGCCGGGATTATACCCGCATCCTCCATTCCTCGGCGTACCGGCGCCTCAAATACAAGACCCAGGTGTTTTTCAGGCCCCGAAACGACCATGTGAGCACCCGGATCGACCACGTGCACTACGTGGCGTCCATCGGGCGCCTCATCGCTGATTTTCTCGGCTTAAACGGCGAGCTCACCGAAGCCATCGCCATCGGCCACGATTTGGGCCACACCCCCTTCGGCCACGACGGAGAGGCGGCCTTGGCTGAAATCGTCCGGAAAGAAGGCCTCGGCGGCCGGTTCTGGCACGCGGCCAACGGCCTGCGCTTCGTCGACGATTTTGAGCTGCTCTCGGGCCCCGACGGCCGCCAGTACAACCTGGACCTGACCTACGCCGTCCGGGACGGGATCATCGGCCACAGCGGCCCGGTGAACCGGCCCTTGTTTCCGAGGGATGAGGTCATCGACCTGAAAGCCTTCACATCTCCGGGGCAGTACGCCCCGTTCACGTGGGAGGGATGCATCATCAAAATCGCCGACAACATTTCCTACCTGGGCCGGGACATCGACGATGCGGTGCTTTTGGGGCTGATTCCGGCCTCGACCCGCCGGGTCTACGCCGAAGTGGTTGACCGCTACGCCAAAGCCACCCACATGGACGCCCTTGACGTAAACAACGCCAACGTCATCCACCTCATGGTCACGGATTTGTGTCTGAACTCCACGCCGGAGCGGGGCATGGGCTTCTCCGAGGCAGCCCGGACCGCCATGGCCGAGGTCACGGCCTTAAACCGCAAGCTCATCTACTTCAACCCCCGCCTCGACGCCTACAAGGCCTACGGCCATGAAGTGATCGGCACCATTTACCGGGCCCTGGCCCGGTACGCCGAAGAACCGGATCAGCGCCCCTACTTCCGGGCCCAGTTTCCGTCCCTGACCCGGGGTTTTGAAAAATGGCTCACCGACTACATGGAAGGCTTCGCCCCGGACAAGCGCAGCCGCGCCCTGGCCTGCCGCTGGGTGTACAAAAATCAGGACGGGGACCCAGGTATCCGGGAGATGAAGCGGGCGGCGGTGGACTACATCTCGGGAATGACCGACCGGTTCATCGAAGTGCTGTACCGGGAACAGGTGGTGTTCAAAAGCCAGCCCACCCCGTACATTTCGTATTAAAGAAAGGAACAACATGGAAATCAAACCTGTACTCAAAGACAAAAACGTCGTGATGGTCGGTCTCGGCCTCATGGGGGGCGCTTTGGCGATGGCCCTGAGAAAAGAATCCCCCAACTGGATCGGCGCTATCGACACCAACTCCGAAGTCCTCGAACAGGCCCTGGACGAAGGGGTCATCGATCAGGGGGAAAATGACGAAGACGGCACCCGCCGGATTTTATCCGAAGCGGATTTTGTGTACTTCTGCCTGTACCCGCGGACCACGGTGAACTTTTTCAAGACCTACATGAAGGATTTCAAATCCGGCGCCGTGATCACTGATATCACCGGGGTCAAGCAGATCCTCGTGGACGAAGTGCTGCCGATCCTCCGGGATGACGTGGACTTCATCATGGGCCACCCGATGGCCGGCAGCGAAAAGGAAGGCTTCGGCGGCGCTAACGAAGACATCTTCCTCGGCCACAATTACATCCTCGTGCCCATGCCCCAGAACCAGCCGGAAAATATCAAATGGCTTAAGCAGGTGATCTACAGTATGGGCTTCACCAACATCGTGGAGACTACCCCTGAAGGCCATGACAAGCGCATCGGCTTCACGTCCCAGCTCTGCCACGTCATCGCCTGTGCCCTCATCGACTGCAAGGAAGAACGGCACCTGTCGGATTTTGAAGGGGGGAGCTTCATGGACCTGACCCGGATCGCCATGATCAACGCGCCGATGTGGGCGGAACTTTTTTCCGTCAACCGGGACGCCCTGCTGTCTCAGATCGACGATTTTGAAAAAAGTATGAAAATTTTACGGACTATGATTGAAAATCAAGATGAAAAAGGCCTGACCGAACGGATGACCTCGGTTCGGAAAAAGCGGGTACTCATGGAAATTGACCGGAAAAACCGGACTTTGGCCGTGAAAAATGAGATTGAAAACAAGAAAGCTTAATATAAACTTAAGAAATTCTAAATGTAACAGATTACATTGAGCTAATTCCAATTTACATTCTTACAATGCTTGACGTCTTTTTCATAACGCGCTATACTATAGTCACATCAGATCAATACATTCGATTGAAACACACCCGATTGGATGTAGGTATGATGTTCAGACTTGCTGAATATGCGAGAATTCAGCAAGGAATCATAATATTACCCCCCTCTCTCCAAAAGGACTTCGAACTCCTCCCCCTAAAATGGTTCGGAGCCCTTCTTTTTTTGCAAAAAATTTTCAAATAAAAAACCCCTGCCGCATGGGCAGGGGAATGAGATCACTTAATCTTAAGCGATGCCTTTGATTTTCTTGACTTCAGCCGTTAAAGCCGGAACAACGTCGAAGAGGTTGCCGACGACACCGTAATCGGCGATGTCGAAGATCGGTGCGTCTTCGTCTTTGTTGATCGCGACGATGCAGTCAGAGCTGCTCATCCCGGCAACGTGCTGAATGGCGCCGGAAATCCCGCAGGCGATGTAGAGTTTCGGGCCGACGGTTTTCCCAGTCTGGCCAACCTGGTGGGAGTGTGCGATCCAGCCAGCGTCGACAGCTGCACGGGAAGCCCCGACAACGCCGCCTAAAGCGTCTGCTAATTCTTTAAGGGGTTCAAAGCCTTCAGCTCCACCGACACCGCGGCCGCCGGAAACGATGACGTCTGCGCCGACGAGGTCGACCATTTCGGAAGCATCTTCCTTCATTTCTTTGATTAAGCGAGTTCTGATATCTTCTGGAGCAACGTGGATATCTTCTTTGATGACTTCGCAGGTGCGGCCTTCTTCAGGTTCAGATGCTTTGAAGACACCAGGACGAACGGTCCCTAATTCCGGACGGTGGTTCGGGCACAGGATGGTGGCCATGAGGTTGCCGCCGAAGGCCGGACGGGTCCAGGCGATGTTGCCGGTTTCGTCGTCGTATGCCAGTTTTGTACAGTCAGCGGTTAAGCCGGTCTGGAGACGGGATGACAGACGCGGTCCGACATCGCGGCCGTTGTTGGTTGCGCCGATGAGCATTGCAGTCGGTGCGTATTTGGTGATGACTTCGTACAAAGCGTTGACGTAAGCGTCAGTGGTGAAGTGTTCGTATTCTTCGCCGTCGATGACGATGACCTGGTCAGCGCCGTGTTCCTGAGCCGCTTTGACAGCGGGATCAGTGTTGTGGCCGATGACGAGACCGACCAGTTTGCCGCCCTGTTTTTCAGCGAGTTCGCGTCCAGGGTTTAACAGTTCCAGGCCCACACTCTGAGCGGAGCCATCAGGATAAGTTTCAATAAATACCCAAAGATCCTTTGTTTTTGGTTCCATATCTGATCTCCTCTCTTATTATAGTACGCCTGCTTTGTCGAGGGCTGCAGCCAGGTTCTGAGCGAGTTCTTCCGGGGATTCGCCGGTGATCATTTCGCCGCCGGTCTTCACTGGCGGAACGAAGGTCTTCTTGACGTTGGTCGGAGAGCCCTTCAGGCCGCATTTTGTGAAGTCGATGTCGAAATCTTCTTCGCCGAGGACGTGGATTTCTTTTTTACGGGCTGCCAGTTTGTCTTTGATCTTCGGCAGACGGGGATCAAATGAAGGTTTCGTTGCGGTGACCAGGCACGGGAATTTCGCGCCGAGGATTTCCTGGCCGTCTTCAGTTTCGCGGGTGACCTGGATTTCATCGTCGGTCATTTCAGCGGTCAAGCCGTAGGTGATCTGCGGTAAGCCGAGGTGTTCTGCCAGTTCAGGACCAACCTGGGCGGTATCGCCGTCGATGGCCTGTTTGCCGCAGAAGATCACGTCGAATTTGCCTTCGAGTTCTTCGATTTTCTTGATGGCGCAAGCTAAAACGTAGCTGGTTGCGAGGGTATCAGAACCGCCGAATTTACGGCCGGAAACCAAGTAGGCTTCGTCGCCGCCGACAGCCAGACAGTTCTTTAAAGCTTCTTTGGCTTGCGGGGGTCCCATTGATACAACGACGATTTTGACATCGTCTCTCTGATCCTTGATGCGTGCGGCCATTTCCAGCGCGTACCCATCAAAAGGATTGACAATGCTCGGCACACCTTTACGAATTAAGGTATTCGTTTCCGGATCGATGCGGATTTCGGTTGTGTCAGGCACTTGTTTAACACACACGAGAAAATTCATGATATTACGTTGCCTCCTTAATCATAATCATTATTCAGATAAAAGTGTAAAACCCAAATAACATTTGTTAATATTGTAACATAAGTTCCGTATAAACGTAAAGGGTTTTCATGGTGAATTAATGCAAAATTAAAGCAAAAAAATACAGGAATTCGATATAAAACAACAAAAAAGTATCCGCTTATAGGATCTATAAAAAATCGTATTGAAGGCGGAGGAACATTAGGCGTATAATGAAGCCATATTGAAGAGACACAGAAAGGACAAGCCATGAAAGAGACAGACGGGACGGCGCTGCCCATGCGGGTCGGCATCGGCTACGACGTTCACGCTTTTGCCAAGGACCGGCCGCTGATTGTCGGCGGCGTCCACATTCCCGGCCATGCAGGCCTCGCCGGCCACTCCGACGCCGACGTGCTCCTGCATGCGGTGATGGACGGCCTCCTCGGGGCCCTGGCCCTCGAGGACATCGGCGCCCATTTCCCGGATACCGACGACCGCTACGCCGGGGCCGACAGCTTAAAGCTTTTAGACGCCGTGTGGCAGATGATCGACGCAGCGGGGTACCGCCTCGGCAACCTCGACGCGATCGTCGTGGCCCAGGCGCCGAAAATGGCCCCCTATATTGAAAAGATGCGGGAAAACATCGCAGGGACGCTCCGGGCCGAGATCAGCCAGGTGAGCGTCAAGGCGACGACGGAAGAACATTTAGGCTTTACCGGAAGGGAGGAAGGGATCGCGGCTAAGGCTGCCGCACTCCTGTACAGAAAATGATCGGCATTATCACCGCCATGCCCGAAGAGGCATCGGCTTTTGAAAAATGGATCGACGGCGCTAAAAAATCCAGCCACGGAGGCATCGACCTGGTGACCGGGACGGTCGGCGGCGAAGACGTGGTCCTCGCTGTGTCCGGCATCGGCAAGGTGAACGGCGCCCGGTGCACCCAGATGCTCATCGACTGTTACGGGGCGGATCCGGTGCTGACCTTCGGGGTCGCCGGGGGCCTCGCCGACGGGCTCGATTTTGGAGAAGTGGTGATCAGTGAAGACGCCGCGGCCTACCATTTTGAGCCGGCGAAGCAGGGCTGGGCGCCGGCGGACGTGCCCTTTCAGAACCGCACGGCCTATCCGGCGGATTTGGATCTCATCGCCTGCGCCAAAAAGGCGGCCAAACGGCTGAAGCTTGCGGCCAGAACCGGGCGGGTGCTCACCGACGACAGCGTCGTGGCGGACTCCCGGCTGAAAAAAGCCCTCAGAGATCAGATGGGCGGCACCTGCGTCGAAATGGAAGGGGCCGCCGTGGCCCAGACCGCAGACGCCAATGGGGTGCCCTGGCTCGTGATCCGGGGCATTTCCGATCTGGCCGACGAACACATGGAAGGTACGTACGAAAATTACTATCCCAAGGCCATTGAAGCGGCTGCGGCGGTGACCGTCGCGGTGTGCCTCATGGCCTCAGCACAATAGAGAAGAGGAAACCATGAACGAAGATTTTAATTACAGCAGCGAATCGGCGGGCAGCGCCGAAGTGGGCGGGGAAGAACGGGAATTTGACGCCCTGGGCATCAAGGTGCCTGTGCCGGCCCACCGGCCGACTTGGGCGGAAATCGATCTGGACCACGCCGTCCTCAACCTCCAGGCCATCAAGAAGCGGGTCGGCCCCGGGGCGAAGCTCATCGCCGTGGTGAAGGCCGACGCCTACGGCCACGGCATCGAACTGACCCAGACCCTTCAGGACGAAGGCGTGGACATGATGGCGGTGGCCTTTCTCGACGAAGCCATCGCCCTGCGCCAGAAGGGCATCGACCGGTGCGATATCATGATCCTCGGCCTCACCGCCAAAGATGAAATCCCGGACCTCGTGGAATGGGACATTCAGCCGGCGGTGGATTCCCTGGACTTTGCCCGGGCCCTGTCTGAATACAACGTCAAAAACGGCACCACCACCCGGATTCACGTCAAAGTGGACACGGGCATGGGCCGCATCGGCTTCCGCTGGGACGAAGCGGTGCCGGCGATCACCGAAATGGCGGAGCTGCCAGGGATCGAACTCTACGGCCTGTTCACCCATTTCGCGACGGCGGACGAAAAAGACAAGCGCTTTACTGAACTTCAGATGAAGCGCTACCTGGACGTGGTCCGGGGCCTCAAGAAAAACGGCGTTGACATCCCGCTCAAGCACGTGGAAAACTCTGCGGCCATCGTCGATTTCGGCAAGACCGTGTTCAACGCCGTGCGCCCGGGGATCATCCTGTACGGGCTGTACCCGTCCGATGAAGTCAAGAAGGAAAACCTCAAGCTGCGCCCGGTCATGACGTTCAAGACGACGGTCATGCACCTGAAGACGATCCACGCCGGGGATTCCTGCGGTTACGGCCGGAAATTCATCGCCGACAGCGACCGGAAAATCGCGACCCTCGCCGTGGGCTACGCCGACGGCTACACCCGGATGCTCTCGGGCAAAGGCGCCGAAGTGTACCTCAGGGGACACCGGGCGCCGGTGGTCGGCAATATCTGCATGGACCAGTGCACCGTGGACGTCACCGATGTGCCCGATGTGGCGGTCGGAGACGAAGTGGAACTCTTCGGGCCCCACATTCCCGTGGAAGAACTCGCGGACAAGCTCGGCACCATCAACTACGAACTGGTGTGCATGGTCAACAAGCGGGTGCCCCGCCTCTACAAATTCATGGGGGACGAACATCTCGAAGTCGAAATCTTAAACGACGGCTTCTACGGAAGTCTTTAAGATTAAACCCAAAAGCAATAAAAAATGCTGTCTCGTGGTCATTCACGGGACAGCATTTTTTTTGTTGATGTTATGCTTATATTATTTTGCGTTCGTCGCGTCAATGACGGCCGTCGCGTTATGGATCATCTCTTTTAAAGTCTCGATATGATCACCAGCCGTAATGATGCCGGTGACGTCAGCCCAGTCCGCGTAAGCAAACTGCGCGGTCGTCGTGCATTTTGTGCTGTCGGCCACAACGTACGTCTTTTCAGCGGCGCGCAGCATCCAGGATTTGACACAGGATTCGTCGTAGGAAACCGTTGTCGGCCCGTTTTGATTTTTGAATCCGTCAGAGCCTAAAAATGCGATGTTCGCGCGGATATTTTTAAGACGGTCGAGGAGCCAGCCGCCGATCAGCGCGTGGGAGCTTCTGCGGATTTTACCGCCGCAGAGAAAAACCTGATGATTGGATTCCGATAAAATGCCGGCAGCATCGAGGGAGTTCGTAATAATCGTCAGGTCGCTTTTGATTGTCAGCTGCTTGGCAATGGCGCTGGTCGTGCTGCCCGCGTCGAGGAGCACCGTGTCGTGTTCGCCAATCATCGCAACCGCCTTCGCGGCAATTTCAGCCTTTTCGTCGGCGTGAACCCATTCTTTTTCATTCAGCGGCTTTTCGACGGCGCTGACCTTTGGGATCGCGCCGCCGTAATTTTTTTCGGCGATGCCCATTTTTTCGAGATAAATGATATCTTTGCGGATCGTTTCGGTCGAGACATCAAAAAATTCCGCCATTTCACCGACTTTGATGCTGCCGTTTTTGAGTAAGATCTGCGCCATGCGGTTGCGCCGGTCTGCCGTTAAGTTCGCCATAATTTTCTCCATTTCTATAGATTCATAAAAATAAAACTTGCGGTTGGTTGCTTTTCTTGTTTATTCTCATTTCATTTTAGCATATTCCCAACGAATCACAAGAAAAAACTTTGATTTTTGTTAATTTATGCTTGACAGGCAAGAAATACCATGCTATATTGTTGTCAACAACAACAAAACGCAACAAAAAATAATTAGATAAGTTGCGAGCTGAGCATCATTAAGGGTTATATTTCATCGAAATAGGAGGATAAGATGAAAGAGAAAGTTCAATCGTTTGGCCGGTTTTTATCCGGGATGGTCATGCCCAACATCGGTGCGTTTATTGCATGGGGGCTGATGGCCGCATTGTTTATCGACACGGGCTGGCTGCCGAACAAGGAGCTCAACACGATTGTCGGACCGTTTTTGAGTTATGCTCTGCCGCTGCTGATCGCGTACACCGGCGGCAAGATGGTCGGCGGACAGCGCGGCGCCGTGATGGGTGCGATCGCCACGATGGGCGTCATCCAGTCGAATCCAGGCACCACAATGCTCATGGGTGCGATGGTCATGGGACCCCTCGCCGGCTGGGTCATCAAACAGTTTGACAAAGCGGTCGACGGCAAGATCAAGCCGGGATTCGAAATGCTGGTCAATAACTTTTCGGTCGGCATCATCGGATTGCTGCTTGCGATCGTCGGCTATTACATTTTCGGACCGATTATGGCCGGGCTGCTCGCGGTCCTGCAGGCAGGCGCGAACGTTTTAGTCAAACACAGCCTGCTGCCCCTCGTTTCCATCTTTGTGGAACCGGCAAAAGTCCTGTTCTTGAACAACGCGATCAACCACGGCATCTTTACACCCCTTGGCGCTGAACAGGTCAAGACGGCAGGCAAGTCGATCTTCTACATGATCGAAACGAATCCGGGACCGGGAACCGGCGTCCTGCTCGCTTACTGGCTCTTCTCAAAAGACAAAGCCACGAAAGATTCAGCACCGGGCGCGCTGATCGTTCATCTGCTCGGCGGGATTCACGAAATTTCCTTCCCTTATATTCTGATGAACCCGATTCTGCTGCTCGCGACGATTTCCGGCAGCTTTGCGGCCATGATGTACAATACGATTTTTCATTTAGGTCTCAACGGTCCGGCTTCACCGGGTTCGATTATCGCCTTCGTCGGCATGGCGCCGAAGGGCTCGACCCTCGCAGTGCTGCTGTCAGCTGTGATTGCGGCGGCCGTATCCTTCGCGATCGCAACGCCGATCATTAGATTCTCGAGTGTGAAAAACAGCTTGGACGATGCGAAAGACCAGATGAACACGATGAAAAACAGCGCGAAAGGTTTGGTCCATCAGGGGGCCGAAGTCGATTTGAGAACCCTCGACCAGATCGTATTCGCCTGCGACGCCGGCATGGGCTCATCGGCGATGGGCGCGGCGGTGATGCAGCGCAAACTTGCAGAAGCCGGATTTAACAACATTAAAGTCGAACATTCGTCGGTTTCTGAAATTCCGGATGGCACGAAGTTCGTGATCTGCCATCAGGATTTGGTCGAACGGGCCAAGAAAAGTGCGCCCCAGGCCAGAATTGTGACCATTACGAATTTCATGAATGCGCCGGAATACGACCAGGTGGTCGCTGAAATCGTCGCATCCCGGGAAAACAAGCCGGAAGAAGCCGAAGCAGAAACAAACAATACAGAATTAGAAGCGCAAAATAATCAAATAGAGGCGCAGTTGGAAGCGCATGAAGATTACAAAGGCGGTGTGCTGATCAAGAAAAACATCCTCCTGAACCGCCCGACCCAGACCAAAGAAGAAGTCATTCGAGACATCGGCAAAATCATGTACGAAAGCGGCTATACCACTGAAAAATACACAGAGGCCATGCTCGAAAAAGAAAAAGTCTTTAACACGGCAATCGGCAACAATCTCGCGATTCCCCACGGGATCGAAGGGATGACCGGTGAAATCTTAAACGCCGGGCTCGTGATCTTCACGTATCCGGACGGCGTGGACTGGGGCGACGGCCAGACGGTAAAATTAATCATCGGGATCGCGTCGGTCGGCGACGAACATGTCGATACCCTGGCGAGAATCGCAGTGGCCTGCAATTCGGAAGAAGCTGTCGACAAGATTTTACAGATGAGCGTTGACGAAGTCTACAATACATTTAAATAAAGAAATAAAAGCAAGATAAAAATTAGAAATTAAATCGAAAGGAAGTAATATCATGGGACAGAGAACAAAAGCGGTCAGAATGTACGGCGCAATGGATTTAAGACTCGAAGAATTCGAATTGCCAGAAATCAAAGATGACGAAATTCTGGCCAAGATTTACAGCGACAGCATCTGCATGTCGACCTATAAACTCGCAAAACAGGGGAAAAACCACAAGCGCTGCCCCCAGAACGTGGACACCAATCCGGTCATCACCGGTCATGAATTTGCCGGTGTCATTGTCAAAGTCGGCAAGAAGTGGCAGGATCAGTTCAAACCGGGCATGCGCTTCGCACAGCAGCCGGCATTAAACTACAAAGGCAGCATGGATTCTCCGGGATATTCTTATGAATTCTTCGGCGGCGACACCGAATACTGCATCTTCCCCCACGAAGCGATGGAAGTCGGCGCGCTGATGCCTTTTGACGGGGACAGCTTTTACAAAGCGTCCCTCGGCGAACCGATGTCCTGCTCAATCGGCGCCTTCCATGGCATGTATCACACCAAGCAGGCCAATTATCATCATCAGATGGGCTTGAAGCCGGACGGCAACGTGATCATCATGGGCGGCTGCGGGCCGATGGGGCTCGGCGCAGTGGCGTACGGCTGTGTCTGCGACTATCATCCTAAACGCATCGTGGTGACCGACGTCGATGACGCGAAAATCGCCCGCGCAAAAGAAGTGATGCCGGAAAGCAAGGCGGCGGAAAACGGTGTGGAACTCATTTATGTCAATACGGCTAAGATGGACGACCCGAAACAGGGCCTGCTGGATATCTCCGAAGGCCACGGCTACGATGATGCCTTCGTGTACGTGCCGATCCCGGCCGTTGCGACCCTCTGCAACTCGGTTTTGGCATATGACGGCTGCATGAACTTCTTCTCAGGACCCCAGGACAAGACGTTCTCGGCAACGGTCAACCTCTACGACTGCCATTACAATGCGACCCACATCATGGGCACGACCGGCGGCAACAACGACGATATGATCGAAGCGAATGAACTCGCGGCGAAGGGCTTAATCGACCCGGCGATCATGGTCACCCACGTCGGCGGCATCGACTCCATTGCGGAAACGACGATGAACCTGCCGAACATTCCAGGGGGCAAAAAACTCGCGTACACGCAATTCAACATGCCGATGACGGCGATCGAAGACTTCGGCAAGCTCGGTGAAAAAGACCCGTTCTTCAAAGAACTCGACGCATGCTGCAAGGCCCATCACGGTTTGTGGAATCCTGAAGCGGAACGCATGATCTTCAAACACTTCGGGGTCAAGATTTTCGGCGAAGACGAATAAATCAAATCCCTCTCAATCCTCTTAAAAAAATGAAAAGCCCGGCATACGCGCCGGGCTTTTCATTTTTGTTTTGCTGAAATCGTGTTACAATATTAATAAGGCTTTATATCATCCGGGCTTGTAAATATTTAATGGGGATGCCCTTTTCGGCGAACATCTTTTCGTGTTCGGTGGGGTAGTCGTCGGCCACGGGATGCGCGTGGAGATTTCGGATGACGGTTTCGGTCTCGAAGCCCGCTTCTTTTAGATAATCCAAAGTATCGTCGAACAAACCGTCATCGTCGGTTTTAAAGCGCAGCACGGCGCCGGGGGCGAGAAAGGCCTTGTAGAGGATCAGCTGGCGGGTGTGAGTGAGGCGCTTCTTGTGCTTCTTGCGCTTGGGCCACGGGTTGCAGAAATTGATGTACAGCCCGTCGATGCGGTCGTCGGGGCCGAGGATTTTGTCGATCCGGGTGATGTCCCACGCCGTGATGAGGAGGTTGTCCGGGTCGGCGCCGCCGCGTTCGGCGACCACGTTGCGCCGGGTAATGCCGAGCATGGTGTCGATCATGTCCACGGCGAGGTAGTTGTTTTCAGGATGGGCGGCGGACATTTTCGCGATGAACTGGCCCTTGCCGCAGCCCAGTTCCAGATAGAGGGGACGGTTCGGTTCAGGGAAGCCGGCCCGCCAGTGATTTTTCATGGTCCAGGGTTCAGCAGCGAAAAAGGGGCTGGCTTCCAGCTCCGGCCGGGCCCAGGGACGAGGACGTATGTGCATATTGACCTCCGGTGTTTTGCTTTGAAATTTTTATTTTTCTTTGAGTATTGTATGCGATACATTGGATTTGAGCAAGGGGGAAGAGAGATGAACACAACAGCCAAAAAGGCCGTGACGGCGGACCCGCTGTACCGGGCGCCGCTGAAGCCGCTGATCACCCATTACGCGGTGCCGTCGATCATCAGCATGCTGGTGTCGGCGGTGTACAACATCACCGACCAGGCTTTCATCGGCCACATCGTCGGCCTCGTGGGCAACGCCGCCACGAACGTGACCTTTCCCATGGTGACTTTGACCACGGCTTTTGCGCTCCTTATCGGCAACGGGATGGCGGCGGCCTACACCATGGCCATCGGCGCGGACCGGAAAGCCGAGGCGGAAAAGACCGCCGGAACGGGCACGGTGATGCTCATCGCTTCCGGGGCCATGATTTTTACCCTCATCGTCGGGCTCAAACAGCCGATTCTCATGCTGTGCGGCGCAACGAAAACCGTGATGCCCTACGCGAGTGTCTATCTCAAATACACCGCCTGCGGCCTGCCCTTTCTTTTGTTTTCCAACGCGGCGGCAAGCCTGATCCGCACCGACGGCGCGCCCCGGTACGCCATGGCCGCCAATGTGACCGGGGCGGCTTTAAACGTCGGATTGGATTACGTCTTGATGGTTGTGGTGCCCCTCGGCATCCGGGGCGCGGCGCTGGCCACGGTGATCGGCCAGATTGTCTCGTTCTTATTGTGTGCGGCCTATTATCCGCGCATGAAGTGCATCCCGTTCTCGTGGCGGACGATCCGATACGACCCGGCGACGGCGGCTCATATCGCAAAGCTCGGCACCGCGAACTTCATCAACCACTTGATCATGACTTTGGTCAACATCGTCCTCAACAACCAGCTGACCCGCTACGGGGCGCTGTCCCCCTACGGCAGTGACATCCCTCTGGCCGTGGCCGGGGTGGTGTCGAAGCTCAACGTCATCCTCGCGGCCTTTGCCGTGGGCCTGGCCCAGGGCTGTCAGCCGGTGGTGAGCTTCAACATGGGGGCGAAGAACTACCCCCGGGTCAAGGCGGCGTACCTCACCGCCGTGCGACAGGCCGTGTTTGTGAGCTGCATCGCCTTTGCCGCCTTCCAGCTCTTCCCGCGGCAGATCGCGGCCCTGTTCACCCCGGGCAACGCCCGGTACTTTGACTTCGCGGCGAAATACCTGCGCATCTACATGTTCATGGTCTTCGTGTACGGGGTGCAGCCCATGACCGTCAACTACTTCGCCAATATCGGCAACGTCTCCAAGGGGATCACCCTATCCGCAGCGCGCCAGGGCTTTTTCCTCATGCCCCTGCTGGTGTTTCTGCCGAGGCTCTTTGGCCTTGACGGGGTGCTCTTCGCCGGACCCATTGCCGACGCTTTGGCCTTCGGCCTTTCGGTGATTTTGATGAAAAAGAATTTTGCCGAGCTGGATCAAATGGCGGGTGCAGAAATCAAAGCTTAAATTAAGCTTGCATTTTTAAAAAAAAGTGATACAATACAAAATCATAATAATTTAATGCAAAAGCGTTGATGAAGACGGCATTTTGTAACGGGCATCAAAGAGAGGCGGCTTATGGCTGAGAGGCTGCTGATGCTATCAGAATGCGGATCACTTCGGAGCTGGCAGCCTGAAGCGCGTCAGGGCTGCCCGGGAAGCCGTTAACCTTAAAATGAAGCGGGCCGTTTTACGGCCAATGCGGGTGGTTCCGCGGTAATCATGGATTATCGTCCCTTTTTGAAATATCAAAGAGGGACTTTTTTTATATTTGAATTGTTAATAGAGGAGGAAAAATGGCGCGAAAGTTTTCTGAATTGTCGAAAGCTCCCGTGAAGGAAGTCGAAACGCAAATCGCTTCCAAATGGGAAAAAGAAGACATCTTGAACAAAACGATTGAAGCACACGCTGACGACAGCAATTTTGTATTTTTTGAAGGGCCGCCGACGGCCAACGGCAAGCCGGGGATTCACCACGTCCTGGCCAGAACCCTGAAGGACTCCGTGTGCAAATACCAGACCATGAAGGGCCACCGGGTGCTGCGCAAGGCCGGCTGGGACACCCACGGCCTGCCCGTCGAAATCGAAGTGGAAAAACAGCTGGGCATCCACAACAAGCCTGAAATCGAAGACTACGGCATCGCGAAGTTCAACAAGAAATGCCGGGAATCGGTGTTCACCTACGAAGCCCAGTGGCGGGAACTGACCAAGCGCATGGGCTATTTCATCGATCTGGATCACCCGTACATCACCTTGGACAACAACTACATCGAAACCGAATGGTGGATTCTCGATCAGTTCTATAAAAAAGGCCTGATCTACGAAGGCCACAAGATCCTGCCATACTGCCCCCGCTGCGGCACCGGCCTGGCCTCCCACGAAGTGGCCCAGGGCTATCAGGAAATCAAGACCAACACGGTCACTGTCGCCTTCAAACGCAAGGACGCTGACGAATACTTCCTCGTCTGGACGACGACGCCGTGGACCCTCGCCGCGAATATCGCCCTTTGCGTCAATCCCGAAGCGGATTACATCAAGGCTAAGAGCCGCGGCACGGTCTTCATCTGTGCGGAAGTCCTCGCTGATAAACTCCTCGGCGACGATTACGAAGTGATCGAACGCATGAAGGGTAAAGACCTCGAATACGTCGAATACGAACCGATCATGCCTTTCGTCCGCCCGACCCGAGGCAAGGGTTATTTTGTTACTTGCGCCGATTACGTCACCACCGACGACGGGACGGGGATCGTCCACATCGCCCCGGCCTTCGGGGAAGACGACTACCAGGTCGGCCGCCGCTACAATCTGCCGGTGCTTCAGCCGGTTGGTCTCGACGGCAAATACACGGCGACGCCGTGGAAGGGCCACTTCGTCATGGAAGAAGGCCTGGACATCGAAATCATCAAATGGCTTAAAGATCAGGATGTCCTGTTCAAAAAAGAAAAGGTCACCCACAATTACCCCCACTGCTGGCGCTGCAAGACCCCGCTGGTCTATTACGCGAAGCCGAGCTGGTACATCGAAATCACCAAGCTGAAAGATCAGCTCATCGACAACAACAACGGCGTCAAATGGTTCCCGCCCTTTGTCGGGGAAAAGCGCTTCGGCAACTGGCTCGAAAATTTGAACGACTGGGCCCTGTCCCGGAGCCGCTACTGGGGGACACCGCTTAACATCTGGCGCTGCGATGATCCGGATTGCGGCTGCACCACCACTGTCGGCAGCCGGAAGGAACTCGCCGAACGGGCCATCGAAGACATCGACGAAAACATCGAACTGCACCGCCCCTACGTGGACGATGTGCACCTGACCTGCCCGAAATGCGGCGGCCGCATGACCCGGGTGCCTGACGTCATCGATGTGTGGTTTGACTCCGGCTCCATGCCCTTCGCCCAGCAGCATTATCCTTTCGAAAACAAGGACAAATGGGAAGATCAGTTCCCGGCGGACTTCATCTGCGAAGGCATCGACCAGACCCGCGGCTGGTTCTACTCGCTGCTGGCGATCTCGACCTTTGTCACGGGCAAATCCCCGTACAAGAACGTTCTGGTCAACGACCTGGTCCTCGACGCCAACGGCCAGAAGATGTCCAAGAGCCGCGGCAACACCGTCAACCCCTTTGAACTCTTCGACAAGTACGGCGCCGACGCTCTGCGCTGGTACCTGATGTACGTCAGCCCGGCCTGGACCCCGACCCGCTTCGACGAATCGGGCCTGCAGGAAGTGCGCAGCAAGTTCTTTAATACGCTGAAGAACACCTACGCCTTCTTCGCGCTGTACGCCAACACCGACGGCATCGACGCCGACGCCATCGCGACGGACGCCTTCGCCATCGACCCGAAAGACCGCCCGGTCATCGACCGCTGGATCTTGAGCAAATACAACCGCCTCGTGAAAAACGTCACGGAAGCCATGGATCAGTACAACCACAACACGGTGGTTCACCTGATTCAGAACTTCGTCAACGACGATCTGTCTAACTGGTACATTCGCAGGAACCGCCGCCGCTTCTGGAAGTCGGGCATGGACGACGACAAGCGCGCCGTCTACCGCACGACCTACGAAGTCCTCGAAGGGCTGTGCCGCCTGTGCGCCCCCTTCGCGCCGTTCATCACCGAAGAAATGTACCACGACCTCACCGGCGCCGATTCCGTGCATTTGACGGCCTATCCGGTGGCGGACGAAAGCCTGATCTCCGACGAAATCGAAAAACCGATGGATCTGGTGCGGGATCTCGTTTCCCTGGGCCGCTCCGCCCGGGAAGACGCGAAGATCAAAGTGCGCCAGCCTTTGACCAAGGTCATCATCGACGGGGAATACAAGACCGTCCTCGGGGACCTCACGGCACTGCTCAAAGAAGAACTCAACGTCAAGGACGTAGACTTCGAAGACGACCTCCAGTCCTTCTTGAACTTCACCGTGAAGCCGAACTTCAAGGTCGCCGGCCCGATCTTAGGACCCAAGGTCAAGCTTCTGGGCAAGGCCATGGCCCATGTGGACGCTGCGGCCCTCGTGGCGGCCACTTCCGCCGGCAAGAATTATCCGGTCGAAGTGGAAGGGGACACCATCGAAGTGACCCCGGAAATGGTCGACGTGCGCATCGCCGCGAAGGACGGCTTTGACGTCCAGACCGACGGCGAACACTTCGTCATCCTCGACATGGCCCTGACGCCGGAACTCATCGCCGAAGGGATCGCCCGGGAATGCATCTCAAAAGTCCAGCAGATGCGCAAGAACCACGACTTCGAAGTGACCGATCACATCGCCATCACCTACGAAGCCGACGACGAAGCGGCCCAGGCCATCGAAGCCAACGCCGACTTCATCAAGAAAGAAACCCTGGCCGAAACCCTCCAGGCCGGCACCGCCGAAGAAGAACAGGATCTCAACGGCCACGCCGTGAAGCTTTCTGTCGCACGGGTTTAAGATCAACTGTACACAATAAAAAATCCCTGAGTGGTGAACACTCAGGGATTTTTTGATGCAGTGCTTAAGCTTTTCGCTCAGCGAGGAGCCAAGCCATGACGTGGACCGCCTGCTGGAAACCGCCGGTTTCGATGAGATGGGCGATCTCGTCTTGTGAGCGCAGTTCAGCGTTGAGAAACTCGGTCTCGTCGAGATGCTGTCCCGAGACGGGTCGGCAGTTTTTTGCCCGATAGATGTGGGCGTAGTTGTCGGAAATGGTCGCGTCGGACGGGATCGTGAGCAGGTGATGCCAATCGTTTGAGGTGTAGCCCGTTTCCTCTTGAAGCTCGCGTTTGGCCGCGGCGAGGGCCGCGCGTTCGGACACGCCGTCGGCGTCCTTGGCTTTTTCGATGCCGCCGGCGGGAAATTCAGTGGTCACTTCGCCGATGCCTTGGCGGTACTGGCGCACGCAGAGGAAGCGCCCGGCTGTGTCCGAAGCGACGATGACGACGTAATTGCGGCGGCTGTAATTGTAATAGGGCGAGAAGACGCGGCCGTCGGGCATGCGGTAGGTCAGGCGGCGGAAGTCGATCCACTCGTCCTGGACAAGATGCTCGGTCTTGAGCAGCTGCCATTTTAAATGCTTTGGATGATTGTGATGATTTTGGCTCATTGCATCTCCTTGAATTTTTGGATTGGAATGAAATAAAAAATAAAAGCCGCCCGATCAGGCGGCAGGTTGACGGGTTAATTCAATTTGGTCAAAAACTGAGCCGAGCGCTGGCGGATGGGGCCGGCGACGACACAGAGCAAGACGGCGTAGAGGGGATACAGCACGACGTTTTTGATCAGCCGGGCGGCGAACAGCACTACAAAGGCGTTGCCGTACATCAGGGACAGCCAGCAGGTGTTGAGCAGCATATCGACACCGACGGTGACGACGGCCTGGGCGATGAGCACCCGGGAGACCGACGGCTTTTTGTGGACGATCAGTCCGAAAATCAGCCCGGTCAGCGCGTAGCTGATCGTGAATCCCGGGAAGAATGCTCCAGATGGGTGCACCATGTAGCCGAGAATATCCGACAGGCCGCCCACCGCGCACCCGAGCCCCGGCCCGAGCAGAATGCCGGCGGCGGCGATGGCCAGGCCGTTAAACCGGATCTCTAGGGTATTGGTGACCGTGATGGAAAAGAAGGACAGAATCGTCGCCAGGGCGACGAACAAGGCGGCCGTGACGAGCCGTCTCGTGTGAGGGGTATGGATTGATGACATAAAAAAAACCTCCTTTGCAGCAGGTCCTTCGCTACAAAGGAGAGAGACAATCTCGGAAGTAGCAACGGGATGCGGAAGGGACACCGTAAGCCTTGCGCTTTTCGTCCGGCTGACAACTCCCCGTTCAGCTGGCACTTGACGCGTCCGATCCTACTCTGCTTCATCAATTTTTTTCATTATAGCGGTCTCGGATTGCAAAAGCAAGGGGTGTGACAAATAAAAGGGGTAAAATTTGGAAAAGTATAGCCTTGTAAAAATAAGTATGTTATAATATAAACAAATTGGAGATATTGATGCCGAAAGTCCGCACTTCATTAGGGGGAGATGAGGATTGACGGCGTCGCGTGCGTGCTGACGTTTGCCGGTGCGCCGCAGAGGGGAACAAGATGCGGCTTCTGCCGTGTCTTTTTTATTTCGTTTTTTATTTTTAAGATCAAGGAGGGCCGTTATGGCAACATCCCAAAAACCTGTCGTGGGGATTCCCCGGGCGCTGCTCTATCACCGGTACGCCGCCCTTTGGCAGACGTATTTTAAAAGCCTCGGCGTTGAGACCGTCGTGTCCGCCCCCACGGACCGGGTCATCGCCGAAGCCGGCGCCAGGGCTGCAGGGGACGAAATGTGCCTGTCCCTGAAAGTCTACCTCGGCCACGTCGCGTCCCTGATCGGCAAATGTGACTGCATCTTCGTGCCCCGGATCGTCGACTTCGGCATCCGCCGGGTCATGTGCACCACTTTCGAGGGCCTGCCCGACATCGTGGCCAACGTGTTCCGGGATGAACACCTGAAGGTGCTGTCTTACAACGTGAACGTCCAGGGGGGTCTCGGCGAGAAAGAGGCCATGATCGCCCTGGGCCGGGAGCTGGGCTTTTCCCGGAAGGCGGCGAAAAAAGCGTACAAGGCGGGATTTGCGGCTCAGAAAGCCGCCGATGACGCCGCCGCGGCGAAAGCCGAGAAACAGTACAAGGCTAAGGGTCTTAAAATCATCTTGGGGGCCCACCGCTACGTCACCGAAGACGCCTATTACGGCCGGCCGGTGATTCAGTATTTGAAGGAAAAAGGTGCAGAAGTTATTTTGGCTGACGCCGTGGAGCGCAAAAGCGCGAGGCGGGCCGCCAGGCAGTTTTCCCCGACGATGAAATGGGAAGTGTCCCGGGAAATCGCCGGGTCCATCGCCATGCACGAACATCTAGCCGATGGCATCATCCTCATGAGCGTCTACCCGTGCGCGCTCGATTCCATGGTGGACGACATGATCGTGCGAAAGCTCAAGGACAGCGGCGTGCCGATTCTGACTTTAACGATGGACGCCCAGAGCGGCACCGCGGGCCTTGAAACCCGGCTGGAATCTTTCTTGGATATTCTGACCCTGCGCCGCAGGGCGAAGCAGGAGGTGAAGGCATGAGTCAAAACGAAACCAAGCGCAAAGTCGCGTTTCCGATGATCGCCCACTACAACCCGGCGGTGAAGTACCTCATCGAGCAGGGCCTCGGCCAGATCTACGTGATGCAGCCGGCGATGACCCGGCGGACCATGGCCCTCGGGGAAAAGCTCGCCCCGGACATGGTGTGCACGCCGTTCAAGACGATCTTAGGCTCCATGATCGAGGCCCTCGAAGCCGGAGCTGACACCCTGATCATGACCATGGGCTACTGCCGCCTGGGCTATTACGGGGAGCTCGCCGAGTCGATTTTAAGGGAGCAGGGCTACACGTTTGACTACGTGAATTTCGCCGAGTACACCACGGGCCGCCCCAAGGATTATCTCAAGGCTCTGAAGGCGATCACACCCCATCCCCGGCCGCCGAAAGTCCTCAAGGCCCTGAAAGAGGCCCTGGACATGGTGCAGCACATCGACGACATCGAATGCCAGTACTACATGAACTGCGGCTTTGAAACTGAAAAAGGCAGCTTCAAGGCGGCGTTGAATCGGTTTTTTAAGGCCATGACTTCGGCGAAAAGCCGGAAAGACATCGACAGGGGCTACCGCGCCTGCCTGAACGCCTTTGAGACCCTGCCGGTGAAAAAGCCAGAGCCGGTGCTCAAGGTCGGCCTCATCGGCGAGTATTTCACGGTGATGGACGCCTTTTCGAATCTGGATCTGGAACAGGCCCTCGCGGACATGGGGGTCGAGGTGCACCGGTGGATGAACGTCTCCCACAGAAATCTCGACTACCCCGGGGAAAAGAACCTCCACGTGCGGATCAAAGACTACTGCCGCTACGAAATGGGGCCTACGTCCACGGCCAACATCTGGAAGGCGAAGAAGTACGCGGAGGACGGCTTTGACGGGATCATCCACGTCAAGTCCGCGGGGTGCACGCCGGAAATCGAAATCATGCCGGTGCTGCGCCGCATTTCCGAGGATTACAAAATCCCGGTGCTGTTTTTAACCTACGACACGGAAACCGCCACGGCGGGGCTCATGACCCGGCTCGAGGCGTTCTACGACATGATCGCGATGCGAAGAAAGGTGATCCTATGAAAAAAGAAGCATATCTCGGCGTCGACGTCGGGTCCATCTCGACGAAGGGCGTCATCATGGACGGGGACAAAAACCTCCTCGCCTCGGCCTACATCTGGACGGAAGGGGACCCCATCGGCGCGGTGAAGCGTCTCATCGAAAAGCTCGGCGCCCAGTTTGACCGAAACGCTTGGCAGGTGGTGGCCACGGGCACCACGGGCTCGGCCCGGAAGCTCGTCGGCGCCATGCTCGGCGCCACGGTGGTGAAGAACGAAATCACGGCTCACGCCGTGGGAACGACGGCTTACCACCCGGACGTCAGAACCATTCTCGAAATCGGCGGCCAAGATTCAAAAATCATCCTGCTGGAAAACGGCATCGCCATCGACTACGCGATGAACACCCTGTGCGCGGCGGGGACCGGCGCCTTTCTGTCGTCCCAGTCCCGGCGCCTCGGCATTCCGGTAGAGGATATGGGCGCGGTGGCGCTGAAGTCGGCCCACCCGACCCACATCGCGGCCCGTTGCACCGTGTTCGCCGAATCGGACCTGGTCCACAAGATTCAGATGGGCCACACCAAAGAGGACATCGTCGCCGGCCTGTGCGAAGCGGTGGTCGGCAACTACCTCAACAACGTGGGCAAGGGCAAACGCATCCAGGAACCCATCGTGTTCCAGGGGGGCGTGTCGAAGAACATCGGCGTGGTGAAAGCCTTTGAACGGGCCCTCGGGGCGCCTGTCATTGTGGACGAAAACGGCCACCTCATGGGGGCCATCGGTGCGGCGATTCTCGCGAAGCACCACGACGCAAGAAAGGTCTTCGACTTCGGCATCGAAAACGTGGCCTTCAAGACCCGGGAAGTGATCTGCGGCCAGTGCCCGAACCGCTGTGAAATCATCTGCGTCTACCGGGACGGGAAGCTCATCGACAACTGGGGCAACCGCTGCGAAAAAGGAGACATCACCGCAAGGCAGGCGAAACACGCATAAAAAAAAGGACCATTGGTCCTTTTTTTATTCTTCCGCTGCGGCGGTTTTACTGCGGTATTTTTTGCGGTAGGCCGTCGGGGTGATGCCGACGTTTTTCTTAAATACTTTTGAAAAATAATTGGGTTCGTGGTAGGACAGGTCGAGGGCGATGTTGATGATCGGCGTGTCGGTGTTCACGAGCATGTCCTTGGCGATCTGGATCTTCTGCTGGGTCAGGTAGGTGACGAAGTTCATCCCGGTTTCTTTCTTGAAAATCTTAGATAAATAATACGAGCTCATGTTCGCGTACTCGCCGACCTGTTCTAAGGAAATGTCGTTGGCGGCGTTGCGGTCGATGTAGTTTAAGATGTCTTCGATGGAGCTCTTGCGTTCCGGGTTCGTCTTCATGTGGTCGAAGATCTTGCCGATGACCTTCATGATTTCGACCCGGAGGTTGTAGCGGTTCTGGAACTGGCGGGCGAAATGCTTGTGGCCGCTGGTGTTCTTCAGGGGCGAGACGATTTCGTAGCCGCCGTTGTCGTTGGCGACGTTCTGCAGCTCCTTGATCAGCCGCTGAACTTCTTTCTGAATCGAGATCAAATCGAAGCCGTAGTGGTCGTAGAGGAGATCCAGATAAGCCTGGACCGTCTTGCGGCATTGGGCGTATTTCTTGTGCACCACCGCGTAGATGATTTCGCTCATCTTTTCGTCGATGTTGCTGCGGGTGTTGGCCTGGAGGCTTTCGATGGCCTGGTTGATGGACGCGATGAGCTGTTCTGGGCGGATCGGCTTCAGGAGCAGGTCGTCCACCTTCGCCTTGATGGCCTGGTGGGCAAAATCGAATTCGTTGAAGGCGGTGATGAGGATGACCTTCTTTTCAGGGTCTGCCTTCTTGACCCGGCGCAGCACTTCGATGCCGTTGATTTCCGGGATGTTGATGTCCATGAGAATGATCTGGGGGTCGGTTTCTTCGATGCCCTTGAGGGCGTCCTTCCCCGAGGCGGCGGTGCCGACGATTTTCACGTTGGGCGCCTGGCCGTTCAAAATCATCTGCAGGGCCTTTCTTTCCAAATGTTCATCTTCTACAATATAAATTTTATACATAACGACCTCTTTCTAATTTCCTTTTTCTTAACGGGATTCCGGCAGGGTCTTGTTGGGAATCCGGATGATGGCGTGGGTGCCGGCGTCAAGCCCCTTGACGTAGGAAACCCCGTAGGGCTTGCCGTAGTAGTAGCGCAGGCGCTTGTTGACGTTTTTTACCCCGATGCCCATGCCCTTTTCGGTCTCACCGGTCCGGGCGTTTTCGCCGAGCAGGGCGTCGATGGTGGCGTCGGGGATGCCGTCCCCGTCGTCGACGATGTGGATGAGGATGTCGCCGCCGTCGGCCTCGGTCTTGATGGTGATGGTGGACGCCTCGCGCCGGGCTTCGACCACGTATTTGATGGCGTTTTCCACAAAGGGCTGGATGACCATGAACGGGCAGAAGGCGTCGTTCAAAGTCTCGTCGCAGTCGAAGCTGAACAGGAGGTGATCCCCCTGGCGCACCTTCTGGATGTGGAGAAAGTTCTTCGCGTTGTCGATTTCGTCTTTGAGTTTCACGAAGTCATTGTCCCCGGACTTCAAGGTGTAGCGGAGCAGATCTGAAAAGTGGTAGACCATTTCCTGGGTCTGAGTCGCCCCTTCGAGCATCGCCAGCCGGCCGATGGTGTTGAGGACGTTGAAAAAGAAATGGGGGTTGATCTGGGCCTTTAAGGCGCGCAGGTCCGCGTCTCTGAGGGCCGATTCCGCTTCGGTCCGCCGGTGCATTTCCAGCATGAGTTTTTCGTTGGTGCGCTGGAGCTTTTCCTGCATGATCCGGGACGCTGACAGCTCCGCCAGGTAGTTGGCGATGGTGAACATGAGGTCCGCCGCTCCCCGGACCCGCTTCAAAGTCGAGTGGTAGACGTCTTTGCGCAGCTTTAAGAATTCCGGATGGTCCGAAAAATCCGTCGGGCAGCCCGGAGCGCCATGGGGCAGGGTCGCCGCCTCTTCAGGCGGGATCTGAACCTGGCCCGCGAGGATGGCGCCGATGTATTCCCCCCGGACCTGGATCGGCACCGCCATGTCGACGAGGCCGCCGTGACAGCGGTAGATCCGGGGACTGTGGACGCTGTTGGCGTTGCGCCCGCCCCAGTCGTCGGAGCTGGTGCAGTAGTTGAAGTATTCCGGAATGGTGCGGATGGCCGAGCAGAAGGCCGTGAAGTTGCTGTATTTAAGCGCCGGCCGTCCTTTGCGGTCGACGATGATCACCGCGACCCCGGTGGCGTCGGAAAAGGCGTCCTGGATGCGCTGGAGCAGGTCCATGTCGAAGACGTCCTGGAGTTCCAGATGGGGCTCTTCGTCCTGATTATCTCGGCTGTAGGCGCTGAGACGCTTGAGCAGCTCGGCCTGTTTCGGCGCTTTTTCTTTTTTATTTCGTTTTTGATCATTTTGATCAGAAAGTGTTTCTGACATCTTTTTATCCTTTGGTTTAAATGATAATTATATTATACCATAGTTGGGAAAAAAGCGATAAAATTTAGATATTTTTTGACAAAATCTTACTTGTACAATTTATGCGATTTGAGGAGAAAAAGCCGGAGCACCGCCCTTTTAGGCGTTTACATTAAACTATATCTAGTAGGTTTTAAAATTACCATCATCTATATCTTGATTTTTCGACCGGCCAGCCATATAATAGCGGTGCATTACTTTTGTTTTAAGTTTAAGCTTTTGATATAGAGGAGGAGCGTATGGGCAGAGAAAGAAAGATCATCAACATCATCAAGCGCAGCGGGGAAGAAGTGCGTTTTGACCGGACGAAAATTGTGGCAGCGGTCTCCAAGGCCAACGCCGAAGTGGACCCGATTCGACAGATGAACTCGAGCCAGATCGAAGCCATCGCCCACAATGTGGAAAAGCAGCTCGCAGGTTATACCCACGCGGCAGGGGTGGAAGACATCCAGGATCTCGTGGAAACGGGGATCATGGAAATGCGGGGCTACGAAGTGGCCCAAGCCTACATGCACTACCGGGACAAGCGGACGGCTCTGCGCCGCTCCAACACCACGGACCGCAAAATTCTGTCCTTAATCAACCGCAACAACGAACTGGTCAAGCAGGAAAACGCCAACAAGAATCCGACCATCAACTCGACCCAGCGGGACTACATCGCCGGGGAAGTCAGCCGCGATCTAACCCGCCGCCTCTTTCTGCCCGAAGACATCGTCAAGGCCCACGAAGAAGGGATCATCCATTTCCACGATGCCGATTATTTCGCGATGCGGGAACACAACTGCGATCTGATCAACTTAGACGACATGCTCCAGAACGGCACGGTGATCTCCGGGACGAAAATCGACAAGCCCCACAGCTTTTACACCGCGTGCAACATCACGACCCAGATCGTCGCCCAGGTGGCGAGCAACCAGTACGGGGGCCAGAGCTTTTCTTTGTATCACGTGTCGAAATTCGTCGACGTGAGCCGAAAGAGCCTTCGGGCCCGCACCCGGGAAGACCTGCGCGCGGCGGGGATCGAAGCCGATGACGACCAGATCAACGCCATCGCCGAACGGCGCCTGAAAAAAGAAATCAAGAGCGGGATTCAGACGATTCAGTACCAGCTCATCACCCTGATGACGTGCAACGGCCAGGCGCCCTTTGTGACGATGTTCATGTACCTCGACGAAGCCCCGGCAGGCCCGGCAAGACGGGATCTGGCCCTGTGCATCGAAGAAGTCCTCAACCAGCGCATCCAGGGCACGAAGAACGCCCAGGGCGTGTGGGTGACCACCACCTTCCCGAAGCTCATCTACGTCCTTGACGAAGACAACATCCATCCCGACAGCCCGTACTATTATCTGACCGACCTCGCGGCTCGGTGCACGGCGAAGCGCATGGTGCCGGACTACATCTCGGCGAAGGTGATGAAAAGCCTCAAAAACGGCAATGTGTACACGTGCATGGGCTGCCGGTCGTTCCTGACCGACGAGCCGGCGATCACGAACCCCGACGGCTCCCACAAGTTCTACGGCCGGTTCAATCAGGGGGTCGTGACGATCAACCTCGTGGACGTGGCCTGCTCCTCGGGCGGGGACATGAACAAGTTCTGGGATATCCTCGACGAACGCCTCGAACTCTGCCATAGGGCTCTGCGCGCCCGCCATGAACGGCTCCTGGGCACGCCCTCGGACGTGGCGCCGATATTGTGGCAGTACGGCGCATTGGCCAGACTTAAACCCGGGGAAACCATCGACAAGCTCCTGTTCGGCGGGTACAGCACGATTTCCCTCGGCTACGCGGGGCTGTACGAAATGTGCCGGTACATGACTGGAAAATCCCACACCGACCCCGAAGCGAAGCCCTTCGCCATGGCGGTGATGCAGCACCTCAACGACGCGTGCGCCAAGTGGCGGGAAAAGGAAAACATTGCCTACTCGGTGTACGGCACGCCGATGGAATCCACGACGTACAAATTCGCGAAATGCCTCCAGAAGCGCTTCGGCATCATCCCCGGGGTGACGGACAAGAACTACATCACCAATTCCTACCACGTCCACGTCACCGAGCCCATCGACGCCTTTACGAAACTGAGCTTCGAATCGGACTTTCAGAAACTGTCTCCGGGCGGGGCGATCTCCTACGTGGAGGTGCCGAACATGCAGGACAACATCCCGGCGGTGCTGGCCGTCATGCGCCACATCTACGACCACATCATGTACGCGGAGCTCAACACCAAGAGCGACTACTGCGAGGTGTGCGGCTACGACGGGGAAATCAAGGCGGTTCCGGACGAAGCGGGAAAGCTCGTCTGGGAATGCCCCAACTGCGGCAACCGGGATTTAAACAAGCTCTCTGTTGTGCGCCGGGTGTGCGGCTACTTAGGTGGCGCTACGGGCTTCAACCAGGGGCGCACCCAGGAAATCGCCGAACGGGTGTTGCACTTATAAATCGTTGATAGAGACACGCCATGCACTACGCTGACATTCATCCCCACGACATCGCCAACGGCCCGGGCATCCGCCTGAGCCTGTTTGTGTCGGGCTGTACCCGGCACTGCCCCGGCTGTTTTAACGAGAAGGCCCAGGCTTTTGATTACGGCGAGGTTTTTACAAAAGAAACAGAGCAAAAAATTTTGGAAAAGCTCGATGCGCCCTATTACACCGGGGTGACCTTCCTCGGGGGCGAGCCCATGGAGCCGGCCAACCGGGCGGTGCTCCTGCCCCTCGCGAAAGCCATTCGGGCCCGGTACCCGAAACGCTCGATTTGGTGCTATTCGGGTTATCCCTACGAAATGCTCGAAAAGCCGGCAGCGGATTTTTTAGAGGTGCTGGACGTCCTCGTGGACGGGCCTTTTATCGAAGCCCAGAAAAATATCCGCCTGCTGTACCGGGGGTCGGCCAACCAGCGCCTCATCGACTTGAACAAAACCCGGGCCTCGGGGCGGCTCACCCTGTGGAACCCGGGAACGGTGTCCATGCACGGATCAGAGGTGCTGTGACGATATTTCCCATTTCAGGACAAAATTCTGTCTTAAATGTGCTATAATAAAAGTCACGGACGGGAAAAGCGCGAAGCTTTCCCAAAAAGGAGGAAATATCGTATGAAAATCGTATTGTTGGAACCCTTAGGCATCAGCGCTGACAAGCTCAAGAGCCTGGGCGACGCCATGACGGCCCGGGGCCATGAATTTGTCAGCTACGACAACCTGACCCTCGACGAAGATGAACAGATCAAGCGCATCGACGGCGCAGACGTGGTCATCATCGCCAACCACCCCCTGTCAGGCAAGGTTATCGACTCTGACCCGAACCTGAAAGTGGTTTCCGTCGCTTTCGTCGGCATCGACCACGTGGACGTGGAAGCCTGCAAACGCCGGGGCATCCGCATCTTCAACACCGGCGGCTACTGCGACGACGCCGTAGCGGAACTGGCCGTGGGCCTGACCCTCTCGTGCCTGCGCAACATTCCAGCCTGCGACGCAGCGGTTCAGGCGGGCGAAGGCAAAGCCGGCCTTCAGGGCTTTGAACTCGCGGGCCGCACTGTGGGCATCGTCGGCACCGGCGCCATCGGCCTGCGCACCGCGGAACTCTTCAAGGCCTTCCACTGCAAGCTCATCGGCTACAGCCGCAGCGAACGGGACCGCGCCAAAGAACTAGGTCTGGTTTATAAATCTTTAGACGACGTCATGGCTGAAGCGGACATCATCTCCGTGCACACCCCGCTGACCCCGCAGACGAAGGGCCTCATCGGCGCGAAACAGATCGCCGAAATGAAACAGGGTGCCATCCTCGTCAACACCGCCAGAGGCCCGGTGGTCGACACTGACGCCCTCGCAGAAGCCCTCAAGGCGAACAAGATCTGCGCAGGCATCGACGTTTACGAAAAAGATCCGCCATTGCCGGCTGATCACCCGCTCCTCGGCGCGCCGAACCTGGTCTGCACGCCGCACGTGGGCTTTGACACCAAGGAATCCATCGACCGCCGCGCGGACATGGTGTTCGAAAACATCACCGCCTGGGAAGACGGCAGCCCGGTCCGCGTGATGTTATAAAAAAAGAATAATTTTTTAAGGCAGTGTCGCCGATGACGCTGCCTTTTTATTTTTTGTAAGGGTTAAACCAGATTTTAATGCGCGGGAACCGTGCATTTTAGGGGAAACATTAAGAAATAGACTAGACGAAAATTAAAATTTATTGTAGACTGTATCCACGACCCATTGGGTCCAAATTGCGAAATACACGAAGGAGGCGCACATGATCGGGGAAAAGGTTCAGGGCGAAGAGCTCAATCGGTGGCTCGAAGGCATCGCCGCGTTCAACGCGACGCCGGGAGAAGGGATCACCCGGGGGGTGTATACCCCGGAATTCCAGGGCGCCAGGCGCTACGTCAAAAATGTGATGATCGCCATGGGGCTCGAGGTGTCCGAGGACTGCCTCGGCAACATTTTCGGGGTGTATCCGGGGACGGACCCGGATGTGGCGCCGGTGTGGACCGGCTCCCACATCGACACGGTGCCAGGCGGCGGCAAGTACGACGGCCTCGCCGGGGTGTTCGCCGGCCTTGAAGGGGTGGCGGCGATGATCCGCGCCGGGGTGCGGCCGAAGCGGCCGATCTCGGTGAACGTTTACGCCGGGGAAGAAATGAGCCGCTTCGGGGTGTGCTGCATCGGCAGCCGGGCCCTGTCCGGACGGCTTTCTGCGGCGGATCTCAAAGACCATGCGGACCCCGACGGAATGCGCCTTTACGACAAGCTCAAGGAACTGGGCTACAATCCTGACGATTTTGACCAGGAATTCCCGTTAAAGACCAAAGTCCACGGGAGCCTCGAGCTGCACATCGAGCAGAATGACAAGCTCGAAAAAGCCGGGGTGCCGGTGGGCGTCGTCACCGGGATCTGCGCGCCGACGAACCTGCGCTGCAGGGTCATCGGGGTGCAGTCCCACGCCGGGGGCACGAGCATGACCGACCGCCGGGACGCCTATATGGCGGCGGCGGAAATGAGCCTGGCCCTGGAACGTCTGGCCCAGACCTCGGCCAGCGCCTACATCACGGCGACGGTCGGGGAAATGCGCCTGACTCCGGGAGCGGCGAACGTCATCCCCGGCAGAGCTGAATTCTCTGTGGACGTGCGCTCGGTGGACGGCGACGACAAGACGGAACTTGTGGAACTGTGGCGGGATGAAGTGCGGGCCATCGCGGGCCGCCGGGATGTGGACGTGGACCTCACGCCCTTAAACGACGATGCGCCCCTGACCTGCGATCCCCATTTCGGGGACGTGATCCGGGATCAGGCGGACGCGCTTAACATCCCCCACATGGATTTGATCAGCGGGCCCTACCACGACAGCCTCATGCTCGGGGATCTCATGCCCGCGGCGATGGTGTTCATCCCGTGCAAAGACGGCATCAGCCATGACCGGAAAGAAGCGATTGATCTGGACGATCTGGTGAAGGGGACGGCGGTGCTCGCCGAAAGCCTGTATCAGATCGCCAATGAATAAAAACAAATCAGGAGTAAAGCGATGAGCAAAAAGAAAATTGGCATTATCGGAGGGGGGATTTCAGGAACGGCCCTGGGCTGGAACCTGTGCCTTTACGACGATGCGGAGGTGACGGTGTTTGAAAAGGGCCGCATCGGCTGTGGCACCACGGCGAAATCCGCCGGCACGGTCTGCCTTTTCGACGATTCCCTGAACAACCGCTACTGGGATGTGCGGCTGTACGGGTTTGAAACCTATCTGAAGATGGAAGCGGAACGGAAGGGCTCCGCGGGCTTCGACAAGACCGGGACCCTCGTTTGCGCTACCTCCGAAAAAGAAGTGAAGCGGATCAAGGCCGGGATCGCCCTGGCCCGCTCCGCCGGCTACACCGGGGAATACATCACGGACAAGAAGCGCATTCATGACATCCTGCCGATGCTCAACACCGACTCGATCTTAGGTGCCGGCTACACGAAAGACGACGGCTATTTCGACGGCACGATGATTTCCAACACCTTCGCGGCCAAAATGGAAGACCTCGGCGGCACGATCCTCAGAGGCGCCGAAGTGACGGAAATCGTCATCGAAAACGGCACCGCCAAAGGGGTGAAGACCAAGGACGGCGACACCTACGACTTCGACGTGGTCGTGGACTGCACCGGCCCGTGGAGCCGCTTCACCGGCGAAATGGCGGGGCTCGACGTGCCGATCTGGCACACCAAGGCCGAAGCGTTTTTCGTGGTGCCGCCGGAAAAACATCTGGACTACGTGTTCCCGATCTTAAAATTCCCGGCGTTTTACGCCCTGCGCGCCGGCAACAACATCTTCATCTGCAAGTCCCATCTGTCCATGAACCTCGACGACCCGATGCACGCGGGCCAGTGGGACCCGGACCGGCTGCCGGAACGGGAAGGCACCGACGACTACTTCATCGACTTTTTGTTCCATCAGTTTGAAGAAAACGTGCCGGGACTCACCGACGCGGGGCTCAACTCCTCGTGGCTGTCCTACCGCGCGGAAACCCGGGACTTCCTGCCCATCGTCGGGGACACCCCGGTGAAAAACTACCTGCTCGCCACGGGCTACGGCGGCAACGGCGTCATCGAAGCGCCGGCGGTCAGTCGGGATCTGGCGAAATACATCATGCGGGGCGAATCCACCCTGCTCCTCGAAGAGTGGGCGTTCTCCCGGCTTTTGAAGAAGAAGGGAGAATAAGATGAAAATTGCGGTTTGTGTGAAATACGTGCCCGTGGACAGTAAGGTCGACGTGGACCCGAAGACCCACGCCCTCGTGCGCAGCAGCGGCGCCGGCGAAATCAATCCGGCGGACCGCTACGCGGTGGAAATGGCCAGACAGCTGTCTGAAGAAGACGGCGTGTCCTTTGACGTGTTCACCATGGGCCCGGACGGCGCGGCCCGGGCGCTGAAATACGCCATGGCTCTCGGCGCGGAAAAGGCCGTGCTTTTAAGCGACATCGCCTTCGCGGGCAGCGACACCCTTGGGACGGCGGCGGTTCTCGCGGCAGCTCTGAAAAAGTACGGGCCTTACGACCTCGTCCTCACAGGAAACGCCTCCAACGACGGCGCGACGGGTCAGGTCGGCCCGATGCTCGCCCAAATGCTCGGCGTGCCCGACGTCACAAATGCTGTGGAAGCCGAAACAGACGGGAAAACAGCGATCCTCAAGAAAAAAGACGGCAATACTTTGTACACCTTAAAAACGGCGCTGCCGGCGCTGGCCTCTGTGCCTTTCGGCGCGAACACGCCGGAACTGCCGACCCTGCGCCATCAGGTCGCGGCGAATCAGCGGGAATTCGACACCGTAAGCGCGGCGGATCTCGGCCTCGATCCGGATACCCTCGGCCAGGCCGGCGCGAAATCCATCGTGACCGATACGGTGAATGTGACGGCACAGAAACAGGGTATCGAACTCATCGGCAGTGTCGACGAAAAGGCCAGAGACTTTGCCGATACGGTCGATAAAATTCAACAAGCAATAGGAGGTGGCAAACATGCCTAAGACAGCGGTATTCACTTGGCTGAAAGACGGGAAGCTTTCAGACCGGATCGCCCAGCTCGTAAATAACGGCGTGCAGGCGGCGGCAGAACAGCCGGTATCCCTGTACGTGTTTGGCGACGGCGCGGACGCAGGTCTGGCGAAGGACGTGGCCTTTACCGGCGTGGACAAGCTCGTCATCGTGAACACCCCGGGCCTCGCCTTCTATCAGACGGACGCCTTGGGCCAGGCGGCGGCGGAAGCCGTTCAGGCGGACGGCATTGACGTCGTGGTCGCTGAAGCGGAACCGGCGGGCCAGGCGATTTTGTCCCGGGCGGCGGTGATCACCGGCGGCGGCATGACCTCCGACTGCACCCAGTTGCGCTTTGAAGGCGGCAGCATCCGCCAGATCAAGCCGTCCTTTGGGGCTCAGGTTATGGTGGCCTGCGAAGTGAAAGGCACTCCGGCCTACATGACGATGAAAAACAACGGCACGGCGCCAGTCCCGCCGGACAGCGCGGTCTTAACGCCGGAACTGCGCACTTATGACGGCGCGTCGGCGATCACCTGCACCGGCACCGAACCCCTGCCCGAAAGCAGCCACCTCACCGGGGCGGACGTGGTCGTGGTCGCCGGCAAGGGCGTCCTCGAAAGCGGCCAGTTCGACGCGGTGAAAGCTTACGCCGACAGCATCGGCGCGGCCCTCGCGGGCAGCCGCCCGGTGGCGGATCAGGGCTTCATCCCCTTCGACGACCAGATCGGCGAATCAGGCACGGTGATTCAACCGAAGCTCTCCATCATCTTCGGGGTCTCCGGGGCGATCCAGTTCACCGAAGGGATCAAGGGCGACGGGAAGATCATCGCCGTCAACAACGATCCCAACGCGCCGATCAAGGGCTTTGCCGACGTGTTCATCTGCGCCGACATCGGGGAATTCCTCGTTTCCTTAAAAGCGCAGAATTAGTTTTATAATTTTAATCAAAAAAATAAGCCGAGTCGTTGGACTCGGCTTTTGTTATACCTGAATTTTGTTTTACCACTGATTTTCGTGGAATTTTTCTTTCGGCAAATCATCTGGATCGTGGGGTTCCGGCTTTTCGTCGATGGGGCCCACAGCGAGGATCGCTTCGAGGTGGTTGTGTTCCGGGAAGCCCAGGACGTCGCGGCCGAAATCTTCAGCGGATTTGCCTTCGACGTTGGACGGGCGCAGGCGTACCTGCAGCCAGCAGGAGCCGAGGCCCAGGGAGGAAGCCATCAGGTGCATCATCGTCATGCAGACGGCGTCGTCTTCGATCCAGGTGTCCGAGCGGTCTTCGTCGCCGAGGACGGCGATGGCGGCTTTGGCGGTGGTCAGCATCTTCGCGCCGCCTTTGCGGATGTCGACGAGTTTTGCGATCACGTCAGGGTCGGTGATCACGATGAAATCGTAGGGGGCAATGCCTTTGCCCGTGGGGCCGAGGACGGCGGCTTTTAAAATCTGGTCCAGATCTTCTTTGGCGACCGGGCGGTCAGCGTAGGTACGGACCGAGCGGCGTGCGCTCATGGTTTTCAGTAAATCGTTCATAATTATCCTTCCTTTCTGGTATGATCGCTTATTTTCAAAAATTAAAATAAGGTTGAAAGCTTATGCTTTTAGTGTACGCCTTTTTTATATTTTTTTCAAGGCCGGGGTGAGCAGATAATAGGCGAACATGATGCCGCACAGGGTGTCGATGCCCGACGAGTGGCCGATGGCCTGAATCTTTTCCGCCATGGCGTTCACGTCGAAGCCTTGTTCCGGGTTCCCGAGGAGGGCGCGGACCGTCTGGGAGACGTAGCCTTCGGCGGCGCAGGTGATGAAGGACGCGGACAGGGGGTGGGTGCGCCGGCACATGGCGTCGGAGGCGGCGATGAGGGCCGCCTTGGCCGGGTGGCTGCCTTTGAGGCCGCCGGCGCTGTTAAAGCCCGCGAACATCCCGCATAGAAAGTCGTCGCCGCTCGGGGTGAGCCCCTGGCCGAGGCCCGCGAGGCCCGTGAGGGTTTCGGCGAAAGGCTCCCATTTTCCGCAGCGGAAAGCGGTTTCGGCGTCCTCGAGGGTGGTCTTCATGGCGCTTGTGATCAGGTCCCGGGATTCGCAAGGTTCAGCGAACAGCGGGTAAAATCCCATGCCCGGATCAGTGCAGGCGTCAAAGACGGCTTTGATGCGCGCCTCCATGGCGGAAAAGGACAGGGGGGTCCTGCGCATTAAAGTGGGCACCGTGGCGGTCTCCGGCGCGGCCTCAATCACAGGGCCCCTTTCAAAGCGCACTTTCCCTTCGCCGATTTGAACCGGGGTGTTCGCCGCGACATTTAAATCCTCCAGGGGAAAGCCCGCGGACAGGGTGATCGGGGACATCGGCGAGGCTTCGGGCTGGAGGGCGGCGAAGTGGTAGTCGAAGACGAGGTTGACTGCCCCGCGGTAGACAGAGTGGACGTAGCCGGGCACCAGGGTCTCGGCGAAAAGCCACGGCCGGATGTAGTCAGCGGCGGCAGTGATAAAATAGGTCATGATATACTCCAGATTCTCCTGATGATAATTTTGTTGTGGTGAACTTTGTGATTATTTTGTGATAGGTTTAATCCTATGTTTATTTATATTTTAGCACATTATGCAACAATAAAATGTGTTTCTTAGAATTTTAATAGTATTTTTTATAAAATTATTAAAAAATTCTTGCCTTTCCCTTTGTATGCGGTTACAATAGACCCGTAAGGAAATTAAAAAATGGTTGATTACATCAAAATATTTAAAACAAAAATTTTAATATTTTAAAATTCTGATCAGCAGTTGTTGACCGTTATTCCAATGTCTGGTATGATGTAGCCAGACAATTCAATAAGCCAGAAGACAAGGGCGTCAGAAGCAATGTACTTTTGACGCCCTTTTTTATCGGGCTGAATGAAAGGGAATACATTGGTTGAACGATCAAATTAAAACGCGGTACAGTGCCGCAATGGTGTGTGCGAAAATGTGAGGAGGAGCACAATGTACGATTTATTCATTAAGAACGGCAAACTGGTTACGCCGGAAATGGTTCAGGACGGCGGGATCGCCGTCAAGGACGGCAAGATCGCGGCGGTTTTGGCGCCGGGGGTTGAAGTCGAAGCGAAGGAAGTGCTGGACGCCAAAGGCTGCTACGTCTTCCCAGGCGCCATTGACACCCACGCCCATCTGAACGATCCGGGCTACGAATGGCGCGAAGATTACGAACACGGCACAGCGGCCGGCATCCTCGGCGGCTACACGACGGTCATCGACATGCCCCTGCAGAACGAACCGGCCATGACGACGGCGAAGCTGTTCGACATCAAAGAAGCGAAGGTCACGAAAGAAGCCTACGCGGACTATTGCTTCTGGGGCGGCCTGATCCCCGACAACTTCGGCGATCTCGCGGACCTCGACGAAAAGGGCTGCGTCGCGTTTAAATCCTTCATCGGGCCGGTATCGCCGGACTACAAGCCGCTCAATTACGGCCAGGTGTACGAAGCCATGAACATCATCAAACAGTTCGGCGGCCGCGCCGGCTTCCACTGCGAAGACTTCTCGATGATCAAAGAAGGGGAAGCCCAGATGAAGCGCGAAGGCCGCCTTGACTGGCAGGGATTTTTAGATTCCAGAACCGTGGCGGCGGAAATGGTCGCGACGGACGCCGTCATCGAAATCGCCAAGGCCACGGGCTGCAAGGCGCACATCTGCCACGTGTCGAGCCCGGATGTGGCTCAGAAGATCAAGGAAGCCCAGCAGGCCGGCTACGACATCACCGCCGAAACCTGCGCCCACTATTTGAGCTTCACCGGCCAGGACACCATCGACAACGGCGAACTGTTCAAATGCGCGCCGCCATTAAGAAGCCAGGAAGAAGTCGACCGTCTGTGGGGCTACGTCGAAGACGGGACGTTCTCGGGCATCGCCTCTGACCACTCGCCCTGCGCACCGGATGAAAAATACAAAGAAATCCTCGGCCAGAAGATCGAAAACGTGTTCGACGTCTGGGGCGGCATCAGCGGCATCCAGAGCTGCGTTCAGGCCGCGTTCTCCGAAGGGGTCGTCAAGCGCGGCATCAGCCCGTCTGTCCTCGCCACGGCGATGGCGAAAAATCCGGCCAAAGCCTTCGGCATCTACGGCAAGAAAGGCGACATCCGTCCGGGATTTGACGCGGACTTCGTCGTCATCGACCCTGAAAAAGAATGGGAAGTCAAGGCGGAAGATTTACTCTACGTCAACAAGATTTCCGCTTTTGTCGGCATGAAGGGCAAGGGCACGCCGGTCGCCACCGTCCTCCGCGGCCACATCATGGCGAAAGACGGCAAGGTTGTCGGCGAAATGGGCACCGGCGAACTGGTGCGCCGCATCAAATAATTTAAAAATTCCACACTAGAAGGGAAACGCTTCAATGCTAAAAAATAACAAAATTTTAAAACCTGAGTTGGCGAAAAACGTCAACGCCGATCTGCTCCCGACTTCTGAGCGGATCATGGACCCGCTGTCCTACGGGGCGAGCTTCATGGGCGGCTGCGTCTCCATCGGGACGTTCTCCATGGGCGCGGCCCTCATCGGCAAACTGACCATCGCCCAGGCCATCATCGCCATGTGCATCGGCTGCTTGGTCATCGCCATCGCCCTCGTGCTCGTCGGCGTGTGCGGCCACACTTACGGCGTGCCGTTTACGATTCAGGCGCGGTCGTCCTTCGGATTCGCAGGCCTGAAGATCCCGGGCTTCTTAAGAGGGATTCCGGCCATCGTCTGGTTCGGCTTCCAGAGCTGGGTCGGCGCCGGGGCCATCAACAGCTGCCTGAAAATTCTCTTCGGGATCAGCAACCTGCCTGTGGTTTTCATCCTGTTCACGATCCTGCAGGTGGCTTTGGCCATCAAGGGCTTTAAAGAAATCAAATGGATGGAAAACATTTCGTGCCTGTTCATCATCGGCATTTTGATCTACATGCTTTACGTCGTCAACACGAAGTTCGGCGCGCAGATCGGCAACGCCTTCGGCGGCATCAAAGGCACATGGGGCATGCCGTTCTGGGCGGCGACGACGTCTTTCCTCGGCATTTACGCCACGATGATCGTCAACGCGTCCGACTACAGCAGAAACCTCAAAGAAAAGACCGGCTCCGTCGCAACCGGCAGCATCTACACGGTCGCGATTCTGCCGGTGACGCTGTTCATGGGCCTCATCGGCCTGCTCGTCACCGCGGCTACGGGCAACTCTGACCCAGTCGCCGTGTTCTCGACCACGATGAACAGCAAGTTCCTCACGATCCTGACTTTGGCCTTCATCGCCTTCGCTCAGGTCACGACGAACGTCCTCAACAATATCGTGCCGCCGGCTTACGTTCTCGTGGAATCCTTCAACATCAAATGGTCCTGGGCGACCATTATCGTCGGCGCTTTGTCCATCGCCGTCATGCCGTGGCGCCTCGTCACTGCGAAATCCGCAGCGGGGCTGTCCCTGTTCACCCGTCTGTACTCGGCGTTCTTAGGGCCGATTTTCGCGGTCCTCGTCGTCGACTACTTCATCTTAAGAAAGAAACAGCTCGACGTCAACGACCTATACGACAAAGAAAACTCGCCCTTTAAAGGGATCAACTGGGCGGCGGTCATCGCCATCATCGTCGGCGCCATTGTCGGCTGCGTGGTCATGGATCTGTCCTGGTACATCTCGCTGATCCCGACCGCTGTGGTCTACTACCTGCTCATGAAATACGCCCATTTCGGCAATATCGACAATTTCAGAAGGGGCACGATCTTCGACGAAGGGGCTGCTGAAGAAAAAACAGCCGAAACAGCGGCATAAAAAGCTTAAAAGCGGCGGCGCAGCGCTTAATCTCTGCGCCTGCACTTATTTATTATTTTATATTTTTATCGTATGGAGAGAATTTAGAGGAGTAACAAAATGTACGATTTAGTGATTAAAAACGGCAAACTCGTCACGCCGGACCGCATTTATGAGGCGGTCATTGCGGTCAAGGACGGCAAATTCGCAGGCTTCTTCGCCCCGGGAACGGACGTTGAAGCGAAAGAAACGGTCGATGCCAAAGGCAACCTCGTCTATCCGGGGATCATCGACTGCCACGCCCACTTAAACGAACCGGGCTTCGAATACCGCGAAGATTTTGAAACGGGCTCCAGAGCCGCAGTCGCCGCAGGGTGCACCACCCTCATCGACATGCCCCTGAACAACGACCCGTCCCTGATGAACAAAGAAATCTTTGATTTAAAGATGAGCAAGATCAGCCGCCATTCCTACGTGGACTACGGCCTGTGGGGCGGCCTCGTCGGGGATTTCGACGACAAGCCGGACTCCGTGAAAAACAACATGGATGATTTATTAGACCTCGAAAAATGCGGCGTCGCGGCCTTTAAAGGGTTCACCTGCCCCAACGGGCCGCTGTTCCCGACGGTCAACCTCGGGAATATCAGAAAGGCGCTGGAAATCTTGAAGCCCACCGGCGCGGTCTGCGGCTTCCACTGCGAAGAATACGGCCAGGTCTTGGAACGGGAAAAAGACGCCAAAGCGAAGACCAACCAGACGAGAGAACAGAAGATCAGAGATTTCTTAGATGCCCACGATGTCTGGACGGAATACGTCGCGACGAAAAACGTCATCGACATGGCCAGAGCCACCGGCGCCCGCGTCCACATCTGCCATGTGTCCCACCCGATGGTCGCCCAGGTCGTCAAAGACGCCCAGCACGAAGGGCTGCCGATTACGGCGGAAACCTGCCCCCACTATCTCGGCTTCACCGAAGATTTCGTCTTCGAAAAGGGCGGCCCGGCGAAATGCACCCCGCCGCTGCGCACCCAGGAAGCCGTCGACGGCCTCTGGGATTACGTCCTCGACGGGACTTTGTCCTGCGTCGGCAGCGACCACTCACCAGCCGCTGATGAAGAAAAAGACAACACCACCAAAGACATCTGGCAGGCCTGGGGCGGCCTCAACTCGATCCAATATTTCCTGCCGATGATGTTCGACATGACCGTGCATCAGAAACACTTGAGCCCGACTTTAATCGCCAAAGTCATGGACTACAATCCGGCGAAGGTCTTCGGCTTTTACGGCCGCAAAGGCGCCTTCGAAATCGGCTTCGACGCCGACATCGTCATCCTCGATCCTGAAAAAGAATGGCAAGTGGAACAGGACAAGCTCTACACCAAGGGCCACGTCACCTGCTTTGACGGCCTCACCGGCAAGGGCGCCCCGACGGCGACTTATATCCGCGGCCGCAAGGTGGCAGAAAATGGCAAATACATCGAAGACGCCAAAGGCACCGGCGAATTCATCCGTCCGATTAAATAAGTTTTACACCTAGATTAGGAGAATCATACAAATGGCAAAAGACAACACGGCCATTGCGGCCGAAGAAAAGAAGGAAGCGGCGTCCTTAAAGCCGCTTAAGGACGAAGAACGCAGCATGGGCTGGGGCTCCTACACCATGCTTTGGCTTGGGGGCTGCATCTCTATCGGGACCCTGACCATGGGCTCGGCCCAGCTGGGCAAGGGCCTCAACCTCATGCAGATCTTCCTGGCCGTCACCATCGGGACCCTCGTCCTCATCGTCGGCATCTGCTTAAACGACACCTTCAGCTACAAAACCGGCGCGCCGTACGCGATCCAATTAAAGAGCGCCTACGGCACCAAGGGCAGCGCCATTCCGGTCCTCATTCGAGGCTTGCCCGCCATCGTCTGGTACGGCTTCCAGACCTGGCTCGGGGGCGCTGCGATCAACCAGATTTCCATCGCGCTGTTTCACTACAACAACGTCTGGCTGTTCTTCTTCGTGTTCCAGGCGGTTCAGATCGCATTGTCCGTCAAGGGCTTCCAGGGCATCAAATGGGTTGAAAACATCGGCGGCGTGGTCATCGTCGCGGCGATGTTCTACCTGCTCTACATCTGCCTGTCCAAGTACAGCGGCGTGATTCAGACGAACCTCGGCAGTCTGAAGCCGACTTGGGGCCTGCCGTTTATCGCGGCGTGCATCGCCTTCTTCGGCAACTCGACCACCGTTATGCTCAACGCCGGAGACTACTCCAGAGAGCTGAAGCGGGGCTACTCGCCGGCGAAGCGCGGCACGTCCTACTTCCTCGCAATGGTGCCGGCCACGGTCATGCTCGGCGTCATCGGCGCCATGGCGTCCACCGCAACCGGCATCGCCAACCCGATTAACGCCTTCGGCACCATGGTGGATAATGTGTTCATCAAAGTTGTCGTTCTGGCCTTTATTCTGTTCGCACAGATGACGACGAACCTGGCGTCCAACGTCGTGCCGCCGGCCTACGCCTTCATGGATGTGTTCAAGATGAAGCACAAGACCGCCGTCATCCTCGTCGGGATCCTGGCTGTGTGCTGCTGCCCGTGGATCCTCACCAACGACGCCTCCGCCGCGGGGCTCGACGTCTTCGTCAAGGTGTACACGGCGTTCTTCAGCCCGATTTTCGCCGTTTTGATCGTGGATTACTACATCCTGCACAAGCGTCATTTCACCGAGGCCGAGCTGAATGATCTTTACGCGGAAGACAGTTCCCGCCAGGGCATCAACTGGGCGGCCATCATCGCCACAGCTGTGGGCGCGGTCATCGGCCTGCTCAACGTGGACATCTCTTTCCTGACTGCGACGGTGCCCACCGGCTTGATTTACTACTTCTGCATGAAGAAGATGAAAGCCTGCCAGAATTTCCGCAAAGGGACCATCCTCGAAGCGGGAAATCGAAAATAATACAGGATTTTAATAAACGCTCGGCATTGCCGGGCGTTTTTTGCGCTTAAAGGTGACCCGGCCACGGTTAAAATATAGGTTTTGAGGTCCGCGGGTCTGGATTTCAAGCCGAGCCGACCAAGCTTAACAAAATAAAGCGCCAAACTGAAAAATCAGTTCGACGCTTTTTTAAGTTGGGCCTTGCATTTTAGAATCCGGGTGACGGAGGCGTTGAGCCGTTTTTCGCTGAGGGTGCCCTTTTGGATGGCGGCGAGGACGGCGGCGCGGGCGGCGGGGAAGTCGTCGGGCATGAGGATCACGTCGCAGCCGGCTTCGAGGGCTGAGACGGCGGCCTGGCCCGGGGCCTCGCTCTGGGTGACGGCGCCCATCTGCAGGGAGTCGGTGGTGATCACGCCGCGGTAGTGGAGCTTGCCGCGCAGGACGTCGGTGACCATTTTTTTCGACAGGCAGGCGGGGGTGTTGTCCCCGGTGACTTTCGGCGCGGCGATGTGGCCGGCCATGATCATTGGCGCGTAGGCGTTCACGTCGTTAAAGGGGAGAAGCTCCGCCTGCATCATCTGGTCGAGGGTTTTGTCGGTGGCGGCGGCGCCGGCGTGGGTGTCGCCGGTGGTGGCGCCGTGGCCCGGGAAGTGTTTGAGACAGGGGAGGACGCCGCAGGCGCTTAAGGCGCGGGCTTCCGCTTCGCTCATCTGTTTGACCAGGGCCGGATCAGTGCCGAAGGAACGGCGGGCGACGACGGTGTTGGCCGGATTGGTGAGCACGTCGGCGTCGGGGGCGAAATCCAGATTGAAGCCGAGGCCTTTTAAATAGGTGCCGAGGGTGGTGCCCACGGCCGCGGCCTTAGCGGGGTTGCCGGTGCGGCCGACCGCCCGCATATCCCCGACGTTTTGGACGCCGAAGGCGGGGTTGTGTGCGACGCGGGCCACCTCGCCCCCTTCTTCGTCGACGGCGAGAAAAGGCACCGGCAGGCCGAGGTCGTTGTAAATCTTTCGGGTGTCTTTCAGCAAAGCCTGGGTCTGGGCCGGGTTTTTCAGGTTGTCGTCGAAATAGATCAGGCCGCCGGGCCGGGTTTTTGCGATGGCCTCGCGGGTGGCGGCGTCAGCGGCGGTGACGTGGCTGCCGGTGAGCTGGTCGGGGGTGACGATGAAGAGCTGGCCGACTTTTTCCTCGGTGGTCATGTGTTTCACCCGGACGGCGATGGGATCGGCCTTTTTGGGGGATGTCACCGGCGCCTTTTCGGTTATATGGCAGAAGGCGAAGAAAAAAGTCCCAAGGGCGGCGGCCGCGATGGCCGCGGCGAAAAGAATCAGGACGAGAAGCCGGGGGCTTCGGGGTTTGGTGTTGTTTGGCATGAGTTTTTCCTTTATTGATTTGAATTCGTTTCTTTTTATTTTAGCATAGGCCGGGGGTTTTGTGTGCAGGACGGGAAAATGACGTTGTGAAACGGGCAAATCGTGATATAATTTGACTATATCAAAGCATAAGCGAGGAGGTGCGCGGATATGGCGAAACTTCGGGAAACGATTCGGCCGTCGGCGGATTTGAGGAATCATTATCACGATATTTCCCAATTGTGCAAAGAGCAGGACGAAGCGGTCATCATCACGGTGAACGGCCGGGGCGATACGGTGTCGCTCTCTTACGAAGCGTATCAGAATATGAAGGCGCGCATTGAGCTGCTGGAGGTGCTCTCAGAGGCAGAAGATGACGTCAGGAACGGCCGGGTCGGACCGGTTTCAGACACCTTTAACAGCTTGCGGGCAATCCTGCAGGAGTATGACGATTGAAGTACAAAATCCTTAAAACCGACACAGCAGACGCGCAAATCAGCAGGATTGTTCTGCATGTGGCGCAGCATTTTGGCCGTCGTACGGCCCTTGCGAAGTTGGACGAGATTGAAAGCAGCATTCTGAAGCTGGGGGATCATCCGGATCTTGGGGTCAGGCCACGATACCCAACGCTCAGACGGCAAGGTTACCGGGTGCTCGTTTTGAAGAAAGATCTCGTTTTTTACAAAATAGATGAACCGGCTCAAACGGTGATCATTTATGCGGTGGTGGATCAACGGCAGGATTATGTGGACATTATTCGCGGATTGTAGATTTGCCCGAATTATCCGGAAGAAAAATTAAGGCAAAAGTTTTCATCTCAAAAAAAATCATCCGCCCCCTTTACAAAGCGGAGGCTTTCGATTAAAATCAAGTCAATTCAATGACGAGACGAGTAAGACGCGCGGAAGCGAAAGCGAGGCCGGGGCGGTGAGAGCCGGCTGCAGAGGCCGTCCGAAGACCACCTCCGAGAGGCCCTAATCCGGCCCGGTGATGCCGTTACCATCGTGATGAAGCGGTCCGCATGAGCGGACAAGCAGGGTGGAACCGCGCGAAATAGCGTCCCTGACAATACCTTTGGTATCTGTCGGGGATTTTTTTATGCGCCGGCGATGCCCGAAATAAAGGAGAAACAAAAATGGATGAAAAAGTGTTAAGTTGTTACCGCCATTCCCTGGCTCACGTGATGGCCAAGGCTGTGATCGAGCTCTACGGCCCTGAAACCCAGTACGCCATCGGGCCCCAGATCGACGACGGCTTTTATTACGATTTCCTCTTGCCGGAAGGAAAGACCGTCACCGAAGCCGATTTCAAGACCATCGAAGACAAGATGCGCGAAATCTTGAAGCGCAAGGAAGCCTGGACCCGCAAGGAAGTCTCCAAGGCCGAAGCCCTCGATATCTTTAAGGATCAGAAATTCAAGACCGAATTGATTGAAGACCTGCCCGACGACGAAGTCATCACCGTGTATTACACCGGGGACGATTATGTTGATCTCTGCCGCGGGCCTCACGTCGACAATTCCCAGGAATTGCTCAGCGCGGCCTTCGAAATCCGAAGCGCGTCGGGCGCTTATTGGCGCGGCGACGAAAACCGCGACAACCTGACCCGGATCTACGCCTACGCCTTCCCGGACAAGAAGGCCCTCAAGGCGCACAAGGCCCTGATCCGCGAAGCGAAGGAACGGGATCACAAGAAGATCGGCGCCCAGCTGGATCTCTTCATGTTCGACGAAACGGCGCCGGGCATGCCCTACTGGCTGCCCCGCGGCTGGAAGCTGTTCAACGCGCTGCTCGATTTCTGGCGCAGTGTCCACGAAGCCCACGGCTACCAGGAAATCTCCGGGCCGGTGCTCTCGAAGAAGAAGCTCTGGGAAACCTCGGGCCATTGGGACCACTACATGGACGGCATGTTCGTCATCCCGGGCAAGGATGAAGAAGACCCCAACACCTACGCCCTCAAGCCGATGAACTGCCCGAACACCATCAAGGTCTATCAGACGAAGAAACGTTCCTACAAGGATCTGCCCCTGCGCTATGCCCAGGTCGACACCATCCACCGCAAGGAAAAATCCGGCGAACTCAACGGCCTGTTCCGGGTGCAGATGTTCCGCCAGGATGACGCCCACATCTTCGTCACCGAAGACCAGATCGCCGATGAAATCTTCGACATCATGGACGTGGCCAGCGAAATCTACACCCCGCTGGGCCTGACCTACAAGGCAGAGCTCTCCACCCGCCCCGACGACTACATGGGCGACATCGAAGTCTGGAACAAGGCAGAAGCCGACCTCAAGGCCATTTTGGTCAAGAAATACGGCGAAGGGAATTTTGAAATCAACGAAGGGGACGGCGCCTTCTACGGCCCGAAGATCGACTTAAAGATGCGCGACGCCCTGGGCCGCGAATGGCAGATGGGGACGATCCAGCTGGACTTCCAGCTGCCGCTGAACTTCGGCATGAAATACGCCGCCGGCGACGACACCGAAAAGCGCCCGGTCTTGATTCACCGCGCGATTCTCGGCTCCTTCGAACGGTTCATCGGGATCATCACCGAAAACTTCAAGGGGGATTTCCCGTTCTGGCTCTGCCCGTACCAGGTGGGCATTGTGCCGATCCGCGAATCCCACAACGCCTACGCGAAACACGTCGCCGATGTGCTCAAGCGCGCCGGCATCCGCGTCGAAGCCGATTATTCCGACGACAACATGAAGACGAAGATCAAGCACTTCAAACAGTACAAGGATCCCTACATCCTGATCCTCGGCGATAAGGAAGCGGCCGACGGCACCGTCTCGATCAACATCCGCGGCAACAAACAGCTCAACGACATCCCGCTGGATTATTTCGTGGGCATGTGCCAGAAGATGATCGAAGAACACAGCCTGGAACTGATTGAAACTGCCGACTGAGTTTCACGGTAAAAACAAAAAAATGACGCCTGACTGAAATCAGCCAGGCGTTTTTTGCGCTTAACGGGGAGGCGCGTTGACGGATGCATCAGGGCTTAAAATGACAAATGCAGCAATTCAAACAGCAGCCCCCAGGCGACCCCGGCGCCGTAAAGGACGAGGGTCAGGATGATATTTTCCTTCATCGGGCGGTTGGTGCGAAACAGCACCAAAAGGCCGACCCCGGCGCCAACTGAAAGCCCCGCGATCATCTGGGCCGCGGTGATGAGCCGGGACAGGTAGAGCTGGGTGAGCATCACCGACGCGGCGCAGTTGGGGATCAGGCCGATGAGGGCCGACAGGCACACCCCGAAGGCCGGCCGGTTCGCGAGAAAGTTCGCGATGGCATTGGAGCCGACCCCTTCGACTACAAAGGCCAGGGCCACGGTGATGATGAAAATAAAGAGGGTGATGTTTAACGTGTGCTTCAAGGCCGCCCGGCAAATCGCGGGAAAACCGCCGCCGTGGTCTTCTTCGCAGCCGCAGTGGTCGTGTTCGCACAGGTCGTGGATGTGCTTCGGCGCCTTGGGCTTCAGGAGCTTGATCACCATGTCGATGACAAGCCCGGTGATCACGGCGATGGCGGCCTTGGCGGCGAGGATGCGCCCGAGGGTCGACAGGGCCACGTGCTCAGACAAAAAGATCGGCAGCATTTCGTCAGAGGTGGACAGAAACACGGCGATCAGCGTCCCCGGGGAGATCAGCCCTCCGGCGAACAGGCTCGACGCCGCGGCGGAGAAGCCGCACTGGGGGATGAGGCCGACCCCGGCGCCGACGATGGGGCCGAAGGGGCCAACCTTCGCGAGCATCTGGGACGTGTCGTCGGCGGTGCGGGCCTCGAAGGCCTCCATGATCAGATAGGTGACAAAGAGAAACGGAATGAGCTTTAAGGTGTCAATCACCGCGTCGAGGAAAATGGCTGTCATAAAAACCTGCCTTTCTATTTAAATCTTTTTATTGTAAACAGTTGTGTGATATTTTCGCGTGGGCTCTATGGTATCACGGCGGGGCGTGAAATTCAAATACATGATGAAAATTTCATGTATCGGCCCTGAATTTGGCGTATAATAGGGAACACAGCTAAACTATTATGATTAAAGAAAGAAGGGAAGATGATGATGCGCACTGTTCTGCGCCAGGCCTTTTTCACCGCCGTGGGCTTCACGGGCCGGGTGATCGTCGGCTTCGGCATCGTGGCGTTTATATTAATTATCGTCACGGCTTTAATTTTAAGAAGTCAGAGAAAGAAAGGGGACGACGCGCCCCACATCGCCCTGATCACCGGGGCGTCCAGCGGACTCGGCGCCGCCTTCGCCCGGGAAATCGTGCGGAAAGAAAAGGGGATCGACGCGATCTGGCTGATCGCCCGCCGGAAAGAACGCCTCGACGCTTTGGCCGAAGAATTAGAGTCAAAGGGAATGGCCGCCAAAGTGCTGCCTTTGGATCTTACGAAGCCGGAATCTTATACCGTATTAAAAAATAAGTTGGAAAACAGCGGGGTGCGCGTCCGGATTTTAATTCCGTGCGCCGGCCTCGGGAAAATCGGCGCCGCCGCGGACATGGCCCCGAAGGACGCCGATGCGATGATCGACCTCAACGACCGGGCCGCGGTCGACACCACCGCCGCGGTGCTGCCCTTTATGGACAAGGGGAGCCGGATCTTAGAAATCTGCTCCACCGCCGCCTTCCAGCCCCTGCCGCACTTCGCCGTGTACGCCGCGTCGAAAGTCATGCTCTATCACTATTCGAGAGCCCTCAGGACAGAACTGCTCCCGCGGGGCATCGCCGTCACCGCCGTCTGCCCGTACTGGATGGCCGACACCGAGTTCATCCCCATCGCCAAGGCCGCAGAAAACGCCGGCGAAAAGCCAGAGATAAAAAACTTCGCCGGGGGTGCGAAATCCATATCCGTTGCCCGCCGGGCCCTCGCCACCTCCCGCCGGGGCTTCGCCGTGTCCACCCCCGGGGCCTTCTGCACCATTCACCGCTTCTTCTCGAAGCTCATCCCCCGGGAAGTGCTGATCGCGTTCTGGGAACTGCTCAGACGGTTATAAAAGTTTTAAGCCCTTCGGGGCTTTTTATTTTGCGAATTTGATCCAGAAACGTGAAGCAAAGATGAAATCATCATGAAATTTAATATTGACACGGCACCGATCCCGTGCTATCCTTAAGGCAGACGTGTGAGAGACGAAAGCAAAACGGTAAGTTGAGCTTCACGACTCCCTGCGCTTTTTTTTCGCGGGGGCGGGTGAAGTTCGCGTGAAGTGAAATCTATAATTATACAGAAAATATGCAGAATTTAAAGAAACTGCACTAGAAAGGAGTTTCTCATGACAAGATTCAGCAAAGCCGGGGTGGACTATTTCCCCGTGGACGTCGCCTTTGACGACAACCTGGAGCTGCTCATCGCCGAGTTCGGCGCCGACGGGCTCTACGTGTTCGTGCGCCTGCTCCAGCGCATCTACGGCCTGTACGGCTACTACTGCCCCTTCGGGGACGACGCGCGCCTGCTGTTCGCCGGGCACATCGGCCTGCCGGAGAAGCGGGTCGCGGCGATCGCCGAATGCGCCGTGCGCCGGGGCCTTTTTGATCCCGGGTGCTACGAAAAATACCACATCCTGACCAGCGCGGGGATTCAGCGCCGGTACTTCGAGATCGTCCGCCGCCGGAAGGCCGTGGAGACCAATGCCGACTATCTGCTCGTGGATGCCGACAAAATCTTAAAAAATGCCGGCAATTTGGAACAAAGTAAAGCAAAGGAAAGTAATGCAAAGCAGAGCAAACCAAAGTACCGCGCAGCATGGGGGCGCCGGAGGACGCCCGGGCCGGCGGAGCCGGCAGACCCCAAAGACTTTAACAAAAGGGCCGCGATGATCGACGCCATCGCCGAAGCCGACACCAACAGCCTCATGGCCCTCGCCGAGGAGATGGAGGGAAAGGCGGCCTGCCATGGATAAGATGGATAAGATGAAGAAGCCGATCAACGACAACGCCTATGATGCAACGGCCCGCCTCGTCGCAAAGGCCAAGGCCGGGGACAAGACCGCGATGAAGACCCTGATCCTCGCCTTCAAGCCCCTGATCTACAAGACCGCCGGGCCCTTTCCCGATTTTGAGGACGCCGTGTCGGACTTCAACTTAGATTTAATTAAAGCCGTCAAAGCCTTCGAGCCTGAAAAAGGGGTGTATTTTCCCGTTTATCTCAAAGGGGTCATGATGAAGCAGGCGAAAAAGCGCTGGCGCTGCCGCGGCCCCGAAGCCGAATATTTTGATACGGCTGATGAAGTGCATCCGGGTACAGCCGATACAGAAAGTAAAGCGTATCATCAACAGCGCATACAGCGGGTATACAAGGCGATGCGGCATTTGTCGCCGGCTCAGCAGGAGATCATGCGTGCCTTTTATCTCGAAGGGCAGCCCCTCAAAGCGATTGCGAAAAAGCGGGGCAGCGATATCGAAACCGTAAGAACCCTCCAAAAGCGGGGCATCAAAAAACTTAAAGAAAAATTAATTTTGAAAAAGTTGTAGAAAACTGTCACCCTTTTTTCAGATTTTGAGCATTATATAAGCGTCTGAACCACACGGGTCCCGAACAGACAAAAGCTTTCGGTCTTACACGAATTTAAATCATAAGGATAAGGAGTACAAATTATGGCTGTAACAAAAAAATTAACCGGACAGACGCTTAGAATGCGCAACGTGAAGGACATGGACGACGGCAAGACGAAGAACGTCAACCGCGACGTCTCGAAAATCCTCACCGCCGCATCACCGGCCGCGATTCTGGCCGTCGCCGACGCCTACGACGCGCTGACGACCATGACCATGGAATCCGCCTACGTCGTCACCTCGGAAGAACTCATCAACGGCTGATGAGACAGAAAATGGCAAACCTTTTTGGCTAACGCGTATTTAAAAAATCATAAGGAGAAAAAATTATGGCAACAACTCAAGAACTTACAGTGAAATTCAATCTGGCGTCCGGGGACGTCATGACCCTCACCATCGGCGACTTCAAGAACGCGCTCCTCGACAGCGACATCAAGGCAAGCCTTGACGCGATGGTGAAAGCCGGGGCGCTGGGCATCGGCGCCGACGCGGTCACCGGGGTGGCCTCCGCCCAGCGGGTCACCACCGAAAAGACCGACGTTAACCTGGCATGATCCCCGTCTTAATCCGGGCGGCGGTGCTCTCCGCCGCCCTTGCCGCCCTCACCGCCCTGTCCAAAGCGGGCTTTCCCCAGAACCGCGGGAGATGATGTGAGGGCGTGGCTCAAAGCCGCGGGGCTCCGCGCCCTGCGCACCTTCATCCAGACCTTCGCGGCCGCCCTCGCCGTGGGCACGACCCTGACCAACGCCCCGTGGGCCGACGCCCTGTCCCAGGCCGCCCTCGCCGCGCTTTTAGCCCTCCTCGGCGCGGTGTCGGGGCTGCCGGAACTGTCGGAGGATCAGGAAAATCAGCATCATTCATCTTATTAATCTAATTGAAAGGAGCGACATCATGGCCTTATACGGCGTCGACATTTCATCTTATCAGACCCACGTGGACTACAACTTGTGGTCCTTCTACATGATCAAAGCCTCCGAAGGGCGCACCCTCAAGGACAAGATGCTCGACATCCACTACAACGGGGTGCACGGCGAAGACCGCCTGTTCGGCTTCTACCACTACGCCCACCCGGAAAACAACGCCATGATCGACGAGGCGAAGTTTTTCCTAGACCTCGTGGGGCGCCACGCCGGTCATGCGGTGTACGCCCTGGACTGGGAGGGCAAGGCCCTGCGCTACGGCCCGGACACGGCCTTAAAATGGCTGAACTACGTCTACATGGAAACCGGGGTGCGCCCGCTGTTCTACTGCTCCGACAGCCGCACCGCCCAGTACGCGAAAATCGCGAAGCAGAACTTCGGCCTGTGGGTCGCGAAATACTCGTCCCGGGGGCCGGCTCACATCGGCTGGCCCATCTGCGCCATGTGGCAGTATTCCGCAAGAGACCTGGACTATGACGTGTTTTTCGGCGAGCCCTACACGTGGAAGCGCTACGCCGCCCAGGGCAGTCTCAACGCGTGGACCCTGCCCGAAGCCAGCGCCGGGGTGCACGACCCGTGGGTCGTCGCCCTCCAGAAGGAGCTCAACATCCAGTACAAAGCCGGGCTCGCGGTCGACGGCATTCCCGGGCCGAAGACCCTCGCCTGGTGCCCGATGCTCACCCGGAGAAGCCGGGGCCGGATCACCCGCCTGGTCCAGTCCCGGGTCGGGGCCGCCCCCGACGGTTTCTTCGGGGACAAAACCGAAGCCGCCGTCCGGCATTTCCAGGGCGTCAAAAACCTGGCCGTCGACGGCATCGTCGGCCGGCAGACCTGGTGGGCCCTGCTCACCCATGGACGGCCGTAAATCCAAAAAAGGGGATTTCGGTATGTTTCTTTCTTTCTTTTTCTGACCGGATTCCCTGTCCTTTGTGTATCAAAATTCATAAAACCTTGTTTGTTCATAAGAAAAAACACCCCTGCTCCAACAACAGGGGTGTTTTTCCTAAATAGAGGCCAAATGACTTGGTAATAGATACGCCCCCGCCGAATCGGCGGGCGGGGGCAGATCTATGATGAAAGCATCCTTCCGGAGAGGATACTTCTATGATTTTAATTATAAACCGTTTTCATTCCAAAGGCAAGACCAAATTAAAATTTGTAAAATCCAGATTCTATTTTTAAGCCGATGTTAAGCCTATTTGAACTCTTGTTCGAGGCGGGCGGCGATCCGGGACGCTCCGGGCAGGTGCAGACGGCGGAAGGCAGGCTGAGTCAGCAAATTGTGCCATTTCCGGCCGTCGGGCACCGGCGCCTTGGACGCGAACAGGGGCTTGGCCGCGCCGAAGATTTCTCCTGCCCGGTCCGGCGAGCGGGTCAGGGCGGCGAGGCAGGTGGTAAGGCCCTCGTCCCGGAGCTTTGCCCGCAGGGGCTTCGGCAGGTCCGTCCGGGCCAGAATCATCCCGAGGCTTTCCAGGGGCGCGAAGGACAGATTCGGGAAAGCCCGCTGGGCGGCCAGGCGGTTTGCGTACAAGGCGGCGCCCCGGTCCGGGTCCGTCAGGACGAGTTCCCCGGGGGCGTAGCGCACGAGCCACCGGGCCAGTTCCCGGGGGCGCGCCCCTTTGGACGCGAGGTCTAAGTCGACGGCGTCCCACGGCCGCTTGTAGGGGGACGCCGACAGGCAGAGGAGCCCCTGAATCGCGTACTTGAAATAGGCCTCGGCGCTGTGCATCGGGAAGGGCAGGTGGTTGTCCAAAATGAAGAAATAGGCGCTCCGGGCTCTCGCAAACAGCCGGCCGGCGACGTGGGCGGCCACCGCTCCCTGGTTTTTCGGGGGCGCGGGGTCCCGGAGGACGTCTTCGAGGCGGTCCCGGTCCCGGAGCATCCCCATGGCTTCCGGGGCGTGGGTGAACAGCGCCCGGACGAACCCCGTGCCCGGCTGGCCTTCGAGGCTCCCGGCAGTGAGGATCTGGGACAAAGTCGTGCCCGGCGGGTCGGGACACCCGGCAAGACACGCCCGGAGGGCGTGAAGGATGAAGGCCGCGGCGTCGCCGGGATCTAATTCGGCCCGCTCTTTGGCGACGGCGCCCGATACGTCTTCACCTAAAAGCCACCCCCACGCGATTTTCGCCGCCGGGGAGGCGTCTTCAAGTCCTGCCCTTAAATCTTCGTACCGGTTGTCGAGGTAGGCGGCCTTGAGTTCGGCATCGACGGGATCGTCCGGATAAGGGGACAGCCCCGTGGTTTCCCCTCCGGCGCTCACGGCGGTGATCCCCACCCTGGAAAAGGCGTCCCGCACCGGCCCGGGGGCGGTGAGCACCGGGCCGAGCCTTTTGCCCAATGCCGGGTCTTTTAAGATCAGCGTGGTGTTCACGAGCTCCGCCGGCCCGAAATCGAAAGCCGCGAGCAAGTCCGCCGGGGCGATGCGGTTGTAAGACTTGAGCGGCTCCAGGGCTTCAGACAGCGCCGTGCCCAGGGGCAGCACCGTCTGGAACAGCCCTTTGTCCGCGATCGTCGCGAGGTAGGCGTACAGCCGCCTGCCGTAGGGCGCGGTCAGGCTCTGGGGAATCGCCGCCCGCCGGAGAATCACGTCGGGGAGGGTGTTGAGGTCCACCACGGTCATGTCCCGGCTTTCGAGGCGTCTCACCTCGTAAGGGGACGGGGTTTTCGTCTGCACAAGAAAATTGTCCGGCCGGCGCTTGACCTTTAATTGTTTTCTAAAAAAATGAATCCAGTTGAGGATCAAATTCAGATTGTAATCGTTGAGGGAATAGCCGATGAACAAGAACGTGTGGTTGATGAGTAATGATCTGATAAAAGTCGAGAGCAGGGGATGATTTTGTTCATAATCTAAATAATCGCTCTCTTTGACGACCACGGTTTCCGGGTCTTGGATGTCCCCGTGCATTTTAATCAGATAATGCTGGGACGATTTGGACAGCAGATCCGCATCTTTGGATACGACGGCGTAAAGCCGCGTGTTTAAAGACGCCGAGCGCTCGAGGAGGGCATCGGCGTTCGTGGTGATGATGTGGTGGGGGCGGATGTCGAAAATTAAATCGTCGATGGGGTTCGCCAGGGCATCCGAAGATAAAATCTCGCCAATCGTCTGATAATAATACTGATGATTGGGACTTAAGTCCTGCTCGTACAGATACTCGGGGATGCGCAAGTAGGTGTCCGGGTTAAACGGCGCGTCGCTGTTGAAGTCCGCCGGGAGCCGCTCGGCGATCTTGAGGATCATCTCCTTCCAGGTCGGCAGCCCCGAATTCGCCGACACCCCCGAGCCCACGAAGATCACGAGCTGCCCCGCGGCCGCCGCCCGGCGCACCGCCTTCACCGAATCCCGCCAGTCCATAAAATCCCTCCTTCAAAATAAAAAAGCAGCCGAAAGCCGGCTGCCTGAAATTAGTCGTCGATGAGCTTCACAAAACCCCCGGGGATCGCCTCGAAAGGCTGTCCTTCGTAGAGATCCATGAGCTGTTTGTATTCTTCGGCGTTGTCCCGGATGCCCTGGATTTCTTCGTCGGTGAGCTTCCGCACGGCCTTCGCCGGACTGCCGAGAATCAGCGAGCCTTCGGGGAAGGACTTGCCCTGGGTCACCAGTGAGCCCGCCCCGACGATGCAGTTGTCGGGAATTTCCGCGTGGTTCATGACAGTCGAGCCCATGCCGATGAGGACGTTGTCCCTGATGTCGCAGCCGTGAATCGTGCAGTTGTGGCCGATGGTCACGCCGTCGCCGATGATGGTGGGCGTTTTGATATCCACGTGGACGACGGAGCCGTCCTGGACGTTGGTGCCGTCGCCGATGGTGATGGGCGCCTGATCGCCCCGAAGCACTGCGCCGAACCAGACCGACGAGTCGTCGCCGACCCGGACGTCCCCGACGATCACCGCCCCTTTGGCGATAAAGATGTGTTTGTCAGATGGTTTGATGTCTGTTGATTGGGTGTCTTCCATTTCTGGTCTCTCCTTTTCCCGTTCACCGGCAGCCGCCAAGGCCGCTTTCGCGGCCGGCGTCGGTTCCGGCACCCCGACCTTTTTCACCGCGGTGTCCGCTTCAGGAACAGCCTTGTCGGGAGCCGGTGCTGCCGGTTTTGGGGGAGCCGTCGGCGCGCCTGCGCCCTCAGACTCCCCCGGCTTGTCTGCCTGTTGTGATGAAGAAGCTGAAGCTTCGGCTTCTTTTTCCGCCGCCTTTTCGGCCTTTAGGCGCTGCCAGTTCCCCTTGAGGGGGATGTCCGGCACGCCCCGCTTGTTGAAGCGGGCATAGCCGTAGCCGTCCGGGGCGTCGGTGTCGTCGTTTTTAAGAATCCCCGAATTGCCGCCGTAGGTCGAGATATCAGATTTGCCGAGGCTTTCGGTGATTTTTGCATTCCCGCCGTAAGTCGGCACGTCGGATTTTCCAAGGCTGTCGGTGATCCCGGCGTTGCCCCCGTAAGTGGGGACCCCGGTGTCGAAGTCTTCTAAGATGCGGGCGTTGCCGCCGTAGGTGCCGCCCACATCAGAGCTGATGTGCTTTAAGAGATCGGCGTTGCCGTGGAACAGCCCGTCGGATTCCATTTCCTTGCGCTTCGCGAAATCTTCCCGGCCTTCGAGCTTGTAGTCCCCGGAGACCGTGACATGGTAGCCCTGGTGGGGCTTCACGGTGTTGTCGTCGTCCAGGGGCAGGCGGCGTCTGTGGGGAATGTCCACGAGGCTCTTCTGGCCCATGGCGCGGCTTACGGCGTGGGCGATCTGATCGCAGACCCCGTCAAAATCCGCCTGAACTTCCCGGTAGGTGAAGGTCAATAGCTTTAAGCCCATGCTCCGCAGGGCGTCGCCTTTTTTGCCGCTGCCGGTGCCGGCGGAGTCGGAGAAGTGGCGGAATTTTTCCAGTTCCACCACGAGGTTCGCGTCGGGACACAGGAACAGAAAATGGTCTATGTCCGCCATGATGCTGCGCTGGAAATGCGCCGGCGCCTTGTCTTTCAGATAATCTTCCCAAAGCCGGATTTCCTGAGGCGAGGACAGGCGTTCGAAATCCGCTTCGGTCGGTTGTTTAAAATCACTCATATATCCCTCCAAATGGGGCGTTTTGCACCGCCCCTCACAAATAAAATCGTCTCTTTCCATGATAACACGTTTTCTTTATAAAACGGGGCATAATCTTGTCGATTCGATGGAAATTTTTAAGGGACGGCGGGCGCCGTGAGATCCCGGCTTTTCAGTTGACGAAAGGCGCCGTTTCGCCTAAAATAAACATAAGTATGAGTTTTTTTAGCAAGGTGTAAAAATCAGTATCAATAAAAAGTGAGGAGGCTGTAATGGCAGATCAGAACAGTGATGCGTTAAGCGCCGGTTTAGTGGGGCGTCAGCTCATCGAGCCCGGAGATTTCTCCGTCGCGGAACTGGAATCCATTTTTGAATTGGCGGATCAGATCATCGCCGACCCGAAGACGGCCGGGGACTGGGCGAAGGGCAGACTCATGGCGAGCCTGTTCTACGAACCGTCGACCCGAACCCGGTTCAGCTTTGAATCGGCGATGATGCGCCTCGGCGGGCGGGTCTTCGGCTTCGATGACCCGAAAACCTCGTCGGTGTCCAAGGGCGAAACCCTCATGGACACGGCGAAAATCATTTCGTGCTACGCGGACATCGCGGTGATCCGCCACCCGAAGGAAGGCACGGCCAAGCTCTTCGCCCAGTCGGTGCCCGGGATGCCCGTGATCAACGCCGGGGACGGCGGCCACGAACACCCGACCCAGACCCTGACGGATCTGCTGACGATCCGCCACCTCCTCGGCAGCTGCGACGGCCACACCATCGGCCTGTGCGGGGACCTGCTTTTCGGCCGGACGATCCACTCCCTGGTCAAGACCTTGAACCGCTGGAAGGGCAACCGCTTCATCTTCATCTCTCCGAAGGAACTCAGGATGCCGGAATATTTCCTCTCGATGCTTCCCGAAGGCAGCTACATCGAAACGGACAGCCTCGACGACGTGATCGGGGATCTGGATATTCTGTACATGAGCCGGGTCCAGCGGGAACGCTTCGTCAACGAAGAAGAATATATCAGATTAAAAGACGTCTATATTTTAGACAAGAAGAAGATGAAAAAAGCCCGGCAGGACATGATCGTCATGCACCCGCTGCCCCGGGTCAACGAAATCGCCACCGAAGTGGACGCCGACCCGAGAGCGGTGTACTTCAAGCAGGCGAAGTTCGGCATGTACGTCCGCATGGCTTTAATCAGCAAATTACTGGGGGTAGGCAGATGATCAACGTATCACAAATCAAAAAGGGCATCGTCATCGACCACATCGAAGCGGGCCACGGCATTCACATTTTCAAGGAACTCCACCTCGACGAGCTCACCGACCCGGTGGTGCTGCTGACCAACATCCCGAGCAACAAGAGCGGCACCAAGGACATGATCAAGATCGAAACGGACTTCAAGCTCGACATGAACGTCCTCGGCCTCATCGACCCCAACGTGACGATCAACTTCGTCCAGCAGGGGAAGGTCACGAGCAAGCTCAAGCTCACCCTGCCGAGGGAAGTGGTCGGCATCCTAAAATGCAAGAACCCCCGGTGCATCACCAACCAGGAAAACGTCCCCGACGTGCATTTCTATCTGGTTGATGAAGCGAAGAAAATCTACCGCTGCGAATACTGCGACGCCTACACCACGTTCAAGCCGCAGAACTAGCGCGAAATCCCAATAGAAATCAGGAATGAATCAGATGAAAATACTCTTTAAAAACGTCACCATCGTCGACGGCACCGGCGTGCGCAAAGGCAAGGTCATGACCGAAGACGGGAAGATCCGAAAAGTCTACAAGGAAAGGGGCCGGGTCCAGACCGGCTACGACAAGGCGGTCGACGGCGGCGGCAAGGTGCTCATGCCGGGCTTTATCGACATGCACTGCCACCTTAGAGACCCGGGCCTCACCCAGAAAGAAGATTTGAACACCGGGCTTCACGCCGCGGCCAAGGGCGGCTTCACCACTGTCTGCGCCATGGCCAACACCAAGCCCGTCATGGACAATGTGGAAGCCGTCGCGGCGAACCAGAACCGGGGCAACGCCTTGGGCCTTTCCGAAATGATCCAGGTGTCCGCCGTGACCGAAAACTTCTCGGACACGGTGCTCGACATGGTCGATTTTGACGGCCTGTCCAAAGTGACGCCGATCTTTTCCAACGACGGCCACAACGTCGACAACCCCGAGGTCATGGTCGAAGCCTTAAAGGCGAGCGCCCGCCTTGGTATCGTCATCGCCACCCACAACGAACCGGAAACGGAAACCGTCGTCCGGGATATAGGGCTCTTAAAAGACATCCCCGGGGCGAAGCTGCACATCTGCCACATCTCGAAGAAGGCGACCCTGGATGCCATCGTCGATGCGAAAAAACAGGGCCTCGACATCACCTGCGAAGTCACGCCCCACCACGTCTACGCCTCGGGCCTCGGCTATCGGGTGCACCCGCCGTTTCGCAGCTGGGCGGACCGGAAGGCCCTCTTAGAAGGCGCCCTCTCCGGGGCCATCGACTGCTGCGGCACGGACCACGCCCCCCACACCGACGAAGACAAGCTCAAGGGCTCACCGGGGATCAACAACTTTGAAACGGCCTTCGCCATGTACCACACCGCCTTCGACGCGGTGGGCATGGACCTCGTGCGCCTGTCCCAGATGATGAGCCAGACCCCGGCCAACCGCCTGGGGCTCAAGAACGGGCTCATCAAGGACCAGTACCCGGCGGATCTCGTGCTCGTCGACCCCGACGCCGAATGGCAGGTCGACAGCCGGAAATTCGTCTCGAAAAGCCACAACACCCCCTTTGACGCCAAATGGCTCAAAGGCGAAGTGCTGCTCACCATGAAAGGAGGACACATCATCTATGATCATGGATCGTTTAGTCCGCGAAGCGTCTGAAAGCCCTGTCTGTGTCGGGCTGGACACGAAGCCGGAATACCTGCCCGCCGCCATCGCCAAGATGGACCGGGACGAAGGGGACAAGCTCTTCCTCTTCAACAAGAAAGTCATCGACGCCACCGCCGACCTCGCCGCGTGCTACAAGGTGCAGGTGGCCTGCTACGAAGCCCTCGGCATCGAAGGGATGAGCGCCTACGCCCGCACCCTCGCCTACGCGAGAGAACAGGGAAAACTCACCATCGGGGACTGCAAGCGCGGGGACATCGCCTCCACCGCCGAACAGTACGCCAAGGGGCATTTCGAAGGGGATTTTGAAGTGGACTTCTTAACCGTTAACGCCTATATGGGCTATGACGCCGTGTCCCCGTATCTGCCCTACGTGAAAGATCACGACAAGGGGCTGTTTATCCTGACCCATACCTCCAATCCATCAGCGAAAGATCTTCAAGAACAGAAACTCGAAGATGGAGAACAAGTTTTTGAAAAAATGGCGGATTTAGTTGACGAATGGGGAAAAGACTATATCGGCGAAGAAGGCTACTCGGCCTTAGGCGCCGTCGTCGGCCTCACCTATCCCGAAGCCTTTGCCGACATCCAGAGCCGCCATCCCCACACCTTCTTCCTCGTGCCGGGCTACGGCGCCCAGGGCGGCACGGGCAAAGACATCGCCGACATCTTCAAGCGTTCCCGCTGCGCCGTCATCAATTCATCCCGGGGCATCATCTGTGCCCACCGGGGCAAAACGGAGGGTCCGGACTTCGTCGATTACATCCGCGAAAGCGCCCAGACGATGAAGACGGATATCATGCAATGGCTGTAATCAAATCGAACTTTGCCATCGAAGAAGGCATTTACCAAATGGAAGTGGCCTGGACCGGGGACGTGACCCCCGGCCAGTTCTTCATGCTTCGGGCCTGGGACCGGGACCCCCTGCTCTCAAGACCCTTCTGCGTCCACGACTACGATCCTGAATCCGGGACCCTGACCTTTTTGTATCAGGTGAAGGGGAAGGGGACGAAGCTCATGAGTGAGCTCGGCCCCATGGACGCGATCCAGCTCGACGGCCCCCATGGCAACGGCTTCCCCGACGTGAAGTCGAACCTCGTGGTCGTCGGCGGGGGCATGGGCATCGCGCCCCTGCTCTACGCGGTGCGGGACTTCAAAGCGAAGCACAAGCGCAAAAAAGTGCGGGTCTACCTCGGCTACTCCTTCGAGTCCTACGGGGTCGAACCCTTTAACGACGTGGCCGACGACGTCATCGTCAACATCGGCGGCATCATCACCGAAAAGGTCGAAGTGAAGCGCGGGGAAACCGTCTTCGGCTGCGGCCCCAACGTCATGATGCGCGCCCTCGCCGACGCGGTGCCCCCGAAGCATCCGGTGTATTTGTCCTTAGAAAAGCGCATGGCCTGCGGCATGGGGGTCTGCCTCGGCTGCTCGGTGAAAACCGTGGACGGCAACAAACAGGTCTGCGCCGACGGCCCGGTCTTCGAGCGGGATGAATTGATCTGGGAAGGAGGCCTGTGATGAGCGGCGCTTTGCTTACGAATTTTGCCGGGGTGCCTTTCAAGAACCCGGTGATCGCGGCTTCTGGGACTTTCGGTTTCGGCCGCCAGTTTGAAAAGATTTACGACCTGTCTGAAATCGGCGGGCTGTGCACCAAGGGGCTGACCCTGGAACCCCGGCCGGGCAACACCGGGGAGCGCCTGTGGGAAACTCCGGCGGGGCTGTTAAACTCCATCGGCCTCGAAAACCCCGGGGTCGACGCCTTTATCGAAAATGAATGGCCCCATCTTGCGGACATCGACACGGTGACGATCCCGAACGTCGGGGGCTCGGACCTGGAATCTTACGTCGAAGCGGTGTCGAGATTCAACGATTTGCCCGTGAAGCTCATCGAGCTCAACATTTCGTGCCCTAACGTCAAATGCGGGGGCATGGCCTTCGGCATGGACCCGGAACAGGCCTACGCGGTGACCAAGGCCGTCGTGGACGAAAGCGCCCACCCGGTCATGGCGAAGCTCACCCCGAACGCCCCGGACCTCGTGGCCGTGGCCAAGGCCTGCGAAGAAGCGGGAGCTGCAGGCCTGTCCTTAATCAATACCGTGCAGGGGATGGCCGTGGACATCGACCGCCGCCGCATCGTCTTCGACAACGTCTACGCGGGGCTGTCCGGCCCGGCGGTGAAGCCCATCGCCCTGCGCATGGTGCACCAGGTCGTCCACGCGGTGAAGATTCCGGTCATGGCCTTAGGCGGCATTGCCGACTGGCGGGACGCCCTGGAATTCATCATGATCGGCGCCCAGTGCGTTCAGGTGGGTACCATGAACTTCGTCGACACGACGGTGCTGCCTGACATCGCCGAAGGCCTCGAAACCTACTGCGTGCAGCACGGGCTTTCGAACATCGACGAAGTCCGGGGGATTTTGTAGACGATGAAAAAAGCACTGTATTGGGTGCTCGTCGCCCTGTGCGTCGCCGTCATCGCGTTTTCGGGCTATCACCTGGTCAAAATTTATTTGAAATACAAAGTCGGCACCGACAGCTACAAGAAGACCGCCACGGCCGTGACGACCAAAAAAGATTCTGACAAAAATCACGTGCCGATCTCCGTGGACTTCGCCAAGCTCAAGACCGAAAACCCCGACATCGCCGGCTGGCTCTACTGCAAAGGCACGCCGATCAACTACCCGGTGGTCCAGGGGTCGGACAACAGCGAGTACCTCCACAAGCTCTTCGACGGGACGAAAAACTTCTCGGGGACGCTGTTCATCGACGTAAACAGCCCCAAGGACATGAGCGGCCCCAACACCATCATCTACGGCCACGCCATGAAAAACGGCTCCATGTTCGGGATGCTCGCCCACTACAAAAAGCAGGACTATTACAAAAAGCACCCGTACATGTGGTATCTGACCCCGAACGGCAATTACCGGCTCGATCTCGTGATCGGCTACGAAGCGCCGTCGGACAGCCTGATTTATTCGGCCTTCGATTTGTCAAAAGTCCAGGCCGTCCTCGCCGACGAAACGCCCCACTCGACCTTTAAGTCAGGGATCAGCCGGATGCAGGTCTCAAAGATCGTGACCCTGTCCACCTGCGCCTACGAGTACGAAGAAGCCCGTTACATCGTTATCGCCGTCCCCGTCCGGGTCGACCAGTAATTTGGAATTTAGCGGCCTGAGGGCCGCTTTTTGCTATCAGAAAGAAGGAAAATGATGCAGCCTAAGAAAATAATCGCGGCCGCCCTGTGGGCCCTGATGACCGCCGCGCTGATTTATCTCGTCATCGAGCTGGCCCGGTTCGGCCTGTTCTCCGGCATGATTACCGCCGTCATCGGTGTGATCTGCGCCGGGGTGTCGGCGCTCATCGCGTGGCGGGTGTTTAAAAAGGACGCCTCTACAGATTTCAGCTACCGGCGCCGGCGCTACACCGGCCCGATGATCGCCGCGGTGATCGTCGGCTTCATCGCCCTCGGCGCCGGCCACGTCCTCGCCGTGACGAATCGCACCATGGACGCTGTTCTCGGCGGGAGGGGGAAAACCGCCGCGAAGACGTACACCGTCGCCCTCATGAGCGAAGGGGGCACGGCCTACGACGCCGTCGCCGCCGTTAACACGTCGACGAAGAAAATCGCCGTCGTCACCGTGCCGTCGGATGTTTTAATTAACGGCGCGCCCTTATCTCAGTACAATGTGGGAAAAGATGCGGCGAACGCCATGGGCAGTTTATTAGGGGTTTCCGCAAACCGCCGGGTGATCCTCAAAGCCTCGGGGCTTAAAACCGCCGTCGACACCATGGACGGCGTCAAAGTCACATCCCCTGAAAGTTTCACCGTCGGGCTGTATAATTTTACGGCCGGCACAAATGAATTAAATGGCACCGAAGCCCTGGCCTTCGCGAGCCACAGCACCGCCTGCGCCGAACTCGTGACCTCCGCCGTCGTGGACAAGATGACTTCCGGCTGGGCAGCCACCCACTACACCGATGCCATGACCGCCGTGAGCCAGATGATGACCACGGATTTCTCAAGATCGGAACTCAAGTCCCTGATGGGAAAGGGCCTCTCGTCCTACACCAGAGAAGCCTACGCCGTGACCGGCACCGCCTCCGCTGCGGGCACCGCCCCGGACGCGACCTCGGTCTCGGCAGCGAAGACCCGCCTTGAGAACGTCTTAAAGGGACAATGAAGGCGCGGCTGTCATTGAAAGCGGTGTCAAAAAATGATATAATTTTAACACATCAAGAAAATATTTGAGAATGAATAGTTTTTCAGGAGGGTAATATGAGCTATTTAAAAGAATATGCAGAAAAGCTGACCACCGCCGACGAAGCGGTGAAAGTCATTAAAAGCGGGGACTACATCGACTACGGATGGGTCACCTGCACGGTTCAGAAGCTCGACGAAGCGCTCGCGAAGCGCATGCCGGAGCTGACGGACCTCAACATCTACGGGGGAATCATTCCGTCCCGTCCGAAGATCTTCGACGTGGAAAACCCGGCGGAACACTTCACGTGGAACTCGTGGTTCTATTCGGGCATCGACCGCCACGAAGTGAACAACGGCTTCGTGTTCCACGGCCCGGTGCGCTACTCGGAAGTGCCCCGGTACTATCACGACATGCCCCATCCTTTAAACGTGGCGATGTTCCAGGCTGCGCCGATGGACAAGCACGGCTATTTCAACTTCGGCCCCAACGCCTCCCACATGATGGAAGTGGTCAAGAAGGCCGACGTGGTCATCGTCGAAGTTAACACCTCGGTGCCCCGCTGCCTCGGCATTGAAGAAGCGGTGCACATCTCCGATGTCGACATGATCGTCGAAGGGGACAACCCGGCGATGCGGGAAACCGGCGGCGCCACGACCCCGTCTGACGTGGACCTCGCGGTCGCGAAGCAGATCGTCGCGGAAATCCCGGACGGCGCGACCCTGCAGCTCGGCATCGGCGGCATGCCCAATACCGTCGGCATGCTCATCGGCGAATCGGACCTCAAAGATCTCGGCGTTCACACGGAAATGTACGTCGACTCTTTTGTGGATCTGACCATGAAGGGCAAGATCACCGGCGCGAGAAAGAACCGCGACCGCTACAAACAGACTTACGCCTTTGGCTCTGGCACGAAGAAGATGTACGACTTCCTGGATGACAACCCGGCCTGCATGGCGGCCCCGGTGAACTACGTCAACGACCCGAGCATCATCGGCGAATTTGACAACTTCATTTCGATTAATAATGCTGTAGATATGGATTTATACGGCCAGATCAACGCCGAATCCGCCGGCACCCGCCAGATCTCCGGCTCCGGCGGCCAGCTCGACTTCGTCCTCGGCGCCTACAAATCCAACGGCGGCAAGAGCTTCATCTGCATGTCCTCATCCTTTACGGACAAGAAGGGCGTCAAGCACTCCCGGATCAAACCGACTTTGACCCCGGGCTCCATCGTCACCGACACCCGGGCGAACCCGATGTACATTGTCACCGAATACGGCATGGCCTACCTCAAGGGCGCGACCTGCTGGGAACGGGCGGAACAGCTCATCAACATCGCCGACCCGGATTTCAGAGACGAACTCATCAAAGAAGCGGAAAAAATGCACATCTGGCGCCGCTCCAACAAGCGCTGAGGCTTTGACAAAAGCAAAACATCAGCGTATACTAACAGATTAGATAACTTAATTAATCTGAGGAGGGATACAATGATTAGAATCGGCATTATGGGATACGGCAATCTGGGCCGCGGCGTGGAAGCCGCCGTCACGAAGAGTCCGGACATGGAACTCGTCGGCGTGTTTACAAGACGTGATCCTGAAACCGTGAAGATTCACACCGACGGCGTCAAAGTGTACAAGCTCGACGACTGCAAGACCATGACAGACGACATCGACGTCATGATTTTATGCAACGGCTCCGCCACAGACCTGCCGTGGATGTCGCCGGAATACGCCCACTACTTCAACACCGTGGAATCCTTCGACACCCATTCGGACATTCCCGACCACGTGGACAACGTTAACGCAGCGGACATCGCCAACGACAAGACGTCCATCGTGTCCTGCGGCTGGGACCCGGGCCTGTTCTCGGTGAACCGGGTGATGGCCAACGCCATTGTCCCGAACGGCAAAGCCTACACGTTCTGGGGCAAAGGGGTGAGCCAGGGCCACTCGGACGCTGTGCGGCGCATCCCGGGCGTGAAAGACGCGCGTCAATATACGATTCCAATAGAAGACGCTTTGGAAGAAATCAGAGACGGCAAGACGCCGGATTTGACTGCAAGACAGATGCACAAGCGGGAAGTGTTCGTCGTTCCCGATGACGACGTCACCGAAGAAGACAAGCAGGACATTGTCGACGACATCGTGACCATGCCGAGCTACTTCGACGAATACGACACGACCGTTCACTTCATCACTGAGGAAGAAATGCAGCGGGACCACAGCGGCCTGCCCCACGGCGGCTTTGTGCTAAGGAGCGGCAAGGTCGGCTACGAAGATGATCAAAGCGCCGTCATCGAATACCGGCTGAAGCTCGACTCGAATCCGGCCTTTACCGGCAGCGTCCTCGTGGCCTGCGCAAGAGCGTGCTACAGACTCAATAAAGATGGCAAATACGGCTGCCTGACCATGCTCGACGTCCCGCCGGCTTATTACAGCCCCATGAGCCGGGACGACCTGCTTGAACACTTAATGTAAGATTCTTTTCCTCTTCTGTTAAATTTTATAGATTTGACAGAAGGGGATTTTTTTCTCTTTATTTGTCCAAGCTCAGAATGTTTGTTATAATATAATGGTAAAAAAGGGAAGAGAAAATTTATAGTTTTAACTCAAGAGGAGAGGACGAAATGAGCCTATACGCAGACTGGAAAAAAGAAATTGAATCTCACTCAAAGAACCCGAAAGACCAGCAGGATTTCTGGGACGGCTTCTGCGAACGGGAAAAACATATTTACGAAGACATTCTGGGCAGACAGGACCCCCACGTCGAAGGGACGGTCGCGGAATTGTCCCAGCGCTACGACATGCCGGAAACGGAAATTCTCGGCTACCTCGACGGCGCCATCGAAAGTATCAAGGGCAAACTGCCGGAACTGGACACCATCGAATCCGACACGCAAATATCCATGGACTACGACTTTGAAAAGCTGTACTACAACATGGTGAAGGTGCCGGCGCCGTGGCTGTACGGCCTCAGCGAATGGAACGCCATTCTCGACAAAGACACCCAGAAGAAAATCTACAAAAAGTGCCGCAACCGCAACACCGTCGTCAAGGGCAAGAAGATCGGCCGCAACGACCCGTGCCCGTGCGGCAGCGGCAAGAAATACAAGAACTGCTGCGGGCGCAACGCCTGAGGCAGCGGGAAAAACTAAGGATTAGATAGAAGGAGCAGAGCATTGTTAGACGTAAAACGTATTCGTGAAAACCCCGAAGGGGTGGTCAAAGCGCTGAACAGCCGCAACAGCGGCACGTTCTCCGTGGATCATATTTTGAAGCTCGACGACAAGCGCCGGGAAATCATCGGCCGGGTCGAACAGCTGAAGGCGAAGAAGAACGCCGTGTCCAGGGAAATTCCCCAAAGAAAACTCGCCGGCGAAGATCTGAAGCCGCTGTTTGCCGAAATGAAGGCCGTGTCGGAAGACATCAAAAAAGACGACGCCGCCCTGTCTGAAGTGGAAGAAAAGCTCAAAAAAGAACTTCTCATGCTGCCGAACATTCCGAACCCGGACATCGCCGAAGGCCTTGACGACAGCGACAACACCGAAGTGCGCAAATGGGGCGAACCCCGGAAATTCGATTTCGAACCCAAAGCCCACTGGGATCTCGGGGTGGACCTCGGCATTCTGGACTTCGACCGGGCCCACAAACTCACCGGCGCCCGCTTCTCCATGTTCTGCGGCAAAGGCGCCCAGCTCGAACGGGCCCTGATCAACTTTATGATCCACGTCCACACCGTCGAACAGGATTACACCGAAATGTCCACACCATTCATGGTCAACCGCGCGTCCATGACCGGCACCGGCCAGCTGCCGAAGTTTGAAGAAGACGCCTTCCACCTCGAAAAAGAAGACTTCTTCCTCGTGCCGACGGCGGAAGTGCCCCTGACCAACACCTACCGCGGGGAAATCCTCGACAACGACGCCCTGCCGATCCACTTCACGGCCTACACCCCGTGCTTCAGAGAAGAAGCCGGTTCCGCCGGACGCGATACCCGCGGGCTCATCCGCAACCATCAGTTTGATAAAGTCGAAATGGTCAAGTTCTGCCGCCCTCAGGATTCTTATGCTGAACTCGAAAGCCTCACCAACGACGCCGAAGAAATCCTGAAGCAGCTCAAGATCCCGTACCGGGTCGTCGAACTGTGCACCGGGGACATCGGCTTCTCCGCGGCCAAGACCTACGATATCGAAGTGTGGATGCCGAGCTACGGCCGCTACGTCGAAATTTCGTCCTGCTCCAACTGCGAAGACTTCCAGGCGAGACGGGCGAACATCCGCTACCGCGATCCGGTCACCAAGCACACCCAGTATGTCCACACCTTAAACGGCTCCGGGCTGGCCGTGGGCCGGACCTTTGCGGCGGTGCTCGAAAACTACCAGAACGCAGACGGCAGCATCACCATTCCGGAAAAACTCGTGCACTACATGGGCGGCCTTACAAAGATTGACTGAGGCAAGGATTTTCTGCCTTTTCACCGGCACCTTCGGGCGCCGGTTTTTTGTTGCATTAAAAAAGGCCCCTTTCGGGGCCTTATGGGGTTGATGACGGGTTTAAAAAATTTAGTCTTCGTCTAAAACGTCGAGCTGAATCTTCTTCAGGCGTTTCATGAGGTCGTTTTCGCCTCGGCCGAAGTAGTCGTGCAGCTGGGCGTATTCGGCGAAAAGCCGGTCATACACGGCGCTGGCTTCGGGGTTCGGGGTGTAGGTCTTTTCAGGGGCCTGCACGAGGACTTTCGTCGCGTCGAAGATATTGTCGTAGCCGCCCTGTTCACTGCCGGCCGCGAGGGAGCCGAGGACAGCCGCGCCGAGGGCGCCGCCGTTTTCAGAGCTGGCCACGGAGATCGGGCGCTTCGTCACGTCGGCGAAGATCTGCATGAGCAGCGCGTTCTTGCGGCTCATGCCGCCGGTGGCAAAGATGTGTTCGGTTTTGATGCCCGATTCGTCGAAGGTCTTGAGGATCATCCGGGTGCCGTAGGCGATGGCTTCGATGAGGGCCCGGTACATTTCTTCGGGTTTCGTGGTCAGGCGCATGCCCACCATGAGGCCGGTGAGATCGTTGTCCACGAGGACTGAGCGGTTGCCGTTCCACCAGTCGAGGGCGAGGAGCCCCGATTCGCCGGGCTTTAAGGCCGCGGCCTTTTCAGTGAGGTACTGATGGATGTTCTGGCCGGCTTTGTGAGCCGCTTCGGTGTAGGACGCGGGCACGCAGTTGTCCACAAACCAGGCGAGGTGGTCGCCGAAGCCCGACTGGCCGCATTCGTAGCCGTAGAAGCCCGGGAGCATCCCGTCTTTGACGACGCCGAAGCACCCCGGCACGACGGCTTCTTTTTTCGAGATCAGCATCTGGCAGCCGGAGGTGCCCATGATGAGGACCATCTGGTTTTCCTTCGGTTCAGAGAGGGCGCCTGGCACGCCGGAGTGGGCGTCGATGATGGCGACCCCGACCGCAGTGCCTTTGTTTAAGCCCGTGATTTCCGCGCCCTTGTCGTCGATTTCTCCGGCCTTGGAGCCGATGGGCACGACGGGGTATTTGAGTTTTTCCGCGACCACGTTCTTGAGTTTCGGAGACAGGGCTTCGAAGAAGTCTTCACTCGGGTAGCCTTCGCCGGCGTGATACAGGGCTTTGTAGCCTGCAGCGCAGGAGTTTCTTACGTAGTGGCCGGTGATCTGACCGACGATCCAGTCGCCGGCTTCGATGTATTCGTCCATATCCCGGTACAGATCCGGGTCTTCTTCGGCGATCTTCCAAAGTCTCGGGAACAGGGTTTCAGAGGAGGCCTTTCCGCCGTAGCGGTCGAGGAAGGCTTCGCCCCGGCCCTGGGCCACTTCCGTCAGGCGGTTGGCGTAGTCCTGGGCGCCGTGGTGCTTCCACAGCTGAACGTAGGCCAGAGGATCGTCCTTGTAGGCGTCGGTCATGCACAGGGGCGTGCCGTCCTTCGCGATGGGCAGGACAGTGCAGCTCGTGAAGTCGATGCCGACCCCGATGACGTCGTCCGGGGAAACCCCGTTGTTTTCGAGAACCCCCGGGATGACCGCCGCCAGGGATTCCACGTAGTCCTGAGGATGCTGGAGGGCGTAGTCCACGGGCAGCTTCTTGCCGCTCGGGAGTGCTTCGTCCATGACGCCGTGGGTGTAGGGCTGTTCACTGAGGCGGAGCTTCGCTTCGCCGGTTTCCGCATTGATTAAAATGGCGCGGGCGGAGAGGGTTCCGAAGTCCACGCCGATTACATATTTTGCCATAATATTTCCCCAAAAATATTGAATTTAAGCTTACAGATACTTGCTCATTTCATAGAGAGAATCGTAGATGCACGTCGGTTCCACGTCGGATTCAGCGACGGTCTGCATGTCCGCTTCGCCGGTTAAGACGAGGAAGCCGTTGGCGCCGTTGTTGACCCCGGTGGCGACGTCGGTGTAGAGGCGGTCGCCCACGAAGCCCATCTGTTCAGCCGGGCAGCCGGTGATTTCCGTGATCATGTCGACGGTTTCCTTCCACGGCTTGCCGAGGTAGCGGGGCTTGACGCCGGTGGAGGAGGTGATCAAGGCACACATGGCGCCGCAGTCGGGCATGAAGTCATCTTCTGTCGGGCAGTTGATGTCCATGTGGGTGGCGATGAAAGGCACGCCGTGGCGCACGTAGTAGCAGATCTTGTCCATCTTTTCGTAGGTCATCGTCGTGTCGAAGCTCTGGACCGCGACATCCGGGTCATCGTCCACGAGGTTGAGGCCCCGGGCCTTCCAGTTTTCTTCGAGCAGGGGCGTCCCGTTCAAGTAGATCTTCGCGTTCGGGTAGTTTTCGTTCAAGAATTCCGCGCACACATCCCCGGCGGTGACGATTTTCGATTCGTCAACGTCAAGGCCCATTTTCGCGAGCTTGTCCACATAAACCTTCGGCACCCGGGAGGCGTTGTTGGTGAAGAAGATGTAGTCCCGGTCCGGGTCCGCGTCCACTTTGTGAATGAAGTCCAGGGAGCCTTCGATGAGGTTGTTGCCGAGATAAACCGTGCCGTCCATGTCGAGGACGAAGAGTTTGATGGGTTTCAGTGCGTTTTCTTTGGTTTGCATAGTCGCTTCCTTTATCATCTAAAAAATACAAATAAAGGCGCTCTGAGGCGCCGCAAAATCAAAATATAAAAGTCATAAAGAGAGGGCCCGCCCGAAGGCAGGCGCCCTCCCTGTCAATTCAAATTAGTCGTAGAGTTCTGCGGTGATCTTGTCGGCGATTTCTTCGAGGCGGCCGTTGTCCTTCGCGTATTCCATAACGGAGTAGCGCGGACGGACGGTGTAGCCCTTCAAAAGGCTCGCGTGGAAGAGTTCTCTGGAGATGCCGACTTCCTTCGGGGAGACCGGTGCACCGCCGTCTCTCAGCAGTTTTTCGATTTCTTCGTGAGGCGGGCAGAGTTCAGCAGTGCCTTCCGGCAGGATGTCCTTGAGTTCTTCGAAGAAGCGGGCGATGACCGGTGTGGCGACGCCGACCTGGGTGCCGTGGTGAATCGGGTTCAGGCCGCGGTCGACATAGTCCATTTCCCAGTAGTGGGACAGCATGTGTTCTGCGCCGGAAGCCGGGCGGGAAATGCGGATCAGGGCCATGGCAACCCCTGTCAGGGTCAGCGCTTCGATCAAGTATTTAATGGCTTCTTCGTCCCGCTGGGGCAGGAGGTTCGATTTGGAGAAGCATTTGTCGAGGGCGCGCTGCACCAAGGTGACGCAGGTGTCGCAGCGGTAGTCCCCTTTGACTTTTACAGCCAGATCCCAGTCTGCGAGAGCGGTGATCTTGCCGACCACGTCGCCGAAGCCCGCAGCGATGAGTTCCTGGGGCGCATCCTTCATGATGTTGGTGTCCCCGATGACGCCGTAGGCGAGGTGTGCCGGGTAGGAGATCTTCCGGCCGGCGCTCATCAGCGGTGCGCCGTCGGAAACGTAGCCGTCCATCGACGGGGCGGTGCCGACGATGATGTACGGCAGGTGGCAGTGGAACGAAACGTATTTGCAGGAATCGTTGATGGAGCCGGAGCCGACGCCGACGATGAGGCGGGTGTCTTCAGGGGTCGGGCCCGAAAGTTCCTGGAGGATTCTCCCGACGACGGATTCGTCCGGGATCAGGATGTCGTCGCCGCGGTCAAAGAGGAGTTCCTTGACGTTGAAGCCGGCGTCCACCATGATCTGGTGCGCTTGTTTTCCGGCGGCCTTGTAGGTGTTGTTGTCGTAGACCATGAGGATCTGGCCTTCTTTGAAAGGCGCGGCGATTTCCGGCAGTTTGTTGATGGTGCCGGAGCCGATGGCCACATCGTGAATCGAGAAGTTGTGGTGTCTGCCGCAGGAGCAGTCAAACTCCGTTTGGGCCATGTCGTTCAAATCCAGGTTGAGTATTTCGTCCATAATAAATCTCCTTTAAATATAAATTGAAATTGGATTGCCGTATGTTTAATCATTCTGCGCCAGCTGCTTTGCGCAGTCGACGTCGGTAATGAGGGTGTTGATGTATTTGCCTTCGATGGCGCCTTTGATGGCGTTGAGCTTCTCAAGGCCCGAGGCGACCCCGATGCTGTGGGGCACTTTTCTGAGTTTCTTGATCTCGATGCCGATGACGGTGTTCTGCTTCTTGAAGGGGGTCGTGTCCCCATGACTGTCAAAAAACTGCATGCAGATGTCGCCGGCGACGCCGGCCTTCTTCATGATCCGCATTTCCTCGTCGGTGTAGTAGCCCGTGGCCATGATGGCCGAGGTTTTGTTCGGGTAGCCGATGCCCACCATGGCGATGTCCAGGGAATCGCACATCTTGATGACCTTCGCGATGCTCGCTTCGTTTAGAAACTCGCTGCGGATGGTGCGGTTGGCGACCCGGGCCGGGGCGTGCATGGGAATGAACTTGCCGCCGTTGAATTTCCGGGCCATGATCTGGATCAGGCTGTTGGAGTGGAGTTCCCCCCGGAGGTGGCCCATGCCGCCGATCATCGGCACGAAAAACACGTTTTTCGCCGAGCAGTCTTCGAGATGCTTCGCCGTTTCGTAGAGGGTGGTGCCCATAGACACGCCCACCACGTCCCGGTCGGTGACGATGCGCTTTAAGTAATTCGCGGAAATCCGGCCGAGCTCTGCTTTCTGCTTTTCGGGATCGTCAAAATGGTCGACGACCACCACTTCCTTGAGCCCGTAAATGGATTCGACCTGGTGTTCCAGCTCGACGTAATTCGTCATTTCCAGGTTTTTGATCGTGATGGTGACGATGCCAGATTCCCGCGCGTTGCTGATAATTCGTGAAATGGTCGGGCGGGAGAGCCCGAGCTTGGTGGCGATCGATTTCTGGCTTAAATTTTGGTTGTAGTACATATCGCAAATTTTGATCATGAGTCGCTCGTCGTTTACTATTTTCTTCATCTGTCTGTTCCTTCTTGATATCAAAAATCAATCGCTGGCATGTGTAATGGATCATCTCATGTCCAAAGGCATGCTGATGATGTTTTCATTATATCGTGATTTTGGAGCTTCGTCAACGGTACTTTTACATAGATTCAAAAAGATCTAATATAAATCGTTTAAAATCGGGATAAAATAAGCCAAAAAAGCATATACTTTTAATTATGTAAAAATAAGAGAATTCACAAGAAAAATTACAGTATAAATAAAAAACAAAAAGTAAAATAAAAAGAACAAAACCCCTTGACAGCATATACCGGTAGGGGTATAGTGAACTTAGCTTGAAACCAATCCTTTCGAGTTGATCTGAACAGAAACCGCGGGAGGCGTGCCCGCTCTGGAACGATCCCTTATTAGAGAACAAAGCCGCTCTGAATGTTAATCATTCAGAGCGGCTTTGTTTTTTGAAGGCAGTCTGCGGTAGACCGTGACGTACATGGTCAGAAAGCTCGCGAGGCCCCCGATGACGTTGGAAATCGGCTCGGCGGCGAACACCCCGTACACCCCGAAGACCTTCGGGAGCAGCACCGTCAGGGGCACGACGATGAACACCTTGCGCAGCAGGGAGAAGAAAATCGCCTGGTGGGATTTGCCGAGGGACTGGAACGTCGTCTGGCCGGTGTACTGGAAGCTCATGAACACGAAGCCGAAGAAGTACAGGCGCAGGGCGTGCTGGCCCACGGCGATCATCCGGGCGCTGCTCGTGAAAATGGCCATGAGCAGGTGGGGACAGACGGAGATGAAGATCCAGATGGCCAGGCTGAAGGCGAAGGTCAGGGCGAACATGATGCGGATGCTCTTTCTTACCCGGTCGAAGCACTTCGCGCCGTAGTTGTAGCCGAGCACCGGGGATGTCCCCGAGGTCAGGCCCAGGGCCGGCAGCTCCGCGATCTGGCGCACCGAGTTGACGACGGTCATGATCCCGACAAAGAGGCTTCCGCCGATGGCCGACAAGGTCGCGTTGTACACGATCTGGACCAGGGCGTTGGTGCAGTTCATGATGAAGCCCGACAGCCCGAGAGCGAAGATTTGTTCGACGATTTTCTTCTTCAGGTGCATGGCCGGCACTTCAATTTTGAGCAGGGCCTTGCGGCTGGTGAGGAAGTGGAAGGCCCAGGCCGCGCCGACAAACTGGCTGATGACCGTCGCCACCGCCGCCCCGGCGATGCCCATGTGAAAGACGAAGATGAAAATTGGGTCCAGGACGAAATTAATGACGACGCCGATGACCGTCGTGGCCATGCCCGTTTTGGGAAAGCCCTCGGCGTTGATGAACGGGGTCATCCCCGTGGCGAACATGGAGAACACCGTCCCGATGAGGTAGATGCGGATGTAGGTGGAGGCGTAGGGCAGGGTGTGAGCGTCGGCGCCGAACAGCCGGAGCACCGGCTCTTCGAAAATGTAGCACACCGCCATGAGGATAAAGGCTGTGCCGACGAGCAGCGTCGTCGTGTTGCCGAGGATGCGCTCGGCCCTGGCGCGGTCTTTGTGGCCCCGGGCGATGGCGAACAAAGGGGCGCCCCCGGTGCCGTAGAGGTTGGTAAAGGCGGCGATGATCGTGATGATCGGGAACACGAGGCCGACCCCGGACAGAGCCGCCTCGCCGGTGCCGGGCATGTGGCCGATGTAGATCCGGTCCACGATGTTGTAGAGCATCTGGGCGATCTGGGCGAGCATGACGGGAATGGCCTGGTGGAGAATCAGCGGGGTCAGCCGGCCCTTTGAGAAATCAGACGGGTCCGTTTTGGCGTATGCCATGAAAGCCTCCTTAAAAATAAAAAAGGGCCGCTGCGAAAGGGCAGCGGTCGAAAAGCCGGGATGTGATTATTTGATGCTGGCCTGGTAAATTTTGTCGATGGAATCGCCGAGGAGATAGTCGAAGTCCTTGTCGTTCATGCGGCAGGTGAGACCTTCGGTGAGGGCTCTCGAGAAGCTCGCGATGAGGCCCGGGTTCTTGGCGAGTTTGACGCAGGCGTCCTTGCGGGTGTAGCCGCCGGACAGGGCGACGACGCGCACCACGTGGGGATCTTTCATGATGTCGCTGTACAGGCCGGCTTCCGTCGGAATGGTGACCTTGAACATGACCTTGTCGCCGTCTTCGAGGGCCGCGAGATGGGATTTGAATTCGGCGTGGAGCAGGGCTTCCGCTTCCGCCTTGTCCGGAGCGTTGATGTCCACTTCCGGTTCGATGATCGGCACAAAGCCCGCGGCGACGATGCGTTTCGCGATGTCGAACTGCTGATCGGCGATGGCTTTGATGCCGCCCTTGTCCGCCTTGTGGATGACCGAGCGCATCTTCGTGCCGAAGATGTGGCGGGTCTTGGCGCGGCTCAATAGGCTGTCGAGTTCAGGCATGGGTTTCATGAGCTGGACGCCGTTATTTTCCTTGTCAAGGCCTTTGTCGACTTTTAAGATCGGGATGATGCCCTTGACGTTCCACAGGTAGTCCGCCGTGTACTGGTCGTCGATTTTGCGGTCCATGGTGTTTTCAAACAAGATGGCTGCGAGAATCTTGTCGCTGGTGAAGGACGGGCTCTTGATGATCCGGGTGCGCATTTCGTGCACGAGGTCGAACATCTGTTCGTCGCTGCGGTAGCGGGTCTTCGGGATGCCGTAGGCTTTTAAGGCTTTTGGCGTGCTGCCGCCGCTCTGGTCCAGTGCGGCGATAAATCCCTTGCCAGTGGTCATACGGTCCAGTTGTTTCTGATTCATTCCATTCCCTCCTCATCTCTTTCGGAACATTTGGGCAAATGCCCCAATTATTATGTTAGAATGTACTTCATATTGTACATCAAAAGCCGGGAGAATTCAACTAGATCCACCCGCCGTCGAGGCGGACGACCTGCCCCGTGAAGTAAGGGGGCATCTCGAGGAGGTGCACCACCGTTTCGGCCACGTCTTCGGGGGTGCCGAAGCGGTCTGCGGGGATTTCGGCCCGGATGGCGTCCCGCTCTTCAGGGGAGTAGGCGGCGTTCATGTCCGTGTCGATGAAGCCGCAGGCCACGGCGTTGACGGGGATGGCACTCGGGGCGAGCTCTTTGCCCAGAGCCCGGGTGAAGGCGGCGACCCCGCCCTTGGACGCCGAGTAGGCCGCTTCCGCCGCGGCCCCCACATCTCCCCACACGGAAGAAATATTCACGATGGCGCCGGTGTCTTCGGCGAGAAACTTCGGAATCGCGAGGCGGGCGGTGTAGAAGCACGAGGACAGGTTCGTACGAATCAGCCGGTCCCATTCGCCGGGGGCGAGGTCCTGAATCAGCCCGGAAATTGAAATGCCGGCGTTGTTGATGAGAAAATCCAGCCGGGGAATGGCGTCGAATAAGGCTTTCACTTGATCTGAATCCCCGGCGTCGCAGATTTTCGGGACGGCCATGATGCCGTACTGTTCAGACAGCTTTCGGGCATTTTGAACGAGTAAATCTTGGTGACTGAGCCCCGTGAGGACGAGATTGCAGCCTTTTTTTGCCAGGGCTTCTGCCACGGCGGCGCCGATTCCCCGGGAGGCCCCGGTGACCAGGGCGGTTTTGGCATGAAATGTGGTCATGATTTTACCGATTTTCCTTTCTTTTATTATTTTATGAATTTAAAACTTTTTGCTGTAAATTTGAGTTTATAGGCGCTCGGCATGGGCGATCCGGGAGCGCAGGGTGTTCATCACCCGCTTTTTGTCGGCGGACCATTTCGGCGCGATGAGCAGCCGCTTCGGGGCGTCCCCGGTGAGGCGGTGAATGACGGTTGACTCAGGCAGGCGCTTTAAACAATCGACAATGAGATCACAATAAGTATCCAGATCAAATACGGGAAAGGGCTCGCGTTCGTAGGCATCTCCCAGGGCCGTGCCCTTTAAGACGTGGAGGAGCTGGAGCTTGATCCCCGGCAGGGATGGCGTGAGATGCGCGAGATAATCCACGGTTTCGAGCATGTCTTGTCTGGATTCTCCGGGCAGGCCCAGAATGACGTGGACCACCGCGGGAATCCCCGCTTCGGCGAGGCGCTGATAGGCGTCTTCGAAAACGCCGAGGGTGTAGCCCCGGTGAATCCGGCGGGCCGTCTCTTCGTGAATGGTCTGAAGGCCCAGCTCCACCCACAGGGGCTTGACGGTACTCACCCGCGCGAGCATGGCAATGGTCTCGTCGGGCAGGCAGTCGGGGCGGGTGCCCACGGCCAGGCCGACGATTTCGTCAGGTTTCACCGCTTCGAGAAACAGGGGCTCGAGCCTTGAAACCGGCCCGTAGGTGTTGGTGTAGGACTGGAAGTAGGCGATGTAGCGCCGGTCTTCCGGGGCGATTTTTTTCGGAAACTTCGGGTCCACGAGGCGCTTCGCTTCGGCGATCTGCTCGGAAATCGGCGCAAAGGGGGCGGCAAAATCCCCGGAGCCCCCGGCGGAGCAGAAGGTGCAGCCGCCGGTTCCGAGGGTCCCGTCCCGGTTCGGACAGGTGCACCCCGAGGACAGCGAAAGTTTGTACACCTTGGTGTGATAGCGCCGTTTCAGGGCGTCAGACAGCGTTAAAATTTTCATAAGCCTTCTTATCTATTACAAATCTATTACAAAAAAATTAAAATATTAAAATTTTATGGGGTTTTGTCTATTATATTCCACCCGTCCCGCTTTATCAAAATAAATCTGTGTGTTATAATGTCCACAGTATTTTGGTCATTTATGGCAAATAATTTAAACGGGCGGGCTTCCCGCCTGGAAAGGATGGATAGATATGGCAGTTACAGTATTGGTCGGCGCCCAGTTCGGCGACGAAGGCAAAGGCAAAATCATCGATTACCTCTGCGACAAACAGGACCTCATCGTGCGGTTTCAGGGCGGCGACAACGCCGGCCACACCGTCGTCAACGACTACGGCACCTTTAAATTTCACCTGGTGCCAAGTGGCATTTTCAATAAAGACGGCGAATGCCTCATTGGTACCGGCACCGTCGTTAATTTAGACGTTCTTGCCGAAGAAATGAAACAGGTCGAAGACGCGGGGGTCTCCACGGACAACCTCAAGATTTCCGGCAGAGCCCACCTGCTGATGCCTTATCATCAGGAACTGGATGCGCTCATGGAAAGCCACGGCGGCATCGGCACGACCAAGCGGGGCATTGGCGTCTGCTACGCCTTCAAAATGCTGCGCAAGAATTTGAGAGCAGAAGATCTCCTGGATTTGGACCGCGCCCACGACAAGATGGTCAACTACCTCGACGTGGTCAACAAGATGATGGCCGCTTACGGCGGCGAAGCCGTCACCATCGAAGCCGTCGACGCGAAGCTCAAGGAATGGGCTGACCGCTTCGCCGACCGCATCGTCGAACCGATCAGCTACATCCATTCTTATCTGGACAGCGGCAAGAACATCCTGTTCGAAGGCCAGCTCGCGGTCATGAAGGACATCGACCAGGGAATTTACCCCTACGTCACGTCGTCGTGCCCGTCCGGCGCCTACGCAGCGGTCACCAGCGGCATCCCGGCGAAGCAGATCGACAAGGTCATCGGCGTCGCCAAGGCCTTCTCCTCCGCCGTCGGCGCAGGCCCGTTCCCGACGGAAGATGCAGACAGCCCGCAGTTCGCGGTCATCCGCGGCGACGGCACCAAGGACGACGATGAATTCGGCGTCCGCACCGGCCGCTCCCGCCGTTTGGGCTGGCTCGACCTGCCGATCCTGCGCTACACGACCTTGATCAACGGCTTCGACGAAATCGCCCTGTGCAAATTGGACAAGCTCGACTTCTTAGACAGCATCAAAGTCTGCACCGGCTACAAACTCGACGGCAAAAAGCTCGACTATTTCCCGAACACCGACGATTTGGAACGGGTGGAACCCATCTATGAAGAACTGCCGGGCTGGAAGACGTCCACCACAGGCGTGCGCAAAATCGACGATCTGCCGGAAAACGCGAAAAACTACGTGAAATTCATCGAAGACCACGTCGGCGCACCGATTCACTACGTCGGGGTTGGCCCGGACCGGGATTCTATCGCGACGCGCTGAGATCATTTAAAAATTAATAATAAAGGAGAGAAGAGAAAGACGGCATACAGCGGCAAATCAGCATTCAATTCGAAAGAGGTGTCGGATGTCATATTTCAAAAAAGATAAGCGGGCTTATCTGCTTCTTGCAGACGGCTCCGTTTATCCAGGCTATCATTTTGGCTGTGAAGGGACCACGATCGGAGAAATTGTCTTTACGACGGGGATGACCGGTTATCAGGAAGTTCTGACCGACCCGTCCTACTGCGGACAGATCGTTATGCAGACCTATCCCCTCATCGGCAATTACGGAATCAACCACAGCGACATGGAAAGCTCCAAGAGCTGGGTCAACGGCTACATCGTCAGAGAATGGTGCGAAGCGCCTTCGAACTTCAGAGAAGCGGGCACCATCGACGCGTTTTTAAAGAATCAGGGCAAGGTTGGCATCTGGGATGTGGACACCCGGCAGCTGACTCGGAAGATCCGCCGCCAAGGGACGATGAACGGCGCCATCACCACCGAAGACCTCGACGCGCACAAGGACGAACTTCTCGAAAAAATCCGGGCGTACAAGATCAAGAATCCGGTGCCAAAAGTATCGGTGCCGAAGCTGGACTGGTATTACGACAGAGAAAACCGGGCCAATCACGTCGCCCTCATCGACTTCGGCTACAAGCACAACATTCTCGAAAAACTCCTGCAGTTTGGCTGCAATGTGACCGTCATGCCCTGGGACACCTCCCTCGATGACATCCGCCACCTCAACCCCGACGGCATCATGCTCTCAAACGGCCCCGGGGACCCCATGGACAACGTCAAAGTCATCGACAACATTAAGCGCTACATCGACTACGGCAAGCCGATTTTCGGCATCTGCCTCGGCCATCAGCTCATGGCCCTGGCCAACGGCGCCAAGACGGAAAAAATGCCCTTCGGCCACAGAGGCCTGAACCAGCCGGTGAAGGACCTGACCCAGGACCGGGTGTACATCACGAGCCAGAACCACGGCTACGCCGTCGTGAACAACACGGTGCCGAAGGACGCCGGGGAAATCACCCACATCAACATGAACGACGGCACGTGCGAAGGGATCGCCTACCCGGACATTCACGCCTTTACGGTGCAGTTCCATCCGGAAGCCAGCGCCGGCCCCAACGACACCCGCTATTTGTTTGAAAAATTCACCGATTTAATGGAAAGGGGACAGGAAGGATGCCTTTAAAGAAATCACTGAAGAAAGTTCTGGTCATCGGTTCCGGCCCGATCATTATCGGACAGGCGGCGGAATTTGACTACGCCGGCACCCAGGCGTGCAAGGCCCTGCGCCAGGCAGGCCTGGAAGTGGTGCTCATCAACTCGAACCCGGCGACGATCATGACCGACAAGGCCATGGCCGACGAAGTGTACATTGAACCTTTAACCGAAGACGTGGTCAAGCGGGTCATCTTAAAAGAAAAGCCCGACGGCGTGCTGTCGACCCTCGGGGGCCAGACGGGGCTCAACCTCTCCATGGCTTTGGCGAGAAGCGGTTTCCTCAAAGAACACGGGGTGGAACTCCTCGGCGCCGACGTAGAAACCATCGACAAGGCTGAAGACCGCCAGGCCTTCAAGGACACCATGCGGGAAATCGGCGAACCGACCATTCCGTCGAAAGTCGTGGAATCTGTCGACGACGCCTTGGGCTTCGCGCTGAGCATCGGCTACCCGGTCATCGTGCGCCCGGCCTTCACCCTCGGCGGCACCGGCGGCGGCATCGCGGCCACGCCGGAAGAACTGCGCCACATCGCGACCCGGGGGCTGCGCCTTTCGCCGATTCACCAGGTCCTCATCGAACGGGACATCTCCGGCTGGAAGGAAATCGAATTTGAGGTCATGCGGGACGGCAAGGGCAACGTCATCACCGTGTGCTCCATGGAAAACTTCGATCCGGTGGGCATCCACACCGGCGACTCCATCGTCGTCGCGCCGTGCCAGACTTTGTCGGACAAAGAGTATCAGATGCTCAGAACTTCGGCGCTTAAAATCATCTCGACCCTCAAAGTTGAAGGGGGCTGCAACTGCCAGTTCGCCCTGAACCCGGACAACTTCAATTACGCGGTCATCGAAGTCAACCCCCGAGTTTCAAGATCGTCGGCGCTGGCTTCCAAGGCCACCGGCTACCCGATCGCGAAGATCGCGAGCCTCATCGCCGTGGGCTTCAGCCTTGACGAAATCACCAACGACATCACCGGCAAGACCCCGGCGTGCTTCGAACCGGTCATCGACTACATCGTCGTCAAATTCCCGCGCTGGCCTTTCGACAAATTCGTGTACGCGCGCCGGACCCTCGGCACCCAGATGAAGGCCACCGGGGAAATCATGGCCATCGGCAACAGTTTTGAACAGGGCATGATGAAGGCCATCCGCTCCATTGAACTGGGCTTTGACACCCTGTCTGTCGAAAAATACAGAAAGGCCTCTGACGAAGAAATCGTAGAGGCCCTCGGCCGCAAAGACGACGAACGCTGCTTTGTCGTGTACGAAGCCTTGTACCGGGGCATCCCGATGAAGCAGATTCACGCCATCACGATGATCGACATGTGGTTCCTCGACAAGCTGCGCCATCTGGCCATTATGGAACGGGATCTCAAAGAAAAGGGCGTCTCCGACGACAGGGCCGCGGAACGGATCACCGTCGCCCGCCAGCTGGGCTTCCTCGATTCCACCATCGCGAGACTCACCGGGCTGCCCTACGACAAGAAGACCTGCCACGTGGGGCTTCCTGAAGCCGTCGAAAAACAGATCGACATGCCGCCTTACGCGTCCTTCAAGATGGTCGACACCTGCGCCGGGGAATTCGACGCCGAAACCCCGTACTTCTACTCGACGAGGGACCGGGAAAACGAAGCAGAAGAATTTCTCGAAGAACATCAGAGCGATAAGAAGCGCATCATGGTCTTCGGCTCCGGCCCGATCCGCATAGGCCAGGGGATCGAATTCGACTACTGCGCCGTCCACTGTGCCTGGGCCCTCCGGGAACTGGGCTACGAAGCGATCATCGTCAACAACAACCCGGAAACCGTGTCCACCGACTTCGACACCTCCGACCGGCTGTACTTTGAACCGTTAACGGCTGAAGACGTCCGTGCTATCGTCGAAACGGAAAAGCCCGACGGGGCCATCGTCCAGTTCGGCGGCCAGACGGCCATCAAGCTGACCCAGCACCTCGACGAAATCAAGGTGCCGATCCTCGGGACTGACCCGACCTACATCGACGCGGCGGAAGACCGGGAACGCTTTGACGAATGCCTCGAAAGCTGCGGCATCCCGCGCCCGAAGGGCGGTACGGTCTTTAAGACCGAAGAAGCTCTCGCAGAAGCCAACCGTCTCGGCTACCCGGTGCTCCTGCGCCCGTCCTACGTCCTCGGGGGCCAGAACATGATCATCGCCCACAGCGATGACGACGTGCGGGAATACATGGGCATCATCACGTCTCATGAAATCACGAACCCGGTGCTCATCGACAAATACCTCATGGGCAAGGAAGTGGAAGTGGACGCCATCTGCGACGGCGAAGACTATTTGATCCCGGGGATTATGGAACACGTCGAAAAGGCGGGTATCCACTCCGGGGACTCCATCTCCGTCTACCCGCCCCAGACCTTGTCCAAGCACGTTCAGGACACCATCATCGACTACACCGGCAAGCTCGCGAAGGCGCTGCACGTCATCGGCCTCATGAACATCCAGTTCGTCGTCATGGACGAAACGGTGTACGTCATCGAAGTAAATCCGCGGTCCAGCCGCACGGTGCCGTACATCTCGAAGGTCACCGATGTGCCGATGGTGGACATGGCGACCCGGATCATGATGGGCGAATCCTTGAAAGACATGGGCGTTGAACACTCGGGGCTGCACCCGGTCAAGGATCACGTGGCCGTGAAGGTGCCGGTGTTCAGTTTCTCGAAGCTCGAAGATGTGGACACCCAGCTCGGGCCGGAAATGAAGTCCACCGGGGAAGTCCTCGGGGTGGCGAAGACCTTCGAAGACGCGATCTATAAGGGCTTTGTGGCCCGGGGAGGCGCCGACATGGTGCGCACCGGCTCGGTGCTGCTCACCGTTCAGGATCGGGACAAGCCGGAAATCATCGACATCGGCCGCCGGTTCCACGACCTGGGCTTCAAGCTCAACGCCACCGTCGGCACTGCGGAAGTGCTGCGCAAAAACGGCCTGCCGGTTCATGTGGTCCGCCGCCTGTCCGAAGCGCGGCCGAACATCGGGGATCTCCTCGACGGCCGGGAAGTGGATTATGTGGTCTCGACGGCGACCAAAGGGCGCCAGCCGGGCATCGACGAAGTGAAGATGCGCCGGAAAGCCGTGGACAACTCCATCACACTGATGACGGCTCTGGACACCGTCCGGGCGCTCCTCGGCTGCCTGGAAAGCAAGCGCACCCTCGCCGATATTCCATTGGTCGATATCACCAAGATTTGAGTGTGAATTTGACGCTGGCTTTTGATCTTATGATGAGATCATCAGCCAGCTTTTTTTATGGCATCAAATAGGGTATAATACAAATAAAACACAAAGGGGGCGGGACGATGCTGCGGTATTTATGGGCCAATTACCGGCCGGTGTTCACGAAAAAGAGCGCGGCGGCGGCCGCTTTCGTGCTGGCGTTTGTGTGGGCGCGCTTGAGGCGCCTTAAAAAAAAGGGCGCCGTCACGAGAAGACAGAGCGCCGCGGCCTTCGCCCTGTCGGCGTACGTCGTCCTCATGCTCATGTCCACAGTGTTTTCCCGGAGCGTCAAGGTGTACCAGCCGGTGAACCTGTCGCCCTTGCGGGAATTTCGCCGGGCCCTTCGGCTGCGCTCGTGGTACTCGGTGAAGCAGATCGTCCTCAACGTCCTCATGATGATGCCGGTGGGGATGCTGACGCCGGCGGCTCTGGGCGAGGGAGCCGCACACAAAGGCAAAAAGACCCTGGTCTTCGGCCTGGTCCTTTCGATCTTTATCGAGAGCATGCAGGCGTTTCTCAAAGTGGGCACGGGAGATGTCGACGACGTGATCAACAACGTGATCGGCACGGCGGCGGGGGCCGGCGCGTACCAGCTCATCGTCCGCTTTGCATCGGGCCGCCCTTTGGGGTATCATAGGCACATAGACAGGAGGAACAGAAAGCGATGAAAATCTTGGCAGCCGGCGGGGCCGGTTTTGTGGGCAGCAATTTTATTTTGTACTGGCAGAAGCACCATCCCTGGGATCATCTGGTGTGTGTGGACGCCCTGAAGCGCCGGGAAGGCCTGCGCAGCCTCGGCGCGGCCTTTGAGGTGCCGAGCTTTGCCTTCATCGAAGCGGACATCAGCGACGAGAAGACCATGAAGAGCCTGCTGAAAGTGGAGAAGCCGGATGTGGTCGTCAATTTTGCGGCCCAAGGCCGCCTCAGGGACACCCCTGACGCCGCTCTGGCCAATGTAACCGGGACAGTGCACCTGCTCTCGGCCTGCGCCGCCGCGAAGGTGCCCCGGTTCCACCAGGTGTCCACGGCGGAAGTGTACGCGCCCCTGCCCCTGGACGACGGTCACCAGATCTACGAGGCCGAAGGGGCCCGACCGGAAACCCTGTACGCAGCGGCCAAGGCGGCGGCGGATGACTTCGTTCTGGCCTTTGGGCATAAGCACAGCCTCGCGGTGACGGTCTCCCGGTGCACGGCGAATTTCGGCCCGGCCCAATCTCCCAACGCCCTGATCCCGAAGACCATCATCGGCGCCCTCCACAACCAGGATATCGACGTGCCCGACGGCGGCCAGAACGTCCGGGACTGGGTGTACATCGACGATCACTGCCGGGCCATCGACCGGATTTTGTTCAACGGGGATGCCGGCGAGATCTACAACATCGCCAGCGGCACGGAAAAGCGGGACGAGGAAACGGTGCGGACGATCTGCGACGCCCTGGGCAAATCCTCGGGGGCTCTCGAGGGTCTCCCCGGCCCCGGCCCGAACGACAGACTTTTCACTGCCAACGCCGACAAGATCCACGACAAGCTCAACTGGACCCCGAGAACGTCCTGGGCATCCGGCATTAAAAACACCTACGAATGGTATCTGCACCACATGGACTGGTGGGAAGACCAAAAATAAGATAAAAAAATAAAAGCCTTTTGTGTCACAAAAACACAAAAGGCTTTTTTGCTTGCTTTTATATTCGCACTTATTCGAGCTCGATCTTGCCGGTGTACAGCTGGTAGTACATGCCGTGGTTTGCGATGAGTTCGTCGTGGGTGCCCCGTTCGACGATGCGCCCGTGATCCATGACCATGATGGCGTCGGCGTTGCGGATGGTGGAGAGCCGGTGGGCGATGATGAACACCGTCCGGCCGATCATCAGTTTGTCCATCCCCTGCTGCACCAGGGCTTCGGTGCGGGTGTCGATGGACGACGTCGCTTCGTCGAGAATCATCGCCGGCGGGTCGGCGACGGCGCACCGGGCGATGGCAATGAGCTGGGCCTGCCCCTGAGACAGCCCTTCCCCGTTGCCTTCGATAACGGTGTCGTAGCCATTGGGAAGTCTTTGGATGAACTCGTCGGCGTTGGCGAGGCGGGCCGCCGCTTTCACTTCCGCGTCCGTAGCGTCGAGGCGGCCGTAGCGGATGTTGTCGGCGATGGTGCCGGTGAACAGATTCGTTTCCTGAAGCACCACCCCGAGGGAGCGCCGGAGGTCGGCCTTCTTGATCCGGGTGATGTCGATGCCGTCATAGCGGATCTGGCCGCGGGCGATGTCGTAGAAGTGGGTGATCAGATTCGTGATCGTCGTCTTCCCGGCGCCGGTGGAGCCCACGAGGGCGATTTTCTGCTTCGGCTTGCCGTGGATGGTGATGTCGTGGAGAATCGGCTTGTTGGCCTCGTACTCAAAGTCCACGTGATCCAGGGTGATGGCCCCTTCGAGCTTTCGGTACGTGATGAGGCTGTGGCGCCGGTCCATCATGCGCCAGGCCCAGGTTTCGGTGCGGTGGTCGGATTCGAGGAGCTTGCCGTTTCGAATGATGGCGTTGACGAGGGTCACGTCGCCGTCGTCTTCTTCCGGCGTTTCGTCCATGAGGGTGAAGATGCGCTTCGCTCCAGCCAGGGCCATGATGATGGAGTTGAGCTGCTGGGAAATCTGGCCGATGGGCATGGCGAAGCTCTTCGTCAGGTTTAAGAACGCGATGAGCCCGCCGAGGGTCAGCAGCGTGTGCCCCGACAGCATGAGCAGGGCCCCGGCGATGGCGACGATGATGTACAAAAGGTTCGCCATGTTGTTTAAGATCGGCATGAGGATGTTGGCGTAGGTGTTGGCCCGTTCAGCGTCCTTGAACAGCTGTTCGTTCTTTTCGTCGAAGTCGGCGATGGCGGCCTTTTCGTGGTTGAACACCTTGATGACCTTTTCGCCGGTGATGGCTTCTTCGATGTTGCCGTCGACGACGCCCAGGGAGTTCTGCTGCTTGATGAAGTATTTGCCGCTGGCTCCGGTGATTTTTTTCGACACGAAAAGCATGATGGCGACGCAGACGCACGCGATCAAGGTCAAAGGCAGCGAGGTCACGAGCATCGAGACGAACACGGCGGCGATGGAGATCAGCATCGAAAAGGACATTGGAATCGCGACGGACAGCATCTGTCTGAGTGTATCGGTGTCGTTGGTGAACCGGGACATGATGTCGCCGTAGGCGTGGGTGTCGAAGTAGCGGATCGGCAGATCCTGAATCTTCGTGAACAGTTCATCCCGGATATCTTTCTGGATGCCCTGGGAGATCGTGATCATGATCCGGTTGTACAAAAGGTTGCACACGGCGCCGGCGGCGAATACGATGGCCATGACGGTGACCGTGTGCAGCAGCGGCCCGAAATCCGGGTGGGTCTGCTTGAGCATCGGCGTGATGAAGTCGTCGACCACCCGCCCGATAAACAGCGATGACAGGGCGCCGACGATGGACGAGATGATGATGAAAATCACGACGGCCGTGAAGCGGAAGCGGTAGTTTCTGCCGATGTAGGCCATGAGCCGTCTGATGGTGGCGCCGTCGATGGCATCGGCGTTTGAAGGCTTCGCCTTCGGGATGGGATGATCCTGATTGGGATTACGCTTCTGTTTCGACATGGGTCTGGCCTCCTTTCATCTGCATTTGGGTGTCGTAAACTTCGCGGTACAGTGTGTTGCGCTTGAGGAGCTCGTCGCTCGTGCCCACGTCGTCGATGGTGCCGTGATGCATGATGACGATGCGGTCGGCGCCTTCGATGGACGAAATGCGCTGGGCGATGATGAGGGTTGTCGTGCCCGGAATGACTTCTTTCAGACCCTGGCGGATTTTCGCGTCAGTCTTCGTGTCCACGGCTGACGTCGAGTCGTCGAGGATGAGGATTTTCGGCTTCGCGAGGACGGCCCGGGCGATGCACAGGCGCTGTTTCTGACCGCCGGAGACGTTGGTGCCTCCCTGTTCGATCATGGTGTTAAGGCCGTCGGGCATTTCTTTGATGAATTCGTCAGCGCAGGCCACTTCGCACGCGCGCCACAGTTCGGCTTCGCTAGCGTTGGGGTTGCCCCAGCGCAGGTTTTCGGCGATGGTGCCGGCGAAGAGCACGTTCTTCTGGAGCACCATGCTGACCCGGTCCCGGAGCACCGTCAGGTCGATGTCCTTCACGTCGACCCCGCCGACGTACACAGTGCCGGTGGTCGCGTCGTACAGCCGCGGGATCAGCTGCACAAGAGACGACTTCGCCGAGCCGGTTTCGCCGATGATGCCGATTTGTTCCCCGGATTTAATGGCCAGGTTGATGTCTTTGAGAGAAAGCTTGTCCGGATCTCCGGCATAAGAGAAGTTCACGTTGTCGAAGACGATGGAGCCGTCCTTCACCCGTTCGATGGGCTGGGGAGCGTTCGTGAGGTCGCTTTCGGTGTTCAGCACTTCGACGATGCGTTCGCCGGAGGCCTGGGCGATGGTGAGCATGACGAAAATCATCGACAGCATCATCAGGCTCATGAGGATCATCATGATGTAGGTGATCAGGCTCGTGAGTTCCCCGGTGGTGAGGCTGCCGGCGACGATGAGCTTCGCGCCGACCCAGGCGATGACGAGCATGCACGCGTAAATGACGGCCTGCATGACCGGGCTGTTCAGCGCCATGAGCTTTTCAGCTGAAGAGTAGGTTTCGTACACGTCCCCTGAAATGCCTTTGAACTTTTCGATTTCGTGGTCTTTGCGCACGTAGGACTTCACGACGCGGATGCCCCGGAGATTTTCCTGGACCACCGTGTTCAGCCGGTCGTAGATCTTAAACACCTTGCGGAACAGCGGATGGGCGAATTTGATGATGAGCCCGAGGGCCACGGCGAGCACCGGCACGGCGATGAGAAAGTCGACGGCCAGGCGGGCGTTGATGGAAAAGCTCATGATCAGGGAGAAGATGAGCATGAGGGGCGCCCGGAACGCGATGCGGATGAGCAGCATGTAGGCCATCTGGACGTTGGTGACGTCGGTGGTCATGCGGGTGACGAGGCTGCCCGTCGAAAAATCGTCGATGTTCTTAAACGAAAAGTCCTGCACCTTCGCGAACAGATCGTGGCGCAGGTTTTTGGCCAGGCCCGTCGAAGCCGTGGCGCAGAATTTGCCGGCCAGGGCGCCGAAGCTCAAGGACACGGCGGCGGCGGCGAGCATGATGATGCCGTAGAACCACGTTGCGCGCATGTTGCCGCGGTTGAGGCCCTGGTCGATGAGGCGCGCCATCAGAAGCGGAATGACCACTTCCATGATCACCTCGAGGGTCACAAAAACAGGGGAAAGGATCGAGGATTTTTTGTACTCTCGGATGCTTTCCATGATTTTTTTGATCATAGAGTCCTCCTTCTTTATCAGTCGGTTAAACAACCATTATAATAGATTTAATAAAACTTTACAATTTGAAGCCGTTGTTCAGACGTCTTGAAAAAACGCGCCAAAAGCGATAAAATTAAACAGAATTGTATCTTTTGTAATCAAAAAAGGGGAAGTTATGGATTTATTTGACGAGACCAGAAGTTTCAGCGCAGAATTTGTCAAAGTGGTGCTCATGCTGCACAAGGGCAGCGTTCACCAGTATTTAAAGGAAATGGCGAAAAAAATGGACCTCCGCTACGGGGAGCTCGTGGTGCTGCTCCAGGTGCTCAGAAAGAACACCAGCGACACCCGTCCCATGACCGTGTCCCAGCTCAGCCGGGTCAACCGCTGCACCAAATCCAACATGTCCCAGATCGTCCGGGCGCTCGAAGAAAAGCATTATTTAGAGCGGGTCCAGAGCCGGGAAGACCGGCGCACGGTGTTTCTCGAACTCACGCCCCACGCCGGGGACATGATGCACAAGCACCACCTGTTTTACGACACGCCCCTCGACACAGCGGCGGCGCGCCTGGGCAAAGCCAAGACGGACCAGCTCATCAACCTGCTGTGGGAATTGTGCCGCATCACCGAAGAGGTGGAAGCCGAACAGCAGAGCGAATCCAAAAATTAAATTTAAAATTAAAACTGATGCCCTATGACATCAGTTTTTTTTATAGCGTTAAACTTCGGGGTTTAAGACCGTGTCCGTCAGCGGGATAAAACGCTCGAGGCGGGAAAAATCCGTCACGTCCATGTCCAGGGGCGTGATCACGACATAGCCGTGGTTGACGGCGTAATCGTCGTAGCTCAAATCCTCGTCCGTGTCCTGATGATTCGGAGCGACCTGCATGTCGAAGTACATCGTATTTTCGTCTTCCCCCGGGGTTTTCGCGTAGGAGTTGATGTAATTGTGACGGTGGCCCATGCGGGACACGATGGTGCCTTTGATGTCGGATTCGGGGCAGTTCGGCGTGTTGACCGACAGGATGTAGTCGGTGTTGTCGGGCTGGTTGACAAACCACTTCGCGATTTTTAAGGCGTATTTCGCCGAGTAGCGGTAGTCGTACCGGGCGCCGCCGTTTAAGGACATGGCGATGACCGGAATGCCGTTAAACCGGGCCGCCGAGGACGCGCCAATGGTGCCCGAGTGCAGAATGTCGTAGGCGACGTTGGAGCCGTGGTTGATGCCGGTGACCACGAGGTCCGGCCGGGTTTCAGGGGTGGTGAGCAGGGCGCGCAGGGCCACGTCCACACTGTCGTAGGGGGTGCCGTAGACCCGGTAGCCGTCCTGAAGCGCGGGATCGCCCGCCTCGAAGGGTTCGGCGTGGACTTTGAGCTGTCCCCGGACGGCTTTGGAATGGGATTTGGCCGACTGGGGGTCCGCCGGAGCGGAGATGACAAGGTGGCCGAGCTTTTTCATTTCCTGCGCCAGGGCGTGAATGCCCGGAGCATCAAAACCGTCGTCGTTGGAGAGTAAAATGTTCATGATAGCGTCCTTTCTGTCCATTCGATTTTATTTAAAAAACTGATCGATGCCGTTCGCGATGCCCTGGACCATTTTAGCCTGGTAGGCGTCGGTCTGCATCCGCTTGTCTTCGTCCGGGTTTGTCATGTAGCCGACTTCGATGAGGGTCGTCGGCACGGTCGCCCAGTTGTTGCCGGTCAGGTCGTCCCGCTCGGAGACGCCCTCGCGCTTCGCGCCGGTGGCGCTGCAGTAGGCATCGAGCACGCAGTCCGACAGCTTCCGGCACTGGGTGTACGTTGCCTTGGTGTAGGGGTTGTTCGCCGTGATGTTGATGGTCATGGCGCCTTCCGGGGCCGCACTTTCGGCGGCATTGGCGTGGAGGCGGATGAAGGCGTCGGCGTGGTTGTCGTTGGCGACCTGGGCCCGATCGATGCACGAATGGGCGGAGCTGCTGTCCGTACGGGTCAGCACGACGTTGTAGCCCCGTTTTTCGAGCTCGGGCTTGAGCGCATTCGCGAGATTCAGCATGAAGTCGTACTCGGTGACGCCGGTGGCGACCCCTTTGGTGCCGACCATGTCCTTGGCCTTGGTTTCGCTCGATCCCGGTCCGATGGCTTCATTTCCCGACGGCATGACGGCGGAGTGCCCCGGGTCGAGGACGATCGTCTTCTGGGCGGCCGTCTGGGTCGTCTTGGCTTGATCTGAAGCTGCAGAAGTCTGGCTTGATTTTTTAGAGGTTTTTTTCGTTGAAGCGGCGGTGTTTCTGGCGTGGATGTCGAAGGCGACGGCGCCGATCAGCACGGCGATGATCACGATGAGCACCGCCACGATGAGGTTCTGGTGTTTCATGACGCGCCTGCTCACTGGGGGGTGTAGCCGCCCCGGGCGTTCATGGCGTCCCGGAGGAATTCGACGTTGTTCTGTTCCACGCCGGACAGGATGGCGTTTTCGTCAAAATAATCGGGGTCGATCGTCCCGCTGTACCAGGATTTGCTGTCAAAATAATTCTGCAGCTCCGTCGATCTGAACCGCCGGCCTTCCCGGGCGTAAATTTCGTTGAGGGCGTAATTGCATTCCTTGGCTGAAAATCCGGCGATGTCGCTCGAGGACAGGTACTCGGTCGTCGAATAGGGAATGATGTAGCTCCGGTTCATCCAATTTGAATTTGAAGAAGAAGACGAAGAACGGCTGGACGTTCCAGACGAAGCGTTTGATGAAAACGACGTATTCGATGAAGACGCGTCTGAACTTTCAGACTGGGCCGTCTTCGAAGAGCCGGCGCTTGAAGCCGTCTGGGTTTTGGGCTTAAAGACGAGGAAATACATGGCGAAGACGGCGACGGCCGCGGCGCAGATGATGGCGGTGACGATGACCGCCGTGTTGTTTTCCGCCGGGCTTTCGCGTTTGGCCGGCTGCGTGACCGTTTCATGGCCGCTGCCCGCGGTGCTGGAATGGGCGTTCGGGTTCGGCGCGCCGCAGTTCGTGCAGAAAGGCTGGCTGTCCCCCAGAGGGGCGCCGCAGTGTGGGCATTTCATGATTTTTTCTCCTTATTTTTATTTTATACTTTAATGAGTCAAATTCATTATAGCATAAATCGCCGGGAAATCGGGTAAAATAAAAACCGGCGGGAAGCCGGTTTGATGCGGTTGACAACTCAAGATTCGTCCGCCGTGATGTCGTCAAGAAAGTCTTCAACGTAGAGCATGTGTTCGAGCATGCGCTTGCGGGCCAGGGGCGGATCTTTTTCGGCGATGGCGTCGGCGATGCGCCGGTGCTGGAAGCACAGGGCGTCCCCTTCGTCTTTTTCGCGCATGATGATGGCGATGCGGGCCCGGCGGCGCACCGTGTCGAGCAGCGATGTCGCGGCGGTCAGGGCGTCGCGGATCAGGCAGTTGTCCGAGGCCTTGGCGATGGCGTGGTGAAAGTCGTCGTCGAGGGCGGCGGACGTGGGCACGTCCGGGGCGGTTTCCATGCCGTCCACAAGGCGGCTCAGATGGCCGCAGAGTTCGGGGGTCGGGTCTTTTGCCGCGAGGTAAGTCGCTTCGACCTCGAGGCTCTGTCTGAAATGGTGAATGTCGTAAAGGGAGCCGTTCCCGAGATAAAAGGACATGGTCATGGGCTGAATCAGCGCCAGGTCCAGGCGGTCGCTGATAAAATTGCCTTCACCTTGGCGGCTCTGCACCATGCCGATCATTTCCAGGGCGCGGATCGCTTCCCGGATCGTGGCCCGGGAGACGCCGAGATCTTCGGCCATCTGCCGTTCCGGCGGCAGTCTGTCCCCGGGCTTTAAAGTCTTGTTCTGAAACTGGGTCTGGATGCGTTCGATGACGGTCTGAAAGGCCCGGGAGGTATTGGAATTTTTGGTGGCCATGGTCGCGCCACCTCCCTTCGGTGATATTTGATGATAATCTGTCATTAATGATTCTATTTTAAACCAAAAGCAGGTAAAAATTATGGAAAAATTCGTCATAAAAAGATAGAAAAATTTCATAAAGCCGGGAAAGAGCATTGACAAATTGGTCTGACCAATATATACTAAAGTTATTGGTAGACGTTTACAAAAACGTCGTTGCAAAATTCAAAGGGGGAAGATTATGAATTTTGGTTTATTTCTGCTGGCACTCATTCCAATTATCTGGCTCATCATTGCCCTCGCTGTCATGAAGATGCCGGGCTATCAGGCCTGCCTCATCGCGCTGGTCATCGGCGCGGTGATCGCCATGGCCGCCTTTAACAGCTCTGGCTCAAACGTGGCGACGGCGGCCCTTGAAGGGGTACTCAACGCTTTGTGGCCGATCATTCTGGTCATCATCGCGGCGTTATTCACCTACAACATCACCCTGGAAACCGGGGCGATGGACAAGATCAAGGCGATGCTCGCGTCGGTGTCCACTGACCAGCGCATCCTGCTTTTAATCATCGCCTGGGGCTTCGGCAACTTCATGGAAGGCATGGCCGGCTTCGGCACCGCCGTGGCCATTCCGGCTTCCATTCTCGTGGGGCTGGGCTTTGACCCGATCCCGACCGTTGTAGCCTGCCTGGTGATCAACTCGACGCCGACCGCCTTCGGCTCCGTCGGGGTTCCGACGACGACCATGGCCGCTGTCACAGGTTTATCAGCGACATCGCTTTCGGCGAATGTGGCCCTCATCGAATGCGTCATTATGTTCATTTCGCCGATCATCGCGGTCATGATCCTCGGCAAGGGCGCCAAAGCCATGAAAGGCGTGTGGGGCATCACCATCGTCTCGTCTTTGGCCTTCACGCTGCCGTGCTTCATCGTCGGCCGTTTCGTCGGCGCGGAACTGCCGAACATCGTCGGCTCCATCGTCTGCATGGCCGTGACCATTCTCATGGCCCGGAAGATGCGGGACCGCGAAGTGCCCCAGGAATATTCCACCGTGTCGGATTCGAGTCAGCTCTCCACTGAAAAACTGACTTTCGGTTCGGCTGTCAACGCGTGGCTGCCTTTCATCCTGATCTTCGTGATTCTGGTCATCACCTCAAGCCTCGTGCCGTTTATCCACGATCCGCTGTCCAAGATCGCGTCGGCGGTGACGATTTATAACGGCAAGGGCGCATCGCCTTTGACCTTCACGTGGATCAACACCCCGGGCGTTTTGATCTTCATCGCGGCCATCATCGGCGGCCTGGCCCAGGGCGCCAAGGGCTCAACCCTCGGGCGGGTCTTTGTGAAGACCGTCACCGGCAACTGGAAAACCATCGTCACGATCTGCTCGGTGCTTGCGCTGGCGAAGATCATGACCCACAGCGGCATGACCGGCGAAATCGCCGCCGTCCTCGTCGCCGCAACGGGAACCGCTTTCCCGATTATCTCGCCGCTCATCGGCACCATCGGCGCCTTCGTCACCGGTTCTGGGACCTCGACGTCCGTGCTGTTCGGCGATCTCCAGCGCCAGACGGCCCAGGCTATCGGCGCCAACCCGGCTTGGCTGTGTGCTGCTAACGAACTGGGCGCCGGCATCGGCAAGATGATCAGTCCCCAGGGCATTGCCATTGGGACTTCTGCCGTGGCCCTCGCCGGTTCCGAAAGCGTGGTGCTGCGCAAAGTCGCGAAATACTGTCTGCTTTTCGTGGTCATCGCAGGCGTCATCTGCTACGTCTTCCCGATGATCGGCCTGGTGATTCACTAATTCAGGCGAAAAAAATTGCCGGATCTTTCGATCCGGCTTTTTTGATGTTTAACTATTTAGTTTTTCTTCGCGTAGATATCGTCGGCGATGGTCTGGGCCAAAGCGATGATGCTTTCTCTGTTGTCGACATTCACCGAAGATTTCACGGTGACCCGGTCGCCGAGGAAGCACAGGTTGTTCTGATCCAGTTCGTTTTCGATGAGGGTGCCGGCCTTCGGTGCCCAGCTGCCGTTTTCGATGACTGAGACGGTGCGGTTCTGGATGTTTAAGTTCTTGATGTCGTTGATGAGGTTGTGAACCGGCGGATAGATGCCGAGGTTGTAGGTCGGGGACGCGATGACGAGGTGGGAATATCTGAAGATCGCGGCGATGACGTAAGACGGGTGAGTCTTGGACACGTCGAAGAAGCGCACCCGCTTGACGCCGCGCTGCACCAGGGCGTTGGCGAGGATGTCCGCTGCCTGTTCGGTGTCGCCGTACATGGAGCCGCACGCGATGACGACGCCCAGATGTTCCGGGGTGTAGGTGCTCCACAGCTGGTATTTTTCAATGAAGCGGTCGATGTCCTTGCGCCAGATGACCCCGTGGAGGGGGCAGATCATCTTGATGTCGAGGCCGGCGGCTTTCTTTAAGAGCATCTGGACGTTCTTGCCGTATTTGCCGACGATGTTGGTGTAGTAGCGGCGGGATTCGTTGAGCCACGCGACTTCTTCGGCGCCGCCGATTTCATCTTCGAACAAAACGCCGTCGAGGGTCTTGAAGGAGCCGAAGGCGTCGGCCGAGAACAGGGTGCCCGTGGTGGCGTCGAAGGAAACCATGACTTCCGGCCAGTGGACCATCGGCGCCTGGATGAAGGTGAGTTCGTGTTTGCCGAAGGACACCGTGTCGCCGTTTTTCACGACGTCGACCCGGTCTTCGACGTTGTGGCCGAATTGTTCGAGGAACAGCTTCGCCTTGGCGGAGCACAGCACCCGGGCTTTCGGGTAGCGGATGAGAATTTCATCCAAAGTCGCGGCGTGGTCCGGTTCGGCGTGGTGGACGACGACGTAGTCGAGTTCCTGGCCGTCTAGGGCCGCTTCGATGTTTTCGAAGAACTGGCGCCCGCAGGACCAGTCGACGGTGTCGAAGAGCACGTTCTTTTCATCCCGCAGGACGTAGGAGTTGTAAGACACCCCCTGGGGCAGAGGATGAACATTTTCAAATAGATTCAGCCGGCGGTCATTGACGCCGACAAAAGTCAGATCGTTGTCAATTTTGCGAATGTTGTACATATCAAACCTCCAGGTTTATAATAGTAACAGATTGATTTCGCTCTCTATTTTATCATGATTTGTCTTTTTTTATAGTCAAAACAATAAAAAAAAGCTATAATAGAGTAAAAATTTTGACATCAATCGATTTCAGAAAAACCAGCAAAAAAATTTAAGAAAGGGGATGGTTTTTACACAGAATGACTTGAAATTGCTACAGGATTACATTATAATAGAATTAGTGGTCAGACCAATTTTAGTCAAGTTAAAAAGACCAAAATGTTCATTTGATTTGGAGAGTATATAGAGGAGGATTTTAAATGAGCTATACGTACAATAAGGTTACGCCGGAGATCATCGAACAGATCAAAAAAGCGGCGAACGGCCATGTCATTTTAGGCGAAGACATCAACGACGATTTCGCCCATGACGAAATGCGGATTTACGGCCAGGAACTGCCGGACGTGGTCGTCGAACCGAGAACCACGGAAGAAGTCGCCGCTGTCGTCAAAATCTGCAACGAAAATAAAATCCCGGTCACCCCGTCAGGCGCGAGAACAGCCCTCACTGGCGCACCGGTTTCCATCGAAAAAGGCGTCATGATTTCAACCCTGAAGATGAACAAGATTTTAGGGTACGACGAAGAAAACCTGGTCGTGCGTATTCAGCCAGGGGTGCTGCTCAACGATCTCGCACAGGATGCCCTGAAACACGGCCTGATGTATCCGCCAGATCCTGGTGAAAAATTCGCAACGGTCGGCGGCAACGTCTCCACCAACGCCGGCGGGATGCGCGCTGTTAAATACGGCTGCACCCGTGACTACGTCCGTTCACTGACGGTCGTTCTGCCGACCGGCGAAGTCATCAAAGAAGGGGCTGACGTCGCGAAGACCAGTTCCGGCTACTCCCTGCTCAACTTGTTCATCGGCGCAGAAGGCACCCTCGGCATCGTCACCGAAATGACCATGAAAGTCATCGTCGCTCCGAAGGCCACCATGTCCATGATCATTCCTTATCCAAGCATTGAAGAAGCCATCGGCGCTGTGCCGAAACTGTTCCAGGCTCACCTCGATCCCCAGGCTTTGGAATTCATGGAAAAAGACGTCACCATGGCGACTCAGAAAGCGCTGGAAAAAGACGTGTATCCGGCCGAAATGGACGGCGTCGAAGTTCAGGCTTATGTCCTCGCAACCTTTGACGGCAACGACGAAGACGAACTGATGGACAAGATTGAAAAGGCTTCAGAAGTTGTCCTCGAAGCGGGCGCCCTCGACGTCCTCGTCGCCGACACCCCGAGACTGCTCGCTGACGCCTGGCAGATTCGTTCATCGCTCCTCGAAACCATCGAAGAAAGCACCAAGCTGCTCGACGAATGCGACGTCGTCGTGCCGATCACCAAGATTCCGGAATTCTTGATCTACGCGAAATCCTTAGGCGAAGGCAAAGATTACGAAATCAAAGACTTCGGCCACGCCGGCGACGGCAACCTGCACATCTATCTGTGCTCCAACGGTGATGACAAGGAAGCCTTCATGAAAGAATCCGATGAATTCATGACCAAAGTCTACGACAAATGCGTCGAACTCGGCGGCCTGATTTCCGGTGAACACGGCATCGGCATGGGCAAGATGAAATACTTAAAGAACATGGTCGGTGAAAAGAACATGGAACTCATGCGCGGCATCAAGAAAGTCTTCGACCCGAACATGATCATGAACCCGGGCAAAGTCTGCTTCAACCCTGATGCTGACGAATAATGGATGCAGTAAAGATACCTTTAATGAATTGATAAAAATTTCACATTTCACTTTTCAGGCGTAAAAAATTGTGATATAATAAGTTCTGTCAAATCAGGGACTTCTCACTCTGGCTTGGCAGAACTTTTTTGTAAAATTCTCATATTTGAAAATTTGAAAAAGAGAAGAAAAAATTTGAAGAGAAGAAGGGAAACAAAACATGGCTTATTTAATTTCTGACGAAGCGAAAGACTTATTAAATGACGTTCATGATTTCTGTGAAAGAGAAGTCGTCGAACAGGCAAAAGAATACGATAAGAGCGGCGAATTTCCAACCGAAATGTACGACAAAGCCAAAGAAATGGGCTTGAACATTCTGGAAGTTCCGACGGAATACGGCGGCATGGAACGCTCCAACCCGGACGAAACCGAAGGGTTAACCCGTGTTGACATTGCAGCCTTGTTCGAAGAAATGGCAAGAGCCGATGCCGGCTTCGCCACCACGATCTCCGCTTCTGGCCTCGGGACCAAACCGGTTCTCATCGCCGGCAACGACGAACAGAAAGCCCGCGTCTGCGACATCCTGTGCAACGGCGGTTTCGGCGCTTTCGCACTGACCGAACCTGGCGCTGGTTCTGACCCGGCTGCTGGCAAAACCACAGCTGAAAAAGTTGGCGACGAATATGTCATCAACGGCACCAAATGCTTCATCACCAACGGCGGCATTGCAGATTTCTACTGCGTCACAGCCATGACTGATAAATCCAAGGGCACCCACCATGGCATGTCCATTTTCTTGGTTGAAAAGGGCACACCGGGTCTGTCTGTCGGCAAAGAAGAAGACAAAATGGGCATCCGCCTGTCCAATACTGCAGAAGTCATCCTCGAAGATGTTCACGTTCCGAAGGAAAACCTGCTCGGCAAAGAAGGCGAAGGCTTCAAGATCGCAATGGAAACATTGGATCAGGCCCGTGCATGGATGGGCGTCGTTTCTGTCGGCCTCGCACAGAGAGCCATGGACGAAGCCATCAAATACTGCAAAGAACGTCAGCAGTTCGGCCGTCCTGTCCTGAAATTCCAGGCGATGCAGTTCAAGATCGCTGACATGGCGATTAAGATCGAAGCTGCCCGTCAGATGAACGCTTACGCACTGACCTTGATGGATCAGGGCAAACGCTACACCAGAGAAGCTGCGATCGCAAAATGCTTCGCTTCTGACACCGCAATGGAAGTGACCACTGACGCGGTTCAGATGTTCGGCGGCTACGGCTACATCCGTGAATATCCTGTCGAAAAACTCATGCGCGATGCGAAGATCTTCCAGATCTTTGAAGGCACCAACGAAATTCAGAGAATCGTTACCGCTAACAACACGATCGGCAGATTCTAAGCCGTCAGTCCATACAAATTACAAACACAAAAGAACCGGTGTGAAAACACCGGTTCTTTTGTTATTTAAAAGAGAGAGCTATGCATCAAAACCAAGCCAATCAAAATAAACAGTACGCGAAGATGATGGGCACCCCGGTGCCCCGGCTCATCATCACCCTGGCCATTCCGACGATCATCTCGATGATGATCTCGAGCCTGTACAACGCCGCGGACACGTATTTCGTCGGGCGCCTGGGCACGTCCGCTTCGGCCGCCACGGGCATTGTCTTCGCCTTGATGGCGGTGCTCCAGGCTGTGGGCTTCATGTGCGGCCATGGTTCGGGGTCGATCGTCGCCCGGGATCTCGGGAAAAAGGATGTGGACGCGGCCAACGTCACCGTGTCCACGGGCCTCGTCCTCGTGATGATGATCACTTTGGCGATCACCGTGTTGGGGCTGATTTTCACCGACCCGCTCATGCGCCTTCTCGGGACGACGCCGACGATTCTGCCCTACGCGCGGATTTACGGCCGGTGCATCCTCGCGGCGGCGCCCTTTATCACGGCGAGCTTTTTCATGAACAACGTCCTGCGTTACGAAGGCCGGGCGGCCCTCGGCACCTTCGGGATTTCCATCGGGGCGCTCCTCAACATCGCCGGAGACCCGTTTCTCATGTTCCGCTGCCATCTGGGGATTTTCGGCGCCGGGCTTTCCACGGCGCTGTCTCAGGTCATCGCCTTTGCCCTGCTCTTATCTTTCTTCTTAACGGGAAAGACCACGACCCGTCTGTCTTTTTCAAAAGTGCGCCTGAAGGGGGACGTGGTTCTCGAAATCGTCACCGTGGGGATGCCGAGCCTGTGCCGCCAGGGGCTCAACACCGTGTCGACCCTGCTCCTTAACCTCGCGGCGGCGGGCTGGGGAGATGCGGCGATTTCGGCCATGAGCATCGTGAGCCGGATCACCTTCCTGATTCTCGCGGTGATCATCGGCATCGGCCAGGGGCTCCAGCCGGTGTCGGCCTTTTCTTACGGGGCGAAAAGCTGGCGCCGTCTGAAACAGGCCTTTGTGTTCACGGTGATTTTGTCCGAAGCCACCGCTGCGGTCCTGGCCCTCGTCATCGGCACCCATTCGGCCTGGACCGTGAGCCAGTTTATCACAGATCCCAAGGTCATCCGCATCGCGGCGCCGGCTTTGATTTACCAGTGCCTCGTCTTTGTGCTCATTCCGCCGTTCATGATGACGAACATGCTGTACCAGAGCGCGGGCATCGCGGGGAAGGCGACGTTTCTCACCCTGCTGCGAAACGGGCTGTGCTTCATCCCGCTGATTCTCATTCTGCCCCGGCATATCGGCCTTCTCGGAGTGCAGATGGCTCAGCCGGCGGCGGACACCTTAAGCTTTCTGCTGGCCCTGCCGTTTCTCTTGTCTTTACTCAAGGATCTGAACCGTCGGATTCAACAAAACGGTCAGCCTTTGGGGTAAAAGCCTAAAAACGCGAAAGCCTTGGTGTGGGCCATGACGGCGCCGATGATTTTGTCCAGCCGGGCCTGGTCAATGTCGCCGATGAAATCCAGAAAGAACTGGTAGTGCCAGCGGCTGTCGGGAATGGGCCGGGATTCGATCTTTGATAAATTCAAATTTTCTTTTTCAAAGATCCCCAAAAGATGATAGAGGGCGCCGGGTTCGTCAGGGAGGATAAAGCGCAGGGAGATTTTGTCGCGCCCCGGGCGGCTTTCCGGGTGCTTCGCCACGACGATGAACCGGGTGGTGTTGCACGCGGCGGCGTTGATGTCCCTCGCGAGGATTTTGAGGCCGTGGATTTCCGCGGCTCTTTCGCTGGCGATGGCGGCCTTTTCCGGGTCGTTTTCATCGGCGACGAACTTTGCAGCGACGGCGGTGTTGTGGTAGGGCACCTGGGCCCAGTCCGGATACTTCGCGAGAAAATCCCGGGACTGATAGAAGCCCTGCTCGTGGGAATACACCGTGCGCACGGTAGAAAGCGTCGCGTCCTTTGTGCCGAGGAGACAGTGGCGGATCGGGAGCAGCACCTCGCCGACGATGGCCGCCCGGTAGCGGATGAGGAGGTCGTACACGTCGTTGATGGCGCCGGTGGTGGAGTTTTCGATGGGCAGGACGCCGTAGTCCGCGCCGCCGCCGCTCACCGACTTCAGCACGTCTTCAAAGCCTTTGTGGGGGATGTACAGGCAGTCCGGGCCGAAGTATTTGACGCCGGCGGCTTCGGCGTAGCAGCCCCGGATGCCCGAATAGGCGACGAGACCGGCTTTCTTCGGCGCTCGCAGCTTTCCCCGCATTTCGAGGTAGCGGGCCATGGACGCCTGCTGGGTGTTGGAAAATACCATAGCTAAACCTTTCTGTTTTCATTTTTTTTCAATCATATCACAAAAACCCCGGCGCCGGGGAAAGAGTTTTCAGTCCGGCGTTTGAGCATTTTCCCATAAATTAAGCTTTTATTAAGTTTAAAAGTTAGGCGACAGCCGTTCAAAATCTTTGAAAATCTTCTACAATTTCAGCCCAAAAGCCTAAAAATCTCTGTAAAATTGACGAAAATTCTGTGTTTTGATGTGAAAATGGCCTTGTAAAAAATAATAATGTAAATAATTACTTTCAAAATATTTTGCACAAATTTACAACTTGACATCCCTTATTTCAATTGCTATAATAACTATCCTTTACTTTTGAGGCTCGCCGTGCTATAATGTGGACAGTATACGAGCGAGGTGAAGAAAAATGCCGCAGAATACACATGCGACTTTAAATGATGTCAGACGTGAGGTCGAAGCGCACAAAGGCGATTTAATCAAGCTTCAGGCCCACAAGAGCAAGAAGAAACTCTACCGGAAAATCGGCCGGATCGAAGGGATTTATCCGAGCATTTTTACGGTCAAGGTCGAAAATCCGAGAAGTCACGTTCCGGAACGGCTGTCGTTTTCCTATTCCGACGTGCTGACGCGTTCGGTGCGGATCGCGCTGATCAAAGACGAAGAATCGGAAGCGGCGCTCACTGCCTGAGGGCAGCGTTGAAACAAGGCCATACAGCGCGGTGCTGTATGGTTTTATTTTTTTAAATTGAAGGAGAGAAAATGGCATACACAATCGTAACCGATTCGGCGTGCAATTTAAACAGCCGGATTTTCAGGCAGCACGACATCTGCGTGATCCCCCTCAGGGTGAAGGCCGGCGGCCACACCTTGGTGCTGGATGGGGACGTGGCCGACGACCCCCAGGCCCTTCAGGGGTGGTACCAGAGACTGCGGGACGGGGCGCCGGTCAAGACCGCGCCGGCGGAAGAAGCCGTCTGCGAAGCGATCTGCGATAAAATCCTGTCCCGGGGAGAAGACCTGCTGTACATCGGCTTTTCGTCGCGGCTTTCCAACGTCTACGGGGGCGTGAAGCACGTGCTCGCGAAGCTCGAAAAGCGCTACCCTGACAGACGGATCTGCCTGTTCGACAGCCGGGCCGTGTCCTTCGGGGAAGGGCTGCTCGTGATGCAGGCGGCCCAGCGTGAAGAAGCCGGGGCCACCTTAAACGAAGTGTTCGCGGGCCTCAAAGACGACCGCAACTGCCTGCACCAGTACTTCACCGTGGCCGACCCGAGGCCTTTGGCCAAGTCCGGGCGGCTCAAGGGGCGGGCGCGCCTGGCCGGGCGCTTCGGCCGAAAGCCGCTGCTTTCCGTGGACGAAGACGGGGACATCCACATCAAGGCCAGCGCCCGGAGTGAACGGGGCATTATCGAAGCCATTGTCCGCCGGGTGGAAAAGAAGATGGAAGACGCGGACGATGCGACCGTGTTCATCGCCCATACCGACTGCATCGACAAGGCCCAGCGCCTGTCCCGCAGACTTAGAGAAGTGGTGCATCCCAACGAAGTGCTGATCCACACCCTGGACCCGGTGATCGCCGCCCATGTCGGCGTCGGCGCCCTCGGGGTGTTCTTCACCGGCGTGCCCCGGAAAAAGCGGGTGTACTAAAAAAAGCGAGCGTGTGCTCGCTTTTTTTGTGGAATCTTTTATTATTTGTTGATGGCTTTTTCTTTGATAAAGCCCTTGCGGTAGGCGGCGATGAGCATTTCCAGGTCGTAAATATTGTCCCTGAGCTTCGTGCCGATGTCGGTGTCCCCGACCATTTTGCGCCTGGAGTTGGTTTCGACGATTTCCTTAGTGGATTTGATGTCGACCCCGTCCCGGATGGCCTTGTCCACGGATTCGAAGGGCTGGTGGGAGATCAGAGTCATGCCGTAGGAGTTGTAGGTCAGGGTGTAGCCGGCGATGCCCGTGGTCTTCTGGTAGGCCTTGGCGAAACCCCCGTCGATGCACAGCACCTTGCCCCCGGCGCGGATCGGCGATTCGCCGTTCTTCGTCTTCACCGGGGTGTGGCCGTTGATGATGTGGCCGTCTTTCGGGTCCAGGCCGAATTCCCTGAGGATCTTGTCGGCGGTTTCTTCGCTGTCGGCGATGAGCTTGTAGTAGGGCATTTTTTCTTCTTTGTGGGTGGCTTCGTTGTCGATGAAGTAGCGTTCGAAGGTGGCCATCTTCTTTTTGCCGAACAGGGGCGATTTCTTGTTGCACCACAAAAACCACAAAAAGTCGTGCCGCGGCGGACATTCCCGGGCGCTGGTGAAATACGCTTCCCGGGCGAGCTGGTCGAACTTGTCCATGAGGTCCTTGCCTGAGTAGGTCTGGCCTTTGTAGGTGATCGTGTCGAAGTCGCCGTTTTCATCGAGAGGGACGATCGCGTGATAGAGTAGATTATTATTATAAGTCAGATACAGGCTGCCCTTGGCGTACATGAAGCGGATGTGGCGCTGGAGCTTTTCCGAGTGGCGGAAGGAGTGGCAGAGCAGGCTCATGACGTGTTCTTCGTCGTCGGAAAGCTGTGACGGGTGTTTCGGGTCGAGGGTCGGGAAGTTCGTGTCGTTTAAGGGGTATGCCTTGCCTTCGACGGTGACTGTGCCCTTTTCAAGATCAATCGCCCGCATCAGGCACCGGTCTTCCATGTGGTATTCCGGGTGGCGGTCGATGATCTGTTCTTCAACTTTAAATTGAATGATCGAAATGGCCTTGTGCATCTTCGAGATCAGGTCCACGTCGACGCTCGCGTTCTTGTCAGCGATGTTTTTCGGATAGAACTCGGTGCACGGGTCGTCCCCGTAGGTCTTTTGGGCGAAGGTGGCCAGGGGCAGCATGTTGATGCCGTAGCCGTTTTCGAGGACCCGGGTGTTGGCGTAGCGCATGGCGATGCGGACGGCGCAGGCGATGCATGCCCGATTGCCCGCCGCGGCGCCCATCCACAAAATGTCGTGGTTGCCCCACTGAAGGTCCATGGAGTGATGGGCCATGAGGGTGTCCATGACGTGATGGGGGGCCGGGCCACGGTCGAAGATGTCGCCGATGACGTGGAGGTGGTCCGTGGTCAGGCGCTTGATCACCGTGGCAATTTCTTCGATGAAGTGATCCGCGACACCGTACTCGACGATGCTTCTGATGATCGCGCGGTAGTAATCTTTCTTGTTGTAGCGCTTTTCATCTTCCTGGATCAGTTCGTCCATGATGTAGCGGAAATCCGGGGGCAGGCTCTTCCGGACTTTAGACCTGGTGTATTTGCCCGCCGACGCCCGGCACACTTTGACGAGGCGGTAGATCGTTAACTCGTACCAGTTTGCGAGGTATTTGCCGCTTCTTTCCTGTTTGATGAGCTCGAGCTTCTGTTCGGGGTAGTAGATGAGCGGGATGAGCTCTTCGAGGTCTTCGAGGGAGACCGTGCTGCCGAGTTCCTCCATGACCTTCCGGCGGATCGCCCCGGAGCCGTTCTGGATGACGTGGTTGAACGCCTGGTCTTCGCCGTGAATGTCCGTGACGAAATGCTCCGTCGCCTTGGGCAGGTTCAAAATCGCCCGAAGGTTGATGACTTCGCTGACCGCCGAGGTGATCGACGGGAAGTCCTTCGAGAGCAGTTCTAAATATTTTTTATTTTTGCGCAGCTGATTTTTTGTAAAATTCTGCATACTTTCCTCCAAATTATAAGCACTTATAAGGCTAAATCAGTAAGTTAAGTATACACCGAAAAAGAATACTTGTAAAATAAAGATACCCAAAAATATAAAATCCGTAAAAAATAAAAAAAATTCAAAAAAGCCTTTACAAATTCATCATAAATCGTTATACTATTCAAGTATTCACGAGTTGATCCCTTAGCTCAGCTGGAAGAGCGCCACCTTGACGTGGTGGAGGTCACAGGTTCGAGCCCTGTAGGGATCACCATTTGAAATCATACCGGAGCCGGAAGGTTCCGGTTTTTTATTGCTTTTTTGATGGGAAGGATTTATAATAAAGACATTCGTTAGTCAAACTATAAATAGACTCCTATTAATTTATAGTTCCTTTTTTCCATGCCTCCGCACTGTGGGGGTATATTTTTTATTAAAAAAATGCTGAAATTTGAGCCGACACGATTAAATTAGAGGGAAGAATTGAAATGTTCAACAAACCAATAACCAAATTGATTTTATGCTTTTCGTTTATTGTCTGTGCGTTTCTTGTTTCTGCACGCATTGCCAAAGTCCTTTCGGCGGTGTGCGCGGGATTGTGGGGACTGAACTTTATCGACAGCTGTAAAATCGCAAAAACTCAAAAAGAAGAATAAATAAGATTGATAAAAAGCGCGATGCCGACCAGACAGATCAGCACAGCGAACAAGCCTGAGGCGGAACGCTTCGGGCTTTTTTTAATGGGGTTATGTTCTCGGAGGACACAGGAAGAGAGAAAATAAAAGGGGGGAATCAACCATGATGAGCTATGAAGCATATATCGCGGCGGTAAAGAAAGAATTTCGAAAGATGTGGCCATCTCTAAGCGACGAAGAAGTTGAAGCTTTTTTGAAATAGAGGCATATAAGCCGCACTTTTTTAGCCCAATAAAAAACGGACCCGAAGGTCCGTCTGAAAGCATGCCGAATCGTCAGGCGATCATGCCCACGGCGAGGACGATAATCCCGAGGGCGATGCGGTACCAGCCGAAGGGCTTGAAGTCGTGGGTCTTGATGTAGTTCATGAGGAACTTGATCGCGAGGACCGAGACCACAAAGGCGACGATCATGCCGATGGCGAGGACGCCGGCCTGGCTGCCCGTGAAGTGGTGGAAATGGCGCAGCTTTAAGAGCGAGCCCCCGAACATCGCCGGAATCGCGAGGAAGAACGTGAACTCGGCGGCGGTGGTGCGGGAGACTCCGATCATCAGCGCCCCGATGATGGTCGCGCCGGAGCGGGACGTCCCCGGAAACAGCGCCGCGATGAGCTGGAACAGCCCGATGATGATGACGTCCCGGTAGGTGAGGTCGTCAATGCTGTACACCCGGGCGCGCCTGGACGTGTTTTTATTTTCTACGATGATGAACAGAATCCCGAAGAGGATGAGCATCACGGCGATGGACTTCGGGTTGTAGAAATGGGCTTCGAAGAAATCGTCCAGAGGCCCGCCGATGACCGCCGCCGGAATGGTGGCGATGATGACCTTGAGCCACATCTTTAAAATATTATGATCCCAGCCGACCTGTCCAACGCTGTCCTTTGTGGTGCGGATGCGGCGCAGGGGCCACAGGCGCTTCCAGTAGAGCACGACAACGGCCATGATCGCCCCGAGCTGAATGACGACCATGTACATGGACACGAAGGCCTTGGGGCCCGACAAAGGCATGAAGGCCTGGAACAGATACAAATGGCCGGTGCTCGAAATCGGCAGCCATTCGGTGATCCCTTCGACGATGCCGAAGATGACAGACTTGATCAGATTGAGCATAAAAACTCCTTTCGCATATCAACTATTTTTTTCTAAAATTATGATAAGATGGATTATATCACAGAGTGATCAAAAATCAGGCGGTAAAACAGAAAATCCGCAAAAATTTAAAAATGTAAAAGATGACGAAAGGGACGCTTATGGAAAAAGAGATAGCAGATTTAAGGGAACGTTCAGTGTGGATTGAAGAGGGACTGGCCATCGCGGTGGTTGCCCTCATGACAGCCGCAGCGGGGATGTTTCACGAAAAAGACATCATCTTCCCCGAAGTCGGGGCGCTGACCATCGGCTTCTGGGCTGCGCCGGCGTGCCCGTGGCAGGTGAGCGGCTGGAAGGCCGTCGTCATGATGCTCGCCGCCGCCCTGGCAGGCTTTTTAACCGTGAATTTTGTGCCGGCGCCTTTTGCGGTGCAAATTCTGATCAGCTTCTGCGTCGCTGCGGCACTGATTATTCAAAGCCGCACCCGGTTCTACCCGGTGTTTTCCGCGGCGATTCTGCCGGTGGTGCTCAGGGGCGCGAATCCGGCGTATCTGGCGTCTGTGGCCGTGTTTGCCACCGGCGTCATCCTCACAACCGGCTGGCTCAAATGGGGAAGACAGGGACGGAAAGCCCGCCCTGAGCGGATCTCTCCGCCGGGGCCTTTGCTTGAAAAACGGGTGCAGATCCTGCGGTTCGCCGTGTTTTTAGGCTTTGTTTTGATTTTGGGGATGCTCGGCGAACGCCTCGGCCACCAGCTGCTCATCGCGCCGCCGCTGATCGTCGGGGCCGCGGGCATCGTCGACGACCCAAGCCCGATTCCGTTAGTGAACCTCTTTAAAATCGGCGGGCTCTGCCTCGCCGCGGCAGTGTTCGGCGCCGGATGCCGCCTGGCCCTGACCCTGACGATGGGCTTTGCCCCGTGGCTCACCGCGGCCGCGGCCTTCGCTTTGGTGCTCCTGGTGAGCTGGCGCTTCGGCCTGTGGTTTCCACCGGCGGGGGCCGTGGCCGTGCTGGCCTATTTAATCCCGAAAGCCGCCGTCAGAACCTATCCCCTGTGGGCGGGCCTTGGGGCCCTCGGCCTCGGGATTTCTGCCGTCGCCGTGCGGCTTTTGACCCGAAAAGCCGGAGAGAAGCTGCTGCGCCTGTAACTTATTTTTTCGCGAGAAGGGCCGCCCCGTAGGCGCCGACGATTTCCGGCTGGTCCGCGATGACGAGCTTCTGGCCCAGTTCTTCTTCGAGGACGGCGATGATTCCTGGGTTTTTCGCGACGCCCCCGGTCATCATGACAGCCGGTTCGATGCCCACCCGGCGCAGCAGCGAAATGGCTCTTCCGGCGATGGCCACGTGGACCCCGTGGGCGATGTCCTCGGGCTCCTTGTTCTGGGCGATGAGGGAGATGACTTCCGATTCAGCGAACACGGTGCACATGCTCGAGATGCGGATGTCTTCTTTAGAGTTGAGGGACAGCTGGCCGAGCTCGTCGAGGGAAACCCCGAGGGTGTGGGCCATCATTTCGAGGAAGCGCCCGGTGCCCGCGGCGCATTTGTCGTTCATGACGAAGTCGACGACGTCCCCCTTGTCGTTCAGGCGGATGGCCTTGGAGTCCTGGCCGCCGATGTCGAGGATGGTGCGCACCGACGGGTCGATGGCGTGGGCCCCCTTGGCGTGGCACGTGATTTCCGTGATCTCCTGATTGGAGAAGGGCAGGTGGTTGCGGCCGTAGCCCGTGGAGACGACCTGGCTTAAGTCTTCGGCGGAGAGGTGGGCCTTTTCGAGAACCTGGTGCATGGCCTTTTCCGCCGAGGCGATGGACTTCGCCCCGGTGCGCACGATATCCCAGGCGAGAATCTGCCCGGAACCGTCTGTGATCACCGCGTTGGTGGACGTGGAGCCGCTGTCGATGCCGAGGACGTACGGCCCTTTGGCCTTGCCCTTTTCCGTGATTTTAAGGGGTTTTGGCGCCGGGGTCTTGAGCTGGGATTCGGGCACTGCCTTTTGATTTTTGTGCTGGCGTCTGGCTTTGATCTCTTCGAGGAAAGCTTCAAGGCGGGTTTCGATCTGGCCGCTGCTCTGGGGCGTCAGGTCTGTTTCCACGTATAAAACCGGCACGGAAAAGTCTTGAAGCTTGCGCAGGGCCGCCCCTTCGTAATGATATTGGTCGCAGAACTTCACGGTGTGGTAGATCAGGCCGTCAATTTTATCTTCGAAATCGTCGAGCATGTTCAGGCGGTCCTCGGCGCCCATCATCCGCATGCACGGGAACTGGGAGAGGAGCTGCTCGCAGTAGTCGGAGAGCTTGTGGATTTCGTCCGGGTCGAACAGCCGGGCGAGATGGCTGCAGGTCACGTCGAAGGCCAGATGCACGTGATGGCGCTTCAAGGTGTCCATGAAGGCCTTGCCGCAGCGCCCGCCCATAAGGCCGACACTGAGGGCGTCCTCATCTCCCTTGTCCTTTTTGAGGGGCGCCGGATGCGCCTTGAGGTAGGCCTTCAGGGGGCGGATCATCCCGTCGCTGTAAAAGGCCCGGCCCGTGTGTTCGCTGTAGGCCGAAACCATGCGGCTGACGTTTTCGGTGAACAGGCTCACCGCTTCCGGGGTGATCTTCCGGGGCAGATCGAGGAGGTAGATGAACTTGTCCGGGTAGGTCACGCTCAGGGCGTCGTACAGGCGCCGGCCTGAGTCGCAGCACGAGGTGATGATCATGCCTTCCACATCGCCCCGGGTCTTCACGAGATCGGCGAAGGCTTCGAGGACGCCCTTGACGTAGGCGCAGACGTTGGGGTGAAGCACGGCGTCCGCCCGGTTGAACTGGGTCACTTCCGGTTCCATGAGGGTCATGTCCACATCGAAGGATTCAAAGAGTTCGATGGGGGTGTATTTGCAAATATAAGCTAGCATAGTCTTCTCTCTTTTTTAAAGCATTTCCAGAAAAGCTTCGAGGCGGGTCTTGATCTGGCCTTCGGGGGTGTTCCGGGGATCGATGCCGTCGCCGTCGAGAATCAAAAAGGGCACGCCCGTGTCCTTGAGGGCGTCTTTCATCAGGGCCGCCGCGCCGGCCATCTGCTTGCAGCCCCAGTGGTTGAAGGCGATGACCCCGTCGGCGCCGGTGCCTTTGATCAGGTCCCGTTCGGCGGCGATGCGCCGGGTCAGGGGGCCGACGAAGATGTTTTTCATCATCTTTTCAGCGAGGGCCTCCAGAGGATGATCCACGTCGAGGGGCTTGTTGTAGTCGAGGTTCATGTCCGTCGCCTGGATCTGGTACTTTTGGCTCAGGTTAAAGGCCGCTTTTAAAGCTGGCTGATAGAAGGGCAGGACGTGGAGCCAGAACAGCCGCTTGCCTGAAAACACCGGCCGGGTCTTCGCGTCGGCTTCGAGGGCCTTGAAAAAGGCCAGGGCTTCCGGGGAGCCGATGATCAGGTGAGACGCGTAGAGCACGAACATCTGAAGGGTGAGCGTCGACGGGTAGGCCCGGGTGCGGGTCAGGTCGAGGAAGTGGGCGTAGGCGGCAAAGGATGCGTTTTCCCGGGAAAGGGCGGCCTTGAGCTTGGCCTCGTCAAAATGCTGGTGCGTTAAGTCCTCAAGGCTTGCGATCCATGCTTTGAGCTGGGTGACCACGTAATGCACCCCGTCTTTGGAGTATGCGTTCGGGATGTCGAGCAGTGTCAGCGGGACGTTCCCCTGGGACGCAGTGTAGCGGAAGGTCTGGAGATTCGCGTCGCAGACGATGGACGTGGTCACCGCGCATTTCGGATTCGGAATCAGGCCGTTTTCCACGGCGCCGATGAAGGATTTGTGATACGAGCACAAAGTCGGGGCGATGCCCGAAGCTTCGGCCTGGTCGATGCACCAGTCCTCGATAGTGAAGCCTGCGAGGAAGGAGCCCATCATTTCAATCGACAGGCAGTTCAGCCCGAAGGTCTGGAGGATTTCCACCGGGGTGAACAAATTGGTCCAGGCCGCCGTTTCAGGATGCTCCAAAGTGTGGCGCATGCCGTTTAAGGCCAGGACGTTTAAGTCCCGGTAAGGGGCCGGGACATTTTTGTCCCCGAGGTGTTTTTTGGCGAAGCTTTCGAGCACCAGCCCCAGGCGGATATAGCGGCCGGCCGCTTTGGGGTTGTCCGGCAGTTTATTTTTAATCCACTCGCCGTAGCGATGTACGAGATCCATAAGCACTCCTATATCTTAAAATAACTTGTCATTTCAGTAAACGCAGCGGCCGGTTGGCCAGAAAGAACGACGACAGGATCAGGGCGACCCCGACGGCGCCGAGGCTGGTGAGGGTTTCGTGAAGAAAGACCACCCCGAGCACCGTCGCCGAAGCCGGAGTGATCGACAGGAACAGGCTGGCCCGTTCCGGCGTCGTGCCCGACTGGGCGTAAGGCTGAATGGCAAAGCCGAAAACAGAACAAACTACTGCTAAGTATAACACATTTCCATAGATTCCGGGGGAGGCGGACAGGGTCGGATGTTCAAAGATAAACGCGCAGATCACCGATCCCAGGGCCATGACCGCTACCTGGATCACGCCGAGGGTGATGGGATCGTCCTGTTTTGAGAGCCGGTCGGTGACGATGACCGACAGGGCGTAGACCACCGCCGTGCCCAGGCACCACAAGATGCCGGAAGTCAGCACAAAATGTCCGGTCTGGCCGATCGTAAAGGCGACGCCGGTGAAGGCGACAATGGCGGCGGCCACGTTGGCCTTCGTCGGCCGGCGGCGGAAAAACAGCCACACGAGAAAGGGCACGAGCATGATCGCCGAGCTTTCCACAAGGGCTGTCGTCGAGCTCGAGGTCTTGGACAGGGCGATGGTCTCTCCTGCCATGACCGCGAAAAACACGAGGCCGAGCACTGCGCCCCGGCCCAGAGTCTTCAGGGACAGGCCCGCAAGACGGCGCCTGAAGATCAGAATCAGAAGCAGGGCCGCAATCGAAAAGCGCACCGCCAGAAGATTAAAGACCCCGAAGGCCGTCAGGCAGTGCTTCACGAGCAGAAAGGATGTGGAACGGGCGAAGATCACCGCCGCGAGAAGGCCCTCGGCGTGCCTGCGGTTGCGGATGTCAAAGGCCATCAGAAGTGCACCACACCGAGATCGTGCAATAGCACGTAGAGCCCGATGAGAAAGAGGATGAGCCCTCCGGCCACTTCCGCAGCCCGGCCGAATTTCGCCGAGATGAAATGGCCGATCAAAGTCGACGCGAAGGAACAGGCGGCGGACACGATGGCGATGGAGGCAACGGCCACAGGCACGTTGATCGAGATGAAGGCGAAGCTCACCCCGGCCGCCAGGGCGTCCACAGATGTGACGATGGACAGGAGGATGATTTCCTGGGGCGAGAAATGTTCCGACGAAGCCTTCGCCTGTTCGGCGGGATCTTCGTGGAAGGCGTCCCAGATCATCTTGCCACCGATGATGGTGAGCAGAATGAAGACGACCCAGTGGTCAAAAGACGAGATGACCCTGTAGAACTGTTTGCCGAGGGCCCAGCCGAGAAAGGCCATGAGCCCTTCCGCCCCGCCGTAGGACAGGGCGATGGTCGCCGCGAGCTTCGCGTTGTATTTTGGCATGGCTAAGCCTTCGCAGGCCGACACCGCGCTGGAATCCGCAGCCAGCCCGAAAGACAGAAGCAAAATACCGATAAAACCCATTGTAAGATCTCCTTTGGTGTTGATGATGAAAAAAATAATAATTTAAAAAGTAGAAAGAGTATATCACAACCCGAAAACCCGCGCAATGCTTCTGAAACACGAGGGAGACAGCTTGTTAAAACAGGACGGGTATGATAGAATATCTAAAGTCCTACCTTAGAGCAAAATAAAGGATAAAATGAATTAGATCAGCATAAATTTGGAGGAAATTATGGCATCCCGGGATCAAAAAAAACAACTGCTGGATGAACTCATTGAAGATTTTAGTTATTTTGACGATCTGCCCTGCGGGGTTGTCATTTTTGCGCTCGAAAAAGGGCGGGACCTGGTGCCGATTTACAGAAACACCTGGTACCGCAGACTCTTCGGCTACAAAAGCCAGAAACAGGCGGCGCTCAAAGACAACGTCTTTTCAAAGATCTACGAGCCCGACCGCAAAAACGTCATCCGCTGCCTGATGAAGAGCGCCGAGGGCATCAGCGGCGAAATGACCGCCCGCCTGTGCTTCGACGACCGCATCATGCTCCAGGCCCACCTGCGCATCTGGTGCGTCCAGCGCCAGTACGAAATGCCCAAGGTCGGCATGATGATCACCGGCTCCGACAACGAAGAAGTGGTGGACCCCCGGACGGTGACCTTCAATCAGAACTACCGGAACATCGCCCGGTACGAAGCGACGTCCAGCTTCGACTACGACGTGGAACAGGACCGCTTCTTTTACATTCACAGAAAGGCCGACGGCCAGGTCGCCGAACACATGGTCGACCACTATCTCGAAAACCTGCGCAACGAAAAGCAGGTGCACATCAGCACGATCCGGGAATATCAGAAAGCCCTCATCGCCCACGAACCTGCCGAAGTGGATTTTCTGGCCCTGAACCAGGACGGCGAGTACGAATGGCGCCGGGCCACGTGCACCCCGGCCACCATCAGCGTCCACGGCAATGTGAGCCCCCACATGATCGGCCACATCGAACCGGTGGATTCGAGCCCCACCGCGCCGAGACGCCCCCACATGGATCAGGTCACCGGCCTTCAGGACCGGCCGTCCACGATGATGACCATCAACTGGATTTTAGAGGCCCGGGACGAAAGCCAGCGTGTCTTCGCTCTGGTGTGCTTAAACGGCCTGTCCGAAGTGGACCGGGTCTGCGGCGAAGACATCGGGGACAGACTGCTGCACCGGCTGGGCTTCGTGCTGTCGACCTCGTTGGTCGTCCAGGACGTCATTGGCCGGTATTCCGGGGCGACCTTCGTCATCTTCATCCGCCACGCCAAAGACGGGGAACAGATTCAGAAGATCGTCGAGAACGCCCGGTGTGAAATCTTAAAAGAACGGGACAAGATCGCGGGCTGCCCGCCCATCAGCCTGTCCTTCGGCCGGGCCGTCATGCCTGACGAAGCGAAAACTTTGGAAGAGGCGGAAACCCTGGCCAACCAAAGACTCGATCAGAAGATCGCCGCCTGGGAAGCCGAACACCCGAGAAACGAATAAAAGCAGAGTCAAGCTTAACAGCCAGTACACGCTGGCTGTTTTTTCATAAGAAAGGAAATTAGAGATGGAAAACACCTTATGGGCCGGCCCCCACACCTCGATCGCGAAGGGGTTCAAGGCCGCCTTTGACGCCGCCGACAAAATCGGCGCCAACACGTTTCAGTTTTTTACCCGAAATCCCCGGGGCAAAAAGGCGAGAGCCCTGGACCCGAAGGACATCGGCGCCCTGCGCCTGGGCCTTGAGGCGAAGCATTTCGGGCCCCTGCTCGCCCACGCTCCCTACACGATGAACATGGCCTCGAAAACTGAAAAGACCCGGGACTTCGCCCGGGAGGTCTTTGCTGATGATTTAAAGCGGATGGAGGCCCTGCCGTGCAGCCTGTACAACTTTCATCCGGGCAGCCACACCGGCCAGGGGTCTGAGAAGGGCATCGACGAAATCGTCGAAATTTTAAACGCCGTGATGGCCCACGAGCAGACCACGACGGTGCTGCTCGAGACCATGTCCGGCAAAGGCACCGAAATCGGCCGCAGCTTTGAAGAACTCGCGGCGATCATCGGACGGGCCGAGGTGCCCGAGCATCTCGGTGTCTGCCTCGACACCTGCCACGTTTATTCGGCTGGGTACGACATTGTGCACGATCTGGACGGGGTGCTGGCCGAATTTGACCGCCTCGTGGGCCTCGAGCGCCTTAAAGCCATTCACCTCAACGACAGCAAGACCCCCTTTGGAAGCCACAAAGACCGCCACGAAAAACTCGGGGCGGGGAGCATCGGCTGGGCGGCCTTCGAAAAAATCGTCACCCACCCGAAACTCAGGCACCTGCCCTTTTTCTTAGAGACGCCCCAGGAAGATTACAGTGGCTATGAAGCCGAAATTCAGAAGCTCCGGGCTTTTTAGATTAAATTAAACAAGGAAGAAAGTGATGTTATGAATACTCAGGATAAACACACGACAGTCCTGCGTCAAACCGTGATGCGGGTTTCCGTCATTTCCATCGCCGTCAACATCGGCTTGTCGGTGATGAAGCTCTTCGCTGGGGTTGTCGCCCATTCCGGGGCGATGATCTCCGACGCCATTCACTCAGCCTCGGACGTCATCTCGACCATCATCGTCATGGTCGGGGTGCGCATTTCCTCGAAAGCCGAAGACCGCGAACATCCCTATGGCCACGACAGGATGGAATGCGTCGCGTCCCTGATTCTCGCGGCCCTGCTCATGCTCACAGGCTTCTTAATCGGCCGAAGCGGTGTCCTCGTCATCGCCGGGCACAAAAAAATCGCCGTGCCGGGGATGCTGGCCCTGGCCGCAGCGGTCATTTCCATCGCCGTGAAGGAATGGATGTACTGGTTCACGATTCACGCGGCCAAGCGCGTGAACTCCGGCGCCTTAAAAGCCGACGCCTGGCATCACAGAAGCGACGCCCTGTCGTCGGTGGGAGCCCTCGTCGGCATCGCCGGGGCGCGCCTGGGCCTGCCGGTGCTCGACCCGATCGCCGAAGTCGTCATCGCCGTCATGGTCATCAAAGTGGGCTTTGACATCGCCAAGGACAGCGTGAGCAAAATGGTGGATTCTTCTGTGGATGAAAAGACCCTGGACGCCATCTACAGGGTGGCGGAACATCACCCCGGCGTCGTGCGGGTGGACAGCCTCAGAAGCCGCACCTTTGGTTCCCGGTTTTACGTTGACCTCGAAATCGCCGTGGACCACAATCTGGACATCCAGCACGCTCACGCCATCGCCGAATCCCTCCACGATCTCCTCGAAGCCCGCTACCCGCGGATGAAGCACTGCATGATCCACGTCAACCCCGATGTGGATATGTCCCGGGAAGAAAAGCGGGTGATCCGGGAAAAGGCCGAAGCCGTTCATGAAAAACGGGATGATGAAAAAGACGTGCGCTGACCGGCTGTTAAATTCCCAAAGAAGTGGTATAATAAAATGCCAAACGGCTAGAAATGGATAATCAAGAATATGCAAGACAAGAAACACAACAGTTTTGAGCTGCCCAAATGGGCCCTGTACCTCGTGTACGGGGTGTCGATTTTCCTGCTCGTCGGGGCGGTGGTGTGGTTCGCCTCCCTCCACGGCCTTCAGCAGGACGAACACCTGGTCGGCATGATCAACGCGAGCCAGACCCAGAAGACCCGGACCGTGGCATCGAAGATCAAAACGCAGTCTGTGGATTCGAAACACATCACCTACACCTCGGACGATCCGGCCAAAATCGGCTGTGAAACCCTGTCGGCGCTGGTGCAGGACCACAGCGAAACCAAGCACACGTATTCCCTCCGGTCGTATTTTTATTCCAGACGGTTGGCGGGCAAGGTGCGCTATCAGGACAACAGCCCCTTGTACAGCGTGACGTCCCACTACGAACACTACGCGAACAAGCGCATCGCCAAGGCCCTCGGCAAAAAGACCGCCTTTGTTCAAAAGCACTACACCTGGGTGATCGTTCCGGTCCACAAGGGAAGCGTCTACGACGGCGACCGCTACGGCTACGACATTTACTGGGTGAACCGCGTCATCACCATGACCGACAATTTCAAGACCTTCGGCGCCCTGCGTTACAACACGAAGACGAAGACCTACACCAAGGGCACCATCAAAGCCGGACTGGTGCGGCAGACTGATGCCGCCCCCAACCCGAGCACATTTAAGAAAAAATAAAAAAGCAAATAAGGAGCAATTATGCAGTTTCCAAGAAAATTACAGCTGGCGACGGATTTGTACCAGCTCAGCATGGGCAACGTCTATTTAAACGACGGCAAGGCCCAGGAAGTGGCGGTGTTCGACGCCTTCATCCGGCGCAACCCCTTTAACGGCGGCTACACCGTCGCGGCGGGGCTCGAACAGATCATCGACTACATTAACGGCCTGGCCTTCACCGACGAGGACATTGCCCAGCTGCACCACTACCACCCGGAATTCACGGACGCTTTTTTAGATTACATGCGTCATTTCAAATTCTCCGGAGAAATTTACGCCGCCCCCGAAGGGACGGTCATCTTTCCCTACGAGCCGATCGTCCGGGTCAAGGCGCCCCTCATCGAAGCCCAGCTCGTGGAGACGACGATTCTCGCCATCTTGAACCACCAGACCCTCATCGCCACCAAGGCCTCCCGCATCGTCGAAGAAGCCGGGGACGGGCCGGTCATGGAATTCGGCCTGCGCCGGGCCCATGGCACCGAAGCGGGCTATTTCGGCGCCAGGGCCGCGGTCATCGGCGGCTGCGCCGGCACCTCTGTGGTCGAAACCGAACCGATGCTGGACCGGCCGGCCATGGGGACCATGTCCCATTCCTTCGTCTTAAGCTACGACAGCGAAATCGAAGCCTTTGAAAAGTTCTGCGACTACAACCCGGGCAACGCGGTGCTCCTCGTGGACACTTACAACACCCTGGACAGCGGGGTGCCCAACGCCATCAAGGTCTTTAAGAAGTACAAGGCCGAAGGCAAGATTCACGGGAACTACGGCATCCGCATCGACTCCGGGGATTTGGCCTACCTCACCGCCGAAGCCAGACGGATGCTCGACGAAGCGGGCTTTTCCGACGCGAAGATCGTCGCGTCCTCGGATCTCGACGAATACCTGATCCGGGACCTCAAATCCCAGGGGGCGAAGATCGATTCCTGGGGCATCGGCACGAAGCTCATCACCGCCTACGATTCGCCGTCCCTCGGGGGCGTCTACAAAATGGCGGAAATCAACGGCAAGCCGAAGATGAAGATCTCCGACGACCCGGGCAAAATCACCAACCCCGGGACGAAAAAAGTCGTGCGCTTCTACGACAAGGACAACGGCATGGCCCTTGCCGATCAGCTCTACCTTGAAGACGAAGAAGTAGATACAAAAAAGCCCCTGCGGATTTTTCATCCCATTCATACGTGGAAGCAAATGACGCTGAAAAACTTCACAGCTAAGGAAATCCTCGTGCCGATTTTCGTGAATGGCAAATGCGTCTACGACAAGCCGAGCATCGACGAAATCAGACAGCACCTACGGGATGAAAAAGCCACCCTGTGGCCGACGTACAAGCGCATGGTCAACCCCCACGTGTACCATGTGGATTTGTCGAGGAAACTGTGGCGCCTGAAACAGGACCTCCTCGACGAAGCGGACGTCGATCTCACCGAGACCGAACCGCCCGAAGGAAAGGAGTGAGCCTATGCCGGAACAAAAGCCGGAAAACGCACAGCCCGTGCCTGAAAAAGACACGCAGATTTTTGATTTAAATGCAGAAGATGTGAAGCAGGCCATGGCCGTCTGCGGCAAAATCATCCAGGACGGGGGCACCGTGGTGTTCCCGACGGAAACCGTGTACGGCCTCGGCGCCAACGCTCTGTCCACCGATGCGGTGGCACAGATTTACGCCGCCAAGGGCCGCCCCGGGGACAACCCGCTGATCGTCCACATTTACGACACCGCCCAGCTCAAAGATTTGGTCGCTGAAGTGCCGGACAAGGCGAAAAAACTCGCCGACGCCTATTGGCCCGGGCCCCTGACCATGATCATGAAGCGCTCGGACAAGATCCCCGACAGCGTCACCGCGGGCCTCGACACCGTGGGCATCCGCTTCCCGAGCCACCCGATGGCCCACGCCTTCCTCGAAGCCTCTGACCGGCCGGTGGCGGCGCCTTCGGCCAACATCTCCGGGCGGCCGAGCCCGACCAAGGGCCAGCACGTCCTAGAAGACATGCTCGGCAAGGTGGACGCGATCCTCATCGCCGACGAATCCGACGTGGGCCTCGAATCCACGGTCATTGACATGACTACCGAACCGCCGACCGTGTACCGCCCTGGGGGCATCACCGTCGAAGACATTAAAGCCGTCATCGGCGAGGTTGCGGTCTCGCCGGGCGCCGTGAAGCCGGTGGAACTCAAGGAAGTCCGCTCTCCGGGGATGAAATACCGCCACTACGCTCCGAAGGGGAAGATGGTCATCGCCCGGGGGAGCCTCGATGAAATGGCAGACAAGATCAACGAAGGTATCCGGAAGCTGCACCCGGACCAGAAGGGCGCGATCCTCGCCACCGACGAAACCCTGGACCGTTACCACAAGGGGATCATTTTGTCCCTGGGCAGCCGGAAGGACCCGTCGGAAATGTCCCACAAGCTTTTCGACTGCCTCCGGGCCTTCGATGACCTCGGCGCGACGGACATCTTCGCCGAAGACATCCCGGTGACCAACGACACCCTGGCCCTGATCAACCGCCTGTACAAGGCCGCCGGCTACACCTTTATCTGATTTTAAAACCCATCAAAAGCGATTCTTAAGCCTCCAGTTCAGACTGGAGGTTTTTTTCTTAAATTGTGGAAGATCTTCTTGTTTTATTAATGAAAACGGTCTATACTAAGAGTAGCGATTGGTCAGACCAATAAATAAGGAGGGGATTGTTCATGAAATTTCAAATTCCATGTGGTCAGAAAAAATTAGACTTGACACTGCCCGATGACAAAGTGGCCGGGGTTCTCGAATCCAATATCGGCACGATGAAAGCGACGGGCACGGAAGACGAAATCGTTCAGGCGGCCATGGCGAAGCCCTACGGAGGGGTGACGCTGTCGGAATTTGCCAAGGGAAAGAAGACGTGCACGATCATCTGCTCAGATCATACCCGCCCGGTCCCGAGCCGCCACATCATTCCGTTTATGTTAAAAGAACTGCGGGAAGGCAATCCGGATATCGACATCACGCTGCTCATTGCCACCGGCTTCCACCGCCTGTCCGTGGAAAAGGAAATGCGGGCGAAATTCGGCGATGATATCGTCGACAACGAAAAGATCGTCGTCCACGATTCCGCCAACGCGGATTCCAACACGAAAATCGGCGTCCTGCCCTCAGGGGCGGACTGTATCATCGACAAGGTCGCGGCGAACGCGGACCTGCTTGTGTCTGAAGGGTTCATCGAACCCCATTTCTTCGCCGGCTTCTCAGGGGGCCGCAAGAGCATTCTGCCTGGTGTGTGCGACCGGAAGACGGTCATGGGCAACCACTGCTCAAAATTCATCGACAGTCCTTATGCCCGGACGGGGGTTCTCGAAGGCAATCCCCTTCATAAAGATATGGTGGCCGCGGCGAAAATGGCAAAACTCGCCTACATCGTCAATGTGGTCATCGACGAAGACAAGAAAGTAGTAGCTGCTTTTGCGGGGGATCCCTTTGAAGCCCACCTGTCCGGGTGCAAGTTCCTCTCGGGCTACTGTCAGGTCAAGGCCGTGCCGGCGGACATCTCCATCACGAGCAACGGCGGCGCGCCTCTGGATCAGAACATGTACCAGTGCGTGAAAGGGATGACCGCTGCGGAAGCGACCACCAAGGAAGGCGGTGTCATCATCATCTGTGCGGAATGTGCGGACGGCACTGGCGGCGATGGCTTCTACAACGCCCTGAAGAACTGCGAAAGCCCCCAGGCCCTCATGGACGAAATCCTCAAGGTGCCCCAGGACGAAACCCAGCCGGACCAGTGGGAATATCAGATCCAGTCCCGGATTCTGATCCATCACCCGGTGATTTACGTGAGCCGCCCCGAAATGAAGCAGACCATCGAAGAAATGAAGATGCATTACGCGCCGAATCTCGACGAAGCGGCGAAAATGGCAAAGGAAATCAGAGGAGAAGATGCGACCTTCACGGTGATCCCCAACGGGATTTCAGTGATCGTGCGCGCGTGAAAAAAATGAGCCCGGTGCTGCCGGGCTTTTTTTAATGCTTCGTTATTGAAAAATTTTGCGTTCTTTTAGGCGGGAAAATCCGTGCTATAATAAAAGAAAACGCAACGGGAGGATAATTGTTATGACACTTCAGACACGGGCTTTTGCCTGCCCGTCCAAATACGTTCAAGGCCCCGGGGAAATTGAAAACCTCGCCAAATGGTGCGCCGATCTCGGGGCGTCCCGGGCTTTCGCCGTGATCACGCCGTCCTTTGTGGACAAGCTGTCCTCGATGCTGACCCAGACCTTTGAGGCTGAGGGGCTGATGATCACCTGCGAAGCCTTCGGGGGCCAGACAACTCGGACAGAGCTCGACCGTTTGGCTGCCATGGCAGGCGAAGCGGACGCCGATGTGGTGATTGGCATCGGCGGCGGCAAGGCGATGGACGCCGGGAAATACGCCGGGATTCAGACCGGCGCGGCCATTGTGACCGTACCGACCATCGCCTCGACCGATGCGCCGACCTCGGCCCTTTCAGCGACGTATACTGAAACCGGGGAACACGCCGGCTCGATTTATTATAAACGCAACCCAGACCTCGTACTCGTCGACTCGCAGATCATCCTCGACGCTCCGGCGAAATATCTGGCCTTCGGCATGGGCGACGCGCTCTCGACTTATTTTGAAGCCAAAGCCCACGTCGATTCGGACACGAAGAACCGCGTCCGCGCCGGCTACAAGACGCCGCTGGCCGCGATGGCGCTGTCAGAACTGTGCTACACGACCCTTATGAATGAAGGCCGCCAGGCCCTCGCCGACGTCAAAAATCACGCGCTGACCGAAGCGGTGGAGGACATCATCGAAGTCAACACCTTGCTCTCCGGGATTGGCGTTGAATCCGCCGGATGTGCCGGTGCCCATTCCTTAAACAGCGGTTTCTCGGCCCTGCCCGCCTGTCAAAAGGCGAGCCACGGCCAGATCGTCGCCTTCGGCACGATCTGCGAACTGGTGCTCGAAAACTACGATCAAAAAATTTTAGAAGAGGTATTGGCTTTTAATTCAGACGTGGGTCTGCCGCTGACTTTGTCGGACATCGGCTTGTCTCCCGACGATACCGAGGATCTTAAGAAAGTGGCGGACAAGGCCATGACCACCAAGCACATCGCGGCCGTGCCGGTCGAAACCAGCCCGGACATCCTCGTCGACGCGATCCTCAAGGCCGACCAGATCGGCACCGACTGGAAAGAAAGCCACAAATAAAATATTACCTGGGAAATAATTTCAATCACACGAAGCGTATCTGCGGGGGCAGGTGCGCTTTTTTTGCGTTGTTTAGCTTTAGCGAAGGATTCGACGAGAGAAACGAGGAGAATCAAAGAACCACCGGCTAGGCCGGTGAGTTTACTAAAGCTTCAGCTTCAAGCAAAAAACCTCCTATGCTAAAATGATGCCGGTTCGCCAACCGCAACATTTCATAAAGGAGGTTAAATCATTATGAAAAATGATAAAGATAGTTTAGCACATACAAAATGGAATTGTAAGTATCATATAGTGTTTGCACCGAAATATAGACGAAGAGTAATCTATGGAAAAATAAAAAGAGATATTGGAAAGATTCTCAGGCTGTTATGCCAAAGAAAAGGAATAGAAATAATAGAAGCAGAATGTTGCCCAGATCACATCCATATGTTAGTTCACATACCACCAAAATATTCAGTATCGCAGATAGTCGGTTGATTATTAATAATCTTAAAAATGATTATAAATAATCATTGACGAAACAAAAGGACGATGATATCATATAATCATAAAATGATTACGAATAATCAAAATGATAGGAGAGTAAAATGCCATCAACAAAAAACACATACCGCATTGATGTAGAGAATGGAAAGTCGTGGAGTGGAGCCCGCTTTGAAATTCTGGATGCATTAAGAAGCTATTTTAATACATCAGATTATGACATTGTGTTTCTTTGCTCTTATTTGTTGTCTAAGTTTGGGGACACATTAACATCGTTAGATGATTTGAAAGAGGCTGATTTAGACCCGGAAATCATCAATTTTGCTATCGAAAAGTTTTCCAGAGAACCTAAAGCTTTTACAAATGTGATGAAACTTGGCAGCAAGTATACTTCTGATGACTTTGCAATGGCGTTAATCTCGCCCTGGCAAATTTCTAGCAGACAGCAAGCAACGATTGAAACGCCGCAATCTATCATTAAATTAGCAAATGCTATTTTGGATATTAAAGAAGATGATGAAGTTGCCGACTTTGGATCTGGATATGGCCAATACTTGATTTCGACCGCATATCACCATAAAGCCTTAAATTATACCGGATATGAAATCAGCGTAAGATCCAATATCGTTGCGAAGATGCGTTCCGAATTTATTCACGGTGATTTCAATTGGGTGTTAGGAGATGTTTTCCATACCGTTCAACATAAGTATGACAAAATATTCTGTAACGGGCCATCAGGCATACGATATCCAAAAGACCAACTGAATGACGTTATAACGCTCCTAGAGCAAGACAATCCTTACCCGCGTTATACAGCTTCTCCAGAGTGGCTTTTTAACATGTTGATTAACAATAAACTTAAGCAAGAAGGACGAGCTGTAGCAATTGTGCCGATGACGGTTTTGTTTGGTGCACGAGATAAAATCGCACGTAAATATTTTGTAGAAAATCATTTGATTGAATCGATTATCTATCTGCCAAGTCGCATTTTCACACTGCCATTAGTTTACAGCGCGATGGTCGTATTAAGCCATAATAATGAAAAGATAAAACTCATTGACGCAAAAACTTTTTATACCCATGAACGGCGTCAAAATACGCTATCTGACGGCAATATTGGTGATATTATGGAAATTTTTTCTAAAGATTCAATTGACGGGACAGATCCATACAGAAAAGATGTCAGCGAAGATACCATAAGAGAAAATGATTTTCTGCTTGAGCCTTCAGGATATTTTAAAATTCATTATAAGTTAAAAAACGAAGTGCCCTTTAAATCGGTAATTAAAAACATCACAAGAGGTGCACAAATCAAGGCAGTCGATTTAGATTCGCTTGCTTCTCAAACGCCTACCAATATGCAGTATCTGATGATATCAAACATTAATAAGGGCATTATCGACGACCAATTAATAAATCTCAAGAAGATTGACCCGAGTGATGAGAAGTACTGTATCAAGGATAATGATTTAGTCTTTTCGAGAAGTGATCCATTTAAAATTGCGGTTGTTCATCTTAAAGAAGGCCAACAGATACTAGCAAGTTCCAATTTCTATATACTGGAAATTGATAAGGAAAAGGTAAATCCCTATTTCCTGGCAGCCTTATTTAACAGCGATATAGGTGAATCCATATTGAATCAATCGGCAAGGCCATCCGGTATACGTGTGATCAGTATGAAAGCGCTTAATGAAATGGTGATTCCTTTGCCATCTTTAAATGTACAGAACAGGATCGCAGAAAAATATCTCATGGCGATCGATACGGTAAAAATCTACAAAAAGCGTTTAACGGATGCTACGGATAAGCTTTACGCTGTTATTGATGAAGAAAGCGGTGAACTCCGTGCTTGATCGTTTAGACAGTGATGAACTTATTCAGTTAATTGAAAGCATTCAATTGGAACTTACAGAAGAAAAATTGACGGAAGTTATTATAAGGCTAAACAGAACTGGACGTTTAGACGAACTCCTTGAATTGCTTAGTATGACGGACATTATTTCGCCTGAGCAAGATTATCAATCGGGATTGTTAAAAACAGCGAAGATTGTTGTCTTCGGCGAATCAAAGCTAAAAGCCAATGTTCTAACAGCTGTCGGGGAAAAGCTGGGCATCAGCAAGGATCGTTTCGAGTTTCATCTTGACTACCATGATGCAAAGACGTTTGATTTCAGTAAGTTCCAATACAACCCCAATTACAGTTTGATTTTGGTAGGCCCAATGGGACATAGCGGCAGGTCAAAAGAAGGAGACAGCAGTGTCATTTCACATATTGCCCACGAGGAAGGATACCCGCCAGTTGTCAAGCTTATCGCGGGCAGTCAGCTTAAAATCACAAAAACGAATTTCAGGGATACATTGAAAAAGCAATTGGACAATGGCCGTATTATGGCAGATATTCCAGTCACTTGATATATATAATTTTTTAACGTCAAAACAAAGAGATTATACTGACAAATAAACACGTTTAAAATATAATAACTATATGATATAACGATTTCAAAAAAAGAACTTAGAGAGGAAAGACATCATGGCAGATGCGGTGAATATTAGAAAATTAGAAAGCGAATTGTGGGAGTCGGCAGATTTGCTCCGTCAAGGTTCAAAATTGACCTCTAATCAATATTGTATGCCGGTCCTGGGATTGATCTTTTTAAGATATGCGTACGGCAGATTTAAAGCGGTTGAAGCGGAGATCTTGAAGGATCGTCCTTCGCGCGGCGGGCGTGTGATGCCGGTTGAAGCGAGCGACTTCACGGAAAAGAGTGCGCTCTATCTGCCAAGAGAGGCGCAGTACGATTATTTGGTCGATCTTCCTGAAAATATCGCATCAGCTGACTTGAAAAACCGCGACGGTGAGACGATGCAAAGTCTTGGAGAAGTGGTCAATAACGCGATGGATTTGATCGAGGATCAAAGCGACCAGCTCAAAGGGGTGCTGCCGAAAACGTACACGGATTTTTCGGATGCCCTGCTGGCAGAATTGATTCGTATTTTTAACAACAGCGCCTTGGATGACGTTGGCGGGGACGTGATCGGTCGAATTTATGAATATTTCCTCAATAAATTTGCGAAGAATATCGCGTCGGACGATGGGGTGTTCTTTACGCCGAAATCGCTTGTAAAAATGATCGTCAATGTGCTCGAGCCGACGTCGGGCGTGCTTTTGGACCCCGCCTGCGGTTCCGGAGGAATGTTCGTCCAGACCGGCGATTTTGTGAACCGAGAAGGGATGCAGGCGAACGATGTCATGACGTTTTACGGACAGGAAAAGGTCGCCTACAATGCGCAGCTTTGTTTGATGAATATGGCAGTTCACGGCTTGACAGGTGTCATTAAATCCGGTAACGATGCCAACACCTTCTATCACGACGCACACAATTTGAACGGAAAATGTGATTACGTCATGGCGAATCCGCCCTTTAATGTGAATAAGGTAAATGCGGAATCGGCCAGCGCGGCGGACCGTCTTCCCTTCGGGCTGCCTGCGGTGAACAAGAAAAAAGAAATCAGCAATGCCAATTATCTTTGGATTTCTTATTTCTACAGTTATCTCAATGCCCACGGCAGAGCAGGATTTGTCATGGCTTCTTCGGCAACGGATTCTTCGAGAAAAGACAAAAATATTCGCGAAGCATTGATCCGAACCGGTCATGTCGACGCGATGATTTCTGTGGCTAATAACTTCTTTTACACCAAGAGTCTGCCGTGTACGCTGTGGTTCTTCGATAAGGGCAAGCCGGAATCCCTGCTAGATAAGGTGCTGTTTATTGACGCCAGAAATTATTATACCGTTGTCGATCGGACATTAAACGAATGGTCGGAATGGCAGCTCAAGAACTTGACCGCGATTGTCTGGCTTTACCGCGGCGAAACGGAAAAATACAAAAATCTGCTTTCTGAATATCACACGGTGTTGGAATCGGACGCAGCTTTTGATGCCATCCGAGATGAGCTGGAAAAAGCAATTCAAGATAAGCGCGAGGAAGCGAGAAAAGCAGTTGAATCAGCAGTAAAAGGAGACAAGAAATCCGTCCAGGCGGGTTTTGATGAAGAAATTGCTTCGCTGAATGAAACACTGACGATCGCAAAAGAAGCCTGCTGGCTGACAGAAAAATTTGGCGAAGGCACGTATCAGGATATTCCAGGTCTTTGCAAAATTGCAGATCGCAAAACAATTATTGAGGAAAAAGGCTGTTCTCTCACTCCAGGCGCTTATGTCGGCGTTGCACCTGAAGAAGACGATGGGGTCGATTTTCACGTACGCATGAAAGAAATTCACAAGGAACTGCTGGCGCTTCAAAAAGAGAGTAACGAGTTGATGGACACCATCTCGAAAAATATGAAGGAGATGGGGGTATGAGTTGGGAAAAGAAAAAATTCAAAGAATTATATGCAGTAAATTCAAAAAATGGAATATACAAATCTTCTCAATTTCATGGAAGTGGCACAAAGATTGTTAATATGGGGGAATTATTTTCATATGGTTTTATTGGCAATCAAGAAATGCAAAGAATTGTTGTTTCAGACAAAGAGAAGAGGGCATTTGGATTAAAAAGGGGAGATCTGTTATTCGCGAGAAGATCATTGGTTGAATCTGGTGCTGGAAAATGTTCCATTGTAAAAAATCTTTCTGAACCAACTGTTTTTGAATCTTCTCTTATTAGAGTTAGATTAAATGAAAAATTATGCAATCCGCTATTTTATTATTATTGGTTACAATCACACGAAGGTAGGGCACAGATTTCTGCTTTAGTTAATGGAGTAAATGTCAAAGGCATAAGATCGAGTGCTTTAAAAGAAATAAATGTCGATCTTCCAAAAATATCAGTGCAGAATAAAATAGCTGATTTTCTTTATTTATATGATGATCTCATTGAAAATAATCAGAAGCAAATTAAGCTCCTTGAAGAAGCAGCACAGCGGCTTTATAAAGAATGGTTTGTTGATTTACATTTTCCGGGATATGAAGATGTGAAGATTGTGGATGGCGTGCCGGAAGAGTGGAAGAAAAAGTCTATTGATGAAGTATTTCAGATTAAATATGGAAAAACATTGCCAAAGACAAAAATAACATCAAGTGGTAAATATCCAGTATATGGAGCTAATGGCGTTATAGGATTTTATTGTGAAAAGAATTGTGAGGATTATACCGTTTTAATAACAAGTCGAGGAAATGGAAGTGGAAAGGTTTTGAGAACACATGATAGGGAATCATTTGTTACAAACAATTCTTTTATTGTAAAACCTATTGATTCCTCTATGCGTATTCCGTTTGTTCATCAATTAATGAAAAATACAGATTTTAAAAGTATGCGTACGGGTTCAGCTCAGCCACAATTGACAAATAAATCTATTAGTATGATTTCGTTAGATATTCCTAATAGAGAGACTATTTCTAAGTTTTGTGATAAAGAGATGCCTTGGTATGAGAAAGTTGAAAATTTATTAAAACAAAACAAGCTATTAGCACAAGCTCGTGATCGCTTGTTGCCTAAACTTATGAATGGAGAAATAGAGGTATAGGAGATTTTGACTAAGGATGTATTGCTATTGGTTATCGGGGCGATTATTGGCGTATTCGCCAGCGTGGGTACGATGGCTCTCGAGAGAATTATCAACAGAGTGGGAAAGTTTAGAATTTTTTATAAACGTAGTTTTGCAAGAGAAGCAAATTCTAAGCCGTGGGGAGTATATAGAAATGAAATGGGAGAAAAAGAGATCATGATTCCAATGTCCGTTGAGTTTCAGAACACGTCTTATTCTCCAAAAATTATCAGAGATTTTGCGGTCTATGCGTATATAAACGATTGTCAAATTGCAGAATTTAGGCAAATATATAGATCGAGAACGATTCACAAACGCGGAAATGAAATAATTGGAATAGACAAATTTAAATATGGCGAAGAAGAATCATATTCATTTGTTGTTAAGCCTACGAGTATAGCGCATTATTCATTTGAATTTATTCTCCATTTTCAAACAGCTTGTGTGAATATTAACAATTTACGTATTGGTTTTTATGATGAGCGAAATAAATTTCATCTTTATAAAATGTGCAGCTTTGAAGATGCATGGGTAGAAAAGAAATGTACACCGGATGAGGATTGGATTATGTTGACGTAAAAAGGTGGTGAGTCATATGAGCTACGATTATTCCGAAAATATCCTCGTACAGGAGAGCGCTGGCAATCTTCTGCATGACGAATTGGGATGGGATGTTCAGTACGCTTACAATCAGGAAGTGCTTGGGAAGGACGGCACATTCGGGCGGGAATCTTATCGTGAAGTGCTGCTGAAACGGTATTTTGTTCGAGCGCTTAAAAAATTCAACCCGTGGATCAATCAAACGCAAATCAACGAAGCAGTCAGAACAATGGAAGAACGGCTGTCGACGTCCTCGCTGCTTCAAATCAACGAAGAAAAATATTATTTGATTCGTGACGGCGTTCCGGTAAAGGTGAAGAAACCGGACGGAAAAACGGCGGTTAAAAAGGCGGCAGTCATTGATTTTGTGAATCCACTGGAAAATGAATTTCTCGCGATTCGGGAAATGAAGATTCATGGCGATCTTTACCACAAACGGACCGATATTGTCGGTTTTGTCAACGGGATTCCGCTCTTGTTTGTTGAACTGAAAAATACGAATGTCGACGTGCGCAATGCCTACGAAGACAATTACACCGATTATCTCGATACCATTCCGCAGCTATTTTACGACAACGCGTTTATCATCTTTTCCAATGGGGTAGAGGCCAAAATCGGAACCCTCGGCAGTAAATACGAATTTTTCAGCGAATGGAAACGGCTTGCGGAAGACGACAAGGGGAGTGTCGCGCTTCAAACTATGCTTCGCGGGGTCTGTAAAAAAGAAAATTTTCTCGATTTGTTTGAGAACTTTATTTTGTTCGATCATTCTGGCGGGCGCACAACGAAAATTCTGGCGAGAAACCATCAATATTTAGGCGTCAACGAAGCGGTGAAGGCTTACGCGAAGAGAAAGCTGAGAGACGGCAAGCTCGGTGTATTCTGGCACACGCAGGGTTCTGGCAAGAGCTATTCGATGGTGTTCCTCGCACAGAAAATCAGACGGAAATTTGAAGGATCGCCGACAATTGTGATTTTGACCGACCGCGACGAGCTGAACAAACAGATCAGCGATACCTTTGAAAACTGTGGCCTTTTGGGCAAGGCGAGCGCGTCCCAGTTCATCGCGTCTAGCGGTGACGATCTGATTCAAAAATTGAAGGGCAATCCGAGTTTTATCTTCACACTGATTCAAAAGTTTAATCACAAGGACGCGGCGCCGATCATCCCAGATCACGATATTTTGATCATGTCCGATGAAGCCCACCGCAGTCAGTACGGCATCTTTGCGGACAATATGATGAACTTACTGCCGACCGCTTCCAGAATTGGCTTTACCGGGACGCCGCTTTTGAGCGACGACAACATCACAGCCAGAACCTTTGGCGGCTATGTTTCCATATACGATTTTAAAAGAGCCGTAGAGGATGGCGCTACGGTGCCGTTGTATTACGAAAATCGCGGAGAAAAGATAGCGGACCTGCATAATCCAGAAATCACGGATAAAATTTTGGACGCGTTAGAAAGAGCCGATTTGGACCCGGATCAAGAAGAAAAGGTTGAACGGGAATTCAGCAAGGAAGTGCATCTGCTGACCGCTGAACCGAGACTTCGCGCTATTGCAAAAGATTTTGTACATCATTATTCCGGGCTTTGGACGACGGGCAAGGCGATGTTTGTCTGTTTGAATAAGGTGACGGCGGTGCGCATGTACGATTACGTGCAGGAATACTGGAAAGAAGCCATTAAAGCGTTAAAGAAGGACATCAAAAAGGCGACTCAGCAGGAAAAACAAGAGCTTGAGCGTAAGCTGAAATGGATGGAAGAGACGGAAATGGCTGTCGTCATCAGCCAGGAACAAAACGAGGTCCAGACGTTTAAGAAATGGCATCTGAATATTCAAAAGCATCGAAAGAAAATGGTGTCGAGAGAATTGGATAAGGAATTCAAAGACCCCGACAATCCGTTCCGCATTGTGTTTGTCTGTGCCATGTGGCTGACCGGTTTTGACGTGAAATGCCTGTCGTGCTTGTATCTCGACAAGCCGATGAAGGCGCATACGCTGATGCAGACCATCGCGCGGGCGAACCGCGTCGCAGAAGGCAAAAGCAACGGCCTCATCATTGATTACATTGGAATCGTGAAGGCCCTGCGGAAAGCCTTGGCAGATTACACCGCAAATGTCAACGATCCGGGAGGCGGTGCAGACCCGACGATTGACAAGGCGGAACTGTTCAAGCAGTTTTTGAAGGTAATCGAGGAAACCAAGGAATTTTTGAAAGAACGCCAATTTGATCTTCAGAAATTGATTGACGCGTATGACTTTGAAAAGATCGCTCATTTACAGGACGCAGCCGACATCATTTGTGCAAAAGTCGAAGATAAAAAAGCCTTTGGAACCTACGCATCTGAATTAAAGCGGTTAAAACGCTATATCGATCGGGATCAAATTACAGACTCGATCAAAAAAGAATACGATGCGATAGAAGCGATTGACGCAGAACTCCGGAAGAAACGCGCACACATCAACACGACAGATTTAATGGTCGAAATCAACGGGATCATCAGCCAATATGTCAAGGTAGATCAGACGATGATGATCAACGAGGAGTCGAAAAAATGGGATATCAGCCAAATTGATTTTGATCTGCTGCGCAAAGAATTTGAAAGAGTTAAGCATAAAAACAGGATTATTCGCGATCTTCAGGAAGTGATCCAGAAGAAATTGGATGACATGATGCACGCCAATCCGAGTCGAATCGATTATTACGAGAGATACCAGGAAATCATCGAAGCGTACAATAATGAACAGGATCGGGCAACCATTGAAAAGACATTTATGGATTTAATGGATCTGACGAACAAAATGAATGAAGAACAAAAGCGGTACGTCAGAGAAGGATTCTCGAGCGACGAGGAATTATCCATTTATGATCTGCTGTTTAAAGACAACCTGAGCAAGACGGATATCAAAAAAATAAAGAAGGTATCAGTCGATCTACTGAAAAAAATCAAAGAAAAAATCGCAGAATTGGATCACTGGGTCGATAAGCAGGAAACAAAGGCTGCTGTGGACAATTTAATTCGAGATACCCTGTGGGCGGAATTGCCGGAAAGCTACGACGAAAAGAGCATCTCACAATATCGCCATAAAATTTATGAGTACGTTTTTACGACCTACGGTTCATTTGGTTCTGTTGCTTAGGTTTAAGCACAGCGTAATCGAACGTGTCAAAATAATAAAATCAGTGCAGTCCACAAGGCCGCGCTGATTTTTTTAACGTATATTTCAAAACTATAAACGAAAAATCCGTTTTTATTTATGAAAATACCGACAATTGGCTCGAATTTTCAGATTTATCCCCGGCTTTTTCGTTTTTATTTTTGCCGCCGCTGTCAGATCCACCACTGATCACGCGTGCTCTTCCAGAAAATCAAATATATTGGCACGTCGTTGGATATAACTAGAATAATTAACAACGCGCGACACTGCTGCGGCGGTGGGAAACTTTTTTTGTGTTTAGACAGAAAATCATCTGCTGGCCATTTTAGAAAATGTAGCCAATGGCTACATTTTCTAAAATAAATTGCTGGTTTAACTGACTATTTATGAGCGAATTTGATAAAGCGACATTGCGTATATTGAGAGATCAACTTTGTATTAGAGGTATTGATTTATGTTAAAATGTATTTAGTTATAAATTACTCTATCCATGAAAAAATTGTATGAAGAGAAGGAGGAACGCCACCTATGTCAAACATTCGTTTCCGAGACTACGAAGGCGTGCTGTTGCTTGACGCGTTGATCGATGTCGAAGCAGGCAATATCAGTGAAGATCACGCTGTTGCTAAGGTTTCGGATCAATTGCGCCGCATCGCCAAAAACAACGGCGAATTTGTTGACGAGAGCTTTCGCAGTAAGAGCGGTATTTTCGGACGGATGTCGAATTTGAAATACATTTGGACGGACGGGCGTTTCGGGACGGAAAATGCAACGGATTGGTGCGTGCGCGTCGTCAATATGTACCGAAGGGAAAGAGACCGCTTCGATACGCTCCTCAGACAGGCAAAAGACATGGCATCTCAGAATGATTCGTCAGATGAGCAGGAGACTGAAGATTTCACATTTTTACCGTTTGATGATCTGGAAGATACAACACCATATCGTAATGAGACCATTCGCGTTGATTTCACGGGCGATCAGTCTTACAGCTACACACGGCCTGTTTATCTAGATTATTTCGGAGATCGCTACGACGTCAAAACATGGAAGGATCTTTACATCCAGACAGTGAGATGCTTGTACGAGGATTACCCCGATGAGCTGAACGCGCTGGAGGGAAAATGCATTTTAGAGGCTGGGCGTCGGATTGATTTCGGCGATTGGCTGCTTTCACGTGTGATGCGTGATCCGATCGAAATTGCCGACGATTTGTATCTCGAGACAAATGCAGGCGCGGATGCGATTGTTACTAAAATTTCGGCATTACTTGGCGCGTGCAGAGTCGATGACGAAAATGTTGAGATCATCTGCCGCCCTTATGAGAACCCGACGATCCGGGAAAGAAGCTCCGGAGACGAAAGGGAATCTGCCACGGTCACGGAGCCGGATTCGCTGTTTTATTTATGGCTGACGCAGAAGCAGGGACTTGAGGAATCCGACGCGAGAGCGCTCGAGTCGGCGGTTGAAAATGCAGATTTGTACGTAAGAAGCCAATCAATCGGATACGGGATGATTCTCGGCATGCTCGACATGGAGGCAATTCGAGATACATTTGAGGCGCTGATCAATTCACAGGAATTTCTGGCTGAATCAATCAGTGAAATGGACCGCTACTGGCGTGCGCTGACCCATTATCTGAGTTTCATGCAGGAAGTGAATGAGAATCTGATGCGGCCTCAATCCACTTTAGGTGATTTCAGCATGCTTGATCCAGACGGTCTGATCGACGAAGAAATAGAGGAAGATGCGGACGAAGGCGAACTTGAGGATGAAGTATTGGACAAAATGAAGCAGTTGGACTCACAGGAAAAACGGCAGTCCTTTATGGATGGCCTGCTCACCGCGATGGGGTGCAGAGAAATGATGGATATGATTTTGGCGTCCTACGAAAAATTAGATAAAGAGATTCAGGAAATTGTGCCGCTTAAATACGCAGATGCGGCAGATAAAGAGAAATCATAATGATCATCAGCGCAGTCCATAGTGGGCCGCGCTGATTTTTTTAGCACATATTTTTAATAAAAACAAATAAAACGCCAAATCCGTTATTAATTATAAAATTCACGACAAATTTGCCGATTATTTCAGATTATCTCTGCCAAATCCGTTTTTATTTTGCGGTGCATCTCGATTTTACTTTTTGCATGCGTGCGTGGGCGAAAAGCTCGGTGCTCTCGCGATATGCATAATTAGAATTGGCGAGCAGCCACATTTTCTTATATAATACATAGATATTAAATGAATAGGAAAGGGGCGCAGAGACAAAATCATGAAAGAAAAGCACGGATACGCAGCAGCCTTCAGGGCCGTCTTCAAGTACACGTTGCCCGTGATGGCCGGATACATCTTCCTAGGGACCACCTACGGCATTTTGATGCGCACCTCGGGCTATCCGGTGTGGCTGCCGGTAGTGACGGCGCTTATCATCTACACCGGTTCGATGGAATTTCTCATGGTGGGGATTCTCGCGTCGGCCTTTAATCCGGCGGCGGCTTTTGCGACGGCAGTGATGGTCGGCGCGCGCCATTTGTTTTACGGGATTTCCCTTCTTGGCACATATCAAAATATGGGGGCGAAGAAGTTTTATTTGATCTACACGACCAGCGACGAGACCTTTTCGATCGTCTACACGACGCCGATTCCCGACGGGATCGACAAAGGCAAGGCGTACTTGATCATTTCCCTGCTTGACCAAATATACTGGGTGGGCGGGGCACTCATCGGCACGCTCTTCGGCGGCCTCATCACCTTTGACACCACCGGTCTCGATTTCGTCATGACGGCGATGTTCGTCGTGATTCTGCTCAGCCAGTGGGTCAAGGACGGCACCGCGCTGAAGACGATGGTGCAGGATCACATCAGCGAACTGGTCGGCATTTTGGGATCGATGCTTTGTTTGATCGTCTTCGGGCCGGATCATTTTATCATCCCGGCGATGGTTGTGATTTTTGCGGCGCTGACATTGCTGCGGCCCGTGCTTGATCCGGCGTATCCCAAAGGAGAAAAGAAAGCGCAGCGCAGTGCACCCGTACAGGAGGAAAAAAGATGACACCCTTACAACAAGTGATCACTGTCGCCGTCGTCGTTGCCGGAACGGTGCTGACCCGCTTTCTGCCTTATGTGCTGTTTCCGGAAGGACGGGCCGTTCCGCCTTTTATGACGTATTTGGGCAAGGTGCTCGCGCCGGCCGTCTTTGGGCTGCTCGTCGTCTATTGCCTCAGACACGTCAGTGTCTTAAGGGGGACGCACGGCATCCCCGAGTTGATTTCGATCGGTGTCGTCGTCGCGCTCTACGCCTGGAAGCGCGGCATGATTTTGCCGATGCTCGGCGGTACACTCTGCTACATGCTGCTGGTGCAGTTTATCTTTTAAACAAAAAAAGAGCCGTCCTGCGCGGCTCGAAATAAGTGATAATGTTTATTTTATGTTGTTTATCAAGGAAGGAAATAGGCTGAGGGATTCAGGCGGCTACTTGGTTAACAGCAGCGCCATTTTGAACGGGCCGTCTGCAGTGACAGCGTGCTTGCCGCCGGCGTCGAACTTGAAGTTTTCCCCGGCGTGAATCGTGTGGGGTTCGCCTTCGTAGGTGATGACCGCTTCGCCGTCCAGGGCGAAGATCAGCGCTTCTCCCGGGGCCGCGTGTTCAGACAGGCCGGTGCCTTTGGTAAAGCTCATGAGGGCGAGCATCAGGTGGTCGTCGTCGATGAGGTTCATGTTGACGATTTTGCCGTCCTGGTAGGGAACGAGGTTTTTCAGCTGGAAAACGCAGCCGCTTTTGAGTAATGGGTTCATATTGGTGTCCTTTCTGAGGGAAAGTTCTGAATAGATCAGACCGTCCTTGGTGCGCACACCCACAGGGGTGTCCACGGGCAGGACGTAGAGGCTGCCGGTGCGCAGGGTCGAGACGTTCTGCTTCTGAACCGAGACCTGGCCGGTGCCGTCGGCCACAATCCACAATTTGGTGGCCGGATAGGATTCTTCTGAAATCGACGTTTCCGGCGCCAGGGAAAAATGAGACAGGTCGTAGCCGTGGCCGGCCCAGACCGATGACGAAAGGGTGCATCCCGGCGCCCAGGGGTTGTCTTTGGCGACGCTGAAAACGCGTCCTGCTTGATCTTTCATCGCTTACCTCGCTGTTTTTATAAGATTAGTCTCATTATAAAAGCATTTTGTGAGAATATCCGTGGTTAAAACCACAAAAAAAGCACGGAAAATAAAATTCCGTGCTTTTTTGATGTTTAAAATCGATTCGGAAGCTTTTACCAGGAGCCGCCGCCTCCACCGCCGCCTCCGCCGCCGGAGAAGCCGCCTCCAGAGCCGAAGTCACCGAATCCGCCGGATCCGGAACTGGATGGCACGTCAATCATGTTGTGCTGCATCGCATCGAAGCTGCGGTTGAGCATCGACGCGAAATAAATTGTGTTGAACGTCGTGTACGGGTCGTAAGGCGTGTACCAGCTTGGCGGTTCGACCGCGAGACCTTCGAAATGCTTCGCCCATTTATCGGTCAGATTGAAGACGTAGGCGTAGGGCAGGACGTCGTAAAAATAGGACGGGTTGTCCTCGACGAGGGATTTGATGCGGTCGAGTTCAGCGGTCTTGATAAACCTTCGGAAGCCGAGAATCTCACCGGTCCAGTTCCGCCCTTTTTCGCTCAGTTTTTCGATTCCGCTGTGCAGCACGCCGATGACGAAGAAGGCGATCTGCGCGGCGACGACCACCCATCGCGAGTCGATCCCCGATGTGCCGATGTACGCCAGGGCGAAGATGGCGAGGATGATCACGAGGTCGAGGACGATGAGGCCGATTCTCCGTCTGGCCGGGTTGCGGCGCCCTTCGGCGATGAGATCAGCGAGGGCTTGGCACGCTAAGAAGTCAATGCCGAAAACGACGGTGAGAATCACAGCATTCAGGAAGATGACGGTTCCCTCCGCAATATAGGAGCAGACAAAGCCGGCAGCCACCGCCAGCGCGACGCCGACGGCCGTGAGTGCGCCGCGGGATTTCCCCGAAGACGGGGAGATCAGCGCGTTTTCCGGTTTGTCAAAAAACATCTGAACCTCCGTCTGTGCCGTCTCGACATCTTGGTAAAAGGTATCTTCGAGGGACGCGGAGGTTGTCGATTCGCCGCTTTGCGTCACCCCTTTGAAGACCGTCTTTAAGGGCGTCGGTTCGTCCTCACTGATGTCTTTCAATTTGTGGAAGGTGAAGTCGTGCTTGCCGGTCTGTTCGATCGAGATGTAGCCCTTTTCGGCGAGGGTCATGATGCAGGCGGTGATGTGTTTTTTTGAGGAGCCGCTCGCGATGTAGCCGACGGTCGCCGGGGTGAGGCCCTTCGGCGGGTGGAAGGCAATGACCTCGGGAATCGGGGTGATTTTATCCGAACGGGCGAACAGCGCCACTGCTGCCGCAACAGCCGCCGCCAGCGCCGCAAATAGGGCAATAATCGGCCCCCGGTTCGTACGTACGCCGGTGAAATAGCCCTCGGGCAGGCGCACGTTGATCGTCGCGCCCGTTCCTTTCGGCAGGGCCTGGTTGCTCTTTGCCGTGATGGTTTTGCCTGAAACCGAGACGTCAAAATACGTATTGTCGCCAGAGCCGTAATTTCCGGCGTAGAGATGGACCTTGTCGGCGTCGAATTTTTTCGGCAGCGTCACGGTAATGGTGCTCGCGTCGATCGCCGTCGACCACCCGGTGGGCACCGCGTTAAAATACACGTCGTCGAAATCGGAAATACCGTCGCCGCCCGGATCCCAGGTGTAGCGGATCACGTACCGGTGGCTGCCGGTAACGGCGGTGTCCGCATCGCCGATTTGCAGGACGACGTTGCCGTCTTCCCGGGAGATGTCGACAGCCCCGCCGGTGACCGAGATGTCAGTCACCTTCGCGACGTAGCCTTTGTCGCTCTTTGAGCCGTCGATTTGACGGTAGAAATCCCCCTGGTAGGGGATGTAGCGGTAAATGCCGTGGCGCGGTTCGGTGAAGTTCACGTCAATCGTCTCCGTGACGATGTAGGAATGGTCGGTGTTGACCTTCACGTCGACGTTGTAGGCGCTTGTGGTGTAGCCGCCCGCATTGGCGCAGACCTGCACCGGGATCAGCGCGATCATCAGGGCCGCCGTGACGGAAACGAGCAAAAGCAGGGATTTGCGTTTCATGGTACCCTCTCTGTAAAAAATATGGTTAGAACTGAACGTGGACGTTTTCCCGTTCGGCGGTATCAGCTACTTCGTAGAACGGTTTGGCGGTGTAGTGGAACATACCGGCAATCAGATTCGACGGGAACATCTGCACCCGGTTGTTGAAATTGCGTACGGTGCCGTTGTAATATTTGCGCGCGTTGGCGATATCGTCTTCGACGAGCTTGAGCTGATTCTGCAGGTCGATGAAATTGGTATTGGCCTTCAGATCCGGATAGGCTTCGGCGATGGCGAATAAATGGGTCAGCGCCTGATCAATTTGATTTTCGCTGTTGATTTTCGCGTCGAGGTCAGAGGACGGCGTCGCGGCGGCGTTGTTGCGGGCAGCGACAACCCGCTGCAGGGTTTCCTTTTCGTGACTGGCGTAGCCCTTGACGGTTTCGACGAGGTTGGGAATCAGGTCGTAGCGTTTTTTCAGGTAGACATCCATGGTGGAGAAGGCTTCGTCTACCTGGTTGCTGAGGCCGACCAGGCTGTTGCGGGTGGCGATCATCCAGATCAGAATGATGACGATCACCGCGATGATGATAATGGGGATGAGCATGAGAGTACCTCCTAGTAATTTTGTTATATTTTAACATGAAAACGACCCGGCCACAAACAGATTAAGATTGTGTGTACAAAAAAAGCCTGCGGAAAGATCCGCAGGCGTGGCGCCGGATTAAGCGTCCGGCATATCTTTGTAAAAAATTTCGAGCATTTCAGCGGTTGAGGCCGCACCGGGGTCCAGATGGCCGACCGCACGTTCGCCGAGGCGCATGGCTCGGCCTTTGGTCGCGACCATGTTGCGGGTCGATTCGAGTCCGGCCTTGCCGGCTTCGACGGCTTTGCCCATGGCGGTCTTGATGTCGTCGCCCGCTGCGTGCGCCGCTTTCAGGGCGTCGAGGGCTGGCATCAGGGTGTCGTTCATGGTTTTTTCGCCGGTGGTGGATTTACCGCGTTTCTGGATGATGGCAATGGCCTTGTCCATCATGGCGACGAATTCATCGTCGGTGACCCCTTCGTCGGGGCCTTTTTTCTTGACCGGCACGCCGAACTTCATGAAGAAGCTGCCGTACAGGGGCCCTGCGGAGCCGCCCACTTTGTCCAGAAGGGCTTTGCCGACGTTTTTGTACAGGGTCGCGACATTTTCATCTTTCCATTCATCCAGGTGGCTTGCCACTTCCCGGAAGCCGATGGATAGGTTGATGCCGTGGTCGGCATCGCCGATTGCGGAGTCGAGATCGGTGAAGTATTCCTTCCGGTCTTCGATCCACGGGATCAAATCTTCAATAACTTTAACAAAATAGTCTTTGCTCAGTGTTTCTGCCATAAATTGCCTCTATTCTCTTTTATTTTCCTTAGAATTGGGTGAAGTATGGGGTGTCGCACGGATAGTCGAGGAGTTCCTTCAGTTCATCATCGAGTTTCGTCAGGGTGATGGACATGCCAGCCATATCCATAGAGGTTGCGAACGGACCCACTAATGTTTTATAAACCGTGATGCCCTTTTCTTCGAGGATCTGGGCGACGCGTCTGAAGCAGACGTGCAGGTCCATGAGCGGGGTTGCGCCCAAGCTGTTGACGAGGACGTACACTTCATCGCCTTTTTCGAAAGGCAGGTCGGACAGGATCGGGTCCATGATTTCGTCGACCACGTTGTCCGCGGTGTCGATCTTGCCCCGGCGCACGCCCGGTTCGCCGTGGATGCCCATGCCGATTTCCATGTCGCCGTCTTCCATTTCGAAGATGGTGCCGCCTTTGGCCGGAATGGTCGAAGAGGACATGGCCACGCCCATGGAGCGGGTCACCGCGTTGGCTTTTTCCGCGATGCGGACGACTTCGTCAATGTCTTTGCCTTGAGCAGCAGCAGCCCCTGCAGCCTTGAAGACGATGAAGTCCCCGGCGACGCCGCGGCGGTCTTCAATTTTATCTTTCGGTGCGGACACCACGTCATCTTTGACGGTGACGGATTTCACGACGATGTCGTCTTCGTCTTCCGCTTCTTCAGCGCCCATGTCAAAGTTCATGACATCCCCGGCGTAGTTGCCGTACAGGAAGACGACGCCTTTGCCGGTGTCGACCGCCTTCGCTGCCGCGTAGCATGGGTCCGGTGACGGGGACGTGTTGATGTTGCCCATGACGACTGCGTCAGCGAAATCCTTGCCCACATAGCCGAGGAACATCGGTTCGTGTCCGGTGCCGCCGCCGACGACGATGCCGACTTTGTCTTTTTTGCCCACTTCGTTAGACACGAGGACGCGCCCCTGAGCTTCTTCGCTGTCGTCCATGTGGACATACTGTTTATGCGCTTTTGCGTACCCTTCGATCATTTCATCGACGATTTGATAAGGGTCGTTGAATAAACGTTTTAACTTAGCCATAATGATACCCTCCTGAAGTAAATAAATTGTGTATGATCAAGGCTGCTTCCCCGCGGCCTTATCATCAGAGCAGATCAAAACGATTAGTTTTTATGCAGATTTCTTGCGTGGTCAGATTCGGAGATGATCTTCTGAACATCGTCGGAAGCTGCGGCTTCAACTGCACCGAAGAAAGCCCCTTCGACCAAAGGTGCGTCGACGATGTGGCATTTCGCTTTGAGCGCGACTTTGTCGACCATGTCAATGGCTGTTTCAGAGCTGAGCACCGAGCTGCCGAGATCGCAGTAGAGCAGGATGCTCTTGCAGTCTGCCAGTTCTTCGATCGCTTTGAGCACCGTCATGGCAGAGGTGCCGAGACGTCCGTCTCCGGTGCCCCCGGCGGCTTTGAACACCACGTTGTCGCCGGACATTTCAGACGCCAGCTTCACGACGCCGTTGGCAATTTCTTCACTGTGAGAAACAATAATCATACCTGTTTTTGCCATTTGTAAAACTCCTTTATATTGAATTATGACGAATCAAAATCTAAAACCTTATTTTCGTATTCAAAATTATAATACCAGAATTTTATGGGAGATACCAGATTTTTAAGCAAATTTTGACAGTGAAATTATGTAAAAGTGTATAAAACTTCACAACTAGTGAAGAAAATTGGGTATACTTAAGAGCAAATACACAGAAAACGAGGTGGGTTATATGGGTAAATTTTTGTTGGGCACCAACTGGAAAATGAATAAGACAACCAAAGAGGGCCTGGCGTACACGGACAGTTTGACGGACATTATTCCAAAATTTCCGGAATATCAATTTTTTATTTGTCCGCCTTACGTCCAACTTTGGAAACAGCGGGAACTGATCGACGAAAAAAAATCTTCGCTGATGCTGGGCTCTCAAAACGTGCATTATGAAGACGCGGGCCAGTTCACCGGGGAAATTTCGCCGGTGATGTTAAAAGAAATCGGCCTGGATCTGCTGGAAATCGGCCACAGCGAACGGCGCCAGTATTACAACGAAACGGATTATACTGTGAATAAAAAAGTTCTCGCAGGCTTAAAGCACGGCTTCACGACACTGATCTGCGTCGGGGACTACATGCAGGAAAAAGAATTCGGCGTCTCTGCTGAAGTCTTGGCCAAACAGATCAAGATCGCCCTGCACGGCGTCAACGAAAAGGATCTCGACCGGGTGTGGATCGCCTACGAACCCTATTGGGCCATCGGCGTCCAGGGCATACCCGCAGAACCGGAAGTTGTCGACGGCCTCCATAAGATCATGAGGGGCGTACTCGTCGATTTGTACGGCGAAAAGGGCAAAGACGTGCCGCTGCTCTTCGGCGGATCTGTGAATATCACCAACGCCGTCGCCTATGCGAAATGCGAAGACGTGAACGGCCTGTTCATCGGCCGGGCCGCCTGGCACACCGACACCTTTGAAGAAATCATGAACGCCCTGAGAGAAGCGGGGATTCAGTAAGCCATACGGCATGCTAAAAAATCAAAAGCCTGGAAATGCGTTCCGGGCTTTTTTACTGTGCATCGTTTGCAATCCTGCCCCCTTTCCTTTATACTCAAATTCGGGAGGAATATTATGCAGCAACAGATTGACAAAAAAAGATTTGAAGTGAAATCTTCGAACGGAAAGACGGCCCTTCAGTGCACGGCCTGGATGCCGGCGCAGCCTCTGGGGGTGGTGCAGCTCGTCCACGGCATGCAGGAATACGTCGGCCGGTACGAAGCCTTTGCCCGATATCTCGCGGAAAAAGGCTTGGTGGTGGCGGGCCACGACCAGCTGGGCCACGGCGGTTCGGTCAACTCCAACGAGGATCTCGGCTATTTCGGCGACGGGGACTCGGCGCAGGTGCTCGAAGCGGATATTCATTTGGTGAATCGGAAGATCCGGGAAGTTTATCCGCACCTGCCGCTTATTTTGTTCGGCCACAGTTTCGGCTCGTACCTGCTCCGGGATTACATAGCGAGTTATCCGGTGACGGCGGCCGGGGTCATTTTGTCCGGCTGCGGCATGCAGTCCATGGCCACGGTGAACAGTGCCCGGATGATCGGCCGCGTGCTCAAGTTTTTTAAAGGGGCGCGCTATCGCTCACCGCTCATGAACCGCATCGCTTTCGGCCATTATCTGGACCGGATTGAACATCCGATCACCGAAAAGGACTGGCTGTCCCACAATACAGAAGAAAATAGGCGCTACATCGCCGACCCGAAGTGCAATTACACGTTCACTTTAAACGGCTTTTTTACCATTGGGGATCTCGTGGAGCGCACCCAGGACCCGAAGCGCATGGCGAAGATTCCGAAAGACCTGCAGATTTTACTAGTCAGCGGCGCGGAAGATCCGGTGGGGGATTACGGCGAAGCGGTGCGGCGCATTTATAAGATTTACAAAGAAGATTTAGGCCTTCACCATGTGAACATGATGCTGTACCCGGGATTTCGCCACGAGCTTCTGCAGGAGACCGGCCGGTCGCAGGTGTTTGAAGATCTCGGGGAGTGGATCGAAAAAAACTGCTTTAATCGGCAGGAAAGCCGCGCATCATTTGACAAATAAAAGATAAAAAGATAAGCTTGTAGATAGACACAGGGGAGCTTTTGCTGAGAAAGGCGTGATGCCTGACCCTCATGACCTGATCCGGACAATGCCGGCGCAGGCAGCGGTTTGCTGAAGCGCCTCCTGAAATTAAAGGAGGTTTTTTTATGTCCTTACAACATTTTTTTGAATCGGCCGGCGGCAAGGGACTGACCGTAGCGGTGGCGGCGGTGCTGCTCGTTCTGGCGGCCTTTGCCGGGAAAAAACGCGGCGATGAACCCAAATCGGCCCAGGCCCAGCGTTTTGACACCCGGGCACTCGTGGTCTCGGCCCTGTGCATCGCCCTGTCTTTTGTGCTGGCCCAGATCCGGCTGTTCAAACTGCCTCAGGGCGGCTCGGTCACGGCGTTTTCCATGCTGCCCATCGCGCTGTGCGCCTACCTCTTCGGCGTGAAGCGCGGGGTGTTGGCCGGTGTGTGCCTCGGCCTCATGAATCTGATGTTCGACCCCTACGTCATTCACCCGGCTCAGCTTTTGATCGACTATATTCTGGCGTTCGGGGCCCTCGGCATCGGCGGGGTGTTCCGGAATCAGAAAAAGGGCCTGCTTAAAGGCTATCTCCTCGGGATTTTCGGCCGCTACGTCTGCGCCGTGGCCTCGGGGGTGATTTTCTTCAGGGCATACGTGCCGAAAAACTTCAACGCCTGGACCTGGTCGCTGTGGTACAACTTCACCTACATCGCCGCAGAAGGGGTGATGACAGTGATCGTCCTGTGCATTCCGGCGGTGAGCCGCACCTTCGAACGGATGCGGGCGAAAACCGACGCCGGCCGGTAAAAGAAAAACAGCAGATCTGCAAAAGATCTGCTGTTTTTGTTTGGGGGAGATTTAGAGAATCGTTTCGGTTTCGAAAGACGTCCACGGAATGTTCACTGGTTTGCCCTGGTTGATGATTTCGTCGACGTGCATCAAAAGCGGGAAGTCCTTGGTGTCGGCCTTGCCGTTTTTCGCCAGGGCTTTGACGGCGCGGGCCGTTCTCGTGGCGATGACGATGGATTCGAGGGTGACCCCGGCCAGTTCCTTCATGGCGTCGTCGAAGCTCATGCCCCGGCCGAGAAGGGTGCCGATCTTCCGGGTGCGGCCGCCGAAAATGGTGACGTAGAGGTCCCCAGCGCCGTAGACGATGTTGTCATCCTGGCCGCCGGCGAGGGCCAGCAGCTTGCGCATTTCCCGGACGCTCTGCCCGAAGAGGGCCGCTTGGGAATTGTAGTGGATGGCGCCGATGCCTTCCCGTTTTTCAGCGAGGCCCACGGCGAGGGAAACCCCGAGGGCGTAGGCGTTCTTCAGGGCGACGGCACATTCGACGCCGGTCACGTCGGTGGACAGGCTGATGTGGTAATAGTCGGTTTCAAAGAGGGATTTCAAATAGCGCAGGGTGTCGATGTCCTTGCCGCAGAAGGCGACGGCGGAGTTGTCCTTGTCGGCCAGTTCGTAGCTTGTGCACGGGCCGCCGATGGCGTTTAAGTTCAGGTCTTTGCCCGCTTCGGTGGAACGCCAGAAATCCGGATAGGTCATCATCGTGCCGTCTTCCCGGTCGATCATCCCCTTGGTGACGGTGATGACCGGCACATCTTTAGAAAGCTTGGGCAGGACTTCTTCGGCGAACCAGTCCACGCCGAAGCTGGACACGCCGCCCAGGATGACGTCCGCGCCGTCGATGGCTTTTTCCATGTCTTCCACCTGATAGTATTTCACGCCGTCATGCAGGGTGCGCTTTAAGTTGATGTGGAAGTTGTCCTTTTTCAGGCCGTCGATGACTTCCCGGTCGAGGGGGGTGCCCACGAGACGCACTTCGTGGCCGTTTTCAAATGCAGGGAAAGTCAGAGCAGACGCCATTTGTCCGGCGCCGATAAACGTCATAATTGCCATAATATTACCTCCGTAATCGTTCATAGAATAAAGTGTATTTTTTTGTCGTCCTTCAATGTGCCTCTATTATATAAACCTTTTCAGCGGCCGTCAATAGAATTTGGCGAAATTTCATATATTGGGAGAAATCCCAAAACACTGAAATAAAATGGCAGAAATATGTTAATATAAAATAAAAAAGCAAAAGGAGCCGATATGGACCCGTACAAAATGAACCTTATTCTCCGGGTGGCCAAACGCCATTACGAGCTGGGCATGAGCCAGATCGAGATCGCCCGGGCGGAGCATCTGTCGAAATCGACGGTGAGCCGGCTGCTCGGCCAGGCCCGGGAGCTGGGCATGGTGAAAATTTCTATTGTGGAGCCGAAGCACGCCTTTGTGGATCTGGAAAACGCCATGAAAGACGCTTTCGGCCTGGACCGGGTCACCATCTTGCCGGACGTGGTGGGCAGCCGGGACGTGCTGAGAAAAGACGTGTGCACGGCCCTCGCCGACGATTTGAGCCGGGACGTTCAGGACGGCGAAGTGGTCGGTGTCGCCTGGGGCCACACCCTGTCGGTGCTGACGGAAGTATTGCCGAAACATATTGATAAAAAAAACATCAAAATCATCCAGCTCAACGGCGGGCTGTCGAAAGCCCTGTATGACGCCGGAGCGGACCACATCGTCCGGGCTTTTGTCCATTGTTTTGAAGGGGAAGGCTATCTGCTGCCGGCACCGGCTCTGGTGGATACGGCGGAGATCGCGGCGAGCATCAAAAGCGATTCGTCAGTGGCCCGGATTTTAACCCTCGCCGAAAACTGCCGGACGGCCATTTATTCGGTGGGGACCACAGGCCACTCCACGGCGTTGTACCAGATGGGCTATTTTTCTGAAAAAGAATATGAAAAGCTTGAAAAGCTCGCCGTCGGGGACGTGTGCTCCCATTTTATTGATCAGGAAGGCCGCATCGCGAGCCGGGAATTGGATGCCCGGGTCGTGGCGACGCCCCTTGAGGAAATCAAGAAAATTCCCAACAAAATGGTGGCGGCCGTGGGTCTCGACAAGGTGCCTGCCGTTTTGGCCGCCCTCGAAGGGGGCATGGTGAACAAGCTTTACATCGACCAGCCCGCGGCGGCCGAAATCATGCGCCGGAAAACGGCCCAAAAGAAAAGCGACCCTACTTGAGGATCGCTTCGGCGGTTTTGACGTCGACGTAGAGGTGGCTGGCCATGTGGCCCTGAAGGGCGGCCTTCAGAACCTTGCCCTTGCGGGGGTCACTCGCGATGAGCAGGCGGTGGGGAATGTTTCGGATCGTGTCCAGGGAGACGCCGACGACCCGGCGGTCCAGGGCTTCGTCGAAGATTTCGCCCTGGGCGTTTAGAAAATGGCCGCAGCAGTCGCCCACACAGCCGTCCGCCGCCATTTTCGCGTACTGGGCGTCGTCGATAATACCCATTTCGAAGATGACAGACGGGCGCCCGAAAGCCCCGGCAGAATAAATCGCGGTCTGGCAGCGCTTCGCCATGGTCATGACTTTTTGAATCTGGGAATCCTTTTCGATGGCCTGGGCGATGTCCGGGGTGTCGACGATGGCCGGCGCCGGAATCACGTAGGCGTCACCGTCGACGCTCGATGCGAATCTCTGGAGAATCGACAGGGCGCTGGTTTCGTGAGCCAGGCGGGAATAGCCCCCGGTGAGCTGAAGCACGGAGATGCCCTGGCACCTGAAATGGGGCAGCATGGCCGACAGGGATTCCAAAGTGGTGCCCCACGCGATGCCCAGGGTGGCGTCGTTTTCGAGGTAGCGGGGCAGATCGGCGATGAGGGCCGCGCACACGTCGTTGAGCACGATCTGGGGATTGTCGACCATGACGGGCACGATGGTGGCCCGCTTCAGGGGAAAGCGCCGGGTCAGCTCGTCCTCGAGATCGGTGTACATCATCGCCGGTTCCTTGATGTGCACTTCGATGATGCCGAGATCCTTGCCCATTTTTAACAGCCGGCTGACTGTGGATTTGCTGATGCCCTCTTTCTCGGCGATCTGAACCTGCCCGAGATTGCATTCGTAATAAAGCTTTGAAATGCGCACGATCTGATTGATGCGGTAGGTGTCTTTTTCCAAATCTTTTCCTCTCTTTCTGTGCCCCCTCTGATTGCTCTTATTATAACGGATATTCTCTGAAATTTTAAAATTTTTAAAAATATTGAGGGCTTTCTTCGAAAATGAGAAAATTCCCAAAGCACATTGACATTTTCCCGAAAACCGTTTACAATAGAAGTATCATATTTTGCAAAGGAGAAAGCTATGGGTATTGTTACACTGGTTGGCGCAGGGCAAATGGCTTCTGCATTGACGTTTCCGCTGTTTGAAAATGGGAATGAAGTTCGTCTCGTTGGCACGCCTCTCGACGGGGATGTGATCGCGCGCCTGAGACAGGACAACTACCACATCAACCTGGACCGGACCCTCCACGAAGGGATCAAGTACTACACGATCGATCAGGTCGATGAAGCCCTCGACGGGGCGGAACTGGTAGTGTGCGGCGTTTCCAGCTTCGGCGTCGACTGGTTCTTGAATGAAATGTTTAAACGGATTCCAAAGGGTGTGCCGGTGATTTCTGTCACCAAAGGGATGATCGATCTGCCCGACGGGACTCTGCAAGTCTTCCCGGAATACTGGAAAGAACACATGCCGGAAGGGGTCGATGTGGAACTCTTCGCCATCGGCGGTCCGTGCACCGCACGGGATTTGTCCGACCACGACCATTCTTTCGTCGCTTACTGCGGGAAAGACCTCGAAAAACTCGAATGGATTCGCAGCCACTTTGAAACCGACTATTATCACATCGCCTTGACGGACGACGTCGTGGGCCTTGAAGCGGCAGTTGCGCTTAAGAACGGCTACGCTCTCGGCACGGCCATGGCCATCGGCCTCAAGAACAAGATGGGAGACGACGGCATCGCCCACGTCAATTCCAAATCAGCGCTGTTCCAGCAGTCCGTCTGGGAAATGTATCAGCTGCTCGACATCGTCGGCGGCAATCAGAAGATGATCATGTACGCGGCCGGGGATCTGGACGTCACCGTTGCCGGCGGACGCAGCCGGAAAGTCGGCCAGTATCTCGGAGAAGGCTATTCGATGCCGGAAATCAAGGAAAAATTAAAGGGTCAGACCCTGGAAGCCGTTGTCATCGCGACGCGCACGGCCCGGGCTGTCAAAGCCATGGCCAAGGCCGGCAAAGTCAAGGAATCTGACTTCCCGCTGCTTATGCACGTGGATCAGTGCCTGAATCACGGCGCGAAAGTCGACATTCCGTGGAAGGATTTCCAGACGATCACCAAAGACGCTTTAAAATAAGTTTGTATTAAACGGAACCGAAAATTAAATAAAAAAATCACGCCAATAAGCGGAAGGGGGAGCCGCTTATAGACAAAGGCCTATCCTCCCAAAACGATTAGAGGAGAAACACAGATGAAATACGTATTGGGACTGGATTTGGGGACGAGCAGCATCAAAACGGTGCTTTTCGACCAAAACGGAAAAGAAGTTGCGCAGCGCAGCGTGGAATATCCAGTGTATCAGCCGCACAACGGCTGGTCCGAACAGGACCCGGAAGACTGGTATCAGGCCGGGGTCACCACGATCCGCTACTGTCTGGACATTTCAGAAGTGGCCGGCGAAGACGTCGTGGCCATCGGGATCGCCGGACAGATGATGGGCGCCGTCCTTTTGGACAGCAAGGGCCAGCCATTGCGCCGGGCCATTTTGTGGAACGACGCCCGGACGTCTGAAGCGGCGGAATCTGTCCGGAAGATCATCGGCGACGAAACGATGATGCGCATCAACTGCAACCCGGTGCGCCCGGGCTTAACCGCAGCGAAAATTCAGTGGGTCAAGGAAAACGAACCGGATATCTGGGCGAAGACCGCGCACATCCTGCTGCCGAAGGATTACCTGCGCTACCGCCTGACCGGCGAATACGCCACAGAAGTATCTGACGCGTCAGCCATGCAGCTGCTCGACGTGCACAACCGCTGCTGGTCGCCGGAACTGCTCGCCGCGATGGAAATTAAGGAATCCCAGCTCGGCAAGATGTACGAATCCACCGATGTCACCGGACAGCTCACCAAAGAAGTGGCCGGCCTTCTGGGTATGACCGAAAAGACGATCGTCGTCGGCGGCGCCGGGGACAACGCGGCCGGCGCAGTCGGGACCGGCGTGGTCGCCCAAGGGCGCGCCATGACGACCATCGGCACCTCCGGGACGGTCTTCGCTTACTGCGACGAACCGATGATGGACAAAAAAGCCCGGGTCTACACCTTCTGCATGGCCGTGCCGGGGGCCTGGCACTTCATGGGGTCAGTGAACTCCGCGGGGAACTCGCTCAAATGGTACCGCAACACCTTCTATCCGTCCGATAAAGAATACGAACAGATCAACAAAGACGTGGTGAAGTCGGCACCGGGCGCCAACAACTTGATTTACATGCCGTATCTGACCGGGGAACAGTCCCCGCACTTCGACTTGAGATGCCGCGCCGGATTTGTGGGCCTGTCTGCGACCCACACGATCTGCGACATCACCCGGGCCGTCATGGAAGGGATCACCTACGCCATGCGCGACGTGCTCGAAGCTATTCGGGAATCCGGGGTCCATCCGGACGTCATGCGCCTGTGCGGCGGCGGCTCCAAGAGCCCGTTCTGGGATCAGCTCTGCGCGGATATTTACAATCTGCCGGTCGTGCTGCCAGACATGAATTCGGCCAACGCGACGGCGCTCGGCGGCGCGATTTTAGCCATGGTTGGCGCCGGCCTGTACCCGTCCGTTCAGGAAGCCTGCGACAAGATCATCAAGATGCGGGACGAATCCTTCATGCCGAATCCGGAATACCGCGACGTGTACGACAAGACCTACGCGGCTTTCGACAAGCTGTACCCGCAGCTTAAAGACAACTTTGCAGAAATTTTAAGTATCTAAATAAATCAGCTGGATAATAAAAGCCTTTGATCGTTTTTTCGATCAAAGGCTTTATTATATTGGCTGCGAAATTACGCAAGCGCCCGTTTTTTATACAAAATCCGAATCGAATTGAGCACACACAGCATGGCCACGCCGGTGTCGGCGAAGACGGCGAACCAGATGTTCGCGAAGCCGAGGAGCCCGAGGATCATGACCGCGGCTTTCACAGCCAGGGCGAAGACGATGTTGCCCCAGGCGATGCGGCGGGTCTGGCCGGCGATGTCCAGGGCCGTGGGGACGGCCCGGAGGTCGGAATTCATGAAGACCACGTCGGCGGCTTCAATGGCGGCGTCTGCGCCGGAGCCCATGGCCGCGCCGACATCGGCGCCGGCGAGGACCGGGGCGTCGTTGATGCCGTCCCCGACGAACAGGACCGAGCCTTTTTCGTTTCGGACGGTCTTCAGGGCTGACAGCTTGTCCTGAGGCAAAAGTTTCGCGTGCACGGCGTCGATGCCCGTTTCGGCGGCCACGGCTTTGGCGTTGGCTTCGGTGTCCCCGGTGAGCATGACGGTGGAAAGGCCCGCCTGCTTGATTTCGGCGATGGCGCCCTTTGCTTCCTGTTTGATGGTGTCGGCGATGCGCAGGGTGCCGGCGTATTGGCCGTCTGCGGCGACGTAAACCGGCGTGCCGTAGGCATCAGCGTCAGCTTCCGGCAGGCCTTCAACCCCATGGCTTGTCATGAGTTTTAAGTTGCCGGCGAGGACGGTTTTGCCGTCAACCTTTGCCGAAATGCCCTGGCCTGCGGTTTCTTCGATGTCCGAAACGGCGGCGAGGTCCAGGCCTTCGTGCTTCGCCTTCTGGACGATGCTCATGCCGATGGGATGGTTGGAATGGGCTTCCACACTGGCCGTGAGTTTTAGCAGCGCGTCAGGTGTCAGGGGCGCTTCGGCGTCCACAGACTGGACGAGGAAGTTGCCTTCGGTGATGGTGCCGGTTTTGTCGAAGACGACGCTCTGCACAGATTCCATCGCTTCCAGAGCCACCCCGCCTTTAAAGAGAATACCCAGTTTGGAGCCGGCGCCGATCCCTGAAAAGTAAGCCAGGGGCACAGACAGCACCAGGGCGCACGGGCAGCTGATGACGAGGAAGGACAGGGCCGTGTAAATCCATTTGTACCAGCTGGCGCCGCCGATGAGTGGCGGAAGCACCGCTGTCGCGATGGCGGTGAACACGACGAAGGGCGTGTAGTATTTGGCGAATTTGCTGATAAAGCGGTCGATCTTCGGTTTGGACGCTGCAGCGTTTTCCACCGCGTCGAGAATCCGGGTGACCATGGATTCGCTCAAAGGCTTGTCGACCCGGAGGGTCAGGGTGCCTGAGGTGTTCACACAGCCAGACATCACCGCGTCGCCGGGCCCTGCTGATACAGGAACCGGCTCGCCGGTGACCGGCGAGGTGTCGATCTGGGAATGGCCGTCCATGACAGTGCCGTCCAGGGGGATGCGGTCGCCGGCGTGAACCAGGAGCAGGTCGCCGACTTTCGCGTTTTCCGACGGGATGACTTCGGTTTTGCCAGAATCGGTGAGGAGGTTGACCACTTCCGGACGAAGATCTACCGCGTCCATGATTTGGGAGCGGCTCTGTTCGCTGGCTTTGTCTTCAAAATATTCGCCGATGCGGTAGAACAGCATGACCCCAACGGCTTCGGGCCACTGGCCGATGGCAAAGGCGCCGAGGGTCGCAATGGCCATGAGGAAATGTTCGTCGAAGAACTGTCCCCGGATGAGCATCCGGACGGCCACGGCGACGATGGGCAGGCCGATGATGGCGTAAGACGCGAGATAAAAGGCGATCCACACCGGCGAAGCGAGGCCCAGATGCTCGAGCACTTCGCCGATGCCGAATAAAATGGCGCCGAGGATGAGCTGGATTCGCGCGTAGCTTTCTCCGAAAAACCATTCGCCGAGGCCTTTGGCTTCTTCTTCAGCTTCGGCTTTGGGCGCGGCATGGCGGGACACGACTTCACAGCCGGGTTCCAGTTTGCCGGCGACCGTGTTCAGGGCGCCGAGAAAGCGGTCCGGATCTTTCGCCTTAATTTGAACGACGCCGGCGGAAAATGAGACCGAAGCCGATTCGATGCCGTCAATCTGCCCGAATCCCCGTTCGACCTTGGCGGCGCAGTCGGCGCAGTCCAGGCCTTCGATGTTGAAAAGCTTGGTCGTGGTTTCCTGGGGCGGGCACGAACAGGCTGCGAAGGGCTGATGGCATTTCGAACACGTCAGGGCGAGGGCGGAGAGATCCGAAACCGCTCCTTCGTGATCGTGGTGGTGATGTTCATGATCATGATGACAGCAATCGTGATGATGATCGTGATCGGGATGAGGCACTGAGGCCTTTTCATGTAAACGCATAAGACGCTCCTTTACGATTTAATATATAAATATATGCAAATATGTTCATATATCAATCATACATGGATCAGGAGTAAAAGTCAAGATGTTTTCATGGAAATTCGATAAAACTAACAAATAACATTTTGATTTTCTTAAAGCTTGTTTTGTTATGATGTGATTAAAGATTCAGAAGGTTTCAGAAAGGGAGGACGGTCTGATGACAAAAGTGAATATCAGGCATTTTCAGAGCCTGAGTCAAATTAAAAGCAGACGCCGGTCTCAGCAGCAGGAAAAGACAGCCGATGTGCTGGAAGAGCCGGCACATCAGGAAGAAAAAACTATGGAAAATCCATCGCTGGAGAAGCCCGAATCCGCTGAAGAAGCTAAGCCTTTGACCCACCAGCAGCAGGTTTACCGTGAAATGGCAAGACGCGCAGAAGCCATTCGGCACGAACGTCTGGAAGAACAGAAAAAACATCAGCAGACAAAAAACCCGCGAAAATGAATTCGCGGGTTTTCGTTGTTATATGACAAAGTTCAGAGGTGCGTTCTGGGATGCGTGGTCGAGAATATCCTGAATGGTGATCCCTTCGAGGTAGTCGGTGATCTGTTTGTACAGGCCCTTCCAGACCGGCAGGGTCAGGCATTCTTCGACACGTTCGCATCCAAAGGGTTCGGCTTCAAGGCAGGCGATGGGGGCGAGGGAGCCTTCTGTCTGTCTTAAGATGTCGGCGACGGTGCAGTCCTTCGGCGCCTTGGCCAGCTGGTAGCCGCCGTTGGGGCCGCGGCTCGCTTTTAACAGATCGGAGCCGTGGAGCAGGATGACGATTTGTTCGAGGTATTTTTTCGAGATATTCTGACGCTTGGCAATATCTTTGAGCGCGATGTAGCCTTCGCCCTGATGTTCGGCCAGATCGGTCAGCATGCGCAGGGCGTAGCGTCCTTTCGTTGAGATTTTCATGATTTCACCTATTTCTTTTTCTTCCCTATAAAATTAGTCGTGATCTTTATTATAAGATGAATCATAAGATTTTTCAAATTTAAATTCTGATGTCCTCATTCTTTATAAAATATTTAACAAAAAATCATCAATTGTTAAAAAGCAAAGCTTATACTGACACTGATTAAAAACAGATGGAGGAATCAGACGATATGCACTTAATGATGATAGAGTGTTACGCACGGCGCCCGGTACCTCACAGTGTCAACATAACCGTCCAGACGATCAAAAGCCAGGCGTAAAGAACCTTCTATAATATATATAAAAAAGCTGTGTGCATTCACACGGCTTTTTTTGTTGATTTTACAAAAAAAAATAAAAAATTAAAATAAATTGCAAAAAACACTTGACAGTGAGTATATTACCGCGTATAATTAATTACGCTCTCAACGAGAGAGAGCAATTATCAGCTCTATAAACGTACTTTTTCGACAAGAAAAAGGCTGAACGTAAAGTTTTCAAAAAACTTTAAAAAAGTTCTTGACAAGATAAAAGAGAGCTGGTAAAATA
>CAMBHL010000004.1 GCA_945867155.1 uncultured Eubacteriaceae bacterium | reverse complement strand
TTTATTTTACCAGCTCTCTTTTATCTTGTCAAGAACTTTTTTAAAGTTTTTTGAAGATTAAATTGTTGGCTGAAGTTGTCTTTCGCGACAACGATAGTTATTATAGCAAAATTGAAATTGTCTGTCAAGAACTTTTTTCAATTTTTACTGCCTCTTTGCGAGTGCTTCACGCGCTCAACTCAGAAAGCTTTTTTATTTTATTGTTTTATCCGGAATTTGTCAAGCTTTTTTTGAAAGTTATTTGTATTTTTTTATTTTAATGTTATACTAGTGCTATATGAAAGATCAATCCTCTATTAAAATCATCGCGAAGAACCGGAAGGCCCGGCATGATTACTTTATAGAAGACACTTACGAAGCAGGGATTGTGCTGGTAGGAACTGAAGTCAAATCTCTGCGCCAGGGGAAGGCGAGTTTAAAAGAAAGTTTTGCTGATTTTAAGGACGGAGAGCTTTATGTGTATCAAATGCACATCTCTCCTTATGAACACGGCAATATCTACAACAAAGATCCCCTGCGCACCCGTAAGCTTTTGCTTCATAAAAGGGAACTCAGCCGCCTGTACGGTTTAAAACAGCGCGAAGGCTATACGCTGGTGCCCCTGACCCTCTATTTTAAAAACGGGAAGGTCAAATTGGAACTGGCTCTGGCCAAAGGTAAAAAACTATACGACAAACGGGACAGCATCGCCAAACGGGATGCCGACCGACGGATGCGCCGCCAGCTTCGCCGCTGAGGCTGGTTGCCTGGATTCTCTATTTTATCTCCTGGGGATGTAAAGGTTTCGACGGGGATACCGATAAGTTGTAAGCGAGCAAGTGCGCCGGTCACTTTAAAAAACAGGCACTTAAATTTAAACGCAAAAGATAATCATTCAACTGGTTATCGCATGGCGTTAGCTGCTTAAGCAGTTCGTGCGATAATCACCGCAGCTCAATACAGCTGCACGTCCCCTCGGGTTCACCTGCTGGTCCGAGGCTGACGTTCATAAAAGCAGGGATCTGTTTCAGGGAGCTGTTCCGGCTCTGAAACAATTTAAGGAACTGGTTCAATAAGGCCGCGCTGCCGGAGGCTTTTTTGAATGAGATCATCCCGGCAGATACGCTCGTAGAAAGCAGCGGGGACGTATTTTCGGACGTGGGTTCGACTCCCACCATCTCCACCAATTTTTGCACATAAAAAATCCGGATTCTTATTTAGAATCCGGATCTTTTATTTTAACGCCAATATTCTCACATACGGCCTCTAAATGGGATTTAAAGGACTGCACATCGTCTTTTTGGGTCAGCAGATATTTTCTGACCGCCATGAGCACAAAAATCGCAGCGACGTACAAAAGGGTCTGCACCCCGTCCATATGGCCGGCGATCATCCCTCTGGCAATGGCAAAGATCAGAGCCTCCAGCACGGCTTCCATCGTATGGGCATAAATCATGCGGATGAACTCCGTACAGATGATGAGGTTCAGACTGAGCTCCAGATAATGCTGAAGGGTTTTAAAAGAATCGGTCAGTGACGCATCGAGGCGCACATGGCTGAACAGACTGACCAGATTGACCGCAATAAAGACCAGCAAAAGCACCGCAATGCCGATCTCTACAATTTCCAGCGCCGTCTCAAAAAAGGTGGTGGCTCTTCTTTTAATCTGATTCATGATTGGACTCCTTTCGTCTATCCCCGTCATTTCATTGTCAGAATACCCTGATTATGCTAAACTAAACTTAATCTTTAAGCATTCAAAGGAATTAAAATTAAAAATGAAAAGAAAAGATTATTTAAGCTGGGATCAGTACTTTATGGGCATCGCGCTGCTTTCGGCCAAGCGCAGCAAAGACCCCCACACCCAGGTCGGTGCCTGCATCGTCAGCCCGGACAAGAAAATCCTGTCCATGGGCTACAACGGCATGCCCATCGGCTGCGACGACGACCGCATGCCCTGGGGAAGCGAAGGCGATCCCCTGGACACCAAATATCTCTACGTCTGCCACGCAGAGTTCAACGCCATTTTAAACAGCGGCGCCAAAACCCTAAAAGGGGCGACGATTTACGTCACCCTCTTCCCGTGCAACGAATGCACCAAGGCGATCATCCAGTGCGGCATCAAAAAGGTGGTCTATCTCGAAGACAAATATCCCGATTCCGACGCCGTCATCGCCGCCAAGCGCATGATGGACATGACCGGTATCAAATACATACAGTACACTCAGGCTGGCCGGCCGGTCAGCCTGACGCTGTAGCCCTTATTTTCCGAACACTTCTTCTGCAATCGCCACGCCGGCTTTGGCATCTTTGCCGTAATAGTCGGCGTGGATTTTTTTCGCGTAGGCTTCATTCATCACGGCGCCGCCAACCATCACCTTAATTTCCGGATCAGCCGCCCGGATCATTTCAATGGTGGTTTCCATATTTTTCACCGTGGTCGTCATCAGCGCACTGAGCCCCACGAGTTTGACGTTTTCCTTCACCGCGGTGTCGACGATGATTTCAGGGTCCACATCTTTGCCGAGATCGATGATGTCGTAGCCGTAATTTTCCATGATCGTCTTTAAGATGTTCTTGCCGATGTCGTGGACATCCCCTTTCACCGTCGCCAAGATGACTTTATTTTTCTGAACGGTGGTTTCCGCACTCATGCGCTGTTTGAGCACCGCAAAGGCGTTCTGAACCGTTTCTGCTGCGAAAATCAAGTTCGGCAGAAACACTTCGCCGGTTTCAAACAAATCCCCGATCACATCCAGTCCCGGAATGAGGGAGCCGTTGATAATGTCCATGGGGGCCTGGGTCTTCAGGGCTTCTTCAACGGCCGGGACGATTTCGTCTTTCAAGCCGTCGACGACCATCTGCTTTATGTCGGCCTGGCCTTCCGCTGATGCGTTTGCTTCAGGCGCTGCCGGCTCGTTTTCCTGAGACGCAGCTTCAGACGCTTGCGGCGCCGCCGTTTTGTCGTTTTTATGCTTGGCCACGTAGTCCATGCAGCCCGTGTCGATGCCTGACAGGGCTCTGTAAGCGGAAATGGCGTTCATCATTTCCGGATCGCCGACTTTTAAAATCGGCGTGTCCAGACCAGCGGCCAGGGCCATGGTCAAAAAAGTCTTGTTCACCAGGCGCCGGTTCGGCAGCCCGAAGGAGATATTGCTGACGCCAAGCACCGTCGGCACGCCGTATTTTTCTTTCACTAGGGTCAGGGCCTTCAGGGTTTCCTTACAGGCCTTCTGCTGGGCCGATGCGGTGAGCACCAGGCAGTCGATAGCCACGTTGTTCTGGGAGATGCCCAGTGCCTTGGCATTTGCGATGATTTTATCAGCGACTTTCAGCCGGTCTTCCGCGGTTTTGGGCAGGCCGTTTTCGTCAAGGGCCAGCCCCAGTACGCTGCCGCCGTAGCGGGCCACAAGGGGCAGAATCCCGTTCAGAGATTCAGGTTCACCGTTGACCGAATTGATGAGCACCTTGCCCGGATACGTCTGAAGAACCGCTTCGATGACTTCCGGCTTCGTGCTGTCGATCTGGAGGGGCAGGTCCACCACCTGGCTGATCGCCTTCACCGCCCGGAGCATGGTTTCTTTTTCATCGAGTTCCGGCAGGCCTACATTGACGTCGAGGATGTCCGCGCCCTGGCGTTTTTGTTCAATGGCCAGCTGTTTCACCACCGTCAGGCCGCCCTTTCTGAGGTCTTCTTTCAAATCGGCGTTGGCGGTCGGATTGATCCCTTCCCCGATGGTCCGGACATCGGTGCCCAAAGTCACCGTCCGGGTCGTCGACGCGATGCGCATGGGCTGAGGCCGAGTCCACGGCGTCTTGTGGGGCAGGTCTTTTGTATTCTGAACCAACTTTTCGATATAATCCGGAGCCGTGCCGCAGCACCCGCCGAGAATCGCGGCACCGGCTTCGGCAATTTTCACCATGATAGCTGAAAAGTCTTCAGCTGATACATCGTAGACGGTTTTGCCATCCACTTCTTTCGGCATCCCCGCGTTGGGTTCGACCATAATCGGAACCGATGCGGTATCGATCAGGGTCTTCACCACTGGCAGCATTTCTTCAGGTCCGGTGGAGCAGTTGATGCCGATGGCATCCACTTTGAGATTTTCCAAAAGGGTGACCACCGTTTCGGGATCACTGCCGGTCAGGGTCCGGCCGTTGTTTTCGTAAGTCATCGAGGCCACAATGGGCAGATCGCAGGCCCGGCGTGCGCCGATCACAGCCGCCCGGGCTTCGACGATGTCGGTCATGGTTTCGATGAGAATGAGATCCGCACCGGCTTCTGCTCCGGCCCGGGCTGACCGTTCAAAGCAGGCTGCAGCATCTTCAACAGTAAAGTCCCCGATGTCGCCGATCAGCGCGCCGGTAGGCCCGAGATCCATCGCTACGTAGCGGGGATGCTGGGCCTTGGCGATTTTCACGGCCTGACGAACCACGTCTTCCACTGAATACTTGGATGCGGCCATTTTCCGCTCGTTGGCGCCAAAGGTATTGGCAATGATAATATCCGCCCCCGCCTGCACGTAGGCCTTTTGGATTTCGCCGATGACCTCCGGATGCGTCATGTTGAGTTCTTCGGGAATCGTCCCCGGATTTTCAATCCGCTTCTGGATCATACTCCCCATTGCGCCGTCCAAATAGAGGCGCTGTGTCTTGATTGCTTCTCTAAACTCCATTTGTTGTTATCCTCGTTGGTTTTAAAATTACAAAATAAAATATCATAAAAACCTATCCACTTCAAGGACAATATAAAAACCACCTGCCCGAAGGCAAGTGGTCTGTGTTATTTATTCTTCTGTCTCGGCGAGGCTTAAAAAAGCACTGCCCCAGATTTCTTCGTACCGTCTGAAAGCGGTCATCTGGCGGCATGGCAACTTGGTGATCCAGCCGCCTTCATAGATCTCCTTCGCGCTGACTTTTAAAATGCCAGGCCAGTAGATCGATCGTCTCCTGTCGCGGAATGAAATCTGAACGCCCTTAAAAAGCTTCGGGTCCCGAAGGGGGCCGATTTCCGGGTCCGTATCGATGAGCGGCTTCATGTCGTAATGCTTGACACATTGATTTTGAAAATGCACTTCGATCACATATCCGTCCAGGGGGACCACCTGTACAATTGCGGGTATATTTGACATCACAGCCTCTATGCGTCGACCGCAATGTCATTGCGGTGGAAACAGTCCTTAAAGTGAATCTTGTCGATCTGGCTATAGGCTTTCTGGCGTGCCGCTTCGGTCGTGTCGCCAAGGGCTGTGACCGCGAGGACGCGCCCGCCGTCGGAGACGACTTTGCCGTCTTTCAACGCCGTTCCGGCGTGGAAGACCACACAGTCTTCGACATCGCCGAGACCCGTAATTTCGTAGCCCTTCTTATAGCTGGCCGGGTAGCCGCCGGAGGCGAGCACCACCGTCACCGCGTGTTCTTTGCGCCATGTGATCTGGCAGTCTGCCAGTTTGCCGTCAATGCAGGCTTCCATGACGTCGATGAGGTCCGTCTGCATCCGGGGCAGCACTACCTGGGCTTCGGGATCGCCAAAACGGACATTGAATTCCAGCACTTTCGGCACCCCGTCTTTAATCATAAGGCCAATGAACAGCACGCCGACAAAATCCATACCGTCGGCTTTAAAGCCTTCGATAATCGGCGTCAGAATGTCGTCCTGAATGCGTTTGTTCAGAGCCGGGTCGTCAAAGAGGCGATTCGGGGACACGTTGCCCATGCCGCCGGTGTTTAAGCCTTTGTCGTCGTCGTAGGCCCGTTTGTAGTCCCGGGCGCTTTCCATCGGCACGATCGTGTTGCCGTCGACAAAGCACAGGATCGACGCTTCCGTGCCTGTCAGATATTCTTCGATGACGGCGGTGTCCCCGGCGTCTCCGAATTTTTTGTCAGCCATAATTTCTTTCATGGCCGCCTTGGCGTCGGCTTCGTTTTCAGGGATGACCACACCTTTTCCGGCAGCCAGTCCGTCGGCCTTGATGACCATCGGGTAGCCGAAAATGCCGAGATCCTTCACGATGTCGTCATAACTGTGATATTCCTTGTACTGGGCCGTCGGAATGTGATGGCGCATAAGGAAATCCTTAGTGAAGGCCTTGCTGCCTTCAAACTGGGCGCATTTTTTGTTTGGCCCGAACACGCGGATGCCCGCCGCCTGCATCGCGTCGGCCATACCCATCACCAAAGGCACTTCCGGCCCCACGACCACGAGATCCACCCCGTGGTCCTGGGCAAATTTGACGCAGCCGTCGATGTCTTCCACGGACAAATCGACGCATTCTGCGATTTCGGCCATGCCGGCATTGCCCGGCGCACAGTATATATGGTCCACTTTCGGACTCTGATTGACTTTCCAGGCAATGGCGTGTTCTCTGCCGCCGCTGCCAATGATCATGACTTTCATATGCTGTCCTGCTCCCTTCATTACGCGTGTTTGAAATGACGCATGCCGGTGAAGACCATCGCGATGCCGTTGTCGTTGCAGGCTTTGATGGAATCCGCATCCCGGATTGAACCGCCCGGCTGGATAATCGCCGTGATGCCGGCTTTCGCTGCGGCTTTGCACACATCATCGAAGGGGAAGAACGCGTCTGACGCAACCACTGCGCCCTTGCACTTGTCGCCGCCGTGTTCGATGCAGCTTTCCATCGGCCAGATCCGGTTCACCTGCCCCGGGCCGTTGGCCACAAGGCATTTGTCCTTTGCCACGGTGATGGCGTTGGATTTCGTGTGTTTGACCGCTTTCCACGCAAACATCAGATCTTCCATTTCCTTGTCCGTCGGCTTGCGGTCGGTGACCACTTCCAGTTTGTTGTAAAGCTTGACGTCCCGTTCCATGACTAGCATGCCGCCGAGGACTTTTTTCAGTTCGTAGCCGCTTTCCCGATACAAAATGTCGTCGAGGGTCAGCAGACGCAGATTCTTCTTCGCCGACAAAATTTCCTTCGCTTCTTCGGTGAAGTCTGGTGCGACGATCACTTCGAGGAAAATCTTGACCATCTGTTCTGCGGTCGCCTTATCAATCACCCGATTGGACGCGACAATGCCGCCGAAGATCGACGTCGGGTCCGCTTCGTAGGCCTTGCGGTAGGCTTCTGAAATCGACTTGTCGCTGGCAATGCCGCAGGGATTGGCGTGCTTGACGGCGACAATGGTCGGTTCATCGGTGTATTCCTTCAAAATTTCGAGAGCCCCGTTAGTGTCGTTGATGTTGTTGTAAGACAGTTCCTTGCCCTGAAGCTGTTTGGCGCCAACCAAGGTGCCCTTGTCTTCACCGATTTCGCGGTAGAAAGCAGCCCGCTGGTGGGGATTTTCACCGTAGCGCAGGTCCTGAACCTTTTCGTAGGTAAAGGTCACCTTTTCCTGGGACAGCAGATCTTCTTTGTTGTTGGTCTGTTCAACAGACTGGCGTCTTAAGAAATCCGAAATCATCGTGTCGTAGCTGGCTGTCGTGGCAAAAACCTTAAGCGCCAGGTGATAGCGGGTTTCGTAGCTGGTGCCGCCGTTTCTTTCGATTTCGGTGAGCACCGTTTCGTAATCCTTCGGGTCGACAACGACGGTCACGTCGTTAAAGTTCTTCGCAGCGGACCGCAGCATCGTCGGGCCGCCGATGTCGATGTTTTCAATGCATTCCTGGAAAGAGACCCCGGGCTTCATCATCGTCTTCTTAAACGGGTAAAGATTGATGACCAAAAGGTCGATGTTTTCAATGCCCAGCTCTTTGCATTCTTTTTGATGTTCCGGATTGTTCCGGATATTCAAAATTCCCCCGTGAATCAAAGGGTGCAGCGTCTTCACGCGCCCATCCAGACATTCCGGAAAGCCCGTCACGTCGGAGACGTCCCTCACGTCGAGGCCGCCTTCCCGAAGGGCCTTTGCCGTTCCCCCTGTGGAGATGATATCCCAGCCGCAGGCGGCAATCCGTTTTGCGAAATCCACAATTCCTGTTTTATCTGAAACTGAAATTAACGCTCTCATCCTCTATACTCCTCCATTTTTTATTCAGCATCAATGGTGACCCGGCGGCCGTCCACATGCACCCGTCCGAGACAAATCTGAGACACCACCCACGGCAGCAGGCGGTGTTCTTCTTCCAGTACTTTTTTCTGAATGTCTTCCGGCTTGTCGTCATCGGCCAAGGGCACCGCCTTTTGGGCGATGATCGGCCCCGCATCCGCTTCTTCATTGACGAAGTGAACCGTCGCCCCCGACACCTTGCAGCCGTAGTTGTAGACTGCTTCGTGCACGTGCATCCCATAAAAGCCCGGTCCGCAGAAAGACGGAATCAGCGCCGGATGAATGTTCACGATCCGGTTCGGATACCGATCGACAAAGTTCTTCGTGACGATTTTAAGGTAGCCGGCCAGCACGACCAGTTCACAGCCGTGGGCCTCTAAGGTCTCGACAATTTTGGCATTAAAAGCTTCAACACCTTTACATTTTTTTTCGTCAATATAGACGGCCGGAATGCCCGCCTTCTTTGCCCGTTCCAAGGCATAGGCATCAGCTTTGTTTGAAATCACAACGGTGATTTCGCCGGTTTTCTGATGGACGCCGTCAATCACAGACTGCAGGTCTGTACCGCCGCCGCTCGCCAGAACACCGATTTTCATCAAGGCTTTTGATTTCATAACTGGATTTTTTCCGATCCTTCCACGACTTCGCCGAGCACCACCGGTTTTTCGCCCTTCTGCTTCAGAGCGTCCACAAAGCCGTCGGCCTGATCCTGCGGCAGGGCGCACACGAGGCCGATGCCCATGTTGAACGTGTTGTACATGTCGTGGACTTCAACATCCCCGAGCTGCTGCAGCACGTCGAAAATCGGCAGGGGTTCGATCACAGACGTATCGACCTTTGCGCACAGGCCGTCGGGAATCATGCGCGGAATGTTTTCGTAGAAGCCGCCGCCGGTGATGTGGCTCATGCCGTGAACCCCGTAAGGCACGATGAGATCCGACAGGGCGTGGACGTAAATGCGGGTCGGCGTCAGCAGGGTTTCGCCAATGGTCGCGCCTAATTCGTCGATATAGGTGTCGACCGTCAGGTCGTGATCCTTAAAGAGCAGCTTGCGCACGAGGGAAAAGCCGTTGGAGTGCACGCCGGAAGACGGCAGTCCCACGAGGACGTCGCCTTTTTGAATCGCCTGTCCCGTGACAATCTGATCCTTTTCCACGACGCCGACCGCAAAGCCGGCCAGATCGTATTCGTCTTCGCCGTACATGTCCGGCATTTCCGCCGTTTCCCCGCCGATTAAGGCCATATCGCCCTGGACGCAACCTTCCGCGACGCCGGACACGATCTTCGCGATCTTTTCCGGGGTATTCTTGCCGCAGGCGATGTAATCTAAGAACAGCAGCGGCTTGGCGCCCTGGCACAGAATGTCGTTGACGCACATGGCGACGCAGTCGATCCCGACGGTATCGTGGCGGTCCATCATGAACGCGATCATCAGTTTCGTGCCGACGCCGTCGGTGCCTGAAATCAGGCACGGCTTGCGGTAGCCTTCGGGCAGTTCGATGACGCCGCCGAAGCCGCCGAGTTCAGACAGCACATATTGATTAAAGGTTCGCTTAACGTCTTTTTGGATCAGACGAACCGATTCGTAGCCGGCTTCGACATCGACGCCGGCATCTTTGTAAGCATTTCTTTTGGACATGAATCTTCCTTTCTCATTTTTATTCCTGATTCAAAAGCGCCTGGACCTTTGCATTTTTGGCCTTGACTTCTTGATCCAGTTCTTCTTTGTAAGTCTTAATCGCCTGGCGCAGTTCCGGATATTTCACCGACAAAATCTGAACCGCTAAAATCGCCGCGTTGGCTGCCCCGTTGACGGCGACAGTCGCAACCGGAATCCCGGTCGGCATCTGAACGATCGAAAACAGTGAGTCCATGCCGCCTTCGAGAGACGTTTTAATCGGAATGCCGATGACCGGAAGCGGGGTCGAACCTGCGATGACCCCTGGCAAATGCGCAGCTTTTCCAGCTGCAGCGATGATCACTTCAAACCCCTGGTCTTCTGCCGTCTGGGCAAAGGTCGCCAGCTCTCTCGGATTGCGGTGAGCTGAAATCACGCGAACGTCAACTTCTACCTTGAATTTCTTCAGCATATCGATACATTTTTTGACCACATCAAAATCCGAATCGCTGCCCATAATGACTGCTACTTTTGCCATTTGTTCTGCCTTCTTTCCACTATTCATCATTATTTGAAATACGCTACGCCGGATTCAAAAATCTTCTGATCTTTTTCGCCCGGAATGTTTTTATACAAGCCCTTGCCGATGCGTTCGGAATGCCCCATTTTGCCGAGGATTCGGCCGTCTGCGGAAGTGATGCCTTCAACCGCGCAAACCGATCCGTTGAGGTTGAACCGGCCGTCCATGGTCGCGTGTCCGTCAAAGTCGACGTACTGGGTCGCAATCTGCCCATTGGCGATCAGTTTCTGAATCATGTCGTCGCTTGCGACAAAGCGGCCTTCGCCGTGGGAAATCGGCACACGGTAGATGCCGCCGAGTTTCGCCTGGGCGAGCCACGGCGACAGGTTGGAGACCACCTTCGTCAGCGGAATGGCTGAAATGTGGCGGCCAATGGTATTGTACGTCAAAGTCGGCATACCCGGTTCGATCTGTTCGATTTTGCCGTCCGGCAGAAGCCCCAGCTTGATCAGCGCCTGGAACCCGTTGCAGATCCCGAGGATCAGGCCGTCCCGCTTGTTGAGCAGGTTCATCACCGCTTCCATCATCTTCGGATTTCTGAAGACCGCCGCAATGAATTTTCCGGAGCCATCAGGCTGGTCTCCTGCGGAGAAGCCGCCGGGGAGCATGATCATCTGAGCATTGTCGATGGCATCTGCCATCGCGTTGATCGAGGTTTCAATATCCTGGGCGTTCTGGTTCTTGAACACGATGGTCTGGGCCACAGCGCCGGCTCTTTCAAAAGCTCTGGCGGAATCGTATTCGCAGTTGTTGCCCGGGAAGACCGGAATGAACACCCGGGGCTTCGCAAATTCAGAGGCGCTCGCAATCACCGGTCCGTCCTGATACAGGACGTCTTCGACGTGGCCTTCAGTTTCAACGGTTTCCGGATACACATCCCACAAAGGCTTCTGATAAGCTTCCTGGAGCGCGAGGACATCCATCTTGACATCGCCCGCTTCAATCGCCTGATCCGCGTTGGTTCTGCCAATATGTTCTCCGGCGTCGATCGACGATGCGGTTTCGATCACAAGGGTTCCCGGATCGGCTTCAAACAGCGCTTTTTCATCGAGTGCGGCGTCCAGCGTCACCCCGATTCGGTTGCCAAAGGCCATTTTCGTCAAGGTTTCCATCAAACCAGCGTCACCAACGGTTCTCGCGGCAAGCACCTTGCCGTCGAGGACGAGCTGATGCACATGATCAAAGGTTTCGGCTGCCGCCTTGAAATCGATGAATCCCTTTTCGTCGCGGTGAATCGGGAAGCGGTAAACTTCATGGCCTTCGCCCTTCAATTCGTTGGTGACGATATTTGCGACGTTTTCAGCGGTCACGGCAAAGGAAATCAAAGTCGGCGGAACAGTCATCTTTTCGAAGGTGCCGGACATGGAGTCCTTCCCGCCGATGGCCGCAACGCCCATCGCTTTCTGAGCTTCAAAGGCGCCCAGCAGAGCCGAGAACGGGCGGCCCCATTTGACCGGGTCCTGGCCGAGGCGTTCAAAGTATTCCTGGAAGGACAGGCGCGCTTTTCTGAAGTCGCCGCCCATGGCGACCAGTTTGGACAAAGATTCGATGACGGCTGATTCTGCGCCGTGGAACGGGCTCCATTCCGCCAGCGTCGGATTGTAGCCGTAGGTCATAATGGAGCACGTCGTCGTGGAGCCGTGTTCCACCGGGATCTTGGCAGCCATCCCGTCCTGGGGCGTCGCTGCATATTTCCCGCCGTAAGGCATGGTCACGGTGCCGGCGCCGATGGTGGAGTCAAACATTTCAGACAGCCCCTTCTGGCTCGCCACGTTGAGATCGCCCATAAGATCGAAGGTCCGTTTTTCGATGTCGCCTGTCGCTTCAAAAGGCTTTTGATCTTTCGGTTCTTCGACGAGGACGTCCGCGTACTGGGTCGCGCCGTTGGTGTTCAAGAATTTCCGGGACAGGTTGAGCACCGTCTGTCCCCGCCATTTCATGATCAGGCGTCCCGTATCGGTGACATCGGCGACATGGGTGACTTCCAGGTTTTCCTGATGGCCCAGTTCGATAAAGCGGTCCACATCATCAGCGGCAACCACCACGGCCATCCGTTCCTGGGATTCGGAAATCGCCAGTTCCGTACCGTCAAGGCCTTCGTATTTTTTCGGCACCAGATCCAGATTGATGTCCAGCGAATCCGCCAGTTCCCCGATGGCCACGGAGACGCCGCCGGCGCCAAAGTCGTTGCACCGCGTGATCATCCGGGCCAGTTCAGGATTTCTGAACAGCCGCTGGATCTTACGTTCTTCGACCGGATTCCCTTTCTGGACTTCCGCACCGTCTTCCTGGATGGAGTGGACGTTGTGAGCTTTCGAGGAGCCGGTTGCGCCGCCGCATCCGTCACGGCCGGTTCGGCCGCCGATCAAAAGCACCGCGTCTCCCGGCTGCGGAGTTTCCCGGCGCACGTTTTTCTTCGGCACTGCGGCAATGACCGCGCCGACTTCCAGACGCTTCGCTAAAAAGCCCGGATCGTGCACTTCATAGACCTGACCAGTCGCAAGGCCGATCTGGTTGCCGTAGGACGAATAGCCCTGGGCTGCTTCCTTGGAAATCTTTCTCTGGGGCAGCTTGCCTTCCATGGTTTCAGACAAAGGCGCGGTGACATCGCCGGCGCCGGTCAGGCGCATGGCCTGGTAGACGTAGGCACGTCCTGACAATGGGTCGCGGATCGCGCCGCCGAGGCACGTCGCTGCACCCCCAAAAGGTTCGATTTCGGTGGGGTGATTGTGGGTTTCGTTCTTGAATTCCAAAAGCCAGTCTTCATCTTCCCCGTCGTGGTCAACTTTGATGTTAATGGAGCACGCATTAATTTCGTCGGATTTGTCAAGATCTGGCAGAAGCCCCCGGGCCCGGATATCCTTCGCGCCGATTGTCCCCAAATCCATCAAGGTAATCGGCCGTTCTGTATTTTCGCCGTAAATCACATCCCGGGTCGAATCGTAGTCGGCGAAAGCCTGTTCCACCACTTCGTTGACGCCGCCTTTTTCGAAAGTAATGTCATTTAAGTTCGTGGCAAAGGTCGTGTGCCGGCAGTGATCGGACCAATAAGTATCGATCACGCGGAGTTCCGTAACGGTCGGGTCTCTTTTTTCGTCATCTCTGAAATAAGCTTGGACCATTTCGATGTCCGCCTGGCTCATCGCAAATCCCATATTCTGTCTGAAGTCTGCGAGATCTTCCTTCGATTGATCAATAAAACCCTCTATCGTCGAAACCGCAGCCGGATCCTTCACAGCATCGGTCAGGGTCTGACGCGGTGCGAGATCCGCTTCTTTCGAGTCAACAGGGTTGATCATGTACTGTTTAATTTTCTGGACGTCATCATCTGACAAATCGCCTTTGAGGACGTAGCATTTCGCCACTTTGATCACCGGACGCGTGCCTGAGACCAGTTGGACGCACTGGGTCGCGAAATCAGCCTGCTGGTCGTACTGACCCGGCAGATATTCAACTGCAAAAACTTTTTCATCATCTGAAACCGGCAGTTCATCGACGTAAACGTTGTCGACATTCGGTTCCGAAAAAATGGTATCCACCACCTGCTGCATGACATCATCCGGCAAAGCCTCGATGTCGTAACGGTTTAGAATGCGCAGCCCTTCCAATGCTTTCAAATTTAATAATTTTTTAAAGCTCATCTGGAGGGCACGGGATTTTGTATTAAATCCAGCTTTTTTTTCGACGTAAAATCTCTTGATCAATGTACAAATCCGCCTTTTCAATAGATTTGCATTTATTGTATCGCTTTTTTAATAAATTTTCAACGAAATTACAATCATATCCCCAGCAAGGAACAAGGTTTTATCGTCCACTAAAGGAAAATCTTTGTCATTTCTCCCGATTGATGGCCAATTCTGCTATAATATAAAGAAATTGATTTCTATTTAAATACAGGAGGGAACGATGAAAATTACATATTTGCACCATTCCGGGTTTGTGGTCGAGCTCGACAAAAATACCCTGGTTTTTGATGCAATCACCTATATTCAGCCCCAATTGCTAAAAAGAGGGCACCGCAAGTACTTCTTTGCTTCGCACAGCCACACGGATCATTTTTCCCAGATCATTTACAATTACGGCACCGATTTTGACACCCGCTACATCTTAAGCGACGACATCACCCGCCGCGGCGGCAAAAAAACTACTTTTGTAAAGCCTTATGAACATCTGCACTACGACGATCTCAAATGCGGTCCGGTTGAAATTGACACCTTCGGGTCCACAGACCTCGGCGTTTCTTTTCTGGTTCAAGCCGAAGGCAAGGTCATCTTCCACGCCGGCGATTTGAACTGGTGGGACTGGTCCCCTGAAGCGCGTCCGAAAATTGACCGCGCCGCTGAAGAACGGGACTTCAAAGCTGAAATCGCCAAGATCAAAGATTTCCTCGAAACCCATCACCGAACGATCAACGTCGCCTTCGTTCCCGTCGATTCCAGACTCGGACGCTCTGCGACCAAAGCCGCCGAATACTTCATCGACGAACTGCATCCGAAAATGCTCGCGCCCATGCACTGCTGGGATGAATACAGCGTCATTTCCGATCTCCAGCAGGCGACCTACGGCAAGGACATCAAAATCCTGACCATGTCCAAGCGCAACGAAACCATTTACGAAGACTAAGCCGTCTCATCAAAATAAGCCCCGGGAAAGAAATCCCGAGGCTTACTTTTTTATAAAGAATCTGCGTATTTGCTGATCTTTCGCATGCGGTAATACAGGGTCGACTTCCGAAGGGGCGGGTCCATCAAGGCCCCAAGCTCCTGAACCGACAGTTCCGGATGTTCAAGGCGCATCTCGGCCGCTTCCCGAAGGGGTTTCGGCAGAACGCCAAGCCCTGCCTTCGCTTCGATTTTCCGGATGGCGCTGATCTGATTGCCCGCAGCCTTGGCGCTTTTCTGGAGATTGGCCACGTCGCAGTTGACTTTGCGGTTCACATCGTTGCGCACGTCCTTGACAATTCTGACGTTGGTCATCTGCAGAGACGCCTTCGATGCGCCGATCAGGCTTAAGAAATCAGCGACGCTGTCGCTGCCCCTGAAGTCCAGAACGCCCTGACCGCCACGAACCCGCGCCTTGCAGGAAATGTCGTAATCTTTTAAAATCAGGCTGAGATTGTCAAAAAATGCCGGCGTCTCACCGTTTAACTCCAGCTGATATTTTTTTGTGGGATCTGAAACAGAGCCGCACCCCAGAAAAAGACCCCTGAGGTAGGCTTTAAAATAGTGCTGTTTGGACAGAAAATAAGGCGGAATGTTGTCACTGACCGTCTGTTTGTCGATCCGCGCGTCTTTTTTAATTTGGCGAAATGCCTCCGCGCTTTCCGTTTCGACCACATACACCCGCTGCCGGCGTTCTTCTTTGATCGTCACTGAAAATCCGCTGCCGTACAGGATTTTGCTCAGCCTTCGCAGGCGGGCTGCTAAAAACGGAAGCTCCGTGGTCAGGGAAATGCGGTCGGGAATTTCCCGCTGCCTTCCGGAAAGCACACAACCGCCCATGATCAGGCCGGCCAGCTCCGCCCGGCATTCATTTTGGCTGCGCCCTTCAATCTGACACAATTCCCTTTTGACTTCGATCGAAAAACTCATACCGTTGTCTTTTTCCGGTCGCCCATGTACACTTCAAAAATCCGTTTGGCGAGCAGATCCGCATCGTGGCGGACGCGCTTGTTTTTCTGAATGACAAAATGGTCTTTAATATAATGATAGGGCACCAATTCTTCGCCGATCTGAACCGGCTTTGAGCCGATGCTCGCATAGCGCCTCAGCATGTCTTCGCTCAGGGCGCCGTCGTTCACCACGGCGTAATCGAACAGCGGTCCCTTGTTTTTAATTTTCTGATGAGCTTCCAGAGCATGAATGGAATCGGCCTGGGTGTAGCCGATGGTTTCGCCCGGCTGCATCATGATGTTGCCCACATAAAATTTCTTGGCCGTGCTCGTTTTAATCGTCTCTTCGATGCCGTCGATCAAAAGATGGGGAATCACCGACGTATACAGGCTCCCCGGGCCCATGATGATGATGTCGGCCGCCTTGATCGCGTCCAGGGTTTCCGGCAGGGCCTTCGCCGGCGTTTTCAGGCTGATTTTTTTAATGTGGGTGTGGGCTTCTTTCGCCGCCACTGGAATTTTCGATTCCCCTTCAACCACGTCCCCGTTGGCCAAAGTGCCGATCAGGGTCATGTCGTCCAGCGTCACCGGCAGAACCGTCCCGGTGATTTGAAGGACATCCGAGGTTCTTCTGATCGCGTCGTAAAAATCCGACGAGATACCGGTCATCGCCGCCAAAAACAAATTGCCGAAATTATGGCCTTTCAGCCGTCCTTTGTCAAAACGGTAGCTGAAAAGAGCCTGCATGACATTTTCATCATCGGCGAGCGCCAAAATACAGTTGCGGATATCGCCCGGAGGCAGAATGCCTAGGTCTTCCCGAAGCTTGCCGGAACTGCCGCCGTCATCGCCGACGGTCACAATTGCCGTCAGCCGGTCTGTATATTTTTTAAGTCCCCGCAAAATCACAGACAGCCCGGTGCCGCCGCCGAAGGCCACGACTCTGGGGTTGCGAACGCGGACAATATCTTTTATCGTAAATTCCCGGATATATTCTTTAATTTCCATATCTCTATCTATCCTCCAATTGACAGATGCCGTGAAATATTTTTGCTATTTTATGCTTATCGAAGGTCTTTGTCAATGTCGCGGTGGGTCAAACTCACTGCAATCTTTTCTTCCTCAAGGGCCTGGCTCAAAAGGCAGGCAAAGGTCACAGAGCGGTGCCGCCCGCCGGTGCAGCCAAAGGCAATTTCCACGTACTTTTTATTAACGTCTTCGTAGTGGGGAATCACCGTCTTGATCAAGTCCAGCACTTTGTCAAAATAAGCGCGGGACTGGGGAAATTTCATGACGTACTGCTGAACGGCCTCGTCCTGTCCGGTCAGCTGTCTTAAATCCTTTTTGTAATAAGGATTGGGCAGAAACCGAACGTCAAAAACAAAATCAGCGGAAATGGGCATGCCGTATTTAAATCCGAAAGAGGACACCTTGACCCCGACCTGGGCCTTCTTTTTGTCGGCGACGAGCATGTTCACGATCAGTTTTCGAAGGTCGTTGATGCTTAAGGTCGTGGTGTCGATGATGCAGTTTGCCCGTTTGCGCAGCACGCCCATGATGTGCGTTTCCATTTCAATGGCGCCGATCAGGGTGTTGGCCTGATCCAGAAGGGGATGCTTGCGTCTGGAAACCTGGTAGCGCCGCACCAGTTCCTGGGGTTTGGTCTCGAGGAAGAGAATCTCTACATCTTCGGGCAGCGCCTCTACAAACTGATTCAGTGTCGCCGTGTAATCCGGATTGGACACAACCCCCCGAATATCGGTCACAATGGCCAGTTTTTCGATTTCCGATTCCCCATCGCGGCACAGGCGGATGAAAGTCATCACAAGGTGCACGGGCACATTGTCCACACAATAAAAGCCTTCATCTTCCAAGATGTCGACTGTCTTCGATTTGCCTGCTCCTGATAAACCTGTGATGATTAATGTTTTCATGCCTCTGTCCTCAATTTTCTATTGATTTTCTGATCTGATATTGACAATCCGTTCTTTCGGAATGCCGGCTGCTTCTGCCCACGCGATGCCCGAATCGACATCAGCCACCCGGTTCACAGTGTGAGCGTCGGAATTAATGGCGAAGCGGCCGCCGTACTTCGCAATGCGTTTCAATTCTTCTACATTCAGGTGATGGTGCCTGGGGTTGATTTCCAGAATGATATTTTTTTCCGCTGCCTTCTGGGCGACTTTTTCAATATCAATCGGACATTTGTCCCCGGGATGGGTGATCATTTTAAGTGCATAACGGTCCATCATCTTTAAATACGTCTGGGTGTTGCGGCACTGGACAGCCGGTCTCAAAAACGGCAGAACCTTCGCAAAATAATTGCGCAGTTTCAATGTAAAGAAATCCCTTATCCGATGCGGGATGTAAACCCAGTGATAGCCGGCGTAAATCCAGTCGCAGTACTGGCGCTCTTCATCGCCGATATCAATGGTGCCGTCATCTCCCGTGATATTGGCCTCTACGGACAGATACACCTGAATGTCGGCATACTTTTGATTCAAACGGTCCACTTCTTCGCGCATCACCTTGAAATTTTCGGGTTTGACCCCGTACAAAGGATGGCTTCTGCCGTGGTCGGAGATCACAATGGCGTCAAGTCCCAGCTGCCTGGCCCGGTCAACCATTTCCTCGATGGTGTTCTTGCCATGGCTGAATACCGTATGGGTGTGCAGATCCGCCTTAATTTTCATCGGCGGCATCCTCGCCTATGGTGATCACTTCCGGTTCCAGAACCACGCCGAATTTTTCCTTGACCCGGCGCTGAACGTCGCCAATGAGCTGCAGGACATCCTGGGCGCTCGCGTGGTCGGCGTTAATGACAAAGCCGCTGTGCTTCGGGCTGACCATGGCGCCACCGACCCGATAGCCTTTTAAGCCGGCGTCCTGAATGAGCTTGCCGGCGAAGTACCCTTCCGGGCGCTTGAACGTGCTGCCCGCACTCGGGTAATTGAGCGGCTGTTTATCCCGCCGCCGTTGATTCAGGTCCTGCATTTTCAAGCGGATCGCTTCCGGATCTCCGGCTTCAAGGGCCAATTCCACGCCGATCACGATCTCGCCCCGTTCGCGCATCCGGCTTTTGCGGTAGCCAAAATGACAATCCGGGCCGTCGACGGTTTCAAAGACGCCGTCTGGGGTCATGAGTTCAACTTTGGTGATGACGTTTCGCATTTCACCGCCGTAGGCGCCGGCATTCATAATGACCGCGCCGCCGACTGTACCCGGAATCCCCGACGCGAATTCAAAGCCGCTCAAATGATGGGCCAGCGCTTCTTTCGCGACAGCTCTAAGGGTTGCCCCCGCCTGGGCCATGACGTGATCGCCGTGCACCACGACGGTGTTCATCTGGCGCATGTTCACGATAACGCCCCGGAAGCCGCCGTCGCGCACCAAAAGATTGCTGCCGTTGCCCATGAAAAAAAAGGGCACCTGCATCTCATGGCAAAGCTGAACCACCTGAAGCAATTCACCGCGGTTTTCGGGAAAGACCATGAAATCTGCTGGGCCGCCCACCCGAAAAGTGGTATGGTCCCGCATCAGACTGTCTGTCAGAAGCTGATCGTTTCTGACAATTTCCAACAATTTATTTTTAATTTCTTTTTTATTCATAATTAATATCAATCGCCTCTCGGTTATTGTATTCGAATGATCATATCACAGCATCATTAAAAAGGTATTAAGAATTATCCCACCGTCGCTGCAAAAGTCATGATCGACACGGTCTGCGCCCCTGCAGCCCGAAGGGCTTCTGCGCAGTTGTTAAGAGTCGCGCCGGTGGTCATCACATCGTCGACCAAAGCAACCCGCCTGCCTCGTACAGCTTGTGGCAAAACAACGCGGAATGCATTTTTGACGTTTTGATGCCGGAACGCAGCAGACTGCCCCACCTGGTGAGGCGTGTCGACGACGCGCGCAAGACTCTCGGTGTCGACGCCGACGCTGATGCCTTTTTCGTGCAGCTCAAAGGCCAGACCCCGGGCCAGCTGTTCGCTCTGATTGTAGCCCCGCTCGGCAAGGCGGTTGGCATGCAGAGGCACGGGGATCAGCACATCGAGGGTCTTGACCCAGGGCTGTTTCATTACACCAACAGCCATCTGCCGGCCGGTCCAGTACGCCAATGTTTTTTGATGCCTGAACTTAAACCCGGCGGCAATTCGTTCAGCCGCTTCTTCGTAGCGCAGCCACACATAACCCTGATCAACATAGGAACTTTGGCCGCTCTTGCAGCTTTTGCAAAGGGTAACTTCATGATCGAGAACCGGTCTTCCGCAGCGGCGGCAGACCAGCCCGTCATTCACCGGCAGATGCTTCAGGCAGGTGCTGCAGAGATAAGCGTCTTTTGCAAACAAGACCTTTTTGCAGACCGGACAGCGGTCGTTGTCGATAAACAGCAGACGGCTGATTTTTTCAAGCAGTGAATCCTTCATAGCGACAAATCTCTATAACGGGCGATCCGGTAAATGAGGCCCGTTTTTCGTTTCCGGCTGTCATCCGACTGAATCATGCGGATAAAATGTTCCGGCCGGCCGATTAAGATCAGCATCTTTTTCGCCCGGGTGACGCCGGTATACAGCAGTTTGCGGTTGAGAAAAAGGGGCGATCCCCCGATCAGGGGCATGATCACCACCGGGAACTCCGATCCCTGGCTTTTGTGAACGGTCATGGCGAAAGCGTGGGACAGCTCATCCATCTGGTCAAATCCGTAAACGGCGGCGCGGCCTTCGGTGAAGACCACCGTCACCTGGTGCTTGTCGTCGGAAATTTCACCGACAATGCCAATGTCTCCGTTGTACACCCCTTCTCCCTTTTCAAAGGTCAGCTCATCCTGCCACTTTATCTGGTAGTTGTTGCGGATCTGCATCACCTTGTCCCCTTCTCGGAAAATGACCGGACCAAAGGTGTGTTCTTTTTTGCGGGGGTCCGGCGGATTTAAAATCCCCTGAATTTTCTGATTAAGGGCAATGGTCCCCACGATCCCTTTCTTGAGGGGCGTGATCACCTGAACGTCGTGGACCACATCGATGCCGGCGTTGTCTTTCAGGCGGTAGGCCAGCAGATCGAGAAGGGTCTGTTCGATTTCTTCCTGGCTGTGCTTCGGCATGAGCACAAAGTCAGACTGATTGTCGATTTTCGGGACCCGGCCTTCATTGATGGCTTTAGCGTTCGTGGAAATCTGGCTTTTGTCCGACTGGCGGTAAACCTGGTTCAGGCGAACCACCGGCGCGATGCCGCTGTCGATGAGATCTCGGAGCACGTTGCCCGGCCCCACCGACGGCAGCTGATCCGCATCCCCGACCAGAATGAGCCGGGTACCTGCTTCGATGGCTTCGAGGAGACTTTTCATGAGTACGATGTCGATCATCGACGCCTCATCGACGATCAGGGCGTTGACCTCCAGGGGATTTTCCCCGTTGCGCTCAAAACTCGGCGTCAGGGCGCCGTCGTCAAAATGATATTCCAGCAGGCGGTGCAGGGTTTTGGCTTCCGCCCCTGTGGTTTCAGTCATCCGTTTGGCCGCCCGGCCTGTCGGCGCCGCCAGCTGAACGGCGAGATGCATGCTGGACAAGATGCTTAAAATCCCGTTGATGATCGTCGTTTTGCCGGTCCCTGGCCCCCCGGTGATGATGACGACGCCCTTTTCCACGGCAGTTTTGATGGCGCGGCGCTGCTGTTCATCCAGGGTGATGGCGATGTGGCTTTCGTAGCGCCGGATGGCTTCATCAATGTCCACCAAAGGCGTTTCAAACTGGCTCTGAGTCAGCTGGGTCATCATCAAAGCCGTCTCGTCTTCTGCTTCGTAGAGGCCCATGGGGTAATACACCCGCCGCCCGTCGATTTCGTCCATGTGGGCGCCGCCGCTGAGGATCACCCCTTGAAGTCCCCGAGCCACCGTGTCTCGATCGACGTCGAGAAGGCCTTCGGCTTCGCCGACGAGTTCGCTTTCATCCATATACGTATTGCCCCTGGCGTAGCATTCCCGCAGCGCCTGGACAATTCCCGCCTGAATGCGCTTGTCGTCCTGCTTTTCGACCCCGAGCTTTTCAGCCAGCTGATCGGCGGCCTTGAAGCCGATGCCCCGCACATCCCGAACCACCCGGTAGGGATCTTCGAGAAGCACCGCCACAGTCTGATCGTGATACGTCTGATAAAGCTTCATGGCCATTTTGGAGGAGATGCCGTATTCCTGGAGTTCGATCAGAACTTTTCGGATGTCCCGCTGATCCTGATAGGCCCCCACGATCCGGCTCAGAGTCTTTTTCCCGATGCCTGGAATTTCCAGAAGGCGGGAGGGATCCTGATCCAGCACCTTGAGCGTATTCTGACCGAAAGCTTCCACAATCAGAGCCGCCGTTTTGGGCCCGACCCCGGGCAGCAGGCCGCTGCCCAAATACTGGATCAGTCCGGCGTCGGTGGTGGGCAGCTCCACACGGTAGTGTTCAAACTGGAATTGTCTGCCATACACGAGATGATTCGTCCAACGGCCCATCAAAGTTAAATGGGTGCCGAGCTCCACGGAAACCATGTGCCCCACGACGGTGGTCATCTCGCCGCCGACATCGAGATCCGCCACCGTATACCCGTTTTCTTCATTATGAAAGACAATATTTTCCAAGGTTCCGCTTAACTTTTCCATCCCGTCCTCTTTTCTCATTCTTGATATTTCAATTATACACGACAGCCCTTTTACCCTGCAACGGTTTTCCCTTCCGGCCTTTCTTGACACACTTTGGAAAAACCACTATAATAGTTTAAATTTTATTTCTGTTCGTTTTTTTACTATCACTACTATTAATAATAAGGAGAATTTTATGGCACAGATTTTTGAAGAACCTTCCCGTACTTTTAACGAATACTTGCTTGTTCCAGGTTATTCTTCCTCTGAATGCATTCCAGACAACGTCGATTTAAAGACCCCTCTGGTCAAATTTAAAAAAGGCGAAACGCCGGCCCTGTCCCTCAACATCCCGATGACCTCCGCGATCATGCAGGCCGTTTCCGGCGAAAAGATGGCCATCGCCCTCGCACAGGAAGGCGGGATTTCTTTCATTTACGGCTCCCAGTCGGTGGAAGACGAAGCCGAAATGGTGGCCCGGGTCAAGGCTTACAAAGCCGGCTTTGTCCCCTCTGATACCAACCTTTCTCCAGAAGACACCATGGCGGACTGCCTGGACATCAAACAGCGCACCGGCCATTCCACCATCGCCATCACCAGCGACGGCACCGCCAACGGCAAATTCCTCGGGATCGTCACCAGCCGCGACTACCGCGTGAGCCGCATGGATCCATCCACGAAGGTCAAAACTTTCATGACCCCGAAAGATAAAGTGGTTTCCGCGCCCATCGGCACATCCTTGAAAGAAGCGAACAATATCATCTGGGATCACAAATTAAATACTTTGCCGATTTTAAACGAAGACGGCACTTTAGCTTATTTCGTTTTCCGCAAAGACTATTCCGTTCACAAATCCAACCCGCTGGAACTGCTCGACGCGAAAAAACGCTACATCGTCGGCGCCGGGATCAACACCCGCGACTACGCCGAACGCGTTCCGGCCCTGATCGATGCCGGCGCGGATGTGCTGTGTATCGACTCCTCCGAAGGGTTCTCTGAATGGCAGAAACTGACCCTCCAATGGATTCGCGAACATTACGGCGATTCTGTTAAAGTCGGTGCCGGCAATGTCGTCGACGCGGAAGGGTTCCGTTTCCTCGCCGACTGCGGCGCAGATTTCATCAAAATCGGGATCGGCGGCGGTTCCATCTGCATCACCCGCGAACAGAAGGGCATCGGCCGCGGACAGGCGACCGCTGTCATCGAAGTGGCCAAAGCCCGCGACGAATACTACAAAGAAACCGGCGTCTACATTCCGATCTGCTCCGACGGCGGCATCGTTTACGATCACCACATCACCCTGGCCCTGGCCATGGGCGCAGACTTCGTCATGCTGGGCCGCTACTTCTCCCGCTTTGACGAAAGCCCGACCCGCATCGTAACCATCAACGGCAACTACATGAAGGAATATTGGGGTGAAGGCAGCAGCCGCGCCCGCAACTGGCAGCGCTACGACCTCGGCGGCAAGAAAGAACTCTCTTTCGAAGAAGGGGTTGACTCCTACGTCCCTTACGCCGGAAGTCTCCACGACAATGTGGCCGGAACCTTATCGAAGATTCGCTCCACCATGTGCAACTGCGGTGCTTTGAACATTGCAGATTTCCAGGAAAAGGCCAAACTGACCGTCGTTTCCGCCACCAGCATCACTGAAGGCGGCGCCCACGACGTCATCCTCAAAGACGACAGCAAAGTCCGTTAATCTCTTCTGCCATACAAAACCCCGAAAGCCAAAACTTTCGGGGTTTATTTTTTACTCAGCAATCATTTTATCTAAACACAATTTGTCCATTTTCGATACGGTCCAAAACGGCCAGGCTCTCGATCCGGACACCTTTTGCTCTCAAAGCATCTCCGCCGCCTTGAAAACCCTTTTCAATACAGATGCCGACGCCGCAGACTTCCGCGCCGGCTTTTCTGCAGATCTCGAGAAGACCCGCCATGGCCTTGCCCCGGGCCATGAAGTCGTCGACGATCAGCACCCGGTCTTTTTTCGTCAAGTAGCGCTTATCCACCGTCACGTCGTAATCCCGGTCGTAAGTAAAGGAATGAACCCGCGACGTGTAAACCTGACTGCCGAGGTTTAGACTCTTCGCCTTTTTGGCGAAAACCACCGGCACGCCAAAATGACGGGCAGTCATCGACGCGATGGCGATTCCCGACGCTTCGATGGTCATGATTTTATTGACCCCGTCGTTTTTGTAAAGTTCGTAAAAAGCCCGTCCGATTTCGTCCATGAGACCGATGTCGATCTGATGATTGAGGAAGCTGCCGACTTTGAGTATCCCGCCGTCCTGGATTTCCCCGTCTTTTAAAATCCGCTGTTTGAGCAGTTCCATCTTACACTTCCTTTTCGGCCTTTGAAATAAAAGCCTTGAGGGCCTGATACAGGGCGCCCACGGGCAGCCCGACGACGTTGGCGTAATCCCCTTCAATGCCTTTGATGTACGCGGAGAAAGCCCCTTGTATGGCGTAAGCGCCGGCCTTGTCCATGGGCTCGTCAGAGCTTGCGTAAGCCGCGATTTCATCCGCCGTCATCGAATAAACGTGAACGGCCGTTTCGTCAGCAAACGTAACGGGTGGAACGCTTTCGTCGGACATCATGAGAGTGACTCCGGTGTAAACGTGGTGGGTTTTCCCTTCGATCCGGCAGATCATTTCGGCCGCTTCTTCATGGGTTTTAGGCTTGCCGAGGATTTTGCCGTCAGCAGCCACCACCGTGTCCGCACCGATGACCAGGTAACAGGATTCGAGCTTAGCCGCCACATTTTCCGCCTTCTGGCGGGAAAGCAGTTTCACCGCTTCAGCGGGATCGTCCGTGTTGATCTTTTCCGTGATGGTCGACGGCATGATGATCGGGTCAATGCCGATGCGGGACAAAAGTTCCCGACGCCTCGGAGACTGGGACGCTAAAATAATCGGAATGTCTGTTTTCATTGGATGTTCACCTCATGCTTCTTCACCGTCGCCCGCGAGCTGCAGTTCTTCGGCGTGGGCCTTCATGCCGTCGATGACAATGCCGGCCACGTCCCGGATCTCCATGCCGAGCATGTCGCAGCCCTGGAGGATCAGGTCCCGGTTGCAGCCTGCCGCAAAGTTTTTGCTCTTCCACTTTTTCATAAAACTCTTCAGCTTCATGTCCGTAATGCCGTGGGGGCGCATCCGCGCGGCAGCCTGAACGATGCCGGTGAGTTCATCCACCGTGAACAGGCTCTTTTCCATGGGCGTTTCCGGCTTCACGTCGTTGACAATGGTGTAGCCGTGGCTCATGATCGCCCGGACATCCCGTTCCGGAACCCCGGCTTCGAGCAGGGGCTGTTCCGTATGTTCAAGATGTTCATCGGGATATTTTTCGTAGTCGTAATCGTGGAGCCACCCTACGGCTTCCCATTCTTCTTTTTCTTCAGGGCCGGCGCCAAAATGTTCCGCCATCGCGCCCATGGCCGCGGACACGTTCGCCGCGTGAAGCAGCAGGTGATCTTCGGTGACCATGGTGCTGTTTAATTGTTTGGCTTGTTCCAATGTGAGTCTCTGCATTTTATTCACGCTCCTTTGTGTGATGTTCTTGATCTGAATCTTCTGAATCTCTATGCTGTATGTGATGGCCAAAGGCCTTCAGGCGCATCCGCCACTGATCTAAAGTTTTCAGCCGGTGCTGCCATTTGGAATCTGCACCCATCCGTTTGAGCATGCTGTCCAATTCTCCCCGATGGGACTGGAGCAGAGCGTACAGATGAGGATCGTCGTGCTTCAGTTTTTCCGCAATCTGTTTCCGGCGCCCGGCGAGGGCCTTCGCCATTTCGTCTGGATCGAGCTGGTGCGCCTTTGCGAAGGCAGCCGTCTTCATTTCGAGATGTTCGAGGAGGTCGTCTTCCCGCACGCCGTTCAAATGCTGCCAGACTGGAGAATGGCGCATGAAGGCCTCTAAATCTTCCCGTTCTTCCTCAGGCTTCTGCCAAAGATCCATGATTTTCTGAACGTAGGCAGCAATTTCAGCGTCCGCCTGATCGCCGAAAGCCCATTCCATGTCGTCTTTGAGGAGTCTTCGCTGGGAAGCTGCAAAGTCGACGCGGCGGGGCGTCCCGCCTTCCAGAGGATAAGGCCAATGATAGCCGGCGGCCAGCAGCGCCCCGGTCATCGTGCGCACGACGCTGCCCTCGCGAATCATCGCGTCTCGGTCGGCTTCCCTGAGGGTGTCGTTGACGTTGCTGATGTGTCCGGTCAGGAAAAAACGAATGCCCTTTTGTTTGAGTCTTTGGTACAGGGCGTCCATCTTTTTCGCCGCTGAATAGTCGAGGCTCGTGATGCCTGAGGCGTCCACGATGACGGCTTTCGTCTTCGGACCGACAGCCCCCTCAATGTCCTGTTCAAACAAATCGAAATTGGCAAAGTACAAATTTGCCGAAAAGCGGTATAAAACCACCCCTTCGATGGCCCGGGCTTCTTTGACCTGGCGCAGGTCATAAAACCGGTTCTGGCCGGGAATCACACCAAGGAAAGTCCGGGGCGGGGTCATAGTCCGCATGAGCACGACGATAAAGGAAAGCACCACGCCGATCACAACACCGTAAATGGTGCCGAGAAAGACGACACCGCAGAAAGCGCCGAGAAAAATCAGAAATTCCCGGCGGTCGATTTTAAACAAATGGACCGCTTCATCAAATTCCAGAATGCCCATGAGGGCCGAGATCACTATCGCCGTCAGCACCGGCACCGGCAGGTAGCCGATGAAGCCGGTCCCGAAAAGCAGAATCAGCACCATGGCGCCGCCGGCGATGAGGCCCGTCAGCTGGGAATCGCTGCCGAACTGATCACCGATGCCCATGCGGGAAACCGACCCGTTAACCGGACAGCAGCCTGTAAATGCGGCGGCAAAATTCCCGAGGGCGTAGGCTAAAATTTCCCGGTCCGTGTCCAGCTTCACGCCCTTCCGTTCGGCCATATTTTTAGAAGAAAGCAGGGTCTCCGCCGTGATGACCAGCGCGATGGTCAGGCTGTATTTGATCAAGGTGCCCATCGGCAGCCCCTTCGCCGCCAGAATGGGATTGAAAAATTTCGGAAGTCCCGGTGCCACTTTCGGCAGGGTCGCCACCCCGAAACGGGATAAATCGACTAGACGGTCGATGACCGCTCCGGCCAGCATGACGACCACCGCCATCGGAAATTTCGGAACGAGCTTTCGGCTCACAAGGAGCACCGTCAAAGCGCCGAATCCTAAAATCAGAGAAGCGGCGTTGATCTGAGGCAGGCTTTTTGCAATGTGAACCACCAATTCCGGCAGTTCCCCATGTCCCACGGTGCCGCCGAAAAGTTTCGGCACCTGCATGGCGATGATTTCAAAGCCGATGCCGGTGATAAAGCCGCCCATGACCGCCTCTGAAATGTAGCGGGTGAAATGGCCGAAATGCAGCACGGAAAACACCAGCAGCCAGCAGGCCGTGCACAGGGTGATTACCGGCACCGCCCTCAGTGCTCCCTGAGAACCGGCCGAAATGTTCAGCGCCACGAGTACGGTTCCCGTCAGAGCCGCCGGCGCCGCGTCGACGCCGAAAATCATATGAGGCGACGTGGAAAACAAAGCGAATAAGATAATCGGCAGTACCGACCCGTACAGTCCGTAAACCGCTGGCAGCCCCGCGATCTGAGCGTAGCCCATGGCAATGGGGATTGACACCGCCGCGACGATCAGCCCGGCCGCCACGTCTTTCCTGACGTCAATTTTTTGATGAATGATTGTGGGCATTAATTTCAAAACGCGACCTCTTTTCAAATCAAACCCTGTTGACCACATGTTCAGGCCGCTGTCCTGCGCACACGGCACGAACCGCCTCATCGATCATGTAGTAGCTTCTAAAAAAGCTCTGCCGGGTGATGCCGCCGATATGGGGACTGAAAATGAGTTTGCGTTCAACTGCCTCGCTTTGATTTAAAAGGGGATGATTCTTTTGAACCGGTTCCCCGTCCAGGGTGTCCAGCCCGGCCATGGCCAGCTTTCCGGTTTCGAGGGCTTCAATGAGTGCCCCATCGTCCACAAGTTCTCCTCTGGCCGTATTGACGAAATAGCTGCCCGGACGCATGGCAGCAAAAAAGCGGCGGTCTGCGATGCGGGCTGTGGTTTCATTGACCGGCAGATGGAGACTCACGATGTCGCTTCTTTCAAGCAGTGCTTTCAAAGGCGCGTAGATCACGCCCTGGGCCTGTTCTTCTGCTTCAGACAGACGATGGCGCTTGTTGTAATAAATCGTCGATACCCCGTAGGCCCGAAGGAGCCGGGCGGTTTCTTTTGCGATGTCTCCGTAGCCGACGAGACCGACGGCACAGTCGGAAAGTTCCAAAAGATCCCCCCTTGAGATATAGCCTTCTTTCGTCTGAATCTGAAGGCCTGAGCGGACCTGGGCGTCCCCGTGCACGACGTCGCGCAGCATGCCGACCATCAAAAGCACGGCCTGTTCCGCCACAGCCACCGCATTCATGCCCTTGGCGTTGCAGACATAGACCCCGCAGTCATCTGCCGCTTTTAAATCGATTTGATTAAAGGCGACCCCTTCGGAATGAATCATCTTCAGATTCGGCATTTTCCGGATGAGATCTCCAGGGACTGGCGAAATCGCATCCACGACGATAAAGTCGGCATCACCGCCGGCTTTCAAATAGGTTTCCACAGGCTGGCCGATGGGGACATCCGCCAGTGCCATCTTCAAGAGCACACTGTCCGAACGCGAATAGCGCTCGAGATTGCCCTTTTTCCCAATATGCAGTATCTTCATCTTTATGCTTCTTTCTTATTCTAAAAATCAAATCCTATTTTAACACGGCCGCTCTGATCTTGCACGAAAAAAGCCCCGGCTTTTAAGCCGGAGCTTTTGTCTCAATCCATCGCGAGGACCAGACGCTGATGGGCCATGTCGTGATACAGGGTCAGGCCCGCTGCTCGGGTGGCGTACACGCCGATAATGTTTTGGATGGCCGTCATGTCCTGAACACTCTCGTCGATGAGGTTCGGCAAAGCTGTGATGCGTTCCGGATGAAAGCTCTTGGTCTTTTCGTTTTCAAACACGGCGGCGTATAGAATTTTGGCTTCGACCAGATCCTGGAAAATATGACTGCCGTAAGAAAGTTCCGGGCTGTACCCGGCCCGGGAATCAGCAATTTCAAACACCGCGTCAAAGGCGTCGATGTCCGAAAACGCCGTCGGCACGCCCAGTTCCGGAGAGGAGGTGCCGACCCGTCCCGGCACCATGAGAATCAGGTGCTTGCCGGATTTTTTGTAATGCCAGTTGATCTGGCCTACCGCTTTGGCCACCCGGCTTTTATCGACATAAGGCATTTCATAATAGGCCACCGGGTCCACATAGACCACTCCGTCAATCTTCTGGATCATCGACAGTCCCATGGACGCTTTTCGGCAGTCCAATACCAGCTGTTCCGAATCGAAATGCTCCGGCATCTCCATTTTGCCGTCATCTTTAAAAACCTGAAGGGGCCGGCACTGGAGGAGATTGATGACGTAGGCGTCGTCTTTAGACAAATTGATCGTAAATTCGATGTCGACAGGATATTGATAGACGTGCTGAATCGTCGCCATCATCCGGCGCATATCCCCCATAAGGGCCTTATTTTTAACCAGGCCCGCGCAGGAAACGAACTGGATTTCCCGGTTCTGGCCCCGATCCCGGAAACGGCGTTCGGCGTCCCAATCGTGTTCGTACAAAAGTTTTTTGAGGTAGGCCGGAATCAGAGGTTCGATCCGTTCCGAAGGGGCCTGTTCCACCTTTCTGGTCTTGGCGCTGACAAATTCGACGCCCCGCTGGGAGTACCGGTGTTTTTCTGCAGAACTGACCGCTGAAACCGCTTCAGGTTTATCCAGGCTCACCAGCCGGGGGTAAGAGCCTTCGGTGCGGTCCACAGCTGATGTGCCGAGGCCCATGACCAGCCGCAGCATCCCCGCTGTGGGATCGAGGTCCTGAAGAAACTGATAAGGGCTGTAGGAATAGCCGACACCGGCGGCGCAGGGCATATAAATATTGTCGTAATAGGAGCCGGAAACCCGCTGCACCAGCAGAGACATCTGTTCGTCCCTTTCCGCCAGACCCCGGTCCTTCCGGTACGCCAGGGCGGACAGGCTCATCGTGCTGGCGTACACCTGGCGGACCGCATCTTCAAATTCAGCGAGCCGGGTTTTCAACGACCCGATGTTGGCGCAGAAGACCGAATCGTATTTTCCGGCAAAGGCGTTGCCGAAGCCATCTTCCAAAATGCTGCTGGAGCGCACGATAATGGGACTGCGGCCGTAATACTCCAATAAATTCACAAACTGGTCTTCCATTTCTTTTGCGAATTTACCCGTCCTAAGCTTTTCAGCGAAAGGCTCAGCGAGGGTAAAATAATATTCCGGCTGGCGCTGTTTGATCCGCATGTCCCAAAAATGATTTTCCACAATATACGAATAAAAAACGTCGGAACCGATATAAAACGAATCGTGGGGCTCCATCCGTTCGGCTAGATCCGGGCAGTCCCGCTCGATGATTTTCCGGGCAAGCAGCATCCCGCAGGCCTTGCCGCCGATGAGTCCGGTGCCGATCATGTGCAGGCGCACTTCGAAATAGTCCTCCAATTTAAAATAATGGTCCACCAGGGGCCGGAGCCGTTCGTCCCGGGTAATCATGATCCGGCACATCCGGCTTTTGGCTTCGGACACGTCTTCGCCGTCTTCAAAACGCGCCATGGTGCGGTCAAAGAAACGGTCCCACGCATCGTTGTTTTGTTTGCGGTCCGGCCAGCGTTCCCGGTCCAGGGTCCGGTAAAACCGGCTAGCCTGGACCCCGTCTAAAATCGGCCGGAACGTGCCGTCAACGGGTTTGTAAATCTGGGGCAGAAACATCGTTTCGGAGAACCGCCGCCACACTTTTTCAGGGCGCACGTAATATTCTCCCTCATCGGCGTAGACGTCGAGGAAAACCTGAGCAGTGTCTCTGATTTTCGCGACGGTTTTCAGGGAATGCTTGCCGCGGATCAGCGGAAAATACGCCACCGTGTCCATGTCAAACAAGAAGGGACAGGTCACCTGGAAGAAATTGCCCATCATGAGATCCGTCGACCAGGCGGTTTGGAGTTCCGACAGACAGTCGAAGACGTAAAACGCGTCCTTGCCCTTCTCTTCAATGATGTTGTGAATGTCGACGGTAAAGGTTTCAAACCGGTGGGAGAGCTCCACGGGAATGACCTCCACTCCTGACAAATCATCAATTAAAGAAGGATGGGCGGCGAAGCGGATGTAAATCACCTTCCGGTGATCGGCCACCGCCTGCCTCACGTAGGGATTGACAAAAACTTTAAAGGATTTTAATTTTGATACCCGCCAGACCACATTGTCGCCCAGTCGGATGTTGTCGAGCGCTTTGTCCATTTCCGGGATGCCGGATGGAATGCGGTCAAAAGTTGCCATGTTGCTCCTCCTTTTTCTGCTCAATTTCGTTTAAATGATGACGCTTACTTTTAGTATAGCACGATGCACCTTTTTGTGAAAAATGTTTTTGAAAAAGTGCTGAAACCCGCTTAAAATCAAGACTCGACTGACGGTCGTCCCCGAAAATCTTGACAGCTTTTACCCCAGCGCCTATGATAGGGCTATCATCGCGATGCACCATCAATCGGAGGTTAAGAACATGGAAGAAAAAAAGAGTTTAGGCAAATACATTCAAAACAAAAGAAAGCATTTAAACATGACCCAGAAAGAACTGGCCGAGCAGCTGTTTGTCTCTGAATCAGCGGTCAGCAAATGGGAACGGGGCCTGTCTTATCCGGACATCACCCTCATCAGTGAAATCTGCAAAGTGCTTCAGATCACGGAGCACGAGCTGTTTACCGCCAGCGACGACTGGCACCAGAGAAAATTGATTCAACAATCGAACGCCTACCAGCGGCACCGGAAAATCTATTTGATCCTGACCTGCCTCACCTGTGCGGCTATGGTGATTCCGACTTTTATATGGGGGCTCTCCAATCCCCACGGCCTGCGCACCTTCTGGATCACCTTCGGCGCCGCCTGTCTCGTCTTTTCGTTTTTGGATGTGCCGGTGCTCGCCGAAACCCAAAAGGCTTTGAAATGTTTTATCTCAGCCTTCGGTTCTCTTTTGCTGCTGTTAATCCTCTGCAAACTGACCGGCGTCGCGAAAGACCCGCACTTTCTGTGGATGGCTCTGCCCGGCACCTCCCTCGGGGTTCTCGGGGTGTTCCTGCCCATTCTTCTGGCTCACAGCGATTTAAAACACCCGATCATGCAGCACAAAGCGGCCCTGTGCCTCGGCGTCGACACGGCTTTGATCTATCTGCTGCTCATTTTCGGGCAGCTGTTTTACGCAGCCCGTCCGGATTTCGCGCTGATCTTCACTTTAATCACACCGCTTTTCGCTGCAGCCTGGGGAATTTTCCTCGTCGCCCATTACACCCGCTGGTCCGTCCCCTTTAAAATCAGCGGATGCTTTGGCGTCACAGCTGCCTATTTTTTCGCAGCGCCTGCCCTCGCAAAATTAAGCGGCCAGTCAGTCGCCGTCACTGTCGGCACGCACCATTACGCCACGCCCGTCGTCGGCCTCTTTTTCCTAACCGCCGCCGGCATTGCAGCGGTCATCGGCAGTATTCGCCGTTTTCAAAATCAATAGCACCAAAAAAACAGCCTTTTGAATTTTTCAAAAGGCTGGTTTTTTATGCCCTCTCTCTTCGGCGCGCCGGTCTGAGCATCAAGAGCGCAGCGCACACCAAAACCGCAGTGACAATAAAACTCAAAGGATAGGCAAGCATGAGCTGGCGGAAGGTGTGATGGGTCGGGAAATACAGAAAGATCCACAAAAGCCGAACCCCGCAGACGCCAATGGTCGTCAGAATGGCCGGTGTAAGGGAAATGCCGAATCCCCGCAGATAACCGGACACCACTTCGTAGACGATGGCGAAGAAGTAGCCGGAATACAGCATGCCCAGCTTGATATGGCCGTAATGGATGACAGCAGGACTGGTATTAAAGAGCCCCAGGAGACTGTTTGAAAAATACCACACCGTCCCCATCATGGCGCCGCACAAAATAAAGCTTTCAATGAGGGTCAGGCTCAAAACCCGCCGGCAGCGTTCGGGACAGTCGGCGCCGTCGTTCTGCCCTACAAAGGTGGTGGCAGCCTGCCCGAAAGCGTTAAAGATCCAGAACGTGAGGGCTTCTAAGTTTAAAGACGCGCTGGAGCCGGCCATGGCCGCTGCTCCCAAAGAATTCACCGACGACTGAATGACAATATTGGCCACGGAAAAGACCGCCGACTGCACCCCTGCCGGCACGCCGATGCGCAGGATCCTTTTAAGGACCCTGCCATGCATTTTGAGCTGACGCCCTTCGAGATGAATCGCTGTGTCTTCTCTGAACAGGCGCCACAGCAGAAACGCCGACGAAATCAAATTGGAAATCACCGTTGCCGTTGCGACCCCGTCGACACTCCGATGCAGGCCGATCACAAAGCAAAGGTTTAAGACCACGTTGAGACCGCCGGACAAAAGCAGCGCCAGCAGGGGAATCTGAGTCTTCCCCACAGCCCGAAAGATCGCAGCCTCAAAATTGTACAGGAAAATCACCGGCAGCCCGGCCAGATAGATGCGCAGGTAGATCACCGCGAGGGGCAGCACCTTCTCCGGCACGTCCATGGATTTTAATATGAGAGGGGCGAAAATCTCTCCGACCACCGTCACCGCACAGCCCGCCAGCACCGCGAAGAGCACCGAGGTGCCTACGGCGATGTGCACCTGGTCTTCCCGGCCGCCGCCGATGGCGTGGGCGATGACCACATTGGCCCCAAGGGCCACGCCTACAAACAAGCTGACGATGAGACTCACGATCGGAGTGTTTGCCCCCACCGCCGCCATGCAGACGGTCCCGAGTTTTCCGGTGAAGCGGCCCACCACCGCGAGGTCCGCCGCATTGAAGAGCTGTTCCAGGATGGACGTTGCGGCGACCGGCAGTGCAAAAAGGGGCAGCTTGTTCCAGATCGGACCGTGAATCATGTCGAGGCCGCTGGATTTAAGTGCTTTACTTTTCATGGACACGTTTGCCCGTCATTTCGTCGATTTGAAGGGCCAGGCACAGCGCTCGGGCGCCGTCTTTTTCCACTTCGCGCTCCGCGCTTTCCCGGTCAGGATAATATTTCAGTGCGGTTTCCCGGGTAATATTGATGGATTTTTCAGGATCTTCCACGATGTGGACTTGTCCGAAAACGATGACGCTGTTCACATAATAAAACCATCCTGACTCGTCCAGGGCGCCCTCATCCATAACGCAGAACGAAACTTTCGGCTGCCGCTTAATGGCGTCGATTTTATGGCCTTCATGGGCGCCGTGAAAGTAGATCGTTTCGGCTTCCGAGTCGAAATAAAAGTTCAAGGGCACGGCGTAGGGGTAGGCGTCATCGCCGGCCACAGCGATGACGCCGCGGGGCGCTTCCCTTAAAATTTTCTCACAGGTTTTCTGGTCCAAAGCTTGTTTAAACCGTCTCATTTTCCGCATGTCTTACCTCCTGTCTGATCAAAAAAACCCGCCAGACAAGCTGAACGGGTTCTTAGTTTCTGTCGTTTTATATCTGGCGCCTACAGCATATCACAAATGCCGGTCTTTCGACAATGTCAGTCTTTGTCTTCGCAAAAATGTTTTTGGGCGAAGCCCATTTCTTCGACGCATTCCAGGGTACCAACGTACTGACCTTTGCGGTCGCGGACTGCCAGATAGCGGATGTACACCGGTTCGCCGCCTCTCTGATTCCACACGGCAACTTCATCTTTGCTGCCATCCTTAAAAGAGCTGATGATCATCCGCACCATCGGTTCGATTTTTGGCGGATGGCAGGTGTAAACCTTCCGGTCCAAAGCCATCAGCGGGCGCTTGAACAGTTTCGGGCCTTTGCCGTCGTTGAAGTAGCGGTTGTAGTCTTCATCATCGATAAAGGTCAGCTCCATGGGAATGGTGTTGAGCATGGCTTCGAGCTGGTCGACGCGCAGATGGCCGGAGCCGAAGGTGACTTCGTCTGCATTTTCCGTTTCAGGTTCAGCCGATTCGGCTTCTTCCCAGACCGGCACATCGCCAATGAGGCAGTTTTCATAATCCCGCATGTCGGACGCGATCTGCCGCCATTCTTCTTCGGAAAAAGATTTGGCACACAGCGGGAACAAAATATTATTTTCCTTGTAGATCATTTCTTCCGCGCGGCCAATCGCTTTGCTCAGGCGGACCCGCCACGGCACGGACTGCACCGCTTTTTCATCCCGAGCGGCTTCGCCCGCCAGATCTCTGAGTTCATCCCGGATTTCATCGTCGACGCTCCACATCACGTCGGAGGGGCCTGAAAAACCGTACCGCCCCTTCAAAATCGGATAGATCAAATCGCCCTTTTTCGCGTAATGGATCGCCACTTCCCGGATTTTATTCAAGGTTTCGAGAATATGGCTTCCCGCCGAAAGGGCACCCTTCAACTGGGTGATCTGTTTTTCGATGGCTTTATTTTCCAGATCAAAAATCTGCAGGGGGTGGCCGGAAATCTTTGCCAGCTCGTTAAATTTAAGATCCCCGCCGTCCTGACGCTTCAGGAGTTTCGGCTGGTCTTCTTTCATTTCAGCGGCGACGGCGGCTTCGGCAGCCGCAATTTTTTCGGCCTGGGTCGTCCCGTGGAACAGGGCTGAGTGCACGTCGCAAAGGCGCTGCACATCCTGAAGGGGCACGCCGGAAGCGAGGAGTTCCTGTTCGGCCATCGCAATTTCGCTGGCCTTCACGTCGCTGAAATTGGCGACGAATTCCTTGCGCACCGTTTCCAGATCTTCCCCGTCGCTGAGACGCTTGATGTAGGATTTGAGCAGGGCTCTTCTTTCTTCGACGCCCTGATCGTCATCTTCTTCATCTCCTGCTTCTTCTCCGGGTTCTGCAGCATTTACTTCCGCCGGCGCTTCTTCTTCACCGAGTCCGGACACCGCAAAGCCGTTTTCTTTTAAAGTTTGAAGAATTTTTTCAAGGTCAATGTGCTGCATCGCCGCGCCCTTGGGAATGGTCATCATCCGGCCGATGGTACTGAGCATCCCTTTCTTCGTGATCTGGGTAAAGCCAAGCTCGGCCATAATGCCTTTTAATTCGGGATAGGCCGTGCACAGTTCATAAACGCTTTTATTTAAATCTAATGGACGATTGGTGTTCATTGTTTGATCTCCTTTTTGTTAACTGGCTTTATGATAAACGAAGGGGCGCCGCTTTTCTGTTGTTAGAACAACAAAACAATCAATAATCTTCGTCCCAGGCGTTGATTTGTACCGGTTCCTTCTTCAAATACGCCCGCTGGTCCGGCGTCAGGTACTGGGTATCGATGACCGCTTCGTAGACGTAATCCTGAAAATATTTTTCAGAGCACACAAAATAGCCCTTTTCGCCAACGTCTTCGCCCCAGGAATTTTCGATTTTCCAGCGGTCCGGCTGTCCGTCTTCGTCGAAGTGCACCCCGGTGAGCAGCATGGCGTGGGTCGCCGAGCTCGCGTTGTAGGACAGGCGGTCCCCTTTTTCAAAGTCGATGGAAAAACCGCCGAGAAGCCCTTCGATCTTTGAGCTGTCCGGGTCCCAGACGCCGGCCTTTCTGAAATCGAAGGCGCCGGCGTCACAGGCGAACCAGACCGGCTCGTCCCCTTTAAGCTGGGCGATGCACAGCGCTTCCAGGTCTTTTTGGGAAAGGTTCAGAGCCTTCATGTCCCGGCCGGTCATGTTTTCGATGCCGTGGAACTGAATCGGCGTGTTGAGCGGTTTGTCAAAGGTCGGTTCATTGAGCACCGCGATATAATGCTTGAGATCCGTTTCGGCGTAGCGATGATAAAATTCAAGAGGGGTCAGTCCCCGATCCTGATGAAGGCAGTCTTCCTTATCCCGGTATTCAAAATCGAAGGCCGTTACCGGTTCTCCAAAGGCAATGCATTCCGCCTTGTAGATTTCCGCCAGCATGGCCTGTTTTCTTTCGTAAGGGTCTTTTCCCGCGCGCACCAGGGCTCTGAGTTCCTGGGCGTCTTTTCTGAGAAGGCGGTTCACAGTTGAAACGAAACAGGCTGTGTGACCAGACTGATAGGTTTCCGGCTGAACGGATTTGGGCACAACCCCGTATTTTTCGATGAGGTCCGCCGCTTCGCACCAGTAGCCGCCGTCGGACATTCCCCGCAGCACATACTGCATGAGCTGTCCTTTGATCGGTTCGTCGGCATGGTCGATGACCATCTGGAGAAAGTTGTTGGCTTTTTCCAATTTGTCGTAAAAGGACAGGTAGTTCTGAGACAGTTCAAACTGTTCGATTTCGCATTTTTCCGCCACCTTTTCCCGCAGGATGTTTAAAGCTGCAAAAAGCCAGCAACGGCCTGATCTTTCCTGAGAGGTCACGCCCCGGGTTTTCACTTCAACTGAAAAGGGCCCCTTGAGTTTCGCCGCCGCGGTCGGCACAAAGGCCAGATCTGCAAGATCAGTCTGGCTCAGTGCCGCGTTTAAGACCTGGGCTTCACTGTCTTTTTGGTACGCATCGCGGAAGCGTTTGAGCAGCGCAGTGTTGATTTCTTTCATCATATTCTCCTTTCTCAATACACTTTCAGAGTGTACGCCCGTTTGATGATTTCAACCACCGTTTCACATGCTTTGTGCAGGGAGTCGACGGGCAGATATTCAAAGCGGCCGTGGAAATTGGCGCCGCCGGTAAAGAGATTCGGACAGGGCAGCCCTCTGAACGAAAGCTGGGCCCCGTCTGTGCCGCCGCGGATCGGCGCGACCACAGGTGTAACCCCTGCCGCCTGCATGCCCTTCCGGGCCAGTTCCACGACGTTCATGTGGCCGTCCTGAATTTTTTCGAGCATGTTGAAATACACGTCGTGATGGGCAACTTCAACGGTCCCTTCACTGTATTTCTGATTAAAGAAGACCGCCATCTGATCCAGAAAGGCTTTGCGTCTTTCAAAATGATCTCGGTCGTGATCCCGGATGAGCATGTGGAGCACGCAGGTTTCCACATCCCCGTCCATTTTGTAGACGTGATAAAAGCCTTCGCGCCCTTCGGTGCATTCCGGCTTTTCCCCTTCAGGAAGGGCCTGCTGCCATTCAGCGGCGACGGACAGGGCGTTTTTCATGATGCCTTTGGCATCCCCCGTGTGAACCCCGATGCCGTGAATCGTGACCACCGGATTGTCGGCGTTGAAGTTTTCGTATTCCAGGCCGCCGAGTTCCCCGCCGTCGACCGTGTAGGCAAAATCGGCGCCAAATTTTTCGACGTCAAATTTCGCCGCGCTGCGCCCGGTTTCTTCATCGGGCGTAAAACCGATGCGCACCTTGCCGTGAGAAATTTCGGGATGACTTAACAAATATTCGACGGCTGAAATAATCGCCGCGACCCCGGCCTTGTCGTCGGCGCCGAGGAGGGTCGTCCCGTCGGTAAAAATAATGTCCTGACCTTCGTACTTTTTAATTTCAGGAAAGGCGTTGACGGGAAACACAATGCCCTTCTCATCGTTTAAAACCACGTCTTTGCCGTCAAAACGGCAGACCTTCGGGTGAATGTCCGCCCCCGGCGCGTCCGGCGACGTATCGAGATGGGAAATAAAGCCCACGGTCGGGCCCTCATCGACCCCGTTTGCAGGCAGGGTCGCCATTAAATAGCCGTTGTCATCCAAATCCACTTCTGTCAGGCCCAGTTTTTTTAGCTCGTCAGCAATGTCCTGAGCCAGCACCTTCTGCCCCGGCGTGCTGGGACAGACCTGGTCGTTGTCTTCATCGGACTGGGTGTCAAAAGCGACGTAATGTAGAAAGCGCTGAACCAATTTTTCTGTATCCATGGCTGTGATGTCCTTTCTATATCTAATCATTCTTTTTATATTTTAGTGTTAGTTTAACATAAAAAAAGGAGGCCGGTGAGGCCTCCTGAAAATCCATCCATTTATTTTTCACTGAAGTCGGTCACGATCGTGCCGTCTGCGTGGTAGCGCTGGTTGCCGAAATACTTGTTGTGGGCGTACTCGATGCCGTTCCAGTTCAAAGGCGTGTACACTTCTGCAATGTCCGGCAGGTGAACATCCTTCAGTGCCCATTTCAAAAACTCTTCAGTCCCCGTCCGGTCGACGATGTAGCCGATGTGTTCCTTGCCGTCCGGCGAATCCGGATTGATGTAGTGAGCGGTGTAGTCGTAGACGTTTTTGATGATTTGGACAATGCTGTCTTCATCGGCCCATTTGATGAAATCGACGCCCATTCTCGGATTCTTCTTTCCGGTGCGCCCGAGGAGCGTCACGCGGTAATACTGTTTTTCACTCCGGGTCCAGGCCAGATTCGGACAGGCGTTGACGCATACGCCGCAGCCGATGCATTTGTAGGTGTCCCGTTCCGGACGGAAGCGCACCTTGGAAAGGGCGTCCACGGATTTGGCGCGGCAGGCCTTGATGCAGGCGCCGCAGCTGATGCAGCGTTCCGGATCGAGGTGAGGTTCTGTCATGCCCATAATGCCGATATCTCCCATGCGCACCTTCTGACAGTCGTTGGGGCAGCCAGTCAGCACAATTTTAACGTGCAGGTCGTTGGGAAAAATAACCTTTTCAATTCTCTGGGCAAAAGCCGTCGTATCGTAGCAGGCGTAGGGGCAGACGCGGTTGCCGACGCAGGCTGAGACGTTGCGGGTTCCGGAAGCTGGATAGCCTTCGCCCCGTTCCCGTCCGGTCTGGTTGATGCCGGTGCCGTCGATGATGTCCTGAAGCGCCGCGTTGACTTCGTCGATTTTTTCGAAAGGAATGCCCGGAATTTCAAATCCCTGACGCGCCGTCAGGTTCACATGGCCGTTGCCGTATTTTTCAGCGATGGCCTGAATTTTGCCGAGATATTCCGCTTTGAGGTAGCCGCCGGGCACCCGGACACGGGATGAAGTGACATACCGGTTCTTCGTCACACGAAAGGCGTTCTTTTTTAATTTTTTTGTATTGATATCCATGACCTGCTCCTTAATCCACCATCGTTTTGCTCTTCAGATACGGAAAAACCGGCCCGTCGAGGCACACATAAGTGTTGCCGATCTTACAGTGTCCGCATTTGCCCAGACCGCAGCACATTTTTCGTTCCTGGGAGAGCCAGATGTTTTCTTCATGTACGCCCAGATCGATGAGCCCTGCAATGGTAAAGCGCATCATTGGCGGCGGCCCGACGACGATGGCCTTGGTGTTGTCGAAATTCTTCGGCGTCAGTTCCGGCACCACAGCCGTTACAAAGCCTTCCCGGTAGCCCGGCTTGCCCTTGGCGCTGTCCACCGTCATTCTGAAATCGATATGGTCTTTCCAATACTTGAGATCGTCCCGGAACAAGATGTCGTCCGGGGATTTGAAGCCGACGATGGCGGTGATGCCGTCCACGTCTTCGGGATGATGGGCGTAGTGATCGATGACGCCGCGTACCGGCGAAACCCCAGTCCCGCCGGCGACGACAATCAGTTCCGACCCATCGTAGTCCGCAAAGTCAAAGCCGTTGCCGTAAGGCCCGCGGATCAAAAGAGTGTCCCCTTCGTAGCGTTCGAACACTTCGTTCGTGACCACGCCGACCCGGCGGATCGTAAAGTCGATCGTGTCGTCGCCGATGCCGCTCACGGAAATCGGCGCTTCCCCGTACTTCGGCATGGAGATTTCAAAGAACTGCCCCGGTTTGACTTTTTCCCGCGCTCCGTCAAAATGCATGCGGAACGTGTATTCGGTCTGGGTGTGGCGGATGACCTGTTCGATTTTCGATGCAAAGGGAATGTATTGATTAGCGCTCATCGTCTGCCACCTCCTTCATACCTTCTTCAAGATGGTTGATGATATTCGAGAACGAAATGTATTCCGGACAGATGTCATCGCACCGGCCGCAGCCTACGCACATCTGATAGCCGAATCTTTCTTTAAAATCCAAAACCTTGTGCAGAGTTTTGAAGCGCATGCGCTGGCCATTTTTCTGACGGTAGCTGCCGCCGCCGGCCACGTCGGTGTACCCGTCGACCATGCAGGACGCCTGGACGCGGCGCCGTTCGCCCACTTTGCCGTTCGCGTCGTAATACACATCCTGCATGGTGAAGCAGGTGCAGGTGGGACAGACGAAATTGCAGCGGCCGCAGTTGATGCAGCGGCTGTCGTACTGATCCCACATTGAACTCATGCCGACTTTGTAGCTCAAATTTTCCGGGATTTGAACCTTTACGTTGTTTTCATTGACGTGCCGGGGCACGACGTCTGCCGTCTTTGCGCCGGCGGCCTTAAGAAGTGCATCCCATTCCGGTCGTTTGCAGTCAATGCGGAAAGCGCCGTCTTCGGCGTCCACGCTCATGTCGTAGTTGTCCGACTGGTTCGTGCCCATGGACACGCAGAAGCCGTTTCGGCACGACGTCCTGCAGCCGATCATGACAAAGGCCATGTCCCCCCGTCTTCTGGCATAATAATAATCCGGATCGCCGTTTTTCATGTAAATCTGATCCGTCCGTTTGACAGCCGCCAGATCACAGCTTCTTAGGAAAACCAGCTTCTTCTTCGCCGGCCCTTCGGTTTCTTCCGTGTGATTTTCTGTGAAATAAAACAGCGTTTCAGACGGCGGAAATACCGCTTCCTTCCACGAATAATCCGATTTTTCAGAAAATTCGATCTCGTCCGGCGACGTGACCACTGCGTAGCGGACCGCATCGGTGTTCGAAAAACGGCCGCCGCCTATAAATTTCTTCGGAGCCCAGATTTCATACGTTTCTTTCAGCTTTGAAAAAAGCGCATCAAACTGCTCCTGACTGGCAATGTAGCCCATAACTCCTCCTTTGAATTGGTTTACAACTCATTTGGGGATTATTATATCACGATTTTGTCTTTTTTTGCGTTGGTATAACCACATATTTATTATTTAACAAAATTTTATACTTTAATTTTATTTTTTGTAATAATATTATTGACAATTTGTGTCGCAAGGCATAAGATAACCTTATCAAATCCATGATGACTAAACATCATTTAAAGAAAAAGAAGGAGAACATCATGAAAGCCCAAGACTGTCTGAATCTGTTAAGAGAAATGCGCGATGTCGCCTTTGCTACAGTGGATGCTCAAGGCCGTCCCCGCAATCGCATCATCGATGTCATGATCGTCGAAGAAAATCACCTGTATTTTTGCACCGCCCGAGGCAAAGATTTTTATCAAGAACTTATCACCCATCCCGACGTGGCCATCACCGGGCTCAATTCCGACTGGCAGACCGTCCGCCTGACGGGAAAAGCCAGACGCCTCACAGAAGATCACGATCAATGGATCGACCGGATCTTTAAAGAAAATCCGTCGATGAACGGCGTCTATCCCGGCGACTCCCGCTATATTCTCGATCCCTTTGTCATTGAAGCCGGGGAGCTTGAATTTTTCGACTTATCGTCCCACCCCATTCACCGGGAATCTTTTGCCTTTGGCACAGACAAAACAGCGCCCCAGCGCGGCTTTTTGATCACCGACGCCTGCATCCAATGCGGCACCTGCCAAAGGAACTGTCCTCAAGGCTGTATTGAAGAAGGCACCCCCTTTAAGATTCAGCAGGAGGCCTGCCTGCACTGCGGCCTCTGTTTTGAAAACTGTCCGGTTTCCTGCATTGTGCGCCGCGGCGAAGCGGCCGATTAATTATCCCGCATAAGAAAGTGTTTCCCCATGATCTCCAATTTATTTCAGCTTCTCGTCCAACAGCACGCTTTTTTTCTAAAACTATTAGTTGAGCATCTCCAAATCTCCTTTCTGGCCATTGCGATCGCGATCGTCTTTGGCGGAACTGTGGGGATCTTGATTTCAGAATATCAAAAGTCGGCGCGGCCGACCCTCGGCGTGATCAACTTTCTCTACACCATTCCGTCGATCTCCATGCTCGGCTTTCTGATCCCCTTTTCCGGAGTCGGCAACACCACGGCGGTCATCGCGCTGACCATCTACGCGCTGCTGCCCATGGTTCGGGCGACCCACACGGGACTCAGCCACGTCGACCCGGCTATTCTCGAAGCGGCAAAGGGCATGGGCAGCACCCGCCGGCAGATCCTTTTTAAAATCAAACTGCCTCTGGCCATGCCGGTGATTCTCTCCGGCATCCGCAACATGGTCACCATGACCATTGCCCTGGCCGGCATCGCATCCTTCATCGGGGCCGGCGGCCTTGGGGTCGCGATCTACCGCGGCATCACCACCAACAACACGGCCATGACCCTCGCAGGAAGTCTCCTCACCGCGCTCCTCGCCCTTCTCGTTGATCTTCTCATCGGCCTATTGGAAAAACATCTCGGCCAGCGTCATCATCATTCCCAGAAAAAGCCCTGGAAAAAAAGGCTGTTCATCGTCATCATCGCGGCAGTCACCGCCGCCATCGTGCTGGCTGTCCTGCCAAAGCGGCAAAGCGACACCATCCATATCGCCACAAAGCCCATGACCGAGCAATACATTCTCGGGGAAATGCTGGACCTCCTCATCGAACAGGATACGAACCTCAACGTTGATCTGACTCAGGGGGTCGGCGGCGGCACCTCGAACATCGAGCCGGGGATGGAGAGCGGCAAATTCGATCTCTATCCCGAATACACGGGAACCGGCTGGAACATGGTCTTAAAAAATAAAAGCCTCTACACGGAAAAACAGTTTAACACGATGCAGAAAGCTTACCGCAAAAAGGGCCTGACCTGGACCGGCATGTACGGCTTCAACAACACCTACGGCCTCGTCGTCCGCAAACCCATCGCGGATCAGTACCACATTAAAACCTATTCCGACCTCCGCGCCCACGCCAAAGATCTGACCTTCGGCGCAGAATACGACTTCTTCGAACGCAAAGACGGCTACAACGCCCTGTGCCGCACCTATAACATGCAGTTCGGCAAAACCATGGACATGGATATCGGCTTGAAATACAAAGCCCTGGCTGAAAATCAAATTGACGTCATGGTCATCTTCACCACGGACGGCCAGCTCGCCGACGCCAACGCCGTTGTCCTGAAAGACGACAAACATTTCTTCCCGTCCTACCGCTGCGGCAACGTCGTTCGAACGAAAGTGCTCGAAAAGCATCCGGAATTAAAAAGCGTCTTTAAAAAATTAAGCGGAAAAATCAGCGAAAATGACATGATTCGCATGAACAATCAAGTTGACGTTCAGAAAAAATCGCCCCGCAGCGTCGCAAAGGCATTTTTAAAGCAAAAAGGATTATTAAAATAAAGAGAGGCTCGCCATGACAACACCTACGATTGAATTTCAGCACGTCGTCAAACAATACGGCGATACAACGGTCATTCCGGATTTGAGCTTTACCGTGGACCGCGGCGATTTTGTGACCATCATCGGCTCTTCCGGCTGCGGCAAAACCACCACCTTAAAAATGGTCAACGCCTTGATTTCCCCCACAGCGGGCGATATCTTGGTGAACGGCAAAAATATCCGGGGCCTCGATCACATCATGCTGCGGCGCAATATCGGCTACGCGATTCAAGGCAGTGTACTCTTCCCCCACATGACCGTCGAAGAAAACATCGCCTACGTCCCCAAACTCTGGAACAAAAAAGACAAAGCCAAAACAGAACAGGCCGTCGACAAATGGATGGCCATCGTCGGCCTGGACACGTCCCTCAAAGACCGCTATCCCGCGGAACTGTCCGGCGGTCAGCAGCAGCGCGTCGGCATCGCCCGGGCCCTCGCCGCCTCTCCGGACATTCTGCTCATGGACGAACCTTTCGGCGCCGTCGACGAAATCACCCGGGAAAGCCTCCAGGATGAAATTTTAAAAATCCACAGAGAAACCGGCATCACCGTGCTGTTCGTGACCCACGACATCAAAGAGGCGCTGAAGCTTGGCACCAAAGTCATGGTCATGGACCAGGGGCGCATTCAGCAGTACAGCGAACCGGACGAACTGTTAAAGCATCCGGCCAACGCCTTCGTCGAAAAAATCACCCGGAATGAACGGCATCTGTGCATGATGCCCGAAGACAAAATCGGAGAATGCGTGTACAACCGGGTGCAGAAATAGCGGCAAAAAAATAAAACCACCGGGATGATGTGATGATGGTGTGTGAGACCGGTGGTTTTATCATTTCAGGTGCTCTCCGGGAGCGACCCGGAATTTTCTATATCATATGGAGGTGTGAAGTCCAAGACCGGCTTTAGAGGATGTTTAGCCGGAAAAAGCACCATGTTAATCATATAAATGGGGATGGACAGACTGGCTTATTCTTCTGCCAGTCCTGTCCTTATTTTATTTTTCATTACTGTTCCTGCCAATTTGCAGGGTACACAAAATAGGCATACCGGGTTTTCGTCGGCGTCTTAAAGTGAATGGCACTGCCTTTGGGAATATAGATGATATCTCCGGCCTTGCCGCTGACGACGCGTCCGTCGATTTCAATCTCAAGTTCACCGTCGATCACCATGTCAAATTCATCGTAGGTGAGCGTCCACTCAAAATCTGCATGATCGAGTTCCATGATGCCGGCGCCCATTCTCGGCGCTTCGTCGAGGGTGACAATATCCTTTAACCGCACATCGTCACGCCCTTCAAAAGGTTCGCAGACAACAGTTTTGGTTTTAATCCCGATGACCCCTGAAGGATCTACTGTTTTTTCAAAATCAGGTGCAGATTCGCGGAGGCTCTGCATCACCTGATGGACCAGATTTTCTATAAATGCTTCGCTGATATTCATTGTTGTTTTTACCTCTTGACAGTTGAATTCTAGGCTTCTGCTTCTGCAGTTTCTGCATCTGTCTGACGGGTTGATTCAATTTTTTCGAGCAATTTTGGCGACAAAATATTAGCCAAAATCAGGGCCGTAATCCCGGCAGTCAGTTTGCCCACAATAACCGGGAAGATCATTTTTGGATTAACCCCAGCTGTAAAACCCAAGTGATCGCCAAAAACAAAGGCCGCGGATACAGAAAAGGCCACATTTAACAATTTACCCTTATCGTTCATTTTGTCCATGATATTGAACATGGCAATGTTATTCGCAAGATTGGCTACCAGACCTGCTGAACTGTTTTCGTCGATACCAAGCTTGCCGCCCAATTTCTGGAGTGCTTTGCCAAAAGTATCCGTGATCCATTTGACCATTGGAAAAGCGCCGATAAGCACGATTGCGATGGTGCCGCAGACTAAAAGACCTGATTCCAGGGGAATGGTTCCTGTGCTGTCCGGCTTAACCATGAGATCCATGAGCGGAAATTTAATCCCCGTTTCGTATTCAAAAACAGCCACTGCTGTAAAGAATGTGATAATAATCGTGACCCATTTCCCAAAAACATTGAAGCCATTGATCATTTTAGCCGGTTTGAACCATAAGCCGAGAACGATCAGTCCAGCAATGATGATAACCGGAATCAAATTGACTAAAATCGTACTCAAACTGATTTTGTACGGAGTCATGTTCATTGTAAGACCCCCGACAATGCAGCCGATTGGAATCGTGATCATCCCAGCAAGAACCCCAGCTCCAAGGAATGGGCGGTCTTTTTTCTTAATGATCGACAGGGCCACAGGAATGGTAAACACAATTGTTGGCCCCATCATAGTGCCGAGAATCAATCCCGAAAAGTTCCCTATGGTCGCATTGGATGCCATTTTCATGGCCAGAGGATAGCCGCCCATGTCACAGGCCAAAAGTGTCGTGGCAAACATTGAGGCGTCGGCCCCAAAGAAACGGTAAATCGGCACGATAATCGGTTTGAGCAAAATCGCCAGAACAGGTGCTGCTGCTACAACACCCGCCATCGCCATCGCAAGAGGCCCCATGGCATTGAACCCTTCTTCAAATTGTTCACCGTACCCCAACTTGTTTCCGCGCATTTTGTCAACTGCGCCGATGACCATAAAGATCATCATGATAAAAATAATCACAGAGTTGATTGATAAATGGGAGGCCCATGTTCGAATACTTTTAGTAAACACTTCAACATCTGTAATATGTTTCACTAATTCGTTAAACATTTCCTTTACTCTCTTTCATTATGGATAATACCATCTCTTTTATTCGTTACAGCAGCGATTCAACAAGGGGTTCGATCGGTCTTGGAATGACCGTCGTTTCAACCAGCAGTTCCTGATCTTCAGAAGCCGCTGCCACAGCTGCTTTTACGGCGCCGACGTCGCCTGTCAAAGTGACATACCCTTTACCGCCAATCGCATAACCGATACGCACCTCGATGAGCTGAATCTGCGCAGCCTTCGCCGCTTTATCTGCCGCAACAATAGCTGAAGCAACGGAATAAAATTCGAGCACCCCGATTGCTTCCGGACGAATGTCCTGGGTTGTACCCATTAACGCCGGCACCAGCTGTTGATGAATATTTGGAATCAAGAGGCGGTTGATCTCATATTCGGCGGCTAAGTGTTCGCCGGCGCGCATGGAAGCTTCTACTTCCCCGACATCTCCTGAGATAATAACGATATATTTTCCTGGGCAAATCGTCGATGATCGAATCAAATCGACCTGCGCTGCCTTCAGCATTTCATCGGTGACACGAATTCCCCTTGCAATGCTGTTTAATTCTATGAGTCCTAATGCGTGCTTCACTTCGCCTCTCCTTTTCTGATTTCAACGTAGCCTTGTTCTGCCTGAACCACAACGCCATCAATACTGCTATGGATATTTGCAGATATTTTGCCGTTTTTTTCTCCAATCAAGGTACCGCATGAAACGGCATCTCCTTTTTTCACCACACAAACTGCCGGTGCTCCGATATGCATTGAAAGCGGAATCTTTACTTTTTTGGGGTCCACATTCACTGGCGTCACCCGCTGGTTTTCGTATTGGCTAAGCCCTAATCTGGCGACGAGCCGTTCTGTCGGAATTCGCCGATGCTCGATATTCGCAATGGCCTGCGGATTTTGATTACGTTCAAGACGCAGCCCCTTAGCTTTCAACTGCCCTTTAAAATAATCATTCATTCGTTTCGGCGACAGCCCCATCGGACAAGCGTACATTTCACAGACCCCGCAGCTGCAGCAGTTGGCCGCCTCGCCAAAGGCTTTTAAATAAGCATTATCATCTAAAAGATTTTCTTTGAAGGCATTGCGCATGATAATGTGCGGATCAATCCGGTGTCCGATATTGTGACGCGGGCACAGGTCCGTACACATCCGGCATTGAAGGCAAGCCGTCATGGCCTGTTTCTTCAATTTTTCAATGGGGACGGCCGCGTGACGGACCAGATAATGGTCGGGCGGCAGAACCAGGAGATTGCCGGTGGTTTTGGTGACGACTTCTCCACGAAGATGCTCTTTTTCTGGCACGAGACGCCCCATCATCGGTCCGCCGATGATCACCGCGTATTCTTTTAATAAAGGCCTGGCTCGGCGCAGACAGTCGGTCAGAGCTGTTCCGATAGGAACAGTGAGGACCACCGGTTTGGCTACTTCCCCCACAATGGAGAGGATTTTATGGGTTACAGGTTTACCCTGCACCGCCTGGCCGATATTGTAAACACTGGCGACATTGTTGACTACTGCCCCGACGTCAAGAGGCAGTCCTCCTTCAGGGATGCTCTTCTTGAGTATGGCCTGTACCAACGTTTGTTCATCCCCGGCTGGATAAAAGGGCGCCAGCTTAAAAAGTTCCACCGGCGCTTTTGTCTCCGCAATGGCTTTCTCAAGACTTTGAATTTCCTCGCGGTAAGTTTTCTTTAGCGCGATGACAATCCGGCTCGCCCCAATGGTTTTGGCGGCAGTAAGTGCACCAAAAAGGATTTCTTTTGCATGGGTGCGGCAAAGATATTTATCCGATGCAATTAACGGCTCACATTCAACAGCATTTACGATATAGCAGTCTGCTTTTGCAGCCAGCTTGACCGCGGTGGGAAACCCAGCGCCTCCAGCTCCGACTACACCAGCTTTTTCGATCATTTCTAAGATTTCCATACTTTTGTCTTCCTTAACTTCTTGCAATTTCCATATCGTCGATGATGCCGACTACCGTTGCATCTACCGGAATTTGAGGGTCACCTGCCGCGCCTCTTGCAGAACTTCCGGATACCACAATAACCGATTCACCAACGCCTGCGCCGATGATATCCGCCGCGACGAAGGGCTCATCTCCTCCTGAAGTATTCAATCGCTGCGGCTCGACAATTAATAATTTGAGCCCATTGAGCTTTTGCTCTTTTCGTGTGGCCCATACACTACCGATGACCTTTCCGACTTTCATCTTGCCTCACCTTCAATTTAGACTACAGAGCCCGGCTGACCTGAATATGCTTTTCGTCCAATGTTTCTTTTACCACATCCGTTAAAATAGCCCGCTTCGGAATCAAAATCGTATGCGGCGCATCCACCAGCGCCTTAATCAAATCACTGTCCGTGATCACATGCTTATCAATGCGCGCAACCCCAGGTTCTTCTTTTTCTGCTGGCGTTTCAGAAACTTCGTCATGTTCTTCTGTTTCCTGGCATCGCGTCTGATTGATTTCACATCCGTCAAAACTTTCTTCGCTTTTTGAAAGTTTCGCCACCGCTTCTTTTTCCGGACAAATAATCACTCCGCAGCGCATCAGGCGGTTTAATTTTTCTTCAAGGATGCGGTAATACGCAACCGGTGCGCTGCCCTGATACCGATAAAGCGCCACGCCTTCTTTGAGAACGGCTGTCCGTTTTCCCGCAAGCAGCGCCTCGATTAACAAATCCGAAACCGGCGTTCCGCCAATGCCTTCCACCACCCGGCACATATCTTTTACCGAAAGAGATGTAATGAGCACCCCTTCATGATCTTCGACATCTGGCTGTTCATTTTGAGCCGCTGGCTCACATAATCGCTGGAGATTGCGTTCCTGTATTTTTTTGCTGCCAGCACAGAGCCAGGGTTTTTTATGAACGATCTGTTCTGCATTCGCTTCGCGATTTTCTGCCGGACCTGCTGGCTCATCCTGCTGCTGTGTCATTTCCATTGCTTCTACGCGTTTGGCTACGCGGCTTGCAATTTCACTCACCAATTGATCAAAATCCATACTTCCTCCTTTTCTTTCCGGTCAATGATCGTAATCATGTGCCAGATAACGGCACATCATAATATGAAGGGCACTTGAAAGCCGGTTGAGACCTTCAATGATATCTTCATGGCTGATATTTCGACCTTCTTTATAAGCGGAGATGGCGATCAATTCCGTCTCCCGTATCTCCGTTCTGAGTTTGTTCAGTCTCGCATAAGTCACACCGAGACTTTTATCCGGCAAAACCATCTGTTTAATGTTGTAATATTTCATCGGATAATGAGAATGTTCTCTGAGCTGCTCGTGATTGAGACCGAGAATCGTCTCTTTTTCAAAAGCTTCGTCGAGTACTTCCGCCCGCATCATGAGACGCAGGGTCACCAGGATGTCTGTCAGATCACTGATCAGCGCCTTGCTTCCATTTTCGCCTTCAAGCTGAGCCTGAATGAGCACGACGGTGGCTTGCACATCATCCAGTTTTCCCCGGAATACGATTCGCGGATGGTTTTTCATCACCAGCGTCTTGCCGAAAAGCTGGGTCATGTATTCGGGCTTTTGGGTATAGAAAGCGCCGGTTTCATGATCGATATAGCAGCGTTCAGGCAGCTTTGGCTGTGGCTTGTTTGAGACTTTTTTTTCTTTTACGGCTGCCAAAGGAGCTTCCTGCAGGGGGCTTTTGTGTTTCGCCCCCGGAAGCTTTTCCCTTTGATTGGCATCCTGTCTTTGTTCAACCCGCATATGATGGTCTGTAAGATATTCCCGCGCTGCCGGCGAAAGGATCTGGCCTTTTTCCATCACAAAGACCTTGGTTCCGCCTGCTTCAGCTTCGCGAAGAGTCCTTTCTGTGATTACTTTCATCGGGTGGCTCCTTTCGCATTATGCCTTAATCCAAAGTCGGTAAAATACCTTCAACTTCTTCGTGAGGTCTCGGGATGACGTGGACGGAAACGATCTGTCCCACCTTGTCTGCTGCAGCGGCGCCGGCGTCGACCGCAGCCTTCACTGCACCGACATCGCCGCGGACCATGACGGTGACCAGACCGCTTCCGATCTTTTCCTTTCCAATTAACGTCACGTTAGCTGCTTTGACCATTGCATCGGCCGCTTCAATGGAACCGACGAGTCCTTTTGTTTCAATCATGCCTAATGCTTGTTTTGATGATACTGCCATTTTGTTACACTCCTTTATTTAAGATCTTCTTCTAAACTCGGTAAAATATTTTCAACTTCTGAATGGGGTCTTGGGATGACGTGGACGGAAACGATCTGTCCCACCTTGTCCCCTGCAGCCGCACCCGCGTCGACAGCGGCTTTCACTGCCCCGACATCTCCGCGGACCATCACGGTAACCAGGCCGCTCCCGACCTTTTCTTTGCCGATCAATGTCACGTTGGCTGCTTTGACCATCGCATCGGCGGCTTCAATAGAGCCGACAAGTCCTTTTGTTTCAATCATGCCTAACGCTTCTGAATTCATCTATTCGTCTCCTTTCTTAACGCACATTGCCCTGAATCTGACGGATGACTGCGTTGACAATGTCGTCGACAAGATTGCCGTCGAGATTAACTGAAGTCCCGACCGCTGGCTTTTCAAAACATTCACCGGTGACTTCTTCTGCTTCCTTGCGGATATCATCGGCTTCTTTCAAACCATAGGCCACACGGCGAATGTTCAGCAAATTCATCGGCCCAACGTTGTCCGATGTGGCACTGCCGCCGACGGCACCGCAGCCCAGTGTCAGAGACGGCATCAAACCCGTCGCCGCACCGATGCCGCCAAGGGAACTGGGGCAGTTAACAATAATTCTGGACGCCGGCACACGGGCTGCGAAATAATCCACCAATTTGTCATTTTCCGTGTGAATGCTGAAGGTGTGCCCGGCCCCTTCGTAGTGCAGAATTTCCGTGACTTTCTGGCAGACTTCCTTGTAATCTTTACCGGTGTAGAAGGCCAGAATCGGACAAAGTTTTTCATTTGAATATGGATGTCCCAAACCAACGCCGTCTTCTTTGGCAACCAGCACCCGGACATTCTGGGGGATCGAAAGTTCGGCCAGTTCAGCGATTTTCTGAGCGCTCCGGCCGACGATCATCGGATTCATCGTCCCGTTGGCGCGCAGAATGAATTTGCCTAATTTTTTGCTTTCTTCTTCATTTAAGAAATAGGCACCCTGGCTTTCCATTTCTTTTTGAACAGCTTCTGCCATGTCATCATCACAGATAATCGACTGTTCCGATGCGCAGATCGTGCCGTTGTCAAAGGTTTCAGAGTCCATGATCTGCTTCACGGCCTTTTTCAAATCCGTGGTGCGGTCCAAATAAGCCGGTCCATTTCCCGGTCCAACCCCAATGGCCGGCGTCCCGGATGAATAGGCTGCACGAACCATGGCCGCGCCCCCTGTTGCAAGGATCATCGAGACATCCGGGTGCTGCATCAAATTAGATGTGGCCTGCATCGTCGGGATCGTAATGCAGGACACCAGATCTTCATTGGCACCTGCTTCAGCAATGGCCTGACGAATGACTTTGACGGTTTCCAAAATGCAGCGCAGTGCATTGGGATGAGGTGAAAAGACAATCGCGTTCCCTGCCTTAATGGCGATTTCTGCTTTGTAAAGCACGGTAGACGTCGGATTTGTTGACGGCACCAAACCAGCGATGACGCCGACAGGAACGGCAATGTCCCGGGTTTTTTTCGCCGGGTCCCGGCCGATTTCCCCTACCGTTTTCATGTCTTTAATGTAGTCGTAGACCCCTTTGCTCGCAAAAATATTTTTGATGACTTTATCGTCAACGATGCCGAATTCTGTATCTTCATTGGCCATTTTTGCGAGGCGCTTGGCATTGCGTACGCCGGCTTTGGCAATGTGGGCGATAATATTGTCAATCGTTTCCTGACTGGCTGAAGCGAGTTCCTGCTGGGCGGTCTTTGCTTTTTCGAGCAGTGTCCTCACCTCTTGAACTGAAAGTAAATCCTTATCGTAAAGCTGCATGTTTCAATTTCCTTCTTTCACTTTTTATTTTCAAATCCTAGTCATTAATCCAGAGGATTGTCGGCAACATACTGAACGGCATTGGCAAAGGCATCGCACGCCGATTGACAGGCCGATTGGCTGCCAGTCAAAAGGGCGCCGCCGAAGTTGGTTTCGGAGGGCGGTGCGTAGAGTTCGCACATCGAGACTTCAGCTGCTTTCATGGCCGCATCGACACCGTACATTGCTTCAAGGGGCGGTGCGATCAAATAGGCTAATGCCCGACCTTCCGGAATGCCCGCTCCTGCCGACAGATATGATCCTGTTCTGGAAATGCAGTGTGCATAATAAACAATAGAGTCATCTTCATTGGCCGATATAAAATGGGCTACATTTTCGATTGTATCGACACAAGCCTCGAGCCCGCTTTTCACCTCTGCAGGATTCGGTCCTGCGAGCATGCCGATGATTTCACCGGCCAGCTTGGTGTTCGCGTTGTCGGCGCCGCCGTAAAAACTTTTCGCATAAACCACTTCCACGTCCGCTTTTTTCGTCGCTTCATCAAGCGCTGTATAGGTGACGTCGTCGCAGTCAGCGGTAATCAAAGCCAGGGATTTTAAACCCTTCGGAAGATTGAGCGCCGCCGCCATTTCGTCGTCGACATTTGGGATGATTTTCGTTGCGAGCACTTTGGTTTGTAAAATATCTCCCTTCATTATGTCCTCCTTACAGCTTCAAATCGGTTCCGCTCGATTTCGTTTCCAACATTTTGAGCAGAATATCTGCAATGTGCGCCCCGGCTTCTGCCGGATTGGTGCCTTCTTTATGAATGTTGGAAATGACCGTTCTCCGCGCTTCCGGCATTCCAACCGTCGCCTTGTAAGCCATATAGGCCGACATGGACTGCGCTGTGATCAGTCCTGGCCGTTCGCCGATGAGCACGCAGGTGACGTCGGCACCGGTAATTTCAGAAATCTGATCCATGGACGCAACCCGGCCGTATTTCAAAAAGAAAGGCGTTCCGACGTCGATGCCGTGGCTTTTCAGCCCTTGAACGATTGCCGGATACACTTCATTGGCGTTGGCTTCAATGGCTGCAGAGCTTAAACCATCGGCAATGTAGATTTGCACCTTCGGATGTTTAACGCATTTTTCGTCGACCATTTTGGCCCCTTCTTCACTGAGCTTACGCCCCAGATCCGGACGGGTCAGATATTCATCTTTATCCCGGCACTGAGACTGAATCGTAAAGAGTCCCATTTTTTCGATAAAGGCTGGATCTACATCGGTGAAGACAGCATCCTGGGCTGCCGAATGGGCCGCTCTGAATTCCAGAACCGGCAGCGTTTTGTAGCGTGCTCCTGCTTTCCCGATCCCGAGGCGGCATGGTGCCTTGGCTTTCAATTTTGCGTATTCTTCACCGTGTTTTGGATGATTTACAAGATACTGAGTTCGAATATCGATTTTTGTAATATCCGGAATTTCTCCAGCTTCCCCTTCTTCACAGACTTCACCTGTTTTGAAAGCCGTCGCTGGAGCTTCGCTTTCTTTGTCATCATCTAAAAATTTTGAGACATCAATATCTCCCAGGACCTGTTGAACGATATCTTTGATTGTTTGTTCGTTTACCATCTTCTACTCCTGTCTAGTCCAAAAATATAGAGGCGTCGCCAGCCAAATCCGTTAATTTGCCATTGTGGGTAATGCCCATCTTTTCAAGCCATTCATTAAATTCCGGTGTCGGCGTCAACCCGAATATTTCTCTTAATGTCTGGGCTTCGTGATACCCGGTGCACTGATACATGAGCATGCAGTCGTCGCCTTCAGGCACGCCCATAATATAGTTGCACCCTGCTGCAACCAGCAAAGTAGCCAGATTTTCAATGTCATTCTGATCGGCTTTCATGTGGTTGGTATAGCAGGCATCGCATCCCATTGGAATCCCGGAAAGTTTTCCCATGAAATGATCTTCAAGACCAGCACGGGTCACCTGTTTGGAGTCGTACAAATATTCAGGTCCGATAAACCCGACCACTGTGTTGACGAGGAAGGGATGATAATGACGGGCGAGCCCGTAGCAGCGCGCTTCCATCGTGAGCTGATCCCAACCGAAGTTGGCATCTGCTGACAATTCCGAACCCTGTCCCGTTTCAAAATACATCACATTTGGTCCGGTGCTGACCCCTTTTGTCATCATGAGATCGTGGCCGTCCTGGAGCAATTGCGCGGTTACGCCAAAAGCTTCATTGCCTTTCTGTGACCCCGCAATGGACTGGAACATCAGATCAACCGGGGCATTCATCTTTTCGATGGCTTCCATCTGGGTTGAAATATGGGCTAACACACTGCACTGTGTCGGAATGTCCCATTTGACCCGAAATTCATGAAACGTTTTTAAAATCCGCGCCACGTTTTCAACAGAATCATCGACGGGGTTAAGACCCAAAACCGCGTCACCGCATCCAACACTGAAGCCTTCCATCGTCGATGCCATGATGCCGTCGATATCATCGGTCGTATGGTTCGGCTGAAGTCTTGAAGAGAATGTCCCTGGAAGACCGATCGTCGTATTGCAGTGGGCTGTTACCCGGATTTTGCTGGCCGCGTAAACTAAGTCCAAATTGGTCATCAATTTGCAGACAGCTGAGACCATTTCGCTCGTCAGTCCCCGGGACGCTCTGCGAATCATTTCGCCTGTCGTGTGTTCATCCAAAAGCCATTCCCGGAATTCTCCAACAGTTTTATTTTTAATTTCATCGTAAATGTTCTCGTTGATATCATCCTGGATAATCCGGGTTACTTCATCTTCTTCGTAAGGCACCGCCGGATGATTGCGTACTTCTCCCATGGTGATTTGAGAGAGCACCGTTTTTGCAGCAACTCTTTCTTCAGCAGATTCTGCCGCAATTCCTGCCAGTTTATCCCCTGACTTTTCCTCGTTTGCCTTTGCCATAACTTCCCTGAGAGAAGTGAAGGTATAACTGTGTCCAAATAGATGTGTTTTTAGAATCATCTTTCCTCCTCTGTTCATCTCTTATGTGATGCTGTTCATGAATTAAACACAATGGTTTTAATAATCACCGGGCAAACACGCCCGCCTGCCACTGGTTCGCCGATGTCTATATAATCGCCGGTATCTGCATACAATCCGTCTAAAGAAATGACCGGATGTTCCCGACCGACCAATAAGCTCAGCGCGTTGCCCAGGACTTTGCCAATATCATTTTCCGTGATCACAATCAGCGGTGCCGACCGCTTTAATACCTTCTCCGTCCCATCCACAATCGTTTGAGCCAAAGTTTGAATTTCGGCAAAAGTCTGTGTATTTTGAGCCGATAAAGCGATGGCAACGGGACTGGTCTCGCCGTTTCCCAATAGAACCGGCATTTCCCGCTGAATGGTTTGTGTGATCTTCCCTGGTGTATCCTCATCCTCCTCTCTGATTTTTAAGACTGGTATATTCTTTATCGGCAGCAAACCCGCTTCATAACGGATCGTACTGCCGCTGACATTCATGGTATGGCTGCCGGCACCCACGACGGTTGCCCGAATGGTTTCCCGGGACGGGTAGGTTTCAACAGTAGAAAAAGCTTTTTCTTCCCGCACAGCCTGAGCCAGTAAATTGCCAATATCTCCATAGGGAAAGCTTCCCGATGGATGTTCATAAAGACACGCAGCTACGCCACCCGAGAACGTGATGCCGTCCAAATGAATAGACGTATCCAAGGGATCACCGCCGTTGGTGTAAAGCGCATCGTGACCGGCTTCTCTGGGTTTCAGATTGAGAGCCTGAGCCAAATCCGATGCCAGCTGCCGGCATATTTTTTTAAGTTTTTCGACATCGGCCTGATCTCCTCTATGAATCGGCTGTCCCATTTTTTCTGCGCGCCGTTCTAGGTCCGGAAAGATATTTTTAATGCGCCCTTCTTCCACCGTGATCAGACGTCCGCCAATATTGAGACATGATGTTCCCATGAGGCGGCCGTTCTGATAAACGGCGATATTGGAAGTGCCGCCGCCAATATCAATATTGGCGATGGTTTTTTCTTGTTCTCTGGACAAAACGTCCGTTCCTGCCCCACGAGCCGACAGCACGGACTCCAAATCAGGGCCGGCAGTTGCGACGACAAAGTCTCCTGCCATGTCGCTCAATTCTTCGATAACGGAATCTGCGTTGTCTTTTCGCGCCGAATCTCCTGTAATGATGACCGCCCCAGTTTGGAGATCTTCAGGCTTGATCCCAGCCTTCTGATATTCTTTTTGCATGATCGCTTTCACCGCTGCCGTATCAATTGCAGCCATGGATTGAAGCGGTGTGAAATAAATTGCTGATTTGTAAATGACTCGCTTATCGACAATTTTGATTCGCGGCACCCGATAGCTTCCTGCCAGATTTCGAATGGTCAGCTCACTGAAAATGAGCTGTGTCGTTGATGTGCCGATATCAATGCCCACACTTTTGATTTTTTCAGACATACTGAAACCTCGCTCCTTCCTAAAAACAGAAAAGCCGAACGATCATAAGATTAATACTTATGCCGTCCGGCTTTCCTAACTGGACTCCGCGGAAAACGCCTCATCACGCCCCACGTTGTATTTTTAATTAATATAATATTTGTTGATTTCGGTTCTGATAATTTGCATTTTTCAGCAGTGGCGCCCACACACCACTGCATCCAAATGCGAGGAATGAATAAATAAGTTGATGATATTGAACTCCGGTCTTTGACAAAAAAAGACCGGACAATCAAAAGACAGAATTCTGTCTTCTCATTGTCCGGCCCTCGTGACCAGAACCTTCGCAAACGGTGCCTCGTCGCACGCTGCGCTTAGTTATCTGTATTATGGCTTTTCCTTGCCTGTTGTTTGATTTTTTCAATTTGCATTTTTTCCATTTCCGGAGAATAATTTGCAAATTTAATTTCAATTTCTGTGCCCTTTTGATTTGACACAATATTAATGCCGCCGTGAAGTTTATCTCTGACCATGGATTTGACAATCGACAGGCCAAGACTTTCCGGCCTTTTTTCCGTGGTGTCAAAACCGCAGCCATTATCTTTAATAATAATCGTCGAATACACTTCTGTATGCTTGATGCTAATGACGATCAGGCCACTATCTCGATCTTTGAAAGCGTACTTCATTGAATTCTGTACAATTTCGTTCACCACCAGTGCGATGGTCGTCGAAATATCTGACGGCACATAGAAATCATCTCCCTCGATCAAAATGTCAATCTGTTTTTCAGGATCTGCCGTCATCATCATATTCTGCCGAATATTTTCAATGACTTTGAGAATTTTGACATCACTGCTCACGCTCTGGGACAAAACTTCATGAGTTCCTGCAATCGAAAGAATCCGAAGCATGCATTTGTCCAGCGCCTCTCTAGTTTCTTCGTTTTTGGAACGGCGTCTCTGAAGCCGAAGCAGGGAGGCCACCGTTTGGAGGTTGTTTTTAATGCGGTGATGAATTTCCTTCATTGCCACAGATTTTAAAATAATCTCATTTTCCTGGCGCCGTTCCCGGGTGATGTCTTTAATCAGAACGACAAAACTGCCATCCCCATCGTTGATCCGAACGTGGCGCACCACCAGGTAATTGTCGCCGCACTGGACTTCCTGTTTGAGCAGCCATTCGCTGTGGTTGATCCCTGATTTAATGAGACTGAATGCCCTGTAAGGACGCCCGATAGGATTTTCGATAAAGCCTAAACGCTGATAAAGTTTAATCGACCACTGATTGGCGTACCGGATCATGCCCCGTTGATCGACGATCATCATGCCTTCTTCAAGGTATTCCATCAAATGCATCCGCTGCTCGGCACTCATCGCGCGTATCAAAACTTCTGCCTCTTTTCGCTCTTCGGGCTCTTTTAAGGCCTTCTCTTTGATCAGCACGCCAATGAGATGATCTGTTGTCTGACTATGTATTGGTTCTACTGTTTGAATCACACACTTTCCTTCCTGGGTTATCGCTTTCATGCGCTTAACATTACTGTCTTTCCGGATACTCTGAGCCACGGCCGGTTCATAGATTTCCGAAGCCAATTCTCCGACGACACTTTTTTCGTAACTGGACTGGCACACAACTGGTTTTGCTTCCGCCACGACGATAACCTTTCCGTTTGTCGTCGGGCAGTCAATAAACACATCGGCCTCTACAAGGTTTGCAATCGTCGGCAGCCAGTTGGCCATATTCTCAATTTCTTCGATATCTGTTTCTGACAGCGCCGTGTAATGCCGACATAAGCCTTCAATCGTCATGGCCTGAGCCCCGCTCTTTTCAAAATAAACTGCGCCACCTGAACCATCGGGATGTTTTTATCCTGGCTGATCTCCCGCAGATAATTATATGCCTTTTCCTCAGAAAGATTGCCTTTCTGCATAAGCCATCCCTTTGATTTTTCAATGATAATGCGGCTTTTCAAACGGTTGGTCATACTTTCAACTTTTTCTTCAAGCTGCTGGCAGACCCGTGTTTTATTACGGGCCATTTCAATGGTCGGTTCCAGGGCACTTTCGTTAATCGGTTTAACCAGATAACCGCTGATGCCGCAGGCTTTTGCTTTTTCGATGTAATCGTGATCCGTATAGGCTGTCAGAAGAATTATGGTCTGTGCCAGCTTTTCATCACAAATCATTTCAGTCGCAGATAAGCCGTCCAGCAAGGGCATTTTGATATCCATGAAAACCAGATCCGGTTTCTTTTCCCGGCAGGTTAAAATCGCATCGTAACCGTCGCCAGCTTCGCCGACAACTTTATAACCGCGCATTTCGAGCATTTCAGATAAATCCATGCGTAAAATTGGTTCATCGTCTACAATGACGACTGTGCATTTCCTTCCATCATCCATCATCTTCCCCCTCTCAGTGCACTGCACTTTTATATCCTCTTCTGTGCTGCACACTGCTCACATACCGTTCAATAAAAAATGCCCCTTTAATTGATTAAAATTAAAGGAGCAGCGTCACTCACAAAGTATTCAATTTTTTACGAAACAGTATTGAATCGTTTAACATTTCTTTTGATGGGTATAGTATAATACGTTTTTAAACCTTTGTCAACTCAATTTTTTTGATTTTTCAGAATATTGTTTCTACTTTAACAAATTAAAAAGTTTAAACCGCTTTTCAATTTTCCATTTCTCCCACGTTTCTACCTAACTTTTTAGTCTCGTGAGGCCGATTGTCCTTCTTCCCCTTCGCGATCTGCATTGCGAACACCAGGGCCACGCCGATAAGGCAGGCGAAGGCGCTGAAGGTCGAGAGACTTAAAGGCGCCTGGGGGACTTTTAAAGTCGTCGGTCCCTGCACGATGGCGTAGAAGGAGCCGACCATCATCCCGAGAATGAACCACAGGGTCTGGGAACGGTAGCGTTCAAGGCAGAGCCGAATCACTTTCACCACAGACATGGCGCCGCAGATGATCCCGACACCGAACACCGCGGTCATCGGCAGGTATGAAAAGTTTAGGGCGAAGAGATGATGTACAGCGGTGATCACCGGAATGTACGCTCCAAAGACAAGCAGCAGGGTCGAGCCGGAGATCCCCGGAAGGAACATGGCCGAAATGGCGATCATCCCGATGAAAAACAGTTTGACCGCTGCGGCGCCGTTAAAGACGCTGAGATCCATCGCGGCTTTGCCGGCCCCGCCGTTCAATGCTGTCACTGCCGCCACGAGGCCGATGCCGATGGCAAAAAAGAGCAGGCCCAGAGGTCTGGGTTTAAACTGCTTTTTCTCTTCCAGAATGACGAGGGGGATCGCCCCGGCGATAAAGCCGATAAACACCGAACTGATGAAGTAGATGTGACTGGTGAACATCGTCCCCAATATCGTCGAGGCGATGCCCATGCCGATGAGCCACCCCATCCCAAGCTTCATAAGATAAATCAGCGCCGTTTTCCGCCGCTGTCCCTTCCCGAAAACCAGATCGTCAATACTGCCGATAAAGCGGTCGTAAAACCCCATAATAAATGCGACGGTGCCGCCGGAAACCCCCGGCACACTGTCTGCCAGAGCCATGCAAAACCCGTTGATTAGATTTCGAATCATTTGTTATTGCCTTTCCTGCTTTTTATTTTTTGATAGTGTTATCTTAGCAAGGCAGGCTAAACAAAATAAGAGACCTTTTATAAACAAATCATAAACGCTAATCCTGCTGGGGTCTGCTGTTCAGCCGGTAGCCAGCGCCCCAGACGGTTTCCAAAATCTTGGGATTTTTGCTGTCGTCTTCGATTTTGCTGCGGATGCGGTTGATGTGCACCATGATGGTCGCGTTGTCCCCGAAATAATCGAGGCCCCAGACTTTTTCATAAAGCTGTTCTTTTGAAAAGACGATGTTTGGATTTTCGGCCATGAATTTAAGGAGTTCAAATTCCCGGTTCGGCAGGCGGATTTCCGTATCGCCCTTGTACACTTTCCAGCTGTCCGGCAGAATGCGCAGATCCTGAATGACGATTTCCTTTGGCTTTTGTTCTGCTGTTTCTGAGTTTCCGCCCTTCAGCCGGTCGTACTGGCGCAGATTGGCGTTGACCCGGGCCACCAGTTCCATCGGATCGAAGGGTTTCGTGATGTAATCGTCGGCGCCGGTGCCGAATCCCCGGACTTTATCGACGGATTCGGTCCGCGCCGTCACCATCAGAATCGGCAGGTCGTATTTTTTCCGGATCTCTTCACACAGGGCGTAGCCGCTTTTCCCCGGCAGCATGAGATCCAAAAGAATCAAACTGATGTGCTGTTCTTCTATCGCGGCCATGACCCCTTTGCCGTCGGCCAGGGCGCACACGCCGTAGCCCGCGGCTTTCAAATAGGCCGTTTCAATCGTCCGGATATCCGGATCGTCTTCTACTATTAAAATTTTACGCTGCTTATCCATCGTTTTCCTCTGTCTTTTCGTTATTTTTCACAAGGGGCAGCCGCAGGATTACCTGCAGTCCCGGTACATTTTCTGCGGACACAGTGCCGCCCATGGCCTCGACGAGATACTTCACGATATAAAGGCCGAGGCCGTTGCCTTCTTTCTGACTCCGGGAAGCGTCTTCCCGATAAAATTCTTCAAATAAATGAGGCAGATTTTCTTTCGAGACCCCTTTGCCGTCGTCCCATACGGATAAAACAGCTGCATCGTCGGCAGAAGCCGTGAGCTGCACTTTGATATGCACAGGCGAAGTTCCCGCGTACTTGATGCTATTTTCAACGAGGTTGTCCAAAACCCGGGCCATCTGTTCCGGGTCGATCTGAACGGGAAAGGCCATGTCCAGCGGCGGCAGCAGCTGAAGCTGCGCGCTGTCCGGATTTAACACTTCCTGTTTGCCCTTGCAGTAGGCCGTCACAAAACCTTTGAGTTCCACAGGAACCAGTTCCAAGGGCATGCTGCCCGTTTCCATCTTCGAAAAATAGAACAGCCGCCTCAGCAGCGTTTCCATCTCTTCCGCCCGGCGGTCGGCAATTGTGAGAAACTGTCGCTGCATCTCCGGCGTGTCGGCCACCCCGTCCAAAAGCCCCTTCACCGTGCCGTGAATGGCCGTCAGCGGGGTCCTTAAATCGTGGGAGATGCCGACAATAAGATTCGTTCGCATTTTTTCATACCGGGCATTTTTCTCCTGCTCCTCGAGAATCCCCGCCTGCATGAGATTAAAAGTATCGCACAGATCTTCAAATTCCCGGTCACCCGTATATTCAATTTTTTCTTTAAAATTCCCCTCCCGCACCCGCTCGGCGCCTTCTTCCAGCGCCTCTACCGGCACCATGAGGTGATTGGACAGCCGCTTTGTGAAAATCTGGCTGATGATGATGAACCCGGCCACGCAGATCACAAGGTCTGCTCCGACCAGCGCGTTGAAATAGGGATTCTTGATCGTATTGTCGAAAAAGACGGATTTGATGTCGTGTTCGTCCAGTTCGCCGTGCTTCTGAGACAGGCGCTGGGCCTGAGCCACAAAGCGTTCCTCTAAATGATCGGTGTACAGTTTGGCGCAGCCTATCGTCGCGCCGATCATTAGGGCCAGAATCAACAGGACCATGATGGTATTGGATGCAAAAATGCGTTTTCGAATCGTCGGATTTTTCATGGCAGCCTCCTTTTTTAAACATTATAGCTTAAATCCGAAGGGCCGCTTTTAAACAATTTCTAAAATCTTGACAAAAAAAGGCTTTCTGTACGAAAGCCTTTTTGAAATGCTTACTGCACCGCTTTGCGATAAGCCGCATCGTCGACCGGTTCCATCCATTCGTTGCTGGTGTCTTCTCCATCCACTTCGATGGCCAGATGGGAGAACCAGGAATCTGCCACTGCGCCGTGCCAGTGCTTGACCCCAGCCGGGATGTTCACCACCGTGCCCGGGGTCATTTCGATGGGCGCTTTGCCCCATTCCTGGTAAAACCCCCGGCCGCCGACGCAGATCAGCAGCTGGCCGCCGCCGGACTTCGCATGGTGAATGTGCCAGTTGTTGCGGCACCCCGGTTCAAAGGTCACGTTGTAAATCGGCACCTGTTCCGTGGACACCGGCGCCAGGTAGCTCTGGCCGGTGAAATACTGGGCGTAGGCGTCGTTGGGGCCGCCGACCGGGAAAAAGATCGTGTTCTGATAGCGGGCTTTGTCCGTTTCTCCTGAATCTTCACCACCGTACACTTCTTTGGCTAAATTAAACACCGCCCAGGCTTTGGGCCAGCCAGCGTAAAACGCCACATGGGTGATCGCCGCGGCCATTTCCTTTTGGGTCACGCCGTGGTCCTTGGCGTTCTGAATGTGGTACTTCAAGCTGCTGTCCGTAATGCCCTGGGACATGAGGGCAACCACCGTGATCAGACTTCGGGTTTTAAGATCCAGATCCGGGTTGTTCCAGTTTTCGCCGAACAGCACGTCGTCGTTAAAATGGGCGAATTCCGGAGCAAAGGTGCCCAGGGCCTTCCGGCCCGCAGTTTGTGTGATTTTTTTCGTCATGTTGATCTCCTTATATTTATATCATTTCGCTTCCAACAGCCGGACCAGGCATTGGTCTACGATCTCGTAAATCGACAGACTGGGGAAATGCACACCGGCCGCCGCCATCGCTTCTGCCTGTTTATCTGTCACTTGGGTGTAGGGATAGACCCCGCACAAAAACGGGAAAAAGATGTAGACTGCCTGATGTCGGTCTGCGCCGCTCATATCCGGGCAGAATTTTTCAAACAGTTCGCTCACCAGCGCCAGCGCCTGACCATAAGCCTTTTTAAAAGACGCCAGCTGTTCGACCCGGCTGTTGGTTTCCATATCATAAATATTCATCGAAAGGAGCTTCAGCAGCTGTTCCCGTTTAGCCAGGGATTTCGCAATTTGATCGGCGAGGTCTTTTTTGGATAAACGGCTGTCGTTTTCGAGAATTGTCGCCAGATCTGCATTCCAGCGCAGGTATTCCCGCTTGAACAAGGCGAGGAAAATCTCTTCTTTAGTCTGAAAATAATTGTAAATCGTCGGCCTTGAAAAACTGGTGATGCTGCTGATGTCCTTCAGCGTGATATCCCAGAAACTCTTAGTCTGATACAGTTTTTCGCAGGCGTCGACGATTTCTTCCCGGCGGCGTTCGATGAGTTCCGGCGTGCCTTTAAACATCCCGTCTCCTCTCTTTTTGCTTCAACATCAGGCCATCGTGATCAGTTCGTAATCCCGGGAGCCGAGGCCGATCTTTTCGCCGTGTTCCAGGGTTTCCTTCCAGCGCACTGCGGGGTTGCTGTCCAGGAAGTTGTCATGATGTTGATGGAAGTCCGGGTCAGCCAGATGGTCGCCAAGCTGGGAATTTTTGATCGGCGAAGCTTTCAGACACGCGTCGGCGCAGGCCTGATCCAGAGCTACCGGATCGAAAGAGGCAAACATGCCGATATTCGGCAGAATCGGCGCGTCGTTTTCCCCGTGGCAGTCGCAGTTCGGCGAGATGTCCTGAACTAGGGAAACGTGGAAGCACGGTCTTTCCGCGCAGACTGCCGCGGTGTATTCCGCGATCTTGCATCCCAGAATCTCATTGGCATTTTCGTTGTTGTTGCTGATGGCGTCGAAGGCGCAGGCCCCGATGCAGCGGCCGCAGCCCTTGCAGATGTCCTGGTTGATGTGGGCCTTGTTGTCTTCATCGTAGTAGATCGCGTCGGAGCCGCATTCCTTCGCGCACCGGTGGCAGCCCCGGCACAGGTCCTGATCCACATGGGGTTTGCCGTCGCAGTGCTGGTGCATCTTTCCGGCCCGGGAGCCGCAGCCCATGCCAATGTTTTTCAGGGCGCCGCCGAAGCCCGTCGCTTCGTGACCCTTGAAATGGGTCAGGGAGATGAGCACGTCGGCGTCCATCACCGCCCGGCCGATGTAGGCTTCTTTGCAGTACTCGCCGTTCGGCACCGGCACTGTGACATCGTCCGTCCCTTTGAGGCCGTCCCCGATGATGGTCTGACAGCCCGTCGTCACGAAGTTAAAGCCATTGACTTCAGCACAGTACAGATGATCCAGGGCGTTTTTCCGGCTGCCGGGATACAGGGTGTTGCAGTCCGTCAAAAACGGCTTTCCCCCTTGTTCCTTCACCACATCGGCCACCGCCTTCGCGTAGTTCGGCCGGAGAAAGCCCAAGTTGCCGAGCTCTCCAAAATGCATTTTGACCGCCACAAACTTGCCGTTCATGTTGATCTTGCCGATGCCGGCTTTGCGCATCAGCTTCTGCAGCTTCGCCGTCAGGGGAACCCCGACCTGGGTTCTGAAATCTGTAAAATAAACTTTACTTTTTTCGTTCATCGAATCTCCTCCTTCTTGTGTTGACACCTTGTCAATACATTTATTATAAGGCTGTGATGACACGATGTCAATTTTCAGTCGGCAGAAAACTCACCTGCCTGTCAATCCACGACGCCTGGGACACATCGTGGATGATATCGCCTTTTTCATAGCTGCCGATTAAGAACGGCGAGTCCGGATCGTGGCGCCGGCTTTGGGCCAAAACCCTTGCCGAGTCTGTGTTGGCGTAGCAGTACCGGCACAAATGCCGGCATGTGTCGTAGGCGCCGATGTCGCAGGCCAGATAGCACGCGCACGCCGCCCGGGCGCCTTTTCGCTTTGGGGCCTTCAGGCGCCGGCCAATCGCTTTTTCATAATCGCTGAGCTTCATGCACCCGCTGCAGTCGGCGCCGTAGGGCGCAAGCTCATCCCCTTCGGCGCAGGGCTTGACGGTCATGCCGTGAGCTCCGGCGATTTCAATGAGGGCCTTTCCCAAAGCCAGACGATCTTCGGCTGTGACTTTTCGGACTGCCGGGAAATTGCGGCGGACCTTCGCGTACAGATCGATAAAACTGATGACCGCGGTTTTTGTATAACCCTCCAAGGTCTTCGCCATCTCTTCAAAAGCCCTGAGGTGATACGCCGCGGAATATTTTTCCGAAATCAAAATCGGGTCGTACCGCCAGCCGATGCGGTTGATGCCAACCTGGTCCGAAAGCTTTTTAAACACGTCGAGAAGGTGATGCTTGTCCGGCACGTTGGGCTCGATGTCCCGCCCGTAAGGGGTGATGGTCACAAACCAGTACTGCCCGTAATCTCTTAGCAAATGCATATAGGGAAACATCGGCTCGGGATTTTTCGTGCAGAACCCAATGGCGTCCACGACGTCAGGATTCAAGCGGTACCGGCTCACCTGTTTCGGGTTGTAGGGATTTCGGACGCAGACAAAACCCGCCTTCAGCCGGTTTGCCAGCCACTTCGCGTAAAAGGCCGGAATGTCGGTCCGCTGTCCGGTGTTGATGATCATGGGCGTCTCCTCTCTTTCAATTTTTTTGCCTCATTATAGACTGCAATCAAAAAAAGCGCTGCAAAACCGCAGCACTTAAATGATTGGAACAGTTTGCCTTCACTTCAGCGATCCGTAATCTAAAATCAGCTTTTCAAGGCTTCTGCCGCTTTCCAAAGCTTCGGCGAAATCCCGTCCTGGTGAGCTCAGGCGTTCGGCCCGGTCCCACAACGGTTCTAAATAATTTTCTTCGCCGTATCCCCGCGTTTGAAGTCCGGCTTCTGAAATTTTTAACAATTCTGTCACTACCCGCTTGAGTTCTTTTTTTGAAATGGCTTCGTCCCAGTCCCGTTTGCAGAGCTTTGCTCTGAGTTCTCCGGGATCGGTTTTGGCAAAAGCGGAGTCTGCGATAAGATCTTGAACTTCTTTTAACTGCCGCACGATGCCGGCGTGAAAGGCTGGGGCTGCCCAGAGTTCTTTCACGGGTTGCGTGCAGACGCTCCGGCATTCCACCGTTCCCCGAAACGTCAGGGCATTTAAGTGATACGTCCTGAAATACTGAAGGTCACTGAGTTCCGGCTTAAAGGTCATGGCATGCATTTCACCACCGTCCCGGTAATAGCCGGTCACGGTCTCTCTTGCAAAATAATCCTGGATCGCGATTTGCGGAAAATACAGATAACGGCCGTTCCGTTCGGCGCAGAACAAGCTCGTCTCCATGGCGTAATCGAGAATGTCCTGAGGTGTTTTAAAATGTTTTTCGTAAAGATACGCGTTTTTCGGATTCGTGCCGTGATTGCTGTACCGCCAGAAATCGTCCCGGGACAAAAGTTTTTTGCGGTCTTTTGAAACCGAATTGGCAAAGAGCACCGCCTTATAAGGTTCGATCAAATTGAGGACGTTTAACATCTCGCAGACGCTGTCTTCGGTCACGTCCATCTGAATCTGGGACGCGCAGGCGTAAAGTCCGAAAGCCGGCGTCTGCCCCGCATGGCTGCTCTGAACGTGGTCGCAGTCGCGCAGATAATCAAAGAGCATCTCGTAGCGCCCCACGGGAACCGGCACCATGACGTTGCAGTCCCGGCGGGGATTGATCCCCATGCCCGTGAGGGCGTGGCCGTGCGCCTTCAGCACATCTTGAAGAAAGGTGAAATACCCTTCGAACCTCGCCTTTAAAATATCAATCGTTTCTTCCGGCCCAAAAGACAGTTCCATCGTGTTGTAGCTGCAGTCGAAAGACAGGTTGTCGCCGCACGCTTCGCTGGTGGCGCTGTAAATCTCGCTGTTTCGGTCTCGCTGCACCTGACCAAAATTGAAGTGTGCGCAGAACTGCTCCGCCGTTTCGTGGCAGACGGCGAAGTCCACGGCATCGCCGGATAAATTAACCACCGGGAACTCGAATTCAACGCCGACCTGATCCGTTGCCAGCCGCTGCATCGGCTGAAAGAGCTTTTCGCCCAAAGCTTTTCTTACCGCATCTAATTGATCGTTTTTCATGATACGCTCCGATTATGCCTATTATGACAATAGTTTTTGATTGTTCTATCTTAATCGATGCCGGCGTGTTTCGCAATTTTTTTATAAAGCTTTAAGCCTCTAATATCCGGTTCACCCGTGTCTTAAGTTCCGGCAGCACTTCTTTTTCAAACCACGGGTTCTTTTTCTGCCAGCCCAAAGTCAACGGACTCGGGTGGACGATGGGCAGGGCTTCGGGCAGATACTCCCGGAAGCGGCGCACGGTCTCCGTCAGATTTTTCCCGGTGCGGCCCTTTAAATAATAATCCACCGCGTACTTGCCGACGAGGAGCTTGAGTTTGACCTCGGGCATCAGTGCGAGAAGCTTTTCGTGGTATTCCCTGGCGATAAATTTTCGCGGCGGCAGATCTCCGGATTTGCCTTTTCCCGGGAAATAGAGATCCATCGGCAGGATGCCGATTTTTTCAGAATAAAACGTGTCCCGATCCACGCCCATCCAGTCCCGGAGCTTATCTCCGGACTTGTCGTTAAAGGAAATCCCCGTCTCTTCAACGACCCGGCCCGGGGCCTGGCTGACGATCAAGATTCGCGCTTTGGGATTGATCCGCATGATCGGCCCGACGCCGCGGTCCGTGTAAGTTTTATTGCGGGGGTCCGCTTTCAGTTCTTCGACAATTTCTTCTAACGTCATAAGTTCTCCTGTAAAAAATTAATCTTGGTCTGAGCTGTCTGTCATTTGGCGCCTGACCGCGTCAGCCAGCGCCAGGAAATGATCCGAGTTCATCAGCGCCAGGCCCTGGGTTTCGTCCCCGAGCACCACAAGCTGATCCCCCGGATGAATATCAAAGCATTTTCTCGCCTTCGCCGGAATGACGATCTGGCCCTTGTCCCCGACGGTCACAATGCCAAAAAGGTGCTTGCCCTTCGGCGGCAGGTTCAGCCCCAAATGCTCTTCCGGCACATAATGGGCCAAATCGTCGAGGGAGACATCGAAGAGTTCCGCAAGGGCCTGGCTTTTTTCGAGATCCGGCATGGTTTCGCCGGCTTCCCATTTCGCGACGGTCTGCCGCGCCACGCCGACCGCCTCGGCGACGGCTTCCTGGGTCAGCTGATGCAGTTTCCTCAGCTGCACGAGATTGTCTTTAAACATGCTGCTTCTCCTTCTTGATCCCTAAAATCCCCCATCTGAGAAACGGGATTTTCGCAATCCCTTCCGATAAGAGCAAACTCCCGCCGAAAGCAGCCGCTGCCGTGATCAAATAACAGAGCAAAGCCGGCAGAAACGTCCAAGTCCGAAGGGCTAAAGCTGCCGCCGACAAGGCGAGATAATGGCACACGTAAATGCCAAAACTGCGCCGATTAAAAAACTGGCAGATCTTATTCGTCTGGTCACCCCAGGCTTTCATGGTAGCGAAGACAGCCAACACCGCCGTCCACAGATAGGCCACGGCCGAAACGCTGTTCACCTGCGGCATGACAGCGTAGGGGCTGCCAAAAAATAAATGCACATGAAGGGTTCCGAAGACTGCCGCCAATATGATCAAGGGGAAGCGTAAACGGCTCAGGCGCGCGATCACGGCGTCGTGAGCAAACACAAAATACCCGAGAAAAAACGCAAAGCCGTAAATGCCGAAGCGGTACACCGAGACCACTGGCGGATTCAAAACCTTTCCGGACAGCCACACGGGAATGCCAAGGAGCAGCAGCGCCGGCACATTGGTTTTTTCCGTCCACGCGTACAGCCGGCCCGTTTCGAAACGGCGAATCAGCGCCAAAAACATCGAAAACAGCCACAGCAGCTGGATAAACCACAGCACCCCTGTACCAGACACGACGAGAATCAAATACCGGGCAGGCGGCGGCGCCGCCTTTAACATCGGCTTAAGTGCCCCGGCAATAGACATGTTGATGAAGCCCTGAAGCCAGCCGGCGATGAGAAGCCCCACCGTCGACGGCACCAAGAGCTTCCGCGTCCGCGCCCTGAGGTATTCCCGCACCGTGTGGCGTTCTAAAAAATACCGGGAACTCATCCCCGACACGATAAAAAGCAGCACCATCATCCACGGGTAGAGGACGTACACGGCCCCGTCCTGCACCTGCGTCTTCGCAAAGGGCAGCCCCATGCCCGGCGTCACCGCGCTGAAAATAAAAAACACGTGGTAAAGCACCACCAGCAATACCGTCATCCAGCGAATATTGTCCAAATACACTTTTCTCATCATTATCCCACCTTTGCCCAGATTTTTAACTTATTGTAAAGCCTGGATGCAAAGGCGTCTACCAGAGAAAAATAACATATGGTGGGAAATTTTGTTAGGTTTGCGGGCGGTTGTGCTTCTTTCTTTTTCGCCTCTTTATGCCTGCTTCATCAGCACGTCGAGAAAGGCCTTCGCGTACTGAGGCAGATCCGGCGGGCGTCTGCCGGACACAATGTTGCCGTCGATCACCACGGCTTCATCCACCCAGGTCGCGCCCGCGTGGCGCATGTCATCTTTGATGCCCGGGGTGCTCGTGACCGTGCGGCCCATTAAAATGTCTGCTGAAGCCAGCACCCAGCCGGCATGGCAGATTTCGCCGATCACCTTGTTCTGTTCGTCCATCTTTTTCACCAGTTCAAGGACTTCCGGAAACCGTCTGAGCTTGTCCGGCGCCCAGCCGCCAGGAACGAGAATCCCGTCGTAGTCGTCCGCGCTTAAATCTTTAAAAGACAGCGTCACTTCGCAAGGCACGCCGTATTTCCCGTGGTACGTCCCCGGCTTTTCCGCCGCGAGATCGACCTGAACGCCCGCCTCGCGAAGCCTAAGCGTCGGATACCACAATTCCAAATCTTCAAAATCTTCACTGACCAGTGCTATTACTTTTTTCATCGCTGTTCTCCTTATTGTTTGTTAATTTTATGATATAACGCTATTATTTGTAATCGCTTTATAGGTTATAGTCTATCACGCCCCGGCCATTCTTTCAATGACCGCCTATTTCAAAACATAAAAAAGCCCCGCAAGCCAATCTTAAATGGCCCACGGGGACGTAAATTCTTTTGACTTTTTAGATCAGCGCGAGGAACATATCCCGCGCCGTTTTCAAAATCGCGTCGTTAAAGTCGTAATGTTCCGTGTGCAGGGGCGGATAATTTTCGCCGGTTCCGATGTAGAAAATCGCCCCGGGCATCGCCTTGAGGTAATAGCCGAAATCTTCGGAGGCATGCCACAGGTCGGGCATTTCGATGACGGGATGGCCGGTCTTCTTCGCCGCTTCCCGGACTTTCTGAAGATTTTTCGTGTGGTTGCGGGTTTCAGGGAAATAGTCGTGAATCTCGAAATCAACTTGAAAGCCATCCCGGTCTGCCAGATCTTCGGCATACTGGCGCAGTTCCTGTTCGATGCCCTGCATGTCCCGTTCGTCTTCGGCCCGGAGGGTGACGGACAGTTCCCCTTCCCCAGCGGAGATGCCGAAGTCTTTGGTGCCCACCACGACGTTGACGACGGTGCAGAACACCAGCGTCGCATAGGGCCGCTTCGCAATGGCCTCGACCCGCTCGATGAGATGGGCAATGACAAAAGCGGGGTTGCGCCCCTGCTCCGGCGCACTGGCGTGGCACGGCGTCCCGGTCAGGTGAATCGTCAGGCCTTCGGACGCCGGCTGGCTCAGGCCCTCCCGGAGGACGATGCTGTTTTCGGGATAGCCGTTTAAATTGTGAAAGGCGTAGACTTCTTCAACCCCAGCGGCTTTTAAAAATGCCGCGCAGGCTTCGCCGCCCTGGCCCGTTTCTTCTGCCGGCTGAAAGACCAGATAAATTTTTCGCTGAAAAGGCTGCGGTCTCTGGCTGACGGCGACGGCGAGCGCAGCAAGGGCTGCCGAATGGCCATCGTGGCCGCAGCGGTGAGAAACCCCGGGCACTTCCGAAGCGTAGGGCAGCGTGGGAGCTTCGTCAATGGGCAGGGCGTCCATGTCCGCCCGAAAGGCGATAGGTCTCTGGTTTTCAGCCTCTGGCGTATAGAGGGCATAAAACCACGTGCCCTTGTCCACGATCTCAAGATCTGTGCGGTCCGTGATAAAGGCCATGAGGTGCGCCTTTGTCCAGGTTTCCCGGCCCGAAAGCTCCGGATGCCGGTGCAGGGCGTGGCGCAGAGCAACAATCTCCTCTAAATTTTCATCTCGGCATTGTTCTTTCATCAGATCCAGTCTCTCTTTCTTTTTAAAACATAAAAATTATTATGATGATCATATCATATTTTGACTTAAAAAGGACCAGAGAACAAAAAAATTCCCGCATACTTACAGAGATCAAAAGAATTAAGCCGCTTGCCGTTTTCTATCTTTCAAATTTTTGTTTGTCCAGCGTTTTGATCACTTTCGCCGGATTTCCGACAGCAACCCCATAATCCGGCACGTCTTTCGTGACCACAGCACCTGCACCGACAACAGCGTGCCGGCCGATTGAGACGCCGGGCAGCACCGTGGCGCCAGCGCCGATCCAGGCATAAGCTTTAATCAAAATCGTCCTGCACGTCAAAACCTGCAGATCGTAGGGATCGTGATTGTTGGTGATCAGCTGCACGTTGGCCGCAATTTGAGCGTGATCCTCAATGGTAACACCGCCACGGGCCATGGCCAGCAGGTTGGAATTGATATAAACGTCTTCCCCAATTTTCATCGTCCCGACGCAGGACCCGTTAATCGGCGGTGCGATCATGCTGTTTTCGCCGAGATTATCCCCGAACAGTTCTTGAAGCAGTTTTTGATAATCCTCCGAAAAAGGCAGGGTATGATTGAGCTGAAATAAAAGCTCGGTCTGCCGTTGCCCTTCTGCTCTCTCTTCCGGGGTCATCATCCGCATATCTACGCTTTCTTCTGTACATTCCATTGGAGTTCTCCTTTTTATTTTTTCTCATCCAAAAGCATTACGCCCTGGGGCGGGTTAGCGTCGATGGCCCCGACAATCTTGTGGGGCAGATAGGGCGCTTCCAAATAGCAGATTTCATCTTCGCGCAGTCGCCGACTTTTTCATTTGGGAAGATTCTGAATGCTGCCATTGACGTAATTTTCCCCGGTTCTGGAATAATAAATCACGAGTGTTTTTGCCATGTTTCTTCTCAACTTTCTGCACTTTTTTCAAATTCGCCGGCCACGTCTTTCAAAAGCTCCCGGATTTTAAGATGCTGGGGGCAGACGCGTTCACAGCCGCCGCAGCCGATGCAGTCGCTGGCCTTGCTGTGGTCTTCCATCGTCAGCACATTGCCGTAATAATAATCCATGTTCCAATCATGAAATACTTTTTTCTTGTTGAAGCAGGCGAACATATCCGGTATCCGGATCTGTTTCGGGCAGTGATTTTCTTCCACGCAGTAGTGGCACGCCGTGCACGGAATCATTTCCAGGCTGTCAAACACTTTGGTCACGCCGCGGACTGCGGCCTGTTCTGCTTCGGAAAGGGGCTTAAAATCCTTCATGTAGGCGATATTGTCCTGCATTTGTGCCAAAGTACTCATGCCGGACAGCACGACGCGGATGCCGTCAAAACCGGCCGCAAACCGGATGGCGTAGCTGGCGTTGGAATGGGGTGTCCCGTTCTTATGATTTAAATCGTCATAAATTTTCTGGGCCTCCTCAGGCAGATTGACGAGGCTCCCGCCTTTGACCGGCTCCATGACGAGCATCGGCTTGTGGTGCTTCCGGGCGACTTCATAAACCTTGCGGCTTTCAACCGAAGGATCGTCGTAATCCAGATAATTAAACTGAATCTGTACGATCTCAATTTCCGGATAATCCGTCAGAATCCGGTCCAGCACCTCAGCCTTGTCGTGGAAGGAAATGCCAACGTGGCGGATCTTCCCTTCTTTTTTCAATTCAAAGGCGGTTTCGTAGGCGCGGCAGCGCTTGAACTTTTCATAATTGACCGCGCCCTGGGCGTGCATGAGATAGAAATCAAAATAATCGACGCCGCACCACTTCAGCTGATTTTCAAAGAAAGGCCGGATATCTTCTTCGGAATGGAAATACGGGTCCGTCAGCTTGTCCGTGAGGATATAATCTTCCCGTTTGTGGCGGCTGGTCAGGGCATCGCGGAGGGCCAGCTCGGATTTGCCGTCCAGATAGCCGTGGGCTGTGTCAAAATAATTGAACCCGTTTTGAAGAAACAGATCCGTCATCTGAATCATCTGATCGAGATCCACTTCGCCGTCCTTCATGGGCAGGCGCATGCAGCCAAATCCAAAATACTTTTTAATTTCAGGAAAGGTATGATCCATTTTATTCTCCTTTGTTTTGATTCACTTCGGGCCAGGTCAGTTTTCCGGTTTTCATCGCTTCTTCGTAGCGGGAGATTTTGTAGGCCAGCCGGTCCATAGTAGTTTCAATCTGCTGTTTTTTCTGATTTAAAATCTCCATTTGGTTCTGAAGCAGCGTAAGTCTCGCTGGAATGGTCGCATCGCCTTCCTGGAAAAGCTTTTGATATTCGATCAGGCTTTCAATGGGAAGCCCCGCCTTTCTCATGCAGATGGCCAGTTCCACCCACTTGAGATCTTCTTCCTGGTAATCCCGGATGCCGCTGGCAGTTCGCGTCACTTTCGGAATGATGTGCACCCGCTCGTAATAGCGAAGCGTATCCTGGGAAATGCCGTATTGTTCTGCTACTTCATGAATGGTCATCGCCGCCTCCTCTGTTTAACACTTTTCTTTTTATTGAAATGCATCATAGCACTTGAAGTTGACTCCAAGTCAAGGGTTTTGATCAAAATAAAAACAGGACCCGCGAATTTCACAGAATCCTGTTGATGAAATGCCTAATTTTGGCAGCACAGTTCAGCTTCGTAAATCCTCTTGTCTTCGTCTTTAAAGACGTTGAAAATCACGCGCTTCATTTTGCCCGGATGTGCGTTCAGCCAATCCGTCACGGTTTTGACCGCGAGCTCGCAGGCCCGGTCGTTGGGGAAACGGAAAACTCCGGTGGAAAGGCAGCAGAACGCCACGGTGGAAAGGCCGTTTTCAACGCACAGGTCCAGCACGTTTTGATAACAGTCAGAAAGATCCTTTTCAAGGGCCGGCGTCAGACGGTTCCCCACAATCGGCCCCACAACGTGAATCACGTGAGCGGCGGGCAAATTGTAACCGTCGGTGAGCATCGGCACCGCCGTCGGCTGCTCGTAGGTCTTGCCGTATTTTTCCCGGAGCGTCTGCATCTGGCGGTGGCAGGCCAGGCGCAGTTCGACCCCGGCGAAAGTGTGGATGCAGTTGTCGATGCAGGTGTGCATGGGCACAAAGCAGCCCAGCATCTGGGAATTGGCGGCGTTGACAATCGCATCTGAAGCCAGCCGTGTGATATCCCCCTGCCAGATCGAAATCACATCGCCGTTTGGATGATCACTCCCCTGTTCCCGAATGGTCGGAATGTCCTGAATTTGGATAATGCCCTTTTCCTGATTTCTGGCTTTGAGATAAGCGTCCTGCACGGCCAGCACTTCCGGCGAAAGCGGCTTCGGCATGCGGATGTTCATGAGCGAGCGCAGAAGGCGTCTTTGATCTTCTTCACCGTCGGGCAAGGCCAGGTTCTGGTACCCGTCCGAATCTTCAATAAACACCCGAGTTAAATATTCAAGGCGTTCGGCCTGTGCTGCATTTTGGTCCATAAGCTTTCCTTTCTGTATTTTGAGTATTTTGTTTGGATAATTTTATTTTACCAGCTGCCGCCCGATCTTTAAACACTATGAAATCATAAAGTGACTCATAAATTTCTTAATCTCTTATTTTTCAAATGACACTATGCTATATTTGATCCGCATTGTGTACAACGGCTGCTTCTCCAATTTTGAGTCCAGAGCAGAACGCTGGGCCTATTGGTCCAGGTGGGCCTGGTTCAATCGTTTCGAGGCGATTCCAAAACCGACCCTTCAGCATTTAAAGGCGCTGCTCACCGGCAAAGACTATTTTGTCATGCATGATTATTTTTTTTCGAATTCAACCCCTACGACGACATCACCGTAAGGCAGATACGTAATCGTGATGGAAAATGGTCCGGGCCAATTTTCTGAAATGCCTGTTATGATAAAGAAAGCGCTGCGCTGCTGTTTACAAACATTTAACATCTGCGCTCATTCAAAATGCTTGACGTAATATTTGGAATACCGCGTCAGTTCTGCATTAAATTTTTTGTAGCCCATTTTTTCCATGAGGGTCTTCTTCCCCAGCCGGGTCTTTCGCCCGATAGCGTTCGGGGTCCTTGCCGATTTTTCTGAAATACGCTTTGATCTCCTTTTCGCAGCCGATATCGCCGGGTTCGTAAATCCGCTCGTCTTTGATCTCATCCGGCAGGTACTGCTGTTTGACCCAGTGATTCGGATAGTGATGCGCGTATTTGTACCCGACGCCCCGCCCCAGTTTCCGGGCGCCCCTGTAGCTCGAATCCTGAAGATAAGGCGGGATCGGCAGATTGCCCGTCTGCCTGACCAGCGCAAGGGCCTTGTCTATGCCCACGTAGGCGGAATTGGATTTGGGTGCAGAGGCAATGTAGGCCGCAGCCTGGGCCAGAATGATTCGGCCTTCGGGCATCCCGACCCGTTCCACGCTAAACGCCGCAGAGGCCGCCACGCAGATGGCCATGGGATCAGCGTTGCCCACTTCCTCCGAAGCGGCGATCAGCATGCGCCGAGCGATGTATTTCACATCTTCTCCCGCTTCGAGCATCCTGGCCAGATAGTACAGCGCCGCATCTGGATCGGAGCCGCACATGGATTCGATGAAAGCCGCGATCGTGTCGTAATGATTGTCCCCGGTCTTGTCGTAGCGGATGGCCTTTTTCTGAATGCACTGCTCAGCGATTTCAACCGTGATGTGAATTTTGCCGTCTTTGCCGGGATGGGTGGTCAGCGCCGCCAGCTCTACCGCGTTTAAGGCTGATCGGGCGTCCCCGTCTGCGACATCGGCCAGAAAATCCGCGGCCTCCTCTGTGATGTCCGCGTGAAAAGCCCCAAGCCCTCTTTCTGACGTCATGGCCCGGTGAATCAGCGTTTTGATGTTCGATTTGGACAAAGGCTTCAGCTCAAAGATCCTCGACCGGGACAGCAGGGCGCCGTTAACTTCAAAATAAGGGTTTTCCGTCGTCGCGCCGACCAAAATGACAGTGCCGTCTTCGACATAGGGCAGCAGATAATCCTGCTGGGCTTTGTTAAACCGATGGATTTCGTCGATAAACAAAATCGTTTTGCGGCCGTAGCCGCCCAGATTTTCCTTCGCTTTCCGAACCACGTTCTCCATGTCTTTCTTTCCCGCCGCCGTCGCATTGACCTGATGAAAATCGGCAGCCGTCGTGTTGGCAATCACCCGGGCCAGGGTCGTTTTGCCCACCCCCGGCGGCCCGTAAAAAATAATGGAACTGAGACGGTCGGCTTTGATGGCCCGGTACAGCAGTTTGTCCTTTCCAATGATGTCTTCCTGCCCCACCACTTCATCCAAAGTCCGGGGACGCATCCGGGCCGCAAGCGGGGCCTCTTTCTTTTTTTGTTTTTCCGCCGCGTATTCAAACAAATCCATTTTTCTGGCCGCCTTTCACAATGATAAAAATTTTATTTGCCCTGACCCGCACCGGCCAGACTTTACGGTCTTATTATACCGCAAAATTTTCGGCTTTCTCTCTCTCTTCGCAAAGCCGCCTAATATGAATTTCATCTCTGAAATCCTGATAGCCCTCCGCATCACCTATTCCAAGAAACAGCCGGGTCTGCGTTCAAAAGATATTGATAAATCGTGAAATCCATCGGTGGGATATACATCGAAAACTGGTACAGATCTTATCTTCTAACGATTTTCACGACGTTTTACGCCCATAAAAAAGAACTGCTGATCATTCACAAAAACGGGCTGTCCCATCTCCTGCTCGATGTGCTGGACCAGTGTTTTAAGTTCGACGCTTTTCAGGGGAAAATCGGTTCGGCCCAGCCGTTTAAAGCGGCCTATCATATCGGCGGCATTTACCACAACTTGCTGCTGTGGATGAACCACGGCATGCAGGAAACGCCGGAGCAGATGTGCAGTATCGCCCTGTCCTTTATGCACGAAGATTCCTTTACGCTGCTCAACGTCCAATAATGCAGACAAGGTGCGCAAAAAAAAAGACAGCGGATCACTCCGCTGTCTCTAAAACATAAACCTTACGCTTCTTCGATGGCGCCGACGGGGCAGCCGTCCATGGCTTCTGCCGCTGCGTCTTCGCATTCTGCCGGCACTTCCGCGTCGATAGCTTCTGCCGTTCCTGCGTCGGTCATGTGGAACACTTCCGGGCAGGTGCCTTCGCAGAGCCCGCATCCAATACAACTGTCGTTGACTTTGTACTTCATTTGAGTACCTCCATTTTATTATTTAAAATTAAACGCGCTTTTCCCCGGGTACACCGCTGCGCCGCCGAGGACTTCTTCAATGCGCAGCAGTTGGTTGTATTTTGCCACCCGTTCCGACCGGGACGGCGCACCGGTTTTGATTTCGCCGGCATTCAGGGCGACGGCCAGATCGGCGATAGTGGTGTCTTCGGTTTCACCGGAGCGATGGGAGACGATGGCGCGCATCCCCGCGTTCTGGGCCATCTTAATGGCGTCCAGGGTTTCGCTGACCGAACCGATTTGGTTAAGCTTGATCAGAATGGCGTTGCCCGCGCCGAGTTCGATGCCTTTTTTCAGGCGCTTCGTGTTGGTCACGAAGAGGTCATCGCCGACCAGCTGGACTTTATCGCCGAGGACGGCGGTCATCTTCTGCCAGCCTTCCCAGTCTTCTTCGTCCAGCCCGTCTTCGATGGAATAGATCGGATATTTTTCGACCAGACGTTTCCAGTGTTCGATCAGCTCTTCGGACGTATAGTCCCTGCCGGATTTGGGCTGATGATAATATCCTTTGCCCTTCGGACTTTTCCATTCAGAGGCTGCCGCATCCATGGCCAGCACAAAATCTTGGCCCGGTTCATAGCCGGCGTCGCGAATCGCCTGAAGGATGTGTTCAATGGTGTCTTCGTCGCTTTCAAAGTTCGGGACAAAGCCGCCTTCGTCCCCCACCGCCGTAGTCTGTCCTTCTGCTTTTAAAAGTTTTTGCAGCGCGTGAAACACTTCGGCGGACCAGCGGAGACCCTCCTTGAAACTTTTCGCCCCTGCGGGCATGATCATGAATTCCTGGGTATCCACAGAATTGGACGCGTGGGCGCCGCCGTTTAAGATGTTCATCATCGGCACCGGCAGGGTGTTCGCATTCACGCCGCCGAAAAACCGGTAAAGGGGCACGCCCAGGGACTTCGCCGCCGCTTTGGCAACGGCGATGGACACCGCCAGAATGGCGTTTGCCCCGAGCTTGGATTTGTCTTCAGTGCCGTCTAAATCGATCATGATGCGGTCGACGGCGTAGGTGTCCGAAGCGTCAGCGCCGATCAGCGCCGGCGCGATCTTGCCGTTGACGTTGGCCACTGCATTGGACACGCCTTTGCCGCCGAATTTCGCCGGATCGCCGTCCCGAAGTTCCAGGGCTTCGAATTCACCGGTGGACGCCCCGGACGGGGACGCCCCTCTGCCGACAGTGCCGTCGACCAGGGTCACTTCCGCTTCAACCGTCGGGTTGCCCCGGGAATCGAGGATTTCCCGTCCGTATACTTTTGTAATTTTTAATCCGTCTTTCATTTTTAGGCTCCTAACTCGTAATATTCGGGAAACAGCACCGAATTTTCTTTAAAGATACAGATAAAAATATCTTCAAATTTAAAAGCATTTTTCCGCCCGGTCTTTCTTGCATTCCTCAATGCGGTGGCAATGATAGCAGAGTTCGTTGTCGCAGACGCCGTCTTTTTCGTAGAAGCTCAAGAGATTATTTACCGTCGTTTCGGCGATGTTGTCCAGGGCTTCTTTCGTGAGGAACGCCTGATGGGACGTGACGATGACGTTTGGCATGGAGATCAGCTGACTGAGGACGTCGTCGTTTAAAATATGGTTCGAGCGGTCTTCAAAGAAGATGTCCGCTTCTTCTTCGTAAACGTCCAGGCAGGCCGCGCCGACTTTCCGGTCCTTGAGGCCTTCGAGAAGGGCTTGTGCGTCGATGAGGGCCCCTCGGGACGTGTTCAAAATCACGACGCCTTTTTTCATCTTATTGATCGCGTCTTGGTTGATGACGTGTTTGGTTTCTTCTGTCAGCGGGCAGTGCAGGGAGATGATGTCGCTTCTCTCAAAAAGTTCATCCAAAGAGACGTACTCAATGCTGCTGTCCTTCGCCGGGAATTTGTCGTAGGCGATCACGTGCATGCCAAAGCCTTTGCAGATGTCGATAAAGAGCCGGCCAATCCGGCCGGTGCCGATCACCCCGACAGTTTTGCCGTGGAGGACGAAGCCCGTCAGGCCGCTTAAAGAGAAATTGAATTCCCGGGTCCGGTTGTAGGCTTTGTGAATCCGGCGGACCGACGTGAGCAGCAGGGCTGCTGCGTGTTCCGCCACCGCGTAGGGCGAATACGCCGGCACGTGGGTCACGTGGATTTTGCCAAAGGCGTGTTCCACATCGACGTTGTTGTAGCCTGCGCAGCGCAGGGCGATTATCTTGATGCCGTAGGTGTCGAGCTTGTCGATCACTTCTGCATTCACTGTGTCGTTTACGAAAACACAGACCGCGTCCGAGCCTTTTGCCAGTTCCACCGTATCCGGCGTCAGTTTAGTTTCTAAAAATTTAAATTGAATATCGTGTTCTTTTCCGTAATGTTCAAACGAAGGTTTGTCGTAGGGTTTCGTATCAAAAAATGCAACTTTCATCATTGCGCCGCCTTTCTTTATTTCGGGAGCATTTGTTTTTGTTCTCTGTTCTTTGTTGACTCTAGTTTAGGCGTCTCCCGCTATAAATTCTGTATCCCTAGATACAATTTGAATAATTTTTAGATATAATAGAAAAAAATCATAAAAAAAGAAAGGCCATTTCGATGAATGACACAATCTTATTAGAAAGTCCCTTGTTTCGCGGCTTATCTTCTGAAGAACTCAAAGCGCTGCTTAAAAATACGCCGCATTTTATTCAGCATTTCGATAAAAACGATACGATCTTTTTGCAGATGGACCCGGCGAACCGCATCGGCATTGTCCTCGAAGGCCAGGTCCAGGCTGAAAAGACCTTCCCCAACGGCAGCATGGTCAACGTGACGGCCCGGGGGCCCGGCAACATCATCGGTCCCGCTGCCGCTTTTTCAAAAAACCACCGCTATCCCTGCGACGTCATCGCCTCGGAACCGGCCGCGGTCATGATGCTGCACAAAGAAGAGCTCCTGGCCCTCATGCAGAAAGACCGCCGCATCCTCAAGAATTTCATCACCGAGCTTTCCACCGCGGCCTACATGCTCCAACAGCGCATCGAACTTTTTTCCTACAGCGGCATCTGCCAAAAAGCGGCGTTCTGGCTCCTGCTCCGCCATCGGCAGACCGGGAACGAGACGATTCCGATTCCCGGCTCCGTCACAAAATGGGCCCTTTCGATGAATGTCTCCCGGCCTTCCCTTCACCGGGAACTCAAAAAAATGGAAGGCCGCGGCCTCATCCGCTATTCGCCGAAACAGATCACAATTCTCGACGCCGAAGGGCTGCAGGACGTGCTCAGCGGCTCCTGAACATTCACGGCATCTGCCTTTATTCTGCACCCTCTAATGTCTCCACATCCTCTGATTGAACCGCCGGGATCAATTTTCCAATGCCGTTTTCCCTCAAAACAGCTGTCCCGGCTGTTTCAGCTTTTGTTTGGCTGGAAAGGCGGCTTCAAATTATTCAAAGGCTTCTGGATTTCTCTCACAGACAAAGCTTTCAAGCCGAATTACGATATTTTTCTCTGACATTACATTTCTCCTTTCCTTCAAAGCATGATCCGCGCGATCTCTATCACTGCGATTTTCATCACCACCCCGCCGGACATCACCCAGAACCAGGCCTCGCGCATCTTTTGGGTTTTGGCAATTGGCGCGGCAATGGCTGCGATGAGGATCAGAGCCGCGCCGACACAGCCGACGATCGTCGGGACGCTGACGAGCGGAAACAGCCCCGGCGCCGTGCTGCCGTCAATGGCGTGCTGGATGGTTTTGTCCAGCCCGTCCCGGGCCGCCGCAAAGCAGCAGACCACAAGGCCGAACGCCAGCAGCATGACGCTCCTGCGCCCCCAATATTGAATGCTCGTGCGGTTGAGAACCGACCAGCCGATAAACCCAAGCAGCACCAAAATCATAACCGTTACCGCCGTCGTCACGGCGTTTCCAAAATAGAGTTTCATGCTGTATCCTCACTTTTGCGCATCATACCAATCCAATACCGCTTTTAAATGGCCGACACTGACCCGCTCGCCGCCGTTCTGCATCATGTTCAGCATCTCGTCTTCCTCCGGCGTGCGGTCGGTCTTTTTGGCAAGGCCCTTGCCCGCTGTTTTGACCATGACTTCCATCATGAGGCGGTACAGGCCGTGCAGTTTTTTCACGTCAAAATTTCCCTGCAGGGTAAACAGCGGAATGTCGTCTGGAACCTTCGACTTTTCCCGCACCTGATCTGTCTGGGTTCCGGTCTGTCCCATGCCGACGCCGCAGACTGCACAGACGCGGTAGCGGCTGGCTGCCTTTGCGTAACCCTTGACTGTACCGGCCATGATCCACCCTAGATAAATAATTTTCGTTCCTCTGGGAACCGATTTCTGTGCCGCTTTCAGCGAAATGGCAGGCAGTCCGGTTTGCTTGGCCAGGAGGCTGGCATATTGCGCCGTACTGCCGGTGCCCGTCGTGTAAATAATAGCTTTCATCAATAATCTCCTTTCATAAAAAAGACGCAGCGCGTGACCGGCTTTGCGGTCAGCACTGCGTCTTGGCGTCTGGCTGATGTGCTTCAATGACAAAATTTTTGGCATTAATTCTGGTTTCCCGCCGGCACTTCGGACAAAACAGCGGGAAATCTTTCAGTTCCGTCTCTTGTAAAAGCTGCAGCCGCGTTTTGGCACCGCACTGCGGACACAGAACCCATCTCCTTTCCTCTCCATCCTTCACTTCTAATCCTTTCTGTAGTGGGATTCCACTTTTGCAACAAAACGATCGATGTGCGCCTCTAACAAAGGCGCCACCTCCGCCTTATTTTCCGCACTGTCGTAAACGCTGTACAGCAGATACATCGGGCCGTAAAAATCCAGCGCTAGCTGCATCGCTTCCTCGTCAGAATCTGTCAGTCTGCGGAAAACCGCTGCCATGTACGCGAGGGGACCGCCCGCAATATAATCGTGATAGAGTTTTGCCATCTTTGGATCGTGGTACTGCTCCAGCGTCAGCATTTTGCGGAAATTGGAAGCAAAGGGCTCCTTTGTCCAATGCTCAAACTGCGCCACACTGTAGGCGCGGATCTTGTCAATCGGCGTCTTCATATAGGCCTCCGCAAAACCGTCCGATGCTGTTTCCGGCATGCCGAATGCGGCCGCGCGTTCAGCGTCCATTTGGTTCATCCGCGCCACAAGCCGGTCCAGAATCTCCTGCTTGCTGGCATAATGCTTGTACAAGGCGGCTTTTGTGAGTCCCAGTTTCCCGGCAATGTCGTTCATCGACGTTCCGAGATAGCCCTTCTTCGCAAACAACGCCAGCGCCGTTTCCAAAATCCGTTCTTTCGTATCTCCCGTCATCATCAACCCCCTTCTTTGTAGTTACCTTTCGGTTACTCTTATTATAAGTTACCGATTGGTTACTTGTCAAGGCAAAATCCATAAACCGTTATTTGCTTTGTGTGATTTCTGCTCTTTTACACTGCCTTCGGTGTTGAAAAAAATCCGATGACGTAAATTGATATAAGGAGCTTACGAAATGATCTTTACTGCGATAAAAATAGCTGCACTCAGGACCAAATTCCTAAAGTTATTCTCCTTCTAGGCCAAGATGTTGGATCTGAGATTTAAACGCCATCATTTCTTTATCCTTCTTTTCATGTTATGATAATAAGAAAAGCAGAAGATTAATAAACAGGGAATCTGAGAAAGGTGCACAACAATGGAAAAATCAATTTATCAAAAGATTTGCGGAAATATAACCGACGGCATGCTGAATCCTGATTTTATGCTTGACGAAGAAGATGCCGACGGCACTGAAATCAGATGGGCCCCCGGCGCAATGGACGGCGTCAGCATTTATCATATGCTGCCTTCCGGTCTGGATACCGCGCAGACGAAAAAAATGGCCAGGGCACTCAAATGTGCCGCCAGCGGAAACTTTCCCGAAGCAGATGTCCTGTTCTTCGAATGGACAAAAGAGGTCCGCGCTATCACCTGCGTTGATGAGCTGCAGCAGTACGTCATTGCCCATGCCAGAACCCTGGATGCCGAAAATGTCCTGCATACCGCCGTGTCCATGATGCTGTATTCCACGCACATAGAATGCGTCAAGATCGGGCTTGAACTCTTGGAACTTTTCGGAGAACCGCAGGAAAATCTGAAAGAGATTGTTCGCAGAATCGGCCTGTACGATGAATTCACGATCTTTGCGGTCTGGAACATGCGGCAATGGGAAAACGGCAATACTGAAATCTTCGATCTTGCAAAAAAAGTGCACAGTTGGGGCCGGATTCATGCAGTAGAACGCCTGGAACCGGAAACGGATGAGATCCGCCACTGGCTTCTGACCGAAGGAACCGTCAACGGCGTCGTCAACGCCTACTCTTCCCTAACCTGCTGGCAAAAATCAGGGGCAGAAGAGATCCTGTTCGGCAGTCTGACACCGGAGGAATACGCAGGCATCACGACGCTCATCGACGGGTTGATGGATGAAGGGCCTGTTCCCGGAATCTCCGAGATTGAAAACGCAGAGGCTGTCCTGCTGCGTTACCTGGAACTCGCACCGAAATACCATCTCAGCGCCGATGCATATGATGTGATTTCAACCATCAAGCACTGGGCTGACGATGAAGATGTGAACCTGCCCTACGTTTCCGCTGCCTGCGGTCAAATTTTGAACACAAAACGCTGTGAGGAGGAATAATATGACAGATCAGACCCTTACCCTGACTACCGCTCAGATGAAGCAGATCGCCAGATACGAGCTCACCTTCAAGGATATTCTGGAGGGCGCCAGCTTTGAAGAAGGCCGCATCGTCTGCCCGGAGGTCTATTCCTTCACCCTTGACGATTTGTACCACGCCATCCAAAACATGAAAGCCGCCGACCCGACTGTTCGTGAATTCGGTGATGACTGGTTCTATCCGATTTCACAGCTTTCAGAGGCCTTTGATCTGGATCGTGCGCAGGGCTTTAGCGACGATATGGATGAGTATGATTCCATAAAGGGATATCCCGGACTTAATCTCTCTGACAGCAGCTGGTTTTACATGCTTTGGATGAAGCTCGAAGGCTGCTGGTTAGACATTGATGACGAAATCAAACTTTCTGAGTTTCTCAATTACGATGAGAACCTCTCCGATCTTGACCGCTATTTTTCCAATAAGGGCAAACCCCTTGAGGCATGGTCCTTCTCCAAAACTGAAATGATAGATTACATCGGCTTTTTTGACGATGATCAGTTCGTAAAGGAAGCCGATGAGACGGAGCTCGCCCTTTCGCGGAAATTCACCGATCAGCTTTGTGACGAAGACAGCTGCCTTGCGCTCCGCGTCAAGGGTTATGCCTGCTATGGCGGGAACCGGCTGTATCCCTGTGACTGGCATACTTCCCGGGACTGCATGATCCGCCTCTTTGAGAGAACGGATGATCCCCAGTACGCCGACACCCTTGGCTATATCTACTACTACGGGCGCTGCAATGGCGGGGTGCCGGAATACGAAAAGGCCTTTCATTATTTCGGCATCGCCGCCGCCAACGGTCTGTACGAAGGCATGTACAAGCTTGCCGACATGTACCGCCATGGCTATGCGTGCAAAAAGAGTCCGCGCACGGCCCGCTCCCTTTACAAAATCGTCTACGAAGACAGCCTCCAAAATTTCCTGAAAGGCCGTGGAGCGAACTTCGCCGATGCGGCCCTGCGCATGGGCAACGTGTATGCCAAAGGAATCGATGAAGAAGCAGATCCGATCGCAGCCTATCGCTACTACGTGCAGGCGGAGTATGCCGCGAAAATCCGCGCCCAGGAAAATGATTTCTTCGGCAATACAACCGTCGTGATCAATGTCCAGAAAGCCCTGGAAGAAACCCGCGGGAAGTTGCCCAAGGATTATCTGAAAGCGCATATGGCCTATGACTTTCCCTGGCTTTTCAGACAGCTTGCGGAAGACAACAATCGCTGTGAGCTTCGCAAGGTCACCAACAATAAAGGCCATACAGAACTGACCGCCAAAAGGCTCCCTACCCGCTCGGTGCCGGAGCCTGACTGCATTCTGGTCACGATTCCTGAACTTTCTTTCTGCACGAGGACGGCGGAAGTGTCCTATACCATCGGTGACACCGCGCAAATCTGGTTCGTTGACGGTGCAGATGATGGGGACCAAACCCGCTTCGACTTCTGTGATTGGAATCCTGTGGAATGCCGTTATGAATTTTATTATGATAACGAACTTGTCGCCTGGTCAAAGTCCGAAAAGTACCGCTTCTACGGTCCCTCTGCCTGAGCGCCTTCCTCGCGAATGCGCGCCTGCAGGTTTTGCTTACGGGCCGCGCTCCATTTCGCGCATTCTCTGACCTTCGGCAGGCCGTTGGGCTCGGCCACATGGCGATTCCAATAATCACGGTACAGGGGGAGATCCTCCCCCGGCGCGTCAGCGCCTGAAACCTCGACGCTAGTCGAGGAAAAAGTATCCTCTCCTCTATTCTGTTGTACTGTACTATCTTTTACTGTACTATCCTTTAATTTACTCTGTGAATTTTTCGGCCGATTATTTCCTATTTCCAATTTTTCGTTGGCCTGCAAATAGCATTTCAAAATGGGCCCCGTCTGACTGATGTCGCGCATGTCGGCCTCGCTTAACAGCCAAATGTCCCAGTTGATGTTCGCCGATTTGCGCTCGCTGACCGCGTTGTAATACGTTTTTTGGATGCGCCGGCTGGTGAGCACCCCGGCCGCGAAACAACCCTTGTCGAACAGCGTCCGCGGCGCTCTGAGCTTGCGGTCCGTGAGCAGGCCCACCTCAAAGGGAAACCAATCCAGCCCCGTCTTGCAGGGGCGTCCTCTTTTGTTTGCCATTTTTCCTCCTTATGATTTCATCTCACTTATATAATGCGTAAATTTGCCAAAGGGTTGACAAAAATTTTTGCTCACAGGCAAAAAAATTTTGTTCACGAATAGAATGGGTCCATTTTGCAAAGATTTTTATGACATGAAAAGATAAAAAAAATTGTCTTCCCCTTTAAACAAGAGGAAGACCAAAACAAACCGGGGCCTCCTTTACCGGGCGGCGGTAAGCTCCCGGCAGATGGCTTCAATTTGGCCCGAATAGACGCTGCCCTTTTCCCAGATGAAGTCGAAGGGGTGGGTCATGTGAAAATCGTTAAGGGGGATCTCCCGCAGGGTGCCGCAGGCCAGCTCCGGTGCCACCGCAATGCGGTAGAGAAAGGAAATCCCGCAGTCGTTTTTGAGCAGGGCGATGATGGTGTGCATGTTGCCCACCTCGACCGACGCCTTGAAATCCGACAGGCGGATGCCCTTGGCCGAAAGGCTTCGCGCCAGGATGTCCCGGGTGCCAGAGCCGGGCTCCCGCAGGATGATGCGCTCCGCCGGCAGGTCCCCCAGGGCCTTCACCTGGCCCACGGCGAAGCGGTGGCTCGCCGCGCAGACGGCGACAAAGGGCTGGTGGCTGAAGGTCAGGTGGGCGAAGTCGTCTTTGGGATAATAGCCCTCCACCAGCGCGAAATCGATGGCTCCCGATTGAAGCAGGCCCAGCAGCTTCTGGGTATTGCCGAAAACCACGTGAATGCTCCAGTCGGAATGATTTTTTAATAGCGCGGTCAGCGGGCCGGCGATGGCGTACTCCCCGACGGTCATGGTCACGCCGATGGCGATGGACCATTTCCCGGAGCGGACGGCCTGCATCTCCGCGTGGATGCGGGCGTCGTCATTTTTCTGCACCAGCAGCCGCGCCCGGAGAATTTTCCCCTGAGGGGTGAGGGTCAGGGTCTTCTTCTCGTAATGAAAAAGCTTAACGCCGTAATGATCCTCCAGAAAATGAATGTGCTGGGAGACGGCGGGCTGAGTAAGCCCCAGGACCGCCGCCGCCTTGGTGTAGTTCAAGGTCTCGCAGACCGTCAAAAAGGTCTGCACCCGAAAATCAAGCATGGTGATCCCCTTTCCATAAATTTTTCTTATTGTTTTATAAAAATTCATCATTTTACATTTGTGTTGGCTTTCACTATACTAACACACGGATCCAATCAAAAGGAAAAAATGTTTTGGCCCTCTGCCCATGATAAAAACGCATGGGATTAACCAGAGAAAAAGTTTTGATTTAAAAGGGAGAACACCGTGAAAACATTAATAAAAAATTTGGGGCCGGGTTTGGCCGTCTGTATCGCCATCGCCGTCCCGGCTTGGCTTTTGGGGAAGGTCTTCCCCGTGGTGGGGGGCGCGGTCATCGCGATTGTGGCCGGCATGCTCCTCACCCTGTTCTGGAACGACAAGGGCGCCTGTGACGCCGGGATTCACTGGACGTCGAAGGTCATCCTCCAGGCGGCTGTGGTGCTCCTGGGTTTCGGCATGGATCTGGGCGTCATCCTCCAGACCGGGCGCCAGTCCCTGCCGATCATCGTCTGCACCATCGCCACCTCGCTGGTGCTGGCCTGGCTGATGCAGAAGGCGCTGCACATCCCGGGGAAGACCTCGATTCTCATCGGGGTCGGCAGCGCCATCTGCGGCGGCTCGGCCATTGCCGCCACCGCGCCGGTCATCCACGCGGACGACGACGAAGTGGCCCAGTCCATCTCCGTTATCTTTTTCTTCAACGTGCTGGCCGCCATCTTCTTCCCGATGCTCGGCCGCGCCCTGGGCTTTTCGACCGCAAGTGGCGGGCCCTTCGGAATTTTCGCCGGCACCGCTGTCAACGACACCTCGTCGGTCACTGCGGCGGCCGCCACCTGGGACAGCATGTGGCACTTAGGCTCCCAGACCCTGGACAAGGCCGTCACCGTCAAGCTGACCCGGACGCTGGCCATCATCCCCATCACCCTGGTCCTCGCCATGGTGCAGGCCCGTGCCGAAAAAAACGAGCGCGGGGAAAGCGGCGGGTTCAGCTTCCGCCAGGCCTTCCCGATGTTCATCCTTTATTTTGTCCTCGCCGCTGTCATCACCACCGTCTGCATCCATTTCGGCGTCCCTGCCGCAGCCTTCGCGCCGCTGAAGGAACTGTCGAAGTTCATGATCATTGTGGCCATGGCCGCCATCGGCCTCAACAGCAACGTCGTCAAACTCATCAAATCCGGCGGCAGGCCCATCGTTCTGGGCGCCTGCTGCTGGGCCGGCATCACCGTTGTCAGCCTCTTGATGCAGCACGTCATGCACATCTGGTAAGGCGCCTGTCTCTCAACAATCGCCGCCCTCACGTGTCTTGGGGGGCGGCGGTTTTGCTGTCTGAGATTTACATGGCGCACAAAAAAAGACTGCCCGAAGGCAGCCCCGCATCATTCTGGATTATTTTTTCCGCATGACTTCGATCTGGTAGCCGTCCGGATCGGTCAGGAAATAATAATCCTTGGTCGCGCCGAGCCCTTTGAGGGGGCCGACGGTGTAGCCCTTAGCCTGGTGTTCGGCGTGGGCGGCGTCCAAATTGTCCACTTCTACGGCGATGTGGCCGTAGCCGGTGCCGAGGTCGTAGGGCTGTTCCGGGTCGTAATTGTAAGTCAGCTCCAACTCGAAATCCGACTGGCCGTCCGACAGATAGACCAGGGTGAACTTGCCCTCCGGCTTGTCCTTGCGGCGGACTTCCTTCATCCCGAGGGCGTCGTCGTAGAATTTAAGGGAGCGCTCCAAGTCGTAAACGCGGATCATTTCGTGAATCATTTTGCATGCTGGCATGGTGTTACCTCCTATTTATGCTTACTGCCCTTATTTTATTGGAGATGGGACCGCAAATCAACTGAAATTTTCGTGATGACGAATCCCCCTTGCAGCCACGCCCAAGCCTCGCCTGTGTCGTGATTGAAAAGCAATTAAAAAGCAATTAAAAAACAATCGCAAAAATTTGCGATTGTTTTACGATTGTTTTTCGGTTGTATTTTCGCTTTTACGATTGCATCGATGATGATGATTAACTTCCCCTTGACATCCTTTGCCTGCCGTCGTATATTAATCGCAACAGCATACGACGACAGGCGTCATACGTCAGACCATGTATCTCGACGCAACATGAGAAAGGCCGGCCGCCGTCCGAAAACTGCTCGAATCCATTTTTAACGCGAAAGGAGAACCGCAATGAAAAACAAGCGCAGTCTCTGCCTGATTCTGATTGCCGCCGTCGCCTTGGCCGTCATCGCCTTTGGCGCCGGGCAACATCTGGGGGCCGGGCATCTGTCCCCCGACTCGGACGAGGACAATTTCGCCTTCCCTTGGACTAAAGCCCACCAGACCACCGTCCGCAAAAAGCTCGACACCTTTGACCGCGCCGATATCCACCTCGACAACACGGACATCACCCTCCAAGACGGCGACGGCTTTGCCATGGTCTACCGCGGGCCAAAGGGCACCTGCCCTACCCTCACCGTCACAGACGGAAAACTCACTGCCAAAGCGGCGAAGACCGCCGTCGGCGCCCATCAAGACGCCGAGCTGACGCTCACGATTCCGAGATCCCACACCGCGCTTCAAGCCTTGACCCTCGAGAGCCAAAACGGCGACATCACCGTCGAGCCCGCCCAAACCTTCAGGGCAGAGACCCTGACCCTCGACAGCCAAAACGGCGATATCGACCTCAACGCCTGTGTCGGGACCACCCTGAAGGCCACGACTTCAAACGGGGATATCGACCTCGAAGGCACGGCCTTTACCACCGCTGAGCTGACCGCCGACAACGGCGACATCTCGGCCGCCCCGTCCGACAGCCTCGCTCGCTACACCATCTCTGCCAAAACCAACACCGGCGACATCGATATCGGCGAGCGCGAATACAACGCCGGCACCATCCGCGTCGGCAGCGGTGACAAGACCATCACCGCCCACACCAACACCGGCGACATCGACATCGAAAACGACTGATGTGAACCTTGATGAATTAAAAAATCCCTGCCGTCTTGAATGTCAAGACGAACAGGGATTTATTTTTATTCAAACTCGACTTTTCCTAACTGATTTTGTTTAGAAATTATTCTCTGCCGAGTATGTAAATCCTTTGATTATTTGATATATCCATATTATCCTGCCTATATAAGCTAATGTTATCATTTTGTTATCGGTATTGATAACACTTGCTCAGTAGCTGTGGATAATAGTTATATGCTATGGCTTAAATTATAAGCGAGTTTTTTTTGTTTTTTAAATTCTATACCCACCAGTACAACAGATAGCACAAACGCTGAAAAATCAGCAACAGGCCCCGCTAGCAATACTCCCATAATTCCGAAACGAAGCGGGAGCAGCAGGGTAAGCGGAATCAAGAAAAAGGTCTGCCTTGTTAATGCCAACAGAGCACCTCTTAACGATTTTCCTATTGCGGTAAAAAAGCTGGAAGAAAGCAACTGCACACCATTTACCAACACCATGAAAAGATAGGTACGCATGAACAAAACAGCAAATTCAAAATACAGCTCGTCCCCATCTCCGAATAGCGAAATGATAGATTGCGGGAAAAATTGAAATGCGATGAAAGCAATAGTGGAAACAACAAAGTTCCATTTTACCGCAAGCAGGTAAGCCTCCCGTACACGATGGTATTGCCTTGCCCCATAGTTGAAGCCGATAATCGGCTGCATCCCTTGCGAGATTCCTACAACAATCGCAAGGATTATGGCATTTGTTTTCATAACGATTCCGCAAGCAGCTAAGGGAATATCTGTTCCATATTTTGTTAATGCGCCGTAATAAGTCAACGAATTGTACTGAATGATTTGAATCACGGTAACTGCAATCTGGTTTGAGCTGCTGCTGATTCCCATGTTGCAAATTTTCATGCTTTCTTTGATGTCCAATAAAAACGACTCTTTTTCAAAATGGATTGTTTGGAAACGCCATAGATAACGGAGTGCGAGTATGAAGGAAAAAATTTGTCCAATAACTGTTGCCCAAGCTGCGCCGGCAATTCCCCAATCGCAAACAAAAATAAAAATGGGGTCAAGAATGGTATTGATAATAGCTCCCACAACCATGCAGGCCATTGAATACTTTGGTTTTCCATCTGCTCGAATCAAATTGCTCATACCATTCGTTACAATGAGAAACGGCATTCCAATCAATGTTATGCTGGCATACTGCTTTGCATATGGAAATACATCTGTCGTTGCCCCAAATGCCTTTAGGAGCAAAGACAGAAAAGTTTCTCCAACCAGCAAATAAATAATTCCGAAAATTCCCATCAGAACAATACCATTTCCCGCTGCTTTGGCGGCAGCTTTCGGCTCTTTGCGTCCAAGACAGAGGGAAACAAGGGAAGCACTGCCAATTCCGACCAGTAGTGCAATGGCAAGGCAGATGGTAGAAAACGGGTAGGCAACATTGGTTGCTGCATTTCCCAAATAACCGACCCCTTGACCAATAAAAATCTGATCCACAATATTGTAGATTGAGCCGACAAGAGACGCCACAATACTGGGAACAGCAAAATTTTTCAACAGCTTTGAAATTTTTTCATAGCCCAGAGGATTTTCAGTCATTGAACTCCTCCCCCTTTCTCTCTATATGGAGTTCCGATGTGATATTTCTGCCCGCCTGTATTAAGAAATCCATAAAAAGGTTCTGCTCGGATTCGCTCATACCCTGCAATAAAAGAGCTTCTGTCTTTTCGCATATCATCTGTATCTCGTCAATAATAGACAATGCTCTTTCTGTAGGATACAATTTATATGTCCGCTTATCCTTATCATTGGGAGAACGTGTAATCATTCCCTGCTTTTCCAATGTCGCAACTGTCCGTACAATATTGCTTGGATGAACATAGAACATATTCAACAAAGAATCTTGTAGAATACCGGGCGAACGACAGATTTTGATTAAGAACATATATTGACTGTTGTTGATTCCATAAGGGGCAAGTTGCTTGTCCAAATAGATTTTGTAAAATCGGTCTGTTACGGAAAGCCATTTTAATAGTTGCATAGATATATACCTCCAATCAGAACGTATTATACATCAATATGCGTGCGCACGCAACTACTTTTAACATTATATCTGCCGCTTTGTCCTCCTAAACACAAATCAATTCTACATCTATAATCTCTACTGCTCTGCTACGAATATTATTCATTTTCCCGACCCATTCAAGCTGATTTTCTGCCTTTAGCTGTTCTGTCACACCCTCACATTCTGCCATCTGTTTTACCAGCCGAGAAAACATTTCCTCTGCCTGTCGGTCAATATCAGCAAGGTAACTGTTCAGTTTTCCGCTTGTCAACAAATTAGAATAAAACAGCCGTTTATGCTCTTTCAAGTAGCGTTTATGCCGCTGTCCCCATATGCCGATAGATTGTGTTTCTGTTTCGGGTAGTTTCAAATCGGGGAGAAAATAATCTCCAACCCGTATATAAGTGCCGCCCATTTCTTCAAAAATCGTCTTTGTCATTGTGTATTCCTACCTTTCATTTTGATTATCTCTAAAGCGTTTATCATGCTGTTTAGACTGTTTGGCTTGCTCTAAAAGTCCATCAATTTGCTTGCTGCCGAATACCTTACGGAGTAGTTTATAATCCCTGTTTTGCTCCTTCAGTTCAGCATTTTCAGCGTTAAGACTGCTGTTTTTTCTGCTCAACACTTGGTTTTCACGATACAGACTTGCGTTTGTTGCGTTCAGCCTGTGATAACTGTCCCACGCTTCAAAACATCGGGCAAATACGGTTTTAATAAGCGATTTTAACCTCTTGATAAGCGGCTCGGCGAACTTTGTTTTATAGGTTTTGGCTGTCATTAACCCCGATGGTTCGGGTAGATTATATTCAGGTGCAGTATCTAAGCTATCGCTTATTGCCTGCAATCGCTCAATACCGTCATCAAAATTCTGCACTCGGTCTGAAAGAGATTTCACCACATCGGTTTTCTCGGCAATCTGACTGTCAAGAGCCGATATTTCTTTTTCCCGTTCCTGCTTTTTGTAATCAAGAACGGACAAATGCTTATCGTGTGTGCCTTTCTGCTCCCACTCAATTCCGTACCGTTCCATAACGGCGGCAAGCTGTTCTTTTTCAGAAAGTACCCATTGCGACCATTCCGTATCGCCACGAGTACCGCCCTTAAATCCCTGCGCCACAAGAGCCTGTTTTAGCGACACTCTTGTATCTAAACCTCGCTTGCTACCTGTTGTAAACGGTACAAAGTCAATGTGAATATGCGGTGTTGCTTCATCCATATGCAGATGAACAGAGAACACATATAAGTTTGGATTTCTCTCTCGAAAACCCTTGTAATACTCATCCAAAATCTGCTTTGCAAGCTGTCCGTTTTCGCTTTCTGCACTCATATTATCTTTATCGCCAATCTGTAAAATCAGTTCGTGAAACGGCTTTTCCTGTTTGCCTGTACGGATTTTGTCGTAATAGTTTTCTATCTTTCGGTCTGCCCTTGTCTGCTTATCATTGTATCGTTTCAGAGCTTCATCAAATAGTTTGTGATATACTTTTTCGATGTTCTCATTGCAATAATCTATATTCAAGTGGGTGCGCTCTGGAGCAACATTCTCTGCTGTAAACTTTCGGCTGTTGTGATTGATCGAGCCCTTTCCGACCATTGCACTAATTGTTCTTTGCATTTTATCACGCCCTTTCTTTTCGGTTAGTGGTTCTGTTACTCTTGCCAAGAGTAACGCAAAAGCACTTTTGTCAGCTTCGCCAACAAAAATGCAACCTGCAAGCAGGTTTTGCGCTCTCCGAGAGGTAAGGGCTGTCCTTTGAAAAGGACACCCTTACAACCCCGTCTAAACTTTTGTGACGGTGTGTGACGATGGTGACGGTATTTTTGATACCGCACCCGCCCCTAAAATCATCGTCACACCGTCACATATCGTCACGCCTGCTCCAATCGGGATAGCTTTACTTTTCGCTCACTTCGACTGCGGCTGTTCTCATAGAAAATCTTATACTCATTTAGCAAACGCCCCGCATTGATATTCAGCTTTCGTGTGAGAGCGTTAGGCTGAATATCAAGCTGAAGAATAGAGCAAAGCTCCGTAGGCGTCCCCGTCCATTCATTACTGCCCGAAGAAAGCAATTGCGCTATCTTTTCAAGCAAAGGTTCGGGCGGCTCTTTCCACAATTCCGTTTCTGAGTTTTCAAAGTTCCAAATCAAACGCTCGGCATCTCTTACAAGATGAATTTTCATATCCTGTTGATCTCTGCCTGCCACATCAAGCGTAGCGGCGTTGCTTGTGCGTTTCTCTTTTTGCAGAAGAAACGCCCCATCCGCCGCACCGAGCAAGCCTGTCGTTCCCGAAATCATATCGAATATATCTTCCGCTTTCTGCTTTCGGGTGTGATGAACGATGAGCATTGTAACCTTGTAACTATCTGCCAATGCTTTGAGTCTTGCTACAATGTCATAATCGCTGGCGTAGCTGTAATCAGCATCGCCGGCTTCACGCACACGCTTTAAGGTGTCTATGATAATCAAGCCTGTGTCGGGGTGTTCTCCTATAAAACCTCTGATTTGTTCTTCCAAACCACCGCTTACCGTTTTGCACTCCGTCGCAAAATAGAGATTGTCTGTTTCCTCTGCACCAAACATCTGAAACAGTCGCTTTTGCAAACGAGGATAATCATCTTCAAGAGCAAAGTAAAGCACCGTTGCTTTTCGTACTTTGTAACTCCAAAGCGGTGTGCCTGTACTGATATGATAGGCGAGCTGTGCCATCATAAAGCTTTTGCCTACTTTCGGGGAACCTGCAAAAATATAGGTTCCTCGTTGGAGCAGACCGTCAATCAGCGGCGTCTGAATATCAAACACCGTATTGTACAGCATTTTCATAGATACAGTTTTCAAATAGGACGGATCTAACTGCCGCAGCATTTCTCTCTGCATTTTTTCAAAATCATTGATTTCTTCAGCAAAATCGGTTATACTATTGTTACTATATTTGAGTGACTGCCTTTCATCTGCGCCAACAGATGATGTTCGGGCGGTCATTTCTTTTTTATCATTCATTTGCATTCTCTCCTTTCAGTCCGTGCATTGTAAAGGCGATAAGGTCAATGGTTTCGAGCAGTTCCGTTTGGACATTCTCACCTGCCGCAATACGCTGTAATTCCTCAAGGATAAATGCCATCTGCGTTTTCAGTGCCTTATAAACTCTCGGATTTGGCTGAACCACTACCTCACGCCCCATACACTTGCGGTAACAGTACTCCTGCTTCGGCAGTCCCGAAAGAGCAACCGCTCTGTTGAGTTCTTCCTGTTCTTCGGGTGATACTCGAAATCCTACGGTAATACTGCGGAAACGGTTGTGGCGATCTACATTTTTTGCTGACATATCATCACACCCCTTTATTCATAAAATCAAGTTTAACTGCCATTTCCTTTTGTTTTGATGGGAACAGATGGGCATAGCGGTAAGTGATTTCTATGCTTTCGTGTCCCACTCGGTCAGCAATGGCAACGGCGGAAAACCCCATATCAAAACGACAAAAACCCCGTACTGACTTTATTCCGTCAGTACGGGGTTTAATGTTAATATGGTGTTTTTTGTGAGCCTTCAGAAATTACTCTTTACCCACAAACCACTTGATACATCCGATAAAGGTGTTCAAGTGCAATCTTATCAAAATCTTATCAACGAGGGTTTTGAAATCCTGCAAACCCGCATTATTACTGGGTTTTCAGACTTTTTCAATTTATTCCAACTCAATCGTTCCTGGCGGCTTGGAGGTCAAATCGTACATGACGCGGTTGACCCCTTCCACTTCGTTGATGATGCGGTTCATGCACGTCTGGAGCACCGGCCACGGAATGTCCGCCGCTTCGGCGGTCATGAAATCCGAGGTGATGACGCCCCGGAGCACCACAGCGTAGTCGTAGGTGCGGTCGTCGCCCATGACGCCCACGCTTCTCAAATTGGACAGGGCGGCGAAGAACTGGCCTTTGCCCATGTCGATGCCGGCTTTTTCCAGTTCTTCCCGGTAGATGGCGTCCGCTTCCTGGGTGATTTTAACCATCTTCGGCGTCACTTCGCCGACGACGCGGATGCCCAGTCCCGGGCCCGGGAAGGGCTGGCGGTAGACGAGGTGCTTCGGAATGCCGAGTTCCAGTCCGACTTTCCGGACTTCATCTTTAAATAAATCCCGAAGGGGCTCGATGGGGGTCTGGTCGAAGCCCAGCTCGACGACCATTTCCTGCGGCAGGCCGCCCACATTGTGGTGGGATTTGATCACCGCACCGCCATTGCCGGCGCCGCTTTCGACCACGTCCGGGTAAATCGTCCCCTGGGCCATATATTTAAAGCCCCCTTCATCGGCGAGCTTCTTCGCTTCCGCGCCGAAGATTTCGACGAACAGAGCGCCGATAATTTTCCGTTTCTGTTCCGGATCAGTGACGCCCTTGAGTTTTTCAAAATAGGTTTCCCCGGCATTGACCCGGATGAAGTTCAAGTCAAACTGTCCCTTCGGTCCGAACACGGCTTCCACTTCGTCCCCTTCGTCTTTGCGCATCAGGCCGTGATCGACGAAAACGCAGGTCAGCTGTTTGCCGATAGCCCGGGAAAGGAGCACGGCTGTCACCGTGGAATCCACCCCGCCGGAAAGGCCGAGCAGCACCCGGTCACTGCCGATTTTTTCTTTGAGGGCAGCCACCGTGTCTTTGACGAAGGTATTCATCTGCCAATTGCCGGAACAGCCGCAGACGTTCATCAAAAAGTTTTTGAGAATCTTCTTGCCTTCGGGGGTATGGACCACTTCGGGGTGGAACTGAACGGCGTAGAGCTTCTGCGCCGGATTTTCCATCGCCGCCACTGGACAGTGAGGTGTGTGGGCCGTGACCTTGAAACCGTCCGGCACCGCCGCGATATAATCTGTGTGGCTCATCCAGCACACCGTGTCGGGCTTCACATCCTGCATCAAAAGGCTGTTCGAATCGTCGATGGTTAAATCCGTCCGGCCGTATTCGCTCACCGGCGCCTTTTCCACTTTGCCGCCCAAGGTGTACGCCATGAGCTGGGACCCGTAACAGATCCCCAGAATTGGAATGCCTAATTCGTACAGCGCTTTTTCATAAGTCGGCGAGGTCTTGTCGAACACGCTGTTCGGTCCGCCGGTGAGGATGATGCCCTTGGGCGCCATGGCCTTGAGCTTTTCAATGGGCGTCTTGTACGAGTGAATCTCGCAGTACACCTGGCATTCCCGAACGCGCCGGGCGATCAGCTGTTTGTACTGGCCGCCGAAATCCAACACAACAACCTTTTCCTGCTGTCCTGTTGATGGTTTTGTCGTCATGCGTTTCTCCTGTTCTATGGTATTTCGTTTATTGTTCAATCTGATCAAAGGCTTCTTCCAAAGCGAGGGACAAGCTCGGAATCGGATGGACGATGCGTGATAAATCCATCGTCGTCCCTTCCATGATCATCAGCGCCTGAACCTGGGCGATAAATTCGCAGGCATTTTCGCCGATGATGTGCACCCCGAGAATTTCGCGGTACTTCCCGTCCACGATCACCTTGACAAATCCCTGTTTGTTGCTTGCGAAAAGGGAGCCCGGTTCGTCGCCGAGGGGTGCCAGGCCCACCCGGATGTCTTCGTGTTCGATCGACGCTTCCTGTGTCGTGAGGCCGACGCTGGCCACTTCCGGAAACGTGTGGATGAAATGGGGCATCTGATAGACGTCTAACATCTGCCGCGGACGGCCCTGATCTTCCGCCACGAGGTTTTCGATCAAGGTCTTGGCCTGCATCCGCCCTTCATAGGCCATCTGGCACTGCCCGGTCACACTGCCGACAGCGTATACGTTTTTAAGAGAGGTCCGATAGAAACTGTCCGTGACCACGAAGCCGTCGTCGATATCCAGGCGCAGCGGGCTCAAGCCCGACATATTGCCCTTGTAAAGGGTCGGCACGTAGATGGTCGATGAAATCACCGTGTGTTCCGTTTTCGGATGACCGCCGGCTTTTTCGGACGCCGCGAAAGCGTCGGCAGAGGCCAGCTCGATGTGGGTCATCTTCAAAGAATCCTTGTAAATGTCGACAGGCCGCATCTTCAGAAAAATCTTCGTCCCCCGGCGCTTCATCTGTTCTTCCAGGCGCCCGACGATCTGAGCATCAAGATGCTTCAGCACCGAACTGCTGTCGGTCACGATGGAAACGTGGCTGCCCAGGGTCTGGAAAAGGGACGCGACTTCACACGCTCTGACCCCGTCTCCCAAAATGGTCATCTCTTCGGGAATCTGATTAAACCGGTAGATGCCGTCGTCTTCGACGACTTCGGTGTAATGCTTGAGGGTTTCCCGTTTCTGGGCCTTCATCCCGGTAGCGACGATCAGCCGCTTCCAGGTCAGGCGCACCAGGTTGCCGTCTTCTTCTTTGACGTCAATCATCCCGTTCGGCAGCGGGCGTCCGGCGCCGGAGAAGAAATAGACGCCGGCATCTTCAATCTGCTTGCGCAGCTTGGCCGCTTCCTGATTCATCACTTCTTCTTTTTCGAGAATCAGCCGATGCATGTCCAGAGAGACTTTGCCCACGACGATGCCCGTGTGGCCGCGGTAGCGCATGGCGTGGCGGATAAACCGGGCGTTTTCATGATAAAATCCTGCTGGAATGGCTTCGCTTAAATAGCGTCCGCCGAATTCTCCCGCCACGATGGCCGTGCGGTAGCCGGCCCGTCCTGCTTCAATGGCCGCGGTGATCCCGACAATCCCGCCGCCTAAGACGATCACGTCAAAATTTCTCGGCACCTCCGTCATATGATCATTTAACTGGTCTGATAATTGGGTTTCTATCATTTTTCTCCCCTTGCTTCCATTTGAAAGAGCGTATCCGGATTTTCCAAAAAAGTTTTAAGTGTATTTAAGAAGGCCGCCGATGCCGCCACATTGGCCGTGCCCCGCTTCTGGGAAAGGGTCAGAGGCACGGTGTAATGGATGCCGCCCATCTGCATTTCCCTGCGCACGCCGCCGACCGCCAGGATCGGCGCCCGCTGCTTGTCGCAGATGTAATTCAGGCCGATACCCTGTCCCAGGGCCATGATGTGCAGGCCGATGCCTGCTGTGGGTTCAGACGCCCGGCCTTCTTCCACGTCCTGGATCAAAGCCCGCCGCCTGACTGCGGCGTCCTTCGGCGTCGGGTGTTCGCTCATTTCAAATCCCGGCGTACAGATCAGCCCTCTGCGTTCGCTCAACGTCATCAGCGCGATCTGAGAACCGCCCGCGCTGGCCTTTGGATGTAAGGCGAGCGAGCGGGTAGCTGCGGCGACAATGTGATCCACCAGATCCACATCGTCGCCGCTGGCGGTTTCGACCTGAGCCCAGCAGTAATCGTGAATCCGGGTGACATCCACCATCACCATCAGCGAGAAAGGCCCCACATTCAAGGTATCGTCCGGATCTTCCTGACCGGCTTTTGCATAAGGGTCCGGGCTGTTCTTTTTCGAATCTTCCCGTTCAGCCTTTGCCGACGCTTCGATGACTTCCTGTTTGGGCCGTTCCGGCGTTTTGCGATTTGGCATGGCAGTCATATTTTTCTGAATGGCGTGAAATATTTTTGCTGCCACCGGATCGTGGGACACAGGCCCCGAAGCCTTCGGCGCGGGTGAAACCTGAGGCGCTTTCACGTCCGCCTCTACGGCTGCCTTTTCTCCAGCAGCCGGCTTGGATTCAGCCGGCTTAGCCGTCGTTTTTCCCGGCTTCGGCGCTTCTTTTTTGCCCTCGTCAGCAGGATGAGCCTTCAGCCACTGTCTGACGTCGTAGCGCACGATGCGGCCGTTGGGGCCGCTGCCCGGGGCGAGCTTTTTTAAATCGACATGGTATTCTTCTGCGAGGGCCCGGGCCAAAGGACTCACACTCAAAAGATGATCGCCTTCGGAATCGAGATCTTCCAAATGAAAGACCTCTGGTATTTTGACCGCTGCTTTCGAAATGGCGGAAGCTGCCGCATCGGTCTGGGCCTTACCTTCAGGCGCTTCTTCCGCATCTTCATGGGTTTCAGAAGATACCGGAGCTTTTTCAGGAACTTCGCTTTGGGGTTCAGCCGCTGGCGCCTCTTCTTCGGCTTTTCCTGCCCCATCCCCTTCCGGTTTCAAGGTCGGTTCTTCCGGCTGGTCCAACGTTTCCTGAACTTCCTGCCGGCGTCCGTTCTGGGCTCTTTTTTCAAAAATCTTTTTCTTTTCGAGAAAAACATCAATATCGTGTTCCGTGATTCTCCGGTCGTCCCCGATTTCAGAGAGTTCTTCAAGATTTACGCCCTTTTCTGCAGCGTAGCGCCGTGCCGCCGGCGTCGCAGGCAGAACGCGGTTGCCCTGATTGTTCTGTCTCACATGGCCGCCTAAATTTCTGAGGGACAAACGGTCGCTTGTGTGCTTTGGCCTGCGGTCATCCATCAATCGACCCCCAGCAGATCATAAACCGACTGAATGACATCTTCAGCCTTCGGGGTCATCACATCTTCAAGTCCCTTGCTGTAGGGCATCGGCACGTCGAGGCCGCAGAGTCTGAAAATCGGCGCTTCCAGATAATCGAAGACCGGACTTTCCGCCACGGACGCCGAAATTTCCGCCCCCATGCCGCCGGTCTTGTTTTCATCGTGAACGATGAGCAGGTGGCCGGTTTTCTTCACCGACTGGAAAATCGGGTCCATATCCAAAGGCGCGAGGGTCATCGGGTTGATGACTTCTGCGCGAACGCCGTCCTGTTCCAGCACCACCGCGGCTTCCAGCACCGACACCAGCGCCGCGCCCCAGGTCACAATGGTCACGCTGCCGCCTTTGCGTTCGGTGTAGGATTTGCCGAGAGGCAGAATGTAGCTGTCTTCAACGGGAACCTGAGATTTGATGTTCAACAGATCCCGGTTCACGAGAAAGACCACTGGATTGTCGTCGCGGATCGCCGCTTTGAGCAGCCCCTTGCCCTGGGCCGCGTTGGAGGGTTCGACCACTTTCAGTCCTGAAATATGAGCGAAGAGATTTTCCAGCGCCTGGCCGTTCTGGGGATTGTCGCCGCCGCCGATGGGAATGATCACGGTCATTGGCACCTTAACTTTGCCTCTGGACCAATAGAAGGGTCTTGCGGCCCCGTGAGCGAGTTCCCCAAAGGCCAAAAGGGCCTGATCCATTGACCCCAGTTCCACCACTGGGCGAAGGCCTGTCATCGCCGCGCCTGCAGCGGTTCCGACAACCGCTTGTTCTGACGACGGGGTATCCATCAGCTGATCTTCGCCGAATTTTTCTTCGAGGCCGAGGGTAATGCCAAGGCTGCCGCCGTTTTTGCGGACATCTTGTCCCATGACCACAACCTGCGGGTCGGCTTTCATTTCTTCCTGCAGTGCCTGGCGCATTGCTTCTTTGAAGGATAATTCTTTAATTTCCACGTTAAGGCCCTCCTTATTATTTCGCATAGACCGGTGTCAGCGCATCGTTCATCGACGGATCAGACGCGTTTTCTGCGTAGTCCAGTGCGTCATTGACGCTTCGCGTCGCATTTTCCTTGAGCTGTTCCAGCACGGACTGATCCATTTGATAGTCCTGAATCAAGGTTTCCGTAAAGAGGTTGATGGGATCGTGCTGCTGCCAGATTTTCTGTTCATCGACGCTGCGGTAAAGCTGAAGATCGTTGGTGTCATAACCGCACAGGCGGTAGGTCTGCGCTTCTACGACAAAGGGGCCTTCGCCGGAAGCGGCCTTCGCCCTCGCCTTTGTGACGGCGCTGTGGACGGCGATCACATCGTTGCCGTCGACGGTCACCGCCGGCACGCCGTAGGCAGCTGCCAGCGCAGCAACGGATTTCGGTGCGAAGTGATGTTCGATCGCAGTGGCGCCGCTGAAAAAGTTGTTTTCGATCACAAAAATAACGGGGAGTTTCCACAGCGCGGCCAGATTCAAAGACTCGCCAAACAGCCCTTCATCCAGTGTGCCGTCCCCGCCAAAGCAGAGCACCGCCTGACCCGTTTTCTGTTTTTGCTGGGTGAGTGCTGCCCCGCAGGCAATGGGATACCCCGCACCCGGTGCCGGACTGGTGCCCAAATTGTTAACCGATGCGTCTGAAAGATGGGCCGAGCCGGACAGCCCGCCGTTAATGCCGGATTCCCTGCCCATGACTTCCGCCATCATCCCCTTGATTTCCATGCCGGAAGCGATGGCCTGGGCGTGGTTTCTGAAACTCATGACGATTTTATCATCTTCATTCATGGCCATGCAGGCGCCCACCGCCGTCGCTTCCTGACCGATGGACAGATGGGAAACCCCGTTGATTTTTTCCGAGACACTTGAAGATTTCAGGGCCTCTTCAAAAAACCGCGCCTGATACATCCGATAATACATCGTTGCCAGCAATTCTTCTGTATATTTCATATTGAACGACCTCCACTTTTGTACTGGTTATTAATTAAAAAAGGACAAAAATCCGTCGACGACTTTTAAATCCTCTGCGGTTGTGATTTTAATATTCTGATACGTTCCGGGAACAATGGCCACCGGACAGCCCATGTTTTCCACAAGGGCCGCGTCATCCGTCGCCTCGATATGATGCTTAAAGGCCCATCGATAGGCCTTTAGAATTAAATGATAGTCGAAAGCCTGGGGGGTTTGGATTTCGTACAGAGTGCTCCGGTCCAGGGTCTGATCGACGGCCAGCTCCCCCGGCTCGCCCGGGATCGGCTTGACCGTTTTAATGGTATTCTTCGCGGGCACCGCTGCAATGGCTGCCTGGTGGCGCACCGCGCTTTCGATACAGTCCAAAATCAGCTGATTCTGAATCATCGGCCGCGCCCCGTCGTGAATCAAAACGACTTCGCACCGGGGATCGACTCCCTGAAGTCCCTTGTACACCGACGCGCTGCGGGTGGCGCCGCCAGGAACCGTTTTGATCGTGTGGGAAAAGGGATACGGAGAAAGAATCTCCTGATTCAGCGTGGCCTTTTCGTCGGGATGATGCACGACGACAATCTCATCGACGGCCGCGCACTGATCAAAAGCCCGGATGGTCCAATACAGGACCGGCGCGCCCCCCAGTTTTAAAAACTGCTTGTTGATTTTCATCCCCATGCGCCGGCCGCGGCCGGCCGCGGGAATCACCACCGAAACAAAAGGATCAGATTTCGACGGCTTAAATTTCAATCGATGCCATCCTTTCTCCAAGGGCGCTGTCGTCAGACGTCATGGTAATGCGCCGAGCTTGTTCGCTTTCGCCGTCCACCCGTCTGAGATCCAGACGAATAATCGGTTCGAGCCCTTCGTCTTCTAAAAGATCGGGCCATTCACACAAAATGAGATGATCGTCATCGAGGTACTCCTCAAAGCCGATTTCCTGCAGTTCTTCGTAGCTGTCCAGGCGGTACAGATCGGCGTGAATCACTTCGGATTCGGGGCCGTATTCATGAATCAGGGCGAAAGTCGGGCTGGTGACTTCCGTGTCAAAACCGAGCCCTTTGACGATGCCCTGGGTCAGTTTCGTTTTGCCTGCGCCCAAGTCGCCGGTCATGTAGATGAGACCGGCGGCGCCTCTTAACGCTTCGCCCATCTTTTGGCCGAGGGCCAGGGTCTGTTCAGGCGAAGTGCTTGTCCAGCTCTTATTCATCGTCATTTCTGGATATAATGGGCCATGAAATGGCGCAGCCGTTCAATGGTTTCTTCGAGGAGAATCGGGCTCGGCAGGAACACGATTCTGAAGTGATCCGGTTCCGGCCAGTTGAAGCCGGTGCCCTGAACGATCAGGATTTTTTCCTGTTTCAGAAGATCGACGGCGAACTGCACGTCATCGGTGATGTTAAAGGACGGGGTGTCGATCTTGACAAAGGCGTACATAGCCCCCTGCGGCTTCGTACAGGACAGCCCCGGAATCGAGTTGATCCCGTCGTAGATGATGTTGCGCTGTTCGTAGAGACGGCCGCCCGGTGCGATGAGATCCTGGATGCTCTGGTAGCCGCCTAAGGACGTCTGGATGGCGTACTGCGCCGGCACGTTGGCGCACAGACGCATGGTCGACAGAATGTGAATGCCTTCGATGTAATCTTTCGCGCATTCTTTGTTGCCGGACAGCATCATCCAGCCGACACGGAATCCCGGCACCCGGTGGCTCTTGGACAAGCCGTTTAAGGTGACGACTAATACTTCATCCGTGAGACTTGCCATATGGGTGTAGGGCACATTGTCGTAGATGATGTGATCGTAAATTTCATCAGAGAAAATGATCAGGCCGTTTTCTTCCGCGATCTTGACGATCCCTTCGAGGATTTCCTTCGGGTAAACAGAACCAGTCGGGTTGTTCGGGTTGATAACGACGATCGCCTTGGTTCTGTCGCTCACCTTCGCGCGGATATCGTCCAAATCCGGGTACCAATTGCTTTTTTCATCGCAGAGATAGTGCACGGCTTTGCCGCCGGCCAAAGTGGCCGCTGCAGTCCACAGCGGGTAATCCGGCATGGGGATCAGCACTTCATCGCCGTCGTCGAGCAGCGCCGACATGCAGAAGCTGACCAGTTCGCTGGAGCCGTTGCCGATATAAATGTCGTCTTCATCGACCCCCATGATGCCCTGGGTCTGATAATACTGCACGATGGCTTTGCGCGCCGGGAACAGCCCCTGGGAATTGCAATAGGCTTCTGAATCTTTTAAGTGCAGCCGCACATCGCGGATGACTTCGTCCGGCGCGTTCATTTTAAAATGCGGCGGATTGCCTGTGTTGAGCTGAATGATGTCAATGCCTTCCCGCTGCATGCGGTCCGCTTCGGCAACCACCGGTCCGCGGATATCATAACACACGTTGTCCAACTTATGAGACTTTTTAAACTGTTTCATTTCCTAACTTCTTTCTATATTATTTGATGGCCTCGCCATCGAGAATACGCTTGATGACGGTCCGATAGCCGGAACCGTGCTTTAAACACTTGTTGACGCGGCTGATCGTCGCAGAGCTCGCGCCGGTCTGCTTTTCGACGTCGATAAAGGTCTTGCCTTCTGCCAAAAGAACGGCGATCATCAACCTGTGGGACATGTCCTCGATTTCCTTAATGGTACACATATCGTCGAGGAGCGCGCCGCATTCTTCAGGTGTCTGAAGGGATAAAAGTGCGCGGGTCAGCACATCACGTTCCTTTTCCATGAAATTACCTCTGTTTCTAGCGGATACGCTTGCTACATAAAATCTATATTATTATAACACTTTACTGTCGCAAGTTAAACCACCCTGTCTTGATTTCTTCGTGAAACTCCCACGCTTCTATGGTATAATTGATACGATTTTAGTAGAAAAAGGAGAATCCCTATGCAATTATACAACACGATGACGCATCGCAAAGAAACCTTTGTGCCCATCGAACCGGGGAAAGTCAGGATGTATTCCTGCGGCCCCACCGTTTATAATTATTTCCACATCGGCAACGCCAGACCCTTTATCGTCTTTGACGTGCTGCGCCGTTTCCTCGAATACATCGGCTACGACGTTACTTTCGTTCAGAATTTTACGGATGTCGACGACAAAATCATCAACCGCGCCCACGAAGAAAACTGCACGGCCAAGGAAATTGCCGACAAATACATCTCAGAATATTTCAAAGATGCGGACGCCCTGGGCATTCACCGCGCGTCGGTGCATCCCCGGGTCTCGGACACCATTCCCGAAATCATCGACATGGTGCAGGCTCTTGTCGACAAGGGCTTTGCCTACAACGTCGACGGCAACGTCTATTACCGGGTTGAAAAATTCCCGCGCTACGGCTGCCTGTCCGGCCAGAACATCGAAGATCTCGAAGCCGGCGCCCGCATTGACGTCAACGACGAAAAAGAAAGCCCCCTGGACTTCGCGGTCTGGAAAAAGGCGAAGCCTGGCGAACCCTATTGGGACAGCCCTTGGGGCAAAGGCCGTCCGGGATGGCACATCGAATGCTCGGCCATGAGCCGCAAATTCCTCGGCAAGACCATCGACATCCACGGCGGCGGCCAGGATCTGATCTTCCCCCATCACGAAAACGAAATCGCCCAGTCTGAAGGGGCCAACGGCTGCACCTTCGCCCACTACTGGGTGCACAACGGCTACATCAACATCAACAACGAAAAAATGTCCAAATCCAAGGGCAATTTCTTCACTGTCCGGGACATCGCCAAGAAATACGACCTCGAAGTGGTGCGCATGTTCATGCTCATGGCCCACTACAGAAGCCCGGTAAACTTCTCGGACGAACTGCTGAGTCAGGCGAAAAATGCTCTGGAACGTCTCTACACGGCGAAATTCCAGATGCAGTATCTTTTGACCCGCTGCGAAGACAAGGCCCAGAGCGACGATGAAAAAGCGTGGTGCGATCACCTCGACGCCTACAACAAACAGTTTATTGACGCCATGAACGACGATTTAAACACTGCAGACGCCATTTCCGCCATGTTCGAACTGGTCCGGGACGCCAACTCCACCCTCAATGAAAATTCGTCAAAGGCATCTGTGGAAGTGGCGCTCAAGCTCTTTAACCAGCTGTCTGAAGTGCTAGGGCTGGCGACGAAAAACAAAGAAGAAAAAGAAGGCAGCCTCGAAGACGAAATCGAAGCCCTCATCGAAAAACGCCAGGCGGCCAGAAAAGCCAAGGACTTCGCCACGGCAGACGCCATCCGCGACGACCTGGCCAAACGGGGCATCGTCCTTGAAGATACCCGGGACGGCGTCAAATGGCACAAAGCATGAGTTCAGCCAGCGCACAGCTCAGCCATGACGAAATTGCCGCGGCGCTCATCCGCACTTATTCCAAAGCGGAAGCCCGGCAAATGAATCCTCTGACCCTCGCCTATATCGGAGACGTGGTTTATTCGGATTACATCCGCCGCTACCTCGTCGCCGAAGGGCTCACCAAGGTGGACCGCCTGACCAAACGGTCGGTCCATTTTGTGCGCGCCTCGGCCCAGGCCAAAGCGATCCGCCGCATGCTGCCGGAGCTCACTGACGAAGAGCGGGCCATCGTCCGGCGGGGGCGCAACACCAAAAGCATGCCGCCTAAACATGCCGAGGTCATGGATTACCGCTACGCCACCGGCCTGGAAGCGCTGTTTGGATATCTCGATCTCACCGGCAGCCGCGAGCGGGAACTCGCCCTCATGACCCGAGCCATTGAACTGACTGACGATTAAACTAAAAAAACCAAAGCCGAATTTTTCGGCTTTGGTTTTTTTTCATGTATCACTCTTCTGTCTTTGCTTCTGCTTTTTCTTCGGAAGCTTTATCTTCAACAGGTTCTGCATCCGTATCTTTTTCTGAAACTTCTTCTTTTTCGTCAAAAGCTGGTGCAGCTTCTGCAGTTTCTGCTTTCTTCGGTGTTTTGCTGCTGCCGCTTAAACCCAGATGATTTAAAATTTTGGCAACCACGGCGCACATCACGGAGAAGAACAGCGGCGGGAATGCATACTGGGTTACCCCAAGGCAGATCTGCTGCACGACGTAGCTTTTTGGAACCGTTGTGCCCATCGCCTTGTACTGGGCGACCATTGAAGCGATTTGTGAGACCGAAATGAAGATGCCGTAGAAGAAAGCGGCCAGAAAGATCACTGCCAAAACGTACAGCGTCACCGAACGCCAACCCATTTTCTGTTTTTCCATATGTTATAACTCCTTTATGATAGAAATAATTACGGTGTCTAGTCTATCGAACAATTCTTAAGAAATCCACCAATCTCCGCTTTTTTAAAAAAATAAATCTGAATTTAATCTGAATCTAAGATTGTAACGGCCCAAGTTTCCAGAACGACGCCTGACCGTCCACCTGAAGATACCCGGCCATTTCAGCTAACTTCGCGGCGCTGACCGGGAAGAGGCCGGAGCCTTCCGCAATGGGGTGATAAATCATCTGATCATCCTGGGTGCCGGCGCAGATCTTGAACAATTCGATGAGCACCTGTTCGATTTCCGCCGTCGTGCCCGAAATTCGCGGCAGCATTTTCTGAGCGATCGCCGTGTCGATGGCCTTTTCCGGCACCATGAGACCGTATTCCGCGTTGTAGTACAAGAACAGGCAGATTTCATCCCGGACCCGGAAGCCGATCTGGGCCTGGGCCCGCTTGAGAATTTCGTTGATGACGTTAAGCAAAGTCACCATATCGGTGATGGTCTTCCGGTGGTTCTGAATCTGCGACAGTGAGGCGACGTCCCTTTCAAAGAAATCGCTTTTCAGCGGAATGGGTTTGAAAGCTTCCGGCGGCGCTGCGGTCAGCGTAAGATCCGGAGAGGTCATTTCGATGACCGCTGCTTGTTCGATGAGCCGCGGCGAAATCTTCCCGATGCCGCTGTCACTGCTGATCGTCCCGACGATGATGAGATTCTGGGGCAGGAATAAATCCCCGTAATACGCTCTGGCGTCTTCGTCCTGTCCGAAAATATCGGCGTTGAGGAGAGGATCAGTGATGACTCTGCCTTCCGAGACCCGCCGGGTATTGAGGATCGAAAGGATTTCTGAAAAGTATTTTTCGATCGGCGCGGCGCACATTTCATCGAGAAGGAGAAAATAAGGCTTATCCGGATTTTCCACGGCAGCGGCCACGAAATCAATCATGGCGCCGGGTATAAAATGCCCATCTGCTGCCGTGCAGCCCAGCAGTCCGTCGGCATTCTGCCAGCTGGGACGCACGGGAATCATTTTGAACCGTCCGTTCTGATCATTGGCACCGACTGCTTCGGCAAACCCTCTGATGAAGGCGGCTTTTCCAAGGCCGGCGACGCCGGTAATCAGCGGAATCGAACCGGACTTGATGCTTAAAAACAAGTCGGCTACTTCGTCCTGGGTGCACATGCCGCCGGATTCGTTGATATACTGCACGATGTGGCGCATTAAGCCCACCACGTCTGCTGGCGGATCCTGAAGCACTTCTTCATAATGGAGTTCCCGGCGGTCTCTCGGCGTCTTTTCCGGCACCTGACTTTCTTTTGCTTTCAGGCGCATGATCATTTTCTGCACCTTGAGCTGGGATTTCACCATCGCCTTCTGGAAGGCGGCGAGATCGGCTTTGGTCAGGCCGCCGGTGTTGACCACCTGCACCGCCGTCTGGGGCGCGTCGTGATGATAAGCCTGCCACGCCGGAGCCGCGGTTTCACGCTTCCGGGCCACCGCTGCAGCCATCGCCTTGGAAATCGCCGCTTCGGAGGCGACTTCTTCTATCGCCTCATGATGCGAATCCCCTTCCTCTTCCAAAGCCTCTTCTTCTTGAACCGTTTCCGCTTCCGCCTGAGATTCTGCCGGTGCTTCTGCTGCATCAGATGCCGTTTCAGCTTCTTCGTCATCTTCATCCAGATCCAAAAGATCGTCGTCGTCTAAATCGTCGAGATCCAGATCAGCTTCAAGTTCAGCGGTGAGATCAGCGGCCGCTTCTTCAGAAGCTGGCGTTTCGGGTTCTGGTGCTTCTGCATCTGCCGGACTGGCATCTGTTTTGAAGGCCGCTGTTTCAGTCTGAGCTTCTGCCATTTCTTCCGGCTGCGGCACCTCTATTTTTTCATCGCCGATGACGCAGCGGTGCAGATAATGATTGTACACGTCGAGCATTTCGTCGAGATCGGCTTCAATGATCTTTTCTCCCGGCACGACCCCGGCGTATTCTCTGAAGAAAATGACGCCGTTCAAATAAAGGGGATCCGGCAGATCGATGTCTCCGGATTTCATGCTGAAGGTGCCCGGATGCACCGCACTTCTGATTTCGGCCGTCTTTTCAGCGAGGACTTCTGCGGTGCGTTCGTCGATCTGTTCATCTAAATCCAGTTCGGGATCGAATTCTTCGGTTTTTTCGATATCTGAGCGCAGCGTCTTGTACCCCACGGTCAGCGCCAGATACAGCTTTTTGCTGTCTTTGTTCAGCAAATATTTCACGCTCACCCCGGTGTTTGGGAAACGGGTGATCTGCTTGTCGACAATTTCAACCCAGGGCACCTCAGCCCAGTTGTCGTCCCCGGCAAAGCCGAAAATCCGGTAGCGCTTTTCATTGAAATTTTTAAGGCCTTCGATGCTCCCCGGTATGCCTTCGGTGATGACATCTTTAAAGGAATAGCGGAAATCCCGGTGATAGTAGTCGCCGTACTGTTCCACCCAGCTTGTCAGATTTTCCTGGAGGGTCGGACCGTCGAGACGGCTGAAATAATAGTCGATTTTCTGTTCCAGAAGACTGACGATGAGATTTCGGTCATCCATCGTCATTTCGTCCATGAGGTTCTGATCGATGCCGAAATAGAAATGATCCTGATCCTGAGTGGTCGAGAGCAGGCCTTGTTCTGCAAGGAACTGATACGGGCCGTCCATGAGGAAATCGAGAATGGCATCCAGCTTTACATTGGCGATGCCTTCGAGATTCCGGGAAGATTTTGGATCTGGGGCGTGTTCTGCCGCGATACGGTCCTTGTAAAATTTCTGGACGTTGGCGGAGACGACAAAAACGTCGGACCGCCAGCGGTTGTCGATATTTTCAAAATAGCTCTTCAAAAAGACCAGATCGTAGGAATCCGTGAAGTTCGCAAGAGATTTGCCCGGCCCCAGCAGGTCAAAGAGCAACTGTTTGCGGGTCAGTCCCTGGTCGGAGGGCAGAATCAGCTTCGCCGCAAATTCATCTTCGGTGAGTTTTTCGATGGTCAGATAGGGGCGTTTTTTCTGCTTGGCTTCGTCCATGTCCCCTTCAAAAAACGTTTCGTACTGAGGGAACATGCTGTAGAATTTGCGGCTTAAGGCCTTGCTCCATTCGAAGCGGTAGCCGCCGACCCCATCGCTGCTTTCGAGATAAGACGGATATTCCCGGCCTTCAAACAGAACCATGACCCGTTTTTCCCGGCCCTGGGCGCCGAAGAAATCGATCAGGGCGTCCGGAAGCGCGACCGCGCCTTCACTGAACATCTCCGGCGTGGACAGGCACCTCACCTTGTAATCATTGAGGCGCGACCAAAGTTCCCCGAGGTCTTCTGCTTTCTGTTCTACATCGAGAGCGTCGGGAATGGCCCCGCCCGCCGCTTTGATCTGTTCAGAAAAAGAAAGCTTCGGCGCTTTTGCTTCGCGCTCCGGCTTTTCCAGTTCTTTTTGATCCGAAACATCCTGTTCCGCCTGAGCGGGTTTCACATCCGGGACAGGTTCAGCCGTTTTTGAAGCTGCCGGTTTCGGCGCTTCAGCCTGATCGGTCACGTCTTCGAACTGGGCTTCTTCTATCTGGGCATCTTCGATTGGCATGTCCTGAACCTGCGGTTCTGCCGCAGCCGTTTCTGTGACAGGTTCGACCTCAATGGGTTCCACGACTGTGTCCTGCGCGGGTTCTGCCTGAGGGGCCGGTGCTTCTGGCCGGGCGGATTCCGGCTTCGGCGGTTCGGCCTCTGCGGCGCCACTCAAAATTTCATCAGCTGAGTGGCCCGAAGCCAAGGTCGTGCCGGTGTTGGCAAAAATCGACCGCCGGGTGCGCACCGGCGGCAGTTCCTCTGCCGGCGTTTCAGCCTTGGGCAGGGCGTGCCCAGTGACTTCTTCTGCCGAATGCCCTGAAGCCAGGGTCGTGCCCGTGCGCCTGATCCGGACCTGACGGGACGGCCTGGTGGTCGTGAGGTTCGTCGCCACCCGCGCTTCTCCCCCGTCTACCGGGTGTGGAATACTCGTGCGGCTGCTGCCGCTCAAATGCCCCGGGCGCGGCGAAACCTGGTCCGCCGTATGGCCCGAAGCCAAAACCGTTCCGCCGCCTCGTCTTTTCTGCTGTCTCTGCTGTTTCAATTTTCTCGCCTTTTCCTGTTTGATTTGTTCGTATTTATCGGCATTCTCCGCACCTTCGGGATTGGCCATTCTCGCCAATGCCTCCATGATTTCACGTTGACTCGCCATTTATCCTCCCCCGGCGATGGTTCCCGCCGTTTCATTTATATTTTCATTTGGGTCTTATTATAACATACGAAAAGCCAATAAAAAACAGCCTCCAGCATAGCTGAAGGCTGTTCGTAAAAACGGCGTTTAAGTTTAGAGATTTTCTTTGAAAAATGCTTCCAGTTCTGCAGCTGCATCTGCTTCATCTGCGCCTTCGACCTGAACGGTGATTTCATCCCCGTTCCGGGCACCCAATCCCATCACAGACAGCATGCTCTTGCCGTTGGCTTGTTTGTCATCTTTAATCAAAGTGACTTCTGAAGCGTATGGCTGGGTCTTTTTAACCAAAATGCCAGCCGGACGAGCGTGAATACCTGCAGGATCTGTGATTGTGTACTTAAATTCTTTCATTATTGTATGCTCCTTTTACGAATTCGATTAGTTCGTACGTTTATTCTATCATTTTTAACTGTAAAATCAACCAAAATTATGTGATATTATTTTGCCAAGCCGGATTCTTCAGGTGAAAGCGGCTTCTTTAAAATGCCCAACAGCGCCATGGTGATCACGGAGCCGATAAGCAGGGCCAAGAGATACATCGGCCAGTGCCCGACCACCGGGAAGACGAAGATGCCGCCGTGCGGTGCCCGGAGGGTGCAGTTGAACAGCATGGATAGCGCCCCTGCGACTGCAGAGCCTGCGACGCAGCTCGGAATGACGTGGCCCGGATCAGAGGCTGCAAAAGGAATGGCGCCTTCTGTGATGAAGGACAGACCCATGACGTAGCAGGAAATCCCTGACTGGCGTTCCCGTTTCGTAAAGCGGTTCTTGAAAATGGTAGTCGCCAAAGCGATGCCCAGCGGCGGCACCATCCCGCCGATCATAACAGCAGCCATGATATCGTAGTTGCCGGAAGCGAGCATGCCCGTTCCAAACAGATAAGCCGCTTTGTTGAAGGGGCCGCCCATGTCGATGGCCATCATGCCGCCGACGATGAGACCCAGCACAACTTTAGAACCATTGCCCATGCTTTCCAGCGCGCTGTACAGCACCTGGTTCAGAGCAGACAGCGGCCAGTTGATGAGCACCATGATAAGGCCGATAAGCAGGACGCCCACAAAAGGATAAATCAGCATTGGTTTGATGCCTTCGAGAGATTCCGGCATATGGCTGCACAGCTTTTTAAGCCCTAAGACCAGATAACCAGCGATGAACCCAGCAGCCATGGCGCCGAGGAACCCAGCGGAAACGAGGCTGAGTTTCGGATCGAGTCCGGAATACAGCAGGGCCATTTTGCCGTGGTAGTAGCCGATCCGGATCCCTTCCTTCGCGAGCCAGCCGCCAACAAACCCAACCGCCAGACCCGGGCGGTCCGCGATACTCATGGCGATGAAGCCAGCCAGCACCGGCAGCATGAACGCGAAAGCGCCGTTGCCGACCTGGTTGAAGAAGGCTGCAACCGGCGTCCCGGTCCCAAAGCTTGAACCGATATTCCCGGCATCGATTAAGAAGGACAGGGCCATCATGATCCCGCCGCCGATGACGAAGGGCAGCATGTGGGAGACCCCGTTCATCAGGTCTTTGTAGATTTTGCGGCCGACGGATTCCTTTTCGCCGCCTTCATCTTCAGCGCCTTCTGCAGAAGCGCCTTCTGCCGCGTGATAAACGGCGCCCTTCTGAGCCAGGGCGTCCTTGATTAATTCTTCCGGCTTATTGATCCCGTCCGCCACTTTTGTGATCAGCACGTGCTTGCCGTCAAAACGGTCCATTTCGACTTTTTTGTCAGCAGCGACGATAATGCCCTTGGCCCCTTCGATTTCTTCCGGGGTCAGTTTGTTTTTAATCCCGCCGGAGCCGTTGGTTTCGACTTTAATGGTATAGCCCATTTTTTTCGCCTTTTCTTCAAGGGATTCGGCAGCCATGTAGGTGTGGGCGATACCAGTCGGACAGGCAGTGACTGCCAACAGATCGTAGCCTTTCTTTTCAGGTTCTTCCGGAATATCCAGTTCTTCATCTCCGAATTTTTCGGTTTCTTCTGCGTCGATGATCTTCAAGAATTCATCTTTGTCGTCACAGGCGATTAATGCTTCTCTGAATTTTTCATCCATCAGCATCATTGACAGCCGGGACAGCATTTCCAGATGGGTGTTGTCCGCGTCGTTCGGCACAGCGATGGCAAAAATCAATTTGGCCGGCTGGCCGTCCATGGCGTCAAATTCAGTGCCATCTTTGCAGACCATGCAGGCCAGACCCGCGCGGTCCACAGCTGCAGTTTTGCCGTGGGGAATGGCAATGCCTTCGCCGATACCTGTGGTCCCCTCTTCTTCACGCTTCATCAACGCCGCTTTGTACCCTTCAGGGTCATTGATGTTGCCCGTCGCAGACATCAGTTCGACCATATGGGAAATGGTTTCTTCCTTGGTCGCTGACGGCCCGTTCAGCTCAATGCCTTCTTTTTTGAGCAAATCCGTAATCCTCATTTTTTCCTCCTAAAAATGTTATGAAATGATGATGATAAAATTAGGACTTTATTAAAGGTTGAAAGATTCAACCTGAGTCAGCACTTCTTTCACTTCGGCTTCCGTGGCCAAACCATCCGAGAAAGCTGAAGCCGATCCGGTGGCGATGCCCATTTTAAAGGCTGCCTTCAGATCCTTGCCGCCTTGATGATAACCGGTGATGAAGCCGGCAACCATGGAGTCTCCCGCGCCGACTGAATTCTTCACCTTTCCCTTCGGCGCCGGACTGACGAGGACTTCGCCGTCTTCCGGCACCAGAATGGCGCCGTCGCCTGCCATGGAAATCAGCACGTTGCGCGCGCCCATTTCCTGGAGCTTTTTCGCGTAGGTGATGATCTCTTCATTAGTTTCCAATGTCACCCCGAACATGTCTCCTAATTCGTGATTGTTCGGCTTGATCAAAAACGGATGGTAGGGCAGCACGTTGAGGAGCAGGTCTTTCGTGGCGTCGACTGCGATTTCAATGCCGCGGCCTTCGAGGCGGGACATGATCCGTTCGTAGGTATCCGCGGGCATGCTTGCCGGAATGCTTCCCGCGAGCACCAGGGTGTCCCCTTCAGACAGCTGATCCAGCTTCTGATACAGGGCTTCCAGGTGTTCTTCTGAAATGGTCGGCCCCATCCCGTTGATTTCGCTTTCTTCATCGCTTCTGAGTTTGACGTTGATCCGGCTCATGCCCTGATCGATTTTAATAAAATCTGTTGCAATGTTCTGAGCCGTCAGCATGGACTGGATCTGGTCTCCGGTAAAGCCGGCGATAAAGCCCAGCGCCTTTGCTTTCATGCCGAGGTGTCTTAACACAATGGCGACATTGATGCCTTTCCCGCCGGGATAAAGCAGTTCGGCGCAGGTTCGGTTGACCCTTCCCAGCTTGAAGTGTTCGACACTGACAATATAATCCAGCGACGGATTAAACGTAACCGTATAAATCATAATTTTGCCTCCACAATTTTTACTCTTTGTTTATAGCGGTGATCAGGCATCTGGTCTGTGATCACCGCCGCATCGGACAGTTTTCCAAAGGTGACCGGCGTAATGTGATTGAATTTCGAATGGTCGGCCAGGACGTAGGTTTTCAGGCAGCGGCTAAAGGCATCCCGCTTCACCTCGGCTTCTTCAATGTCCGGCGTCGTGTAGCCCAAATTGAAATCGACGCCGTTGGTTCCGAAAAACCCGATTGTAAACTGATATTTTCTCAAAGACTGAATCGCGCCGCTTCCCACAATCGCCTCGGTTTCCGGACGCAGGCGCCCTTCGAGCACGTAGACGGTGCAGCCCGCATGGAGGAGCACTTCAGCCTGGATCAGACCGTTGGTCACAAATACGGCCTCGGACTTTCCACGGCTCACGACTGCGTGGGCCAGAGCTTCGGTGGTGCTGCCAGCATCGATATAAACAAAATCATCAGACTGAATCAACTTGGCGCCTTCCCGGCCGATCGCGTTTTTCTCGTCCTGAAACTGGGTGCGCTTCTGGGCGAGTTCGCTCTCGCGGGTTGAAAAAAGTTTGCCGATTCTGGCGGTCGCGCCTCCGTGGACTTTGTTGATGAGCCCTTCCGCATCCATCGCCGTGAGGTCCCGCCTCACCGTGGACTCGGAAATCTTCAGGAGACTGCTCAATTCGGCCACCGTCATCGAGCCTTTTTCTTTGATATTCTGTAATATAATGGCTTGTCTTTCTTCTGTCAGCATGGCTGTTAACGCTTCCTTCGATCTCTTTACCCGTAGTATACGCTTCTTTTCATTCAAAGTCAATCATTTTACATCACTTTTAATCAAAAACAATCATATTGATACAAATTAACCCAAAAAAAAGACAGCCTCAGTCTTCTGAGGCTGTTGCCCGGCTTTTGTGAAGCCAGATCAGGCCGATGATACCGACGGCGATGAGCGCGAGGCTGACCAGCTGAGCCGTGCGCAGTCCGAAAAACATCAGGCTGTCGGTCCGAAGGCCTTCGATGAAAAACCGGCCGATCGAATACAAAATAAAGTAACTGAACAGCAGTTCGCCGTCTGTTTTTTTGAACTTCTTTTCGATAACGAGAAGCAAAATCAAAAAAACCCCCAAATCCCAAAGGGATTCGTAAAGAAAAGTCGGATGCACGTGAATCCATCCCAGGTTCGGGTCCTTCACGGTGATGGCCCAGGGCAGCGTCGTCTGCCTGCCGTAGGCTTCGCCGTTAAAGAAATTGCCCCATCGCCCGATCGCCTGACCGAGAGGCAGGGCCGGAATCATCACATCGGCCAGCTTTAAAAACGAAAGGCGGCGGGCTCTGCAGAATAATGCGCCCGCGATGATCGCCGCAATGATGCCGCCGTGAATGGCCAGTCCCCCGTGCCAAATCATGAAAATTTCCCGGGGGTTAAACCGGTAATAGGACCACTCGAACAAAACATACCACAGTCTGGCACCGACGATGATGGACGGCACCATGAGAATAAAAAAGTCGTAGACATCGTCCCTCCGTATGCCGGCCTTGTCGGCGCGGCTGACGGCGATGCACAGACCGATGACGAGGGCTGCCGCGATGAGCAGACCGTACCACCTCACCGTTAAGCTTCCTAATTGAAAGGCAATTGGACCAGGAGATCTCACACTTCCACCTCTTCTTCTGCTTTTTCTCGATCGGTTGATTTCTGATGCGCGGCCATGGCGAGCATTTCTTCCGCATGGGTTTTCGCCAGCTCTGTCACCTTGGCGCCGGAAAGCATGCGGGCCAGTTCCTGACGGCTTTCTTCGGCATCCAAAGCTTCAAATGTCACCTGGGTACTGTTTTCGTCGCCGCGCTTCATCACCCGGAAATGGGCGTCTGCCATTGCGGTGATCTGGGGCAGATGGGTGATGGTGATAACCTGGCGTTTTCTCGAGAGGGCCAGAATTTTTTCGGCCACGACCTGGGCTGTCCGGCCGCTGATGCCCGTGTCGATTTCGTCGAAGATCATGGTTTCCACGTGATCCAGCCCCCCGAAAATGCATTTAATGGCCAGCATGATTCGGGAAATTTCGCCGCCGCTGGCCACTTCTTTTAAAGGCCGGATCGGAGTGCCCGGGTTCACTGAAATTTTAAAGGCGACTTGATCGTTGCCCCAGGGGGCAATGACCTGCTCGTCTTCATCCACCGAGATGACAAAACGGGCTCTGGGCATCGCCAGATCAGAGAGTTCTTTCTCGATGGCCTGGGCCAGAGGCTTCGCCGCTGCTGTCCTTTTTTCATGAAGGGTTCGGGCTGTCTTTCGATAGGCTTTCCACAGCGTCGCGTATTCTTCTTTCATGGCTGTAAGGCGGTCGTCGTGGTGGGCCAGATCGTCGTACTGTTCCCTCAGGTTCTGACCGTAGGCGATGATGTCTTCGAGGGTGTCCCCGTATTTGCGCTTGAGGCTGTCGATCAGAGAAAGGCGTTTTTCGACGTCGTCCAACCGGCCGGCGTCAAACTGAATGTCTTCCTGATAACTGGCGAGTTCAATGGAAAGTTCCGAAAGTTCCGCCAGGCCGCTTTCCAAAGCCGCCTTGTAGGGCTTGAATTTGTCGTCGAACTGGGACAGCCGCGCCACGACGTGCTGGATCTGGCTCAGATCCGAAAGCACCCCTTCGGACTGATCCTCCTGCCCGTTCAAAAGCAGCCGGCCGGTTTCCACTTCAGAAAACAGCATCTCGCTGTTTTCCAAAACCCGCTGCTCCCTTTCCAGGCTTTCATCTTCTCCAGGCGTCAGGTGTGCCCCCTCTATGTCCTTAATTTCAAAGGCCAGCATCTGTTTCTGCCGGGCGAGTGTCCGGTCGTCCTGAACCTGCGCCTGAATCTGGCGGCTTAAGGTCTTGAGCCGGGCGGCCTGGGCTTTTGTCTTTTCAAGCAGCGGCGCGATGTCATCCCGCCCCCAGGCATCGAGGAGACGTCTCTGGGCACTGGCCTGAAACAGGGAATTGTTTTCATGCTGGGAATGGATGTCGATCAAATCCTGGGTGAGGGCTTTCATCTGCGCAACTGTGACCGCAAAGCCGTTGATCCGGCAGGTGTTATGTCCGCTTTGGGACAGAGTCCGGTTGAGAATCAGCGTCCGGCCTTCAAGAGGAATGGCCATATCTGAAAGCTTAGCCGCCACACTGCCCTGGGGATCAATTTCAAAAACGCCCTGAACCGCCAGTTTGTCGGCGCCGGCCCGGATGTTTTTGCGGCTTCCCCGCTGTCCGAGAATGAGGGTCAGGGCGTCAATCACGATGGATTTCCCGGCCCCGGTTTCCCCGGTAATGACATTGAGGTGATCGTCGAGGTTGACTTCCAGCTTGTCGATCAGGGCATAATTGGCAATTGAAATCCGCTTTAGCATTGATTCCTCCAAAGGCTCATAAAAGCCCCTTCATCAATTTTCTGAACTGCTCAGCGACCGCAGACACTTGTTTGCCGTCGTGAAGCGCCACAAAAATCGTATCGTCTCCGGCGATCGTCCCGACAATTTCCGGCCAGTTGAGCCCGTCAATCACCATGGCTGCCGCCTGGGCCATTCCGGGCAGCGTGTGGAGGACGATGAGATAATCGGCAATGTCGACTCGGACCACCGACTGTCTGAACACGATTTTCACGCGGTCGTCGAAAACCCCTTTGACGTCCTGCATCACCGCGTAGCGCTGTCCGCCATTCTTGTCAGCGACTTTGATCAAGCCCAGCTCTTTGATGTCCCGGGAAACCGTCGCCTGGGTCACCCGGTACCCTTCCTGCTCCAGATAGCGGGCCAGTTCTTCCTGGGTTTCGATTTTATGGGTTTCGATGATATGTAGTATTTCAGATTGCCGCGTTCCTTTCATGCATGTGCTTCCTTTCCCTAATCACTGTGATGACATTTAATGGTCTGAGAATTTTTTTCTCAGCTGTTCGTAAAAATTACGGTGGCGAAATAAAATCAGGTTGGTCATGTACGGCGCCTTTTTGATATGCAGATGTTCCCCGTAATTGAGAGACATCTGAACCTGCCCGTCGGAGGACACCATGATTTCCCCCGTACTGCCGGGCAGACTGATGTCCACTGAAGACGACCCTGGCAGCACGTAGCTCTTGTCGTGGAGCCGATGGGGACAGATGGGATTCAAGAGCAGAATATCCGCCCGGGGATCGACCACCGGCCCGCCGGCCGCCAGAGAATAGGCCGTGGAGCCTGTAGGCGTCGCGAGGATGACCCCATCTCCGGTGTAATCGTCCAAAAGCATCCCGTCTACCTCAATGGTCAGCCGGATCATGCGGATGCCCGTGGCTTTGACCACGAGGTCATTGAGGGCCACCTGGGATTCGTATTCACCGTTGAGCTTCTTCACCGTGCTGATGATCATAGAGCGCCGGTCCAGGGTGTAATCTCCGTCGATCAGCTCCTGGAGGATCTCTTCGTAGGAATTGGCGTCGCCGTTGGTCAAAAAGCCAAGCTTTCCGAGATTGATGCCGCAGATCGGCGTCTCGTAGGCGCTGGCCTGCCGTGCGATGCCGAGAAGCGTCCCGTCTCCGCCCAGAACGACGAGACAGTCCGCCGAACTGTAGAACTGATCTTTAAAACAAGGCTTGACCCCTGCGAGACAGGCCATTTCGGCGTGCTGGTTGTGCAGCATCAAAGGCGTGACCCCCTGCTTTAACAGATAGCGCACGCACCGGAAAGCGGTCTCGTAGGCATTCTGCTTATCCGGATTCACATAAATGCCAACGGTTTTAATGGGTTTCTTTTGATTCACCGTCATACGTTTCTGCCTTTCCCTTTTGCGTCTTTAAAAGAGCAGTGCGCTTCTTCTACGAGATTTGAAATAGGCGCTTCTCCTGAAATTTCCTCCTGATGCAAAACGGCATCCGGGCTGCTTTCTTTTCTCGAAAAGCATAAAAATTCGATATTCCCTTTCGGACCCCGGATCGGCGAGAAGGACAGCCCCAGAACAGAAAAGCCCTGGGCTTCAATGCCCTGAGTTGTATTGATTAACACCTGCTTGTGAATTGCCGGGTCCCGGACGACGCCGTTTTTCCCGACGTTTTCCTTACCCGCCTCAAACTGGGGCTTGATCAGCCAGATGCCGAGAGCCCCGTCTTTGACACACCGGTAAATGGCCGGCATGAGTTTCAAAATGGAGATAAAACTCACATCCATGACTGACCCGTCTGCCGTGCCGCCGATGTCTTCCGGCCCGATTTTTCTGAAATTGGTCCGCTCCATACAAGTGACCCGGCCGTCATTTCTCAGTTTCCAGTCAAACTGCCCATAGCCCACGTCGATCGCGGTCACACGGCCGGCGCCGTTTTGCAGCAGCACGTCGGTAAATCCCCCGGTCGAAGCACCAATGTCCAAAAACCAGCGGCCTTCGACGGGAAAGTCAAACACTTTGATGCCCTTGTCGAGTTTGAAGCCGCCCCGACTCACAAAGGGCAGGCCTTCGCCTTTGATTTCGACTTGTTCCGCCTTTAAATCGGCCATCACCTGATCGCCGGCCTTGGTGTGTACCACGCCGTCGACGGCCACAAGCCCTGCCATAATCGAGCGCTTCGCCTTTTCCCGGCTGTCAAACAGCCCCAATTCAACCAGTTTTTTATCTAACCGTTCTTTGATCTTTGCCATTTTATTCTTTCTTTTTTAACAATCCTTTGATTTTAGCCAGACTTTTCGACAATCCGAAAACAATGCTTACACTGCGGTTCATCCCCACATCTTTAAAGATGGCTTTTCCGCCAACGGTGATGCAGGCGACTGAAGCAGAGATGAGCAGCCCGAGAAACACCGATTCGGACAAGTGATAAAATGCGGCCAGCTGCGCGGTGATCGAAACCGAAATGCTCCCGGAGACCACCCCGCAGATGTCGCCGATGACGTCGCAGCACACCGACGACACTTTCGATGCGTTTTTGACGATTTTCACAGCCGTTTTGGCCCCTTTGATCTTCCGCGACGCCATGGCGTTAAAGGGTTCCATCTGCACAGCCGTCACAGCGATGCCGATCATATCCATAAAAATGCCGATGGCAATGATCAAAAACAGAATCACAAAAGAGACGATCATGTTGGTGTGGGAGAGTACCGTGTCCGAAATATAGGTAATCACAAAAGTCGACAGAAAGGTGCCGGCGCTGACAAGGGTCAGCCACTTTTTCTGACTGTTTTTATTTTTTTTATGTTTTGCCAATTCGTTCAGTGCCTTTCCTTAAAAAGTTATTCCAAATTGCATAAACTTTCATAAAAATGATATTTTATTTTATTATAACGTAAATTCATGCAAGAAAAAAGGATTATGCGCCAACATAATCCAAAAAAAGATTAAAGGAAAATCTGACAAGTAAACTTTGCAACATAAGTCCGGTAGGATTTCCCAGAACCGCGGCTCTCCGTCGCCGGATGAGCGATTTCTCATTATGCGGGTCTCCAGCTTAAAAAGTTGGGACCGGATTGCCACTAAGCGTGCACTTTAATCCCTGCCAGATCTCTTTCAAATAGCCTAGGCGTTTTCCGCGGCGGCCCTTCTGACCTTTAGCCTCTTTTGCAATAAGGGTTTCGGACGCAATATTGCCATTTATCGGGCCCTGACAACGTGACAACTGTCAGCCCATCTACCCAAACCACTCAAGGCAGGCTACGCTGGTTCAAAATCGCCCAGGCCACAACAGGCCCTGACTTCTCTCCAGGTTTTACCTCTGCTTACTCAGAAGTGCTTGCTGCGATGAACACCGCCGTATTGTTACACCCTTCCAGTAGCGCAGAAGTCTCCACGAAAGCAGGGTCAAAGTCTGCATGCCGTTGCAGGATGCCCCCTCTTTCTTAACCTCCTGGCAAAACCCCCAACTGGGCGTCAAAGGCCCTGCCAAGAGACTTCATCGATATGCCCTTCGACGGATTTTTAGGCCCGCCCTCGAGATCAGAAGTTCCGACTAGGATACTACTTCCTTTAATCCTGGTCTATTATAGAGAGAACGCGCTGCCCCGTCAAGGGCCCGCCCTTGCGGGCCGCTTTTATTTAAGCTATAATTTAAGAAAAAACGGAGGACATTATGCGTTATCAAGATGAATTCATCGATTTTATGGTGCGCTCCGGCGTCTTGACTTTTGGGGATTTCATTACCAAAAGCGGCCGTCCCACCCCTTATTTCATCAACACCGGCAATTACCAGACTTCTGAACAAATTGCCAAACTGGGACAGTATTACGCTTCCGAAATTGCCGAACATTTAGACGGCATTGATTTCCTGTACGGGCCGGCCTACAAGGGCATTCCCCTGGTCATCAGCGCTTCGGCTTCCCTCTACCGGGATCACGATGTGGACATGCCCTACTGCTTCAACCGGAAAGAAGCCAAAGATCACGGCGAAGGGGGTTCCATCATCGGCTACCGTCCAAAAGACGGCGACACCGCGATGATCGTCGAAGACGTCATCACCGCCGGCACGTCTGTTAAAGAATCGGTGCCCCTCTTAAAATCCCTGGCCAAAGACGTCAAAGTGACAAGCCTGATCATTTCCGTCGACCGCATGGAAAAGGGCGACGGCGATCGGACAGCGGTTCAGGAAATCAGCGAAACCCTCGGCATCAAAACCTACCCCATGGTCACAATCGAAGACATTCTGCGCCACCTCTACAACCATCCTGTGGACGGTAAAGTCGTCATCGACGACGCCATGAAGGACAAAATCGAGCAGCATCTCAAGGATTACGGCGCATAAAAATAAGGGCGGCACTGCCGTCCTTATTTTTTTGTTCTTTACTGGGCGTTTTCTTTCGCTTCCCGGCGCAGCTCTGCGTTCATGAACTGATCCAGATCGCCGTCCATCACGCTCTGGATATTTCCCACTTCCACGTTGGTCCGGTGATCCTTCACCATCGTGTAGGGATGGAAAACGTAGGAGCGGATCTGAGAGCCCCAGGCGATCTGGGAATAATCCCCGACGATATCTTCCAGTTTTTCCTTCTTTTCCTGTTCCATGATTTCAAGCAGCTTGGACTTTAACATGTTCATGGCCACTTCTTTGTTCTGGTGCTGGCTGCGTTCGTTCTGGCACTGCACCACGACCCCGGTCGGGATATGGGTGATGCGGATAGCCGATGAGGTCTTGTTGACGTGCTGTCCGCCGGCGCCGCTGGAACGGTAGGTATCCACCCGAATGTCGTCGGGATTGATTTCAATGTCGATGGAATCGTCCACCTGAGGGGTGACGTCGAGAGAGGCGAAAGACGTGTGCCGGCGCCCTGACGAGTCAAAAGGCGAAATGCGGACCAGACGGTGCACCCCTCTTTCGGTCTTCAAATAACCGTAAGCGTTGAGCCCTTCGATTAAGAGGGTCGCACTCTTGATTCCGGCGATGTCCCCAGGCTGATAATCCAGCTGCTTGACCTTGTAGCCCTTGTTTTCTGCCCACCGGATGTACATCCGAAGCAGCATGGACGCCCAGTCGTGGGATTCTGTCCCGCCAGCGCCCGGATGCAGGGAAATGATCGCGTTGTTGCTGTCGTATTCCCCGGAAAGCAGGGTTTCAACTTTGTAGTCGTCAAATTCTTTCTGGAAATCCGTCAGCATCGATTCCAGTTCGTCTTCCCCTTCTCCTTCTTCCGCCAGCTCCAGCATGACCTGCACATCTTCAAGATGTCCCTTCACTTCGTTGTAGCGCTTCTGTTTGCTGCGCAGGACGGTTTCTTCTTTCAATACTTTCTGCGCCGTTTTCTGGTCGTTCCAGAAATCCGGTGCCGTCGTCTTCGCTTCCAGTTCTTTCAGTCTCGCTTCCATTGCCGGCAGATTCATGGATTTTCCAAGATCGTCCATTTCCTTGGACATACCGTTTACGCTCTGGCGCGCTTCATACAGATCGATCAAATTGCATTCCTTTCTTTATTCCTTAAGTGCCCGCTGCCTTAGTTGGCATACCGGCCGTGACAGTTTTTGTATTTTTTGCCGCTTCCGCAAGGGCAGGGATCGTTGCGTCCGATTTTCTTCTTGTGAATGGTCTTCTGAACCGGTTCTTCCTTGCCCTGGGAAACAATCTGGTCTTCGTTCGTGTGCATCTGCACGCGTTTTTGACGCTGTTTTGGCGGCACGAGCTTGATCTTGACGTTGTAGATGTACTTCACCGTTTCTTCCTGGATTTCGGCGTTCATATCCTCGAACATCTTGAACCCTTCATTGGTGTATTCAACGACCGGATCGTTTTGTCCGTACGCGCGCAGGCCGATGCCCTCTTTCAGCTGTTCCATGTCATCGATGTGGAGCATCCACGCCGCATCGACAGCCCGCAGGAGGACCACCCGTTCCATGTTTTCCATTTCGTCTTCGCCGACAAGGGCTACTTTAGACTGGTAGTTTTCCCGGCAGAGTTCGTACAGCTGATCTTTGATATCCTGGACCGTCGTGGTTTCCGGATCGAGCTTCAGCCGTTCCACCGGCAGGAATTCTCCGAAATAGTGCTTGAGTTTTTTGATGTCCCAATCTTCGAAATTGTCCCCGGCATTGGTATACATGCCCACGTAATCTTCAATGACGTCCTTGGTCATTTTTTCGATCTGTTCGTGCATGTTCTTGCCGTCCAAAACTTCCTGGCGCTGAGCGTAAATGATTTCCCGCTGGCGGTTCATGACGTTGTCGTACTGGAGCACGCTCTTTCTAATATCAAAGTTCCGCGCTTCCACCTTCCGCTGGGCGCTTTCGATGCTGCGGTTTAACATTTTCGCATCCAAGGGCGTTTCGTCGTCCATGCCCAGATTTTCGACGACTTTCTTGATCCGGTCCGATCCGAAAATGCGCATCAGATCATCTTCCAGAGACAGGAAGAACTGGGACGAACCCGGGTCGCCCTGACGGCCGGCACGGCCGCGCAGCTGGTTGTCGATACGTCTGGATTCGTGGCGTTCAGTGCCGATGATGTGCAGGCCGCCCAAATCTGCGACGCCGTCGCCGAGCACAATATCCGTCCCACGGCCGGCCATGTTGGTTGAAATGGTCACAGCGCCTTTCTGCCCCGCCTGGGAAATGATTTCCGCTTCTTTTTCCAGATGCTTCGCATTGAGGACGTTGTGCTTGATGCCTTCACGGCGGAGGTACTGACTTAATATTTCTGATTTTTCAATGGAAATGGTCCCGATCAGAACCGGCTGCCCCTTGGCGTGGCGGCGCTTCACGTCTTCAGTCACCGCCTTGAACTTGGCCTTTTCTGTCCTGTAAACCAGGTCGTTGAGGTCCTTTCGGATCATGGGCTTGTTGGTCGGAATGGTCACAACATTTAGATTATAAATCGTGTTGAATTCTTCTTCTTCGGTTTTGGCAGTCCCGGTCATCCCGGCGAGTTTGTCAAACATACGGAAGTAATTCTGGAAGGTGATGGTCGCCATCGTCTTGGATTCCCGATTGACCGTCACGTGTTCCTTCGCTTCGATGGCCTGATGCAGGCCGTTGGAATACCGCCGTCCAGGCATCTGACGCCCGGTGAATTCGTCAATGATGATGATTTCGTCATTCTTGACGATATAGTCGACATCCTTGGTCATCAATGTGTTCGCGTACAGCGCCTGGTTGATGTTGTGCATGATTTCCATGTTGTCCACATCGGCCAGGTTTTGAACGCCGAAGAATTTTTCAGCTTTCGCCGTCCCTTTTTCGGTCAGGGAAACAGCTTTTTCTTTTTCATCTTTTTCGTAGTCGTCGGGCTTCAGGCTTTTCGCAAAGATGTCGGCCGTGCGGTAGAGGTCCGTGCTTTCGTCGCCGCTTCCGGAAATGATCAAAGGCGTTCTCGCTTCATCGATCAAGACCGAGTCGACTTCGTCGATGATGGCGTAGTTCAGCCCTCTTTGAACCTGTTCTTCTTTCGAAGTGACCATGTTGTCCCGGAGGTAGTCAAAACCGAATTCGTTGTTCGTCCCGTAAATGATATCGCAGTTGTAAGCCTGCTTCTTTTCTTCGTAAGACAGTCCTGGAATCACCAGGCCGACGTCCATGCCGAGGAAGCGGTAGATTTTGCCCATCCATTCGCTGTCGCGCTTCGCCAGGTAATCGTTAACGGTGACGATAAAAACGCCTTTTCCGCTCAGCGCATTTAAATAGGCCGGCAGCGTCGCGACGAGGGTTTTCCCTTCACCAGTGCGCATTTCTGCGATGTCCCCGTTGTGAAGGACCATGCCCCCGATGAGCTGAACCGGGAAATGGCGCATGTCAACTGTTCGGGCTGCGGCTTCTCTGACCGTCGCAAAGGCTTCCGGCAGCAGGTCCTCCAAGGTTTCACCATTGGCAACGCGTGTTTTAAATTCTGCAGTTTTTTGTTTGAGCGCCTCATCGCTTAAGGCTTTGTATTCATCTTCCATGGCGACAATCTTGTCTGCCACTTGTGAATATTTCTTGACTGTTTTTCGGCTGGGGTCGAAAAGATCATGTAAAAATCCCATTCATTTCTCCTGTATTTTATATTTTAATTGCGTACGGCGGTTATATCACGCCGTTCTAAAAATTAGATTAACAAATCAAAGAAAAAAGGCTGAATACACAGCCCTTTTCTGCTTTTACGCTATTATGTTCCGTTATTTCGTTTTCTTTTTGCGCCAAAAAGAAACCTTGCGGTTGTCCACGTTGATTTCAACTTTTTCAAAACCGATTTTTTCCCGGTCTTCGTCACCGGTCACTTTTTCGCCTGAGCCCTGAAATTTAGAAGGATCTGCTTTTCGCTGCATGTCTGCGTCAATTTCATTTTCTCCGCGCTGAATCACAGCGCGGTTATGCTGCTGTTTCAGGCGTTTGCGCTGTGCTTCCGACGCTTCAAAAGGACTGCTCTGAGCACCGTCTTCTCTGCCGCTTCGGCGTCCCCGCTGGCGCAGGGCGCGGGTGTCTTCGGATACCTGATGCCAGATGTCGAGCATTTGTTTTTCGTTGTCCCGGGAAGCGTCCGCGCGGCGCGCCGCTTCTTCATCGCTGTATTTTCTGTAAGGATTGATCTTTTTTGCGCTTTGATCGACTTTGGTTTTCTTCGATTTTTCCGGCATTTCCCACCGCGGCGAATCAGCGGCTGCCGATTGGGTTTTCACGGCTTTTGCCGGCGCTGCCGGTTTTTGTTTTGAAACGGTATTCGGCGTTTTTGCGGTATCGCCATCCGATGATTGATAATCTACCATTTGATCTTCATCCTCCTGAATATTGATTGTTTCCCTGCTCACCGGCTTTTCCGGACGTTTTGGCTCGTCAGAGCCAAAGGCCAGCTTTCCCTTTTCCCGTTCGGTGTAGAACGACTGGGTGAAAAATCCGGATTCTGCAAAATCTTCTGCTTCCGTCTGCGCCGACCGGCGAGGGGTTTCTTTGAAAATGGGCTTGGTGTCATACTTGCCCAAATCTTTTAAAGTGGTAAAAACCCGGGTATCGTCGGATACGGAGCTGCGCACCGGTTTTCTTGCCGGCGCCGCGCCGTGGGCCTTGATCCGTTCCAAAAGTTCTGGCGAAAGGTCCGGCAATACGGTCGTTTTTTCCGCCGGTTCCGGTTCCGGGACTGCCTTCTGGACGGTTTCCTCAGGCTTCGCCTGTTTGGGCCTAGTTTTTGGCTTTGCTTTCGGCCGCGGCGCTTTGCTTTTTTTCTTCACAGGTTCAGCGGATTCGCCGCCGTCCATCCGCGCATGAATTTCTTTGGCAAACAGCGCTTCCGAATCCTGATTCAACCAATCGAGGGGTCCTGTTTCGTAGCCTTTTTCTTTTTTCTGGCTCATGTCTTCAATGAGTTCTCCTTCGTCAGGAGAAATGATATAGTCCGTATCCCCTTCATTGAGTTCTTCGGAAAAAGGATCTGCTTTCTTTCCCGGCTGCATGACGTGCTGCACCCAGCCTAAAAGGCCGATAAAAACGAACACGCTGCCGACGGAAAAACCGCCGATCCCGCCGTAATAAGAGGTGATTTTTGAAATGTAGGGAATTTGGACATTAATGCCCAGCATCCAGAGTGCTGTCGTCGCTTTGGACAGGGGCGCGTAAATGGCGTTCACGCCTCGGGTGATGCTGCCGGAAAGGCTGGCATTGCCGATGGCGCTCACAATGGACGGCAGAACCGGCATGCGGCCGCCGTTGATGAACGCGACGACAAAATTGGCGGTCGTGCCCACTGTCATCAGGATCATCCAGAGGTTGTCAAAATTGAAAATCATCATCAGCAGAATGCAGACGTAGCTGGCGAAATTCAGGAAAGTGGGCAGGGTTCCCGCCTGTCCAAAATAAAAATAAAGGTGGAGTAAAATCTGCAGCAAAATACCAATCAGTCCGACAATCCACAAACTGATTTTATTTTTTCTAATTTGACTGACCTTTCCCTTCCGGGCCGCTCCAATGGCCAGTCCGATCACGATTGCTAATAGGATAAACATGCACGCCACCTTAATTTTTGATTCATTTCTTCTATATTTTAAACGCTAGAATAAGCTAAAGTAATTTTAAAACAAATAAATATTGATGTCAATAAACCACCCGCTAAAAGTCTTTAGCGGGTGGTTTAATTCGGTGTTCATTATAATTCTTTTAATTTTTTAATCTAATACAGGTTCAATCAATCCGTAGTCTCCGTTTAAGCGGCGGTAGACGACGTTGACATCATCGGTTTCGGCGTTCAGGAAGACGAAGAAATCATGTTCCAGAAGGTCCATCTGCATGGCTGCTTCTTCAGGTGACATGGGTTTGATCGCAAATTTCTTGGTTCTGACGATTTTGGGTTCATCTGCTTTTTCGTCTTTGGGTTCGTCGCCGAGGTCTGAGAATGCGTCAAATTTCAGCTTGCTGTCCTGATTTTCGTAGCGTTTTCTTAATTTTGTCTTATATTTTCTCAGCTGTCCTTCCAGTTTGTCGATGACTGCTTCAATGGACCCCATCGTGCTGTCCGTCTTTTCTTCTGCCCGAAGGATCGTTTTGCCCAGCGGAATGGTGACTTCAATGACTTGATAATTCTTTTCTTTTTTGAAGGTCACGTAAACTTCCGTTTCCTTGTCAAAATAACGATCAAATTTCTGGAATTTCTTTTCAAGGGTTTCTTTCAAGCCGTCGGAAATATGCATGTTTTTTCCATAGATCGTAAATTTCATAGTGATGTCCTCCAGTCCTTCTGTTGTTCGTCAATTCAAAACCTTCATCCAAAAGTCTTGGATTGATTACGCTTTCATTATAGCATATTTATGATAACATTGCACGCATTTGCCTTTTCTTTTTGAAGCTTTAAATATTCATTAATGAATCTTTCTATTTTGCCAATAAAACCGAGAACTCTGCGACTTCTTTCCAAAATAATCAACATCTGTGGTATAATATGCCATATTTATTCCATGATCAAAAATAGAAGAAAGGAGTCTTATGACTGTTGGCAAAAAAATTCTAGCCGTTGTACTTTCCGCTGTGCTTCTCGTCATCGGCAGCGGCGCTGTTTATCTCTTCAATATAAAGAGCAATATTTCGGGCACCTCGATTGACGAAAAAGACGTGAGCGTGAACAAATACTTAAACCATAACATCGTGAACCTCGCCTTGTTTGGGGTTGACGGACGGGCCGATGTTGAGGGAAGCCGCTCCGACACCATCATGATCGCCTCGATTAATTTTAAAAGCGGAAAAGTCATCTTAACGTCCATTCAGCGGGACACCTTGGCCCGTATTTCGAAGAACAGCACCATCAAAACAGACTCCTACACAAAAATCAACGCGGCCTACAGCTACGGTGGACCGGAGCTTTCCATCAAAACCCTCAATGAAAACTACGACTTAAACATCACGGACTACGTCACCATCAGTTTTCAGTGCATGATCGATGCCGTCAACGCCGTCGGCGGCATTAACGTGAACATCAAAGACGACAGCATCTTGAAATACACGAACAAATACATTAACGACTACAACCGCCTGAACAACACCTCGGCCAAGACGTTGACCCATACCGGCAAAAACCACTTAAACGGCATTCAGGCCCTGGCTTACAGCCGCAACCGCTACAGCGACAGCGACTTCGGCCGCACCGAAAGACAGCGTGAAGTTTTCGGGCTGGTCTTCAAAAAAATGACCAAGCTCAGCAGTCTACAGCTGGCCGGCCTCATCACGAAGATTTCGCCCAACATCAAGACGTCCATGTCGACGACGGAACTGACGACCATGCTTCAGGGCTACATGCAGATGAAAAACAAGAAGATCGTCAACGAACATGTGCCTTTTGACAATTACTACGCTTATGTCACGTATGAAGGGGACTCCATTGCGCCGAAATCTCTGACCGACAACGTCATTCAGCTGCATCAGGCCATTTATGGGAAGAAAAAATCTTACACGCCGTCTCAGATGGTCAACGAAATCAACGATGGCCTCGTCCGGAAAACCGGCGTCGGCACCCTGACTGGCACGACCAGCGGCTCATCCTCGATTTCCTCTTCATCAGGCAGTTCGAGTACTTCATCGCGGTCGACCTCCCGAAGCACCACGTCAACCCGGTCGACGACGAGAAGCACGTATTCGACGCGGAGTACGACCACCACAACACCATCGACAAGCAGCCATGCGAATTCAACGACGCCAACAACTCCGTCCACACCACCGTCAAGTGAAAATAATTCTACATTTACGCAAAAACCACCTACTTCAACTGGAACAGAGACTGTAACAGAGTAAAAAGCAATTATAAAAAGGGACAGCCCGACAATGGGCTGTCCCTTTTAAATTGCAACTGCTTAATTAATACTCAATAGGATCCTGAACCGCTTCGATAATCACATCGCGGAATGCCTTAACGGCAATGTCGCACTGCGCTTCGCGACCGGTTAAAATCGCGCCGCTCATGTTCGATTCGGTTGGACTGCTCCAAAAACGCACAACTTCAACGTTTGCCTGGGTCAGTGCTTCATCGATGCCGATCGCGCCCTGCATCGCCGGCGCGATGAGATAAGCAATAGACGACCCTTCGGGCAGATTGTACGCCTTTGAAAAATAGCGGCCGATCCGCGGCACGCACTGGGCGTAAATCATCGTTTCGTCGTCTTCCGAAATGCTGTACAGCGTCGATTCCTGTTCTGTAAAGGCTCTGACGTAGCGCAGGCCCCGTTCAACGTCGGACACCTTCGGTCCGGAAATCACGCCGAAAACCTGCCCATCGTTGAATTTGCCGCACCCGCCGTAAGTCGTGTAGATCGCCGGTACTTCCACATTGGCCTTTTTCGTCGCGTCGTCTGCGGCGACATAGCCGACCCCGTCGCATGACGTGGTGAACAAGCCAATATCGATATGGCCTTCCGGCAAATGGTACTGTTCAAGCATGCAGTCTTCAACATCCGTCAATAAACGATTGGATACAAAACGGCCACGTAATAGATCTCCGATCATCAGCTTTCTCCTGTTCTGTTTCAAGTTTTAAGTAATTTTATTTTATCATCATTTTAAAGAAAGTTCAATGCTCTGACGAACCGCTTTGAACCAACAAATTAGCCAGCCGGCAGAAGGCTTCGCCTTCGATCTGCTCGGCGCGTTTTCTGGGGTCTATGCCGGCTTTTTCCATCACATCGAGCAGAACATCCTTGCCGTAGGGCATGTTGTGAGACAGGCTGTTGATCAGGGTCTTGCGCCGGGTTTGGAACGCGCCTTTGACCACTTTAAAAAACTGGTTTTTATCCAAAGGGGTGTAGGGCATCTCGGTTTTTTTCTGAAGGCTGATGACCACAGAATCGACCTTCGGCTTCGGCATAAACACCGACGCCGGCACTGTAAACATGACGGCCGGGTCCGCGTAATACTGCACCATCACGCTGAGGGCGCCATAGCTCTTGCTGCCCGGCCCCGCGCAGATCCGCTCGCCCACTTCCTTCTGAACGAGGAAGGTCATGCGGGTCAAATCGACGCTGTCCGGCCACGGCGTTTCCAAAAGTTTCATAATAATCGGCGTCGTGATGTAGTAGGGCAGATTAGCCAGCACTTTAAGCGGCGTCTTTTCATCCCCGATCAGGGCCAACACATCGGTTTTTAAAAAATCCTGATTCACGATCTCGACGTTTTCATAATCGCCCAGGGTTTGATTTAAAACCGGGATCAGCTTTTTGTCAATTTCAACGGTGATGACACGGCGGGCGGTTTCGGCCATTTCCGACGTCATGGAACCGATGCCCGGTCCGATTTCAAGTACCGTATCTTCCGGCCCGATCTTCCCGGCTCTCACAATCTTTTCCAGAATATTCTGATCGATCAAAAAATTCTGTCCAAACTGCTTGTTAAAATGCAGCTGATGCTCCGTCATCAAATTTGAAATAAAGGCCGGAGACGTTAAGTTCATCTTCATACTTTTTCCTCGTTTGCTATTTTTGCCGCTGCCTCAAGCAGCCGTTCTTTCTTATTTACCTCGGGATGCGCATAGACGAGCCGGCACAGCCGTTCCAACGCGCCGCCGACGGCCTTTCCCTGAAAGCCGAGAGCCATTAAATCCCTGGCGCCCACGGCGAGATCCTGATAGGCAATGGGTTCTCTATGGTTTAAAATCTGTGTCAGGCAGCTGCGGTTGTTTGGACTCTCCGGCGTCCTCAGTTCCTGCAGGGTCAGGGCCTGTTCAAAAACCGAAAGGCCCGCTTCCCTGAGCAGCGTTTTGAACGCGACAATGTCCGTGCAGTCGATCTCCTTAAAAATCATCAGTGCCGCTACTTTTTGGATTTCTTTTTTGGAAAACCGCAGGCGTTTTAAAAAAAGTCTGCGGCTTTCATCGGGTGCTTCCTGAAACAGCCAAGCCAAACGCATCTCCAGATCCAAGGGCAGTGTTTCAGCCGACTCGCAATTTTTTTGAGACAGTGTGCCGATTTCCGGGGTGTCAAGACGACCGAGCAAATCGTCCCAAAGGCCGAGGGCTTGAAGTTCTTTCAGGGCAAAGGCGGCGTTGGGATTTAAAAGCATCTTTGTCCATTCCTCACGGAGCCGCTCGAAACTGACCCCTTTGGTATCCGGCGAAGCGAGAATTGCAGCGCGGGTTTTAGGCGCCATCTGTCCGCCGATCTGGGCGGCAAAGCGCACCCCCCGCCATTTTCTCAAAGGGTCTTCGGCGAAGCGTGTTTTCGGTTCTCCAATACACCGCACCGTGCGGCGCTTTAAATCTGAAAAGCCGCCGACTGCATCAAAAACCACGCCGTTTTCGTCCATCCACAGCCCGTTAATCGTAAAATCCCTGCGCCTGACATCGTCGGTCACCGAGGCCTGAAAGGCCACCTTGTCCGGGTGGCGCCTGTCCCTGTAGCCGTCTTCTTTTCGAAACGTGGTGATTTCAAAACTCATCTTCCGGTTTGAATCGGAGAGGTCGACCCCAATGGTGCCAAAGCGCCTGCCCTTTAAAATCGGCTGATGCTGTGGAAAAGCATCTTGAAGGAAGCGGATGGTCTGCTCCGGCGCCGCGCTCGTCGTGAAGTCCCAGTCCTCTGGCTTTTGTCCTAAAAGCAGATCCCGAACCGCGCCCCCGACCAGATAAAGTTCGGCGCCCTTTTCGCGAAAAGTTCGAAACAAAAGCGCGAAGGGCTGCCCATTAAGAAAATGACTGGCCATGCTGTCTCAGCTTTCCGTTTACATTTCCGTTGAGGGCCTTGTGCTGCTTCCTTTTCATTTTCTGAAGATAGCGGCGCACTTTTTGAGTTCCCGCTTCCCGATGTGTGTTGTGATACTGCACAATTTCGATGAGTTCTTTAAATTCGGAGACTTCGTAGGTTGGATGGCACCGGGCCAGCGCTGGTTTGGTGTTGTATCCCCAGTCCACCGCCGCGATGTCGATGCTGGCTTCCCGGCACGCCTTCACATCCCGGGTTTCGTCACCCACGTAGAGCATCTGAGACGTGGAGATGCGCAGATTTCGGCAAAGCTTCAGCAGCCTTTTCCGCTTTGAAAACATCGCACCTCCCTCTACAAAATCGACGTAGGGCGCCAGCTGATGCGTCCACAGAAAATCCCGCACCGTGTCCGCCGAATTCGACGTTAAAATGCCGCAGTAATCGACCATCCCGTACAGGGTTTCAAAAGACGCCGGCAGGTTTTCCTGAATCGCAGTGATTTCGTCCTGGCGGTGGTGCATGTGTTTGCGCCCTTCGTACAGAAGTCTAAAAACCTGATAAAAGGGCAGGTTTAAATGGCGCAGAATTTCCTGCGCCGACATTTCCTTGATTTGTTCTCTGCGGCTGGCATCAATCGGGGCATAATGGTATTTTTTCGCAAGTTCATTGTAAATGCGGAAAACCATGCCCTCTGTATCAGCCAAAGTGCCGTCAAAATCAAAGCAGATACAACGGTAGGCCACTTTTGTCCCCTCTTTCTCATGCATTTCTGTAGGATTATGCTTATTGTCCCCCATTGAAAATATTTTTTCAATCATTTTTTCAATCATTAAATTCAATCATGATATTTATTATGTTAAAATTGTTTTATTCGTGATTGATTAATTTCAAAAGATAGCATTGACTTTATTTAGATAAAGTGCTATGATCTCATTATACTTTTTTACGTTACAGTGTGACAGTATCCACCTCAGGAGGCAAAATGCTTACAACTTATACCATCGAAGGGTTTGAAAATATTCAGTACCAGGGCTTCCAGGCCCTCTCCAAAATCGAGCGCAGCCTGACGCGCCTGTACAGCCGCTACGGTTATCATCAAGTCGCCACGCCGACTTTTGAAACCTACGACAACTTTGTGCAAAACGGCGCCATCCCGGCGAACGAATTGTTTAAATTCATCAGCCGGAAGGGCCAGGTCCTCGCCTTAAAGCCGGACGCCACCCTCTCGGTCGCGCGCATGGCCGCCATCAACCACCACGATCCCAACGAAATCATCAAATTATTCTATCAGACCAATATCTACCGCCATTTTTCCAGTCCCGGAGACGTCAAAAAAGAAATGACCCAGATGGGCGTCGAATTCTTTGGCGACAATTCCCCTGAATGCGACGGCGAAATCATTGAAATGGCGATCAAGTCTCTGAAGGCCAACGGCGTCGCCGACGTTCAGGTCGACCTCGGACACGTCGGCTTTATCAATTATCTGCTCGATGAACTGACCATGTCCCAGGATGAACGGGCGCGTCTTTTCGAGCTCATCGAGAACAAAAATCTCGGCGACATTCAGGAATTTTTATCCACTCATCAGTACGACCCGAAAATCTCGAAGATCATTCTGGAACTGCCGATGCTCTACGGCGATCCCGCAGACGTCTTCGCACGCATGACCAAGCTCTGTGTCAATCAGAACATGCAGGAAGTCGTCAAGCACTTGAGCGCTTTGTACGAACATCTCAAATCCGTGGGGCTCGCCCAGTACGTGACCTTTGATCTGGGCTTTACCAGCTCGATGAATTATTACACCGATCTGATTTTTAAGGTTTATGCCGGCAACTGGGGCGCCCCCATCATCGACGGCGGCCGCTACAACAAACTGAGCCAGCAGTTCGGCATCGACCGGCCCGCCTGCGGGTTCGCCGTGAATCTGCTCAGCCTCATGGACTACCTCGAAGAACACGATCTCATTCATGTCGAAAATCCGCCTCACGCCGTTCTGCTCTACCGAGCCGGGGACAAAGCCCGCACCTTTGAAACAGCCAACGCCCTGCGCAGCCAGGGCAATATCGCGGAAGTCTTCACGATCAATTCCCTGCCCTCTGCGATGATTGAACGCCTCGCAGGCCAGAGACTGTACCAGGATGCTGAGTTTTATGTCTTCAGCCACGGCGAAGTGCTCAAATGGCAGGATCAGGATCTCGTTCCCGCCGACCGCATTTTGTCCATTGCACTTGAACCAGAACAGGAGTAATTTCATGACTTTACAAAATGATAAAATCAAAATGGCTTTAGCCAAAGGGCGCGTCGCCGATAAAACCATCGACCGCTTAAAGGAAATCGGTTATATCTTTCCCGATTATTCCAAGGAAAGCCGGAAGCTCATCTTCACCGACACGACGGGCAGCCTCGAATTTTTCCTGGTCAAATCTCCGGACGTGGGCACTTATGTGGAAAAGGGTGCTGCGGATATCGGGATCGTCGGCCGGGATGTGCTCCTCGAACATCCAGCCAATGTCTACGAACTTTTAAACCTGAAAATCGGTCAGTGCCGCATGTGTGTCGCCGGCTTCAAGGATACCCAGATCCGCTACAATCAGAAGCTCACCGTCGGCACGAAATACCCGCACATCGCCAAACACTATTTCACTCAGATCGACCAGCCTGTGGATCTCATCACCATCAACGGTTCTGTGGAACTGGGGCCGATCCTCGGGCTGTGCGACTGCATCGTCGATATTGTAGAAAGCGGCAACACGCTCCGGGAAAACGGCCTGGTGGTACTCAGAAGCATCCTGGACATCAGTTCCAGACTCATCGTCAATCACGTCAGCTTGAAAACCAAGCGCGAACAGATTGATCCCATCGTTGAAAAGTTTAAAGAACTCGCATTTTAACCTGCGAAACCATTTGGAGGTCTTATGAAAAAATATACTTATAATGAAACGGTTAAAAACCAGCTCGATGTGATTTTAAAACGCAGCGAAGCCGATCATCAGGATGTCCGTGCCACGGTGCTCGACATTATCGACAATGTCAAAGCAAAGGGCGACCAGGCCCTTATCGATTACGAAGCAAAGTTTGACCGCTGCCAACTGGATAATCTGAAAGTGACACCGGAAGAAATCGATCGCGCTTTCGAAGAAACCGATCCGGAACTCATCGAAACCATTCGCCGTTCAGCAGAAAATATCAGAAATTTCCACGAACACCAGAAAGAAACGACCTGGACCATCAATCCTAAGCCGGGCATCACCCTCGGCCAGCACATCACCCCCATCGACCGCGTCGGCGTCTACGTGCCTGGCGGCAAGGCGGCTTATCCTTCGACGGTTTTGATGGACACCATTCCAGCTGTTGTCGCCGGAGTTCATACCATCGCCATGGTCACACCCCCTGACGCCTCTGGCAAGATCAACAGCAACATCCTGTGCGCCGCCAAAATCGCCGGCGTCACTGAAATCTACAAAGTCGGCGGTGCCCAGGCAATCGCGGCCCTCGCCTACGGCACCGAAACCATCGCCCCGGTCAACAAAATCGTCGGCCCCGGCAACATTTTCGTCGCCACCGCCAAAAAAGAAGTCTTCGGAAAAGTGGCCATCGACATGATCGCCGGCCCCAGCGAAGTGTGCGTCATCGCCGATTCCACAGCAAATCCTGTCTGCATCGCCGCCGATCTCCTGTCCCAGGCAGAACACGATGAAATGGCCATGCCGGTTCTGGTCACCCCGGACGAAGCCCTGGCGGATCAGATCATTTCTGAAATCGACCGGCAGATCGAAGAAGACCTGCGCCGCAAAGCCATCGCCAAGGCGTCGGTGACCGATCACGGCTTTGCCTTTATCTGCAAAGACCTGGACGAAGCTTTCGAACTGACGAACCAGATCGCACCGGAACACCTGGAACTGGCGGTCGAAAACGCTGAAACCTATCTGGATCACGTCCAGAATGCCGGCGCCATTTTCCTCGGCATGTACAGCCCCGAACCTCTCGGCGACTACTACGCCGGCCCCAACCACACCCTGCCGACTTCCGGCACGGCCAAATTCTCATCGCCCCTGGGCGTTTACGACTTCATCAAGCGCTCCAGCATCATCCAGTACGACCGCGCCAACTTAAAGGCTGCCGCCCACGACATCACGTCTTTCGCCTACGCCGAAGGCCTCGATGCCCACGCCAAATCCATCGAAAGGAGATTTTCCGATGAAAACTGATTTCACCCGCCCCTGTGTCAAAGACCTCGAAGCTTACAAGGTCATTCCGCCGGATTACGACATCATCTTGAACGCCAACGAAAATCCCTACGATTTTCCGGAAAACTTAAAAAAAGAGCTGGGCGACGCAATCATGAACACGTCCCTCAACCGCTACCCTGATCCGTCTGCGACGGCGCTCAGACAGGAACTTGCCGATTATGTAGGCATTAATGCTGACCAGATCATCTGCGGCTGCGGCTCGGACGAAATCATGTCCATGCTCAACCAGACCTTTATCAATCCGGGGGACACAGTCATTTCCCACGACCCAAGCTTTTCCATGTACCAGATCTGGAGCATTATCGGCGGCGCCAATTTCATCTGGGTGCCGGACAAAGATGATCTTTACCCCGACGTCGAAAAAATCATCAACACTGCCAAATTGAAAGACGCCAAGATGATTTACCTGTGCTCGCCGAACAACCCCACCGGCTCTTTGCTGCCGCGCCACGACGTCATCGACATTCTCGAAGAAACCAACGCCCTCGTCATTCTCGACGAAGCCTATATCGAGTTCAATAAAGAGGGAGACCTCACCGACATCGTCAACACCTACAACAACGTCATCGTACTGCGCACCTTGTCCAAGGCTTTCGGCCTCGCCGGCATCCGCTGCGGCTACGCCGTCGGGCCGAAGCCTTTAATCGACATGATGTACAAGGTCAAATCCCCCTACAATTTAAACAAGCTGACCCAGGCCGCGGCCCTCATCGCCCTGAAGCACCGGGATGAGCTGCTCAAACGGGTCGAAGTGCTGAACCGCGAACGCCACCGCCTCTACGAAACCCTGAAGACTTATCCAGGTGTCACCCGCATTTATCCGACCGCTTCCAACTTCATCTACTTCGAAGTGAAGGACGGCGCCCCTGCTTACGCTGCTTTACTTGACGCGGGCATTTTGGTAAAATATTTAAAGCATGACCTCTCAGATGACTGCGATCATTTCAGACTGACCGTCGGAAAACCTGAAGAAAATGACGCCGTGTTAAAAATCTTGAAAAGGAGTCTGTCGTGAGCCGAAAAGTAACGCGGACGCGGAAAACCGCTGAAACCGAAATTGAAGTGACCCTCGATCTCGACGGCACTGGGAAAACCGACATCGATACTTCTGTCCGTTTTTTTGATCATATGATGACCCTTTTTGGGGCTCACGGCCAGTTTGACCTCACCATCCGCGCCAAGGGAGACGGGGTCGACAATCACCACGTCCTCGAAGACCTGGGAATTGTCCTCGGCGAAGCGTTTCGGGAAGCCCTCGGCGACAAGGCCGGCATCACCCGCTACGCGACCGTCTTTCTGCCCATGGACGAATCCCTGTGCCGCATCGCTGTCGACATCAGCGGCCGCGCCTACCTCGTCTGGCACGTTGAATTGACCCGGGAATACATCGGGGACTTTGAAACGGAAATGCTGCGAGAATTTTTTATCGCCTTCGCTTCTCATTCGATGATGACCATTCACGTCGAAAACCTCTACGGCGTCAACAATCATCACATCGTCGAAGGCATTTTCAAAGGATTTGGCCGTGCCCTCAAACAGGCGGTGGCTGTCGATCCCAACAGCCGCGGCATTCCCAGTACGAAAGGAGTAATTGAATGACAGTTGCAATTATTGATTACGATGTCGGCAACCTGAAAAATGTCGAAACGGCCTTGAAAGCGCTGGACATCGACTGCACTATCACCCGCGACCACAAAAGCATCGACGATGCCTCTGCGATTGTCCTGCCCGGCGTCGGCGCCTTTGCCGATGCCATGAACAACCTGGAAAAATTTGATCTGTACGCCACCCTCGTCAAAAATGTCAAAAAGGGCAAGCCCCTCCTCGGCATCTGCCTGGGAATGCAGCTTTTATTTGACAAAAGCTTTGAAGACGGCGAGTGGAAGGGGCTGGGCTTTATCCCCGGTCAGGTCGTCCGTTTTGAAGACACTCGGGAAACCGGCTTAAAGGTTCCCCACATGGGCTGGAACAACCTCACCCTTCACCAGAGCGAAGATCCCATCGTTCAGGGGCTCAGCAGCCAGGATTACGTTTATTTTGTCCATTCCTATTACGCTGTTCCCGATCAGTTTGACCAAAACGTGGTGGCTTACGCCCAGTACGGCGTCCGCGTTCCGGCAATTGTCAGACAGGACAACGTCCTCGGCATGCAGTTTCATCCGGAAAAAAGCGCAGCCGTCGGCAAGCGGCTGTTAATCAACTGGAAGGAGTTCATTTCATGATCGTTCTACCTGCTATTGATATCAAAGGCGGCCAGTGTGTGCGGCTCCGCCAGGGAGAAAAAGACGACGAAACCGTTTATTTCAAAGATCCCGTCAAAGTCGCCAAACAATTTGAATCCTGGGGCGCCCAATACCTGCACATCGTCGATCTCGACGGCGCTTTCGACGGCAAGCCCCAGAATGTCGACATCATCAAAAAGATTCTGGCTGCGGTCGACATTCCCATCGAATTAGGCGGCGGCATCCGCAGCGCCGACATAGCCAAGACTTATATCGACGCCGGGATCTCCCGCATCATCGTTGGCACCCAGGCCATTAAGGACTTCGATTTTATTGAACACCTCATTGCCAAATACGACCGCAAAGTCTGTGTTTCCATCGACGCCCGGGACGGCATGGTCAGCACTGAAGGCTGGACTGAGGACAGCGACATGGAAGCGCTGGAACTGGCCACTTCCCTTGAAAGAGTCGGCCTGTCGACCCTCGTGTACACTGACATCTCCAAAGACGGCATGATGTCCGGGCCGAACTTCGACATGCTCAATGTGCTGAATCAGAATTTAAACATCGATATCATCGCCTCCGGCGGTGTGGCAAGCGTTGAACATTTAGACCGCCTGAGCCAGATGAACCTTTACGGTGCGATCACAGGCAAGGCCGTTTACGAAGGCGCCATTGACCTTAAAGCCTATTTTGCCGAACATCCGAATTCCTGAAAGGATCCCGTACTATGCTGACAAAAAGAATTATTCCGTGTTTAGATGTCGACCACGGCCGCGTCGTCAAGGGCAAAAAATTCAAAAATATCCAGGATGTCGCAGATCCCGTGGAACTCGGCCGCTATTATTCCGAACAGGGCGCCGATGAACTGGTTTTCTACGACATCACGGCCAGTTACGAAAAGCGCGACATCTTCATCAATGTGGTGGAAAAAGTTGCGGAAACGGTTCGCATTCCCTTCACCATCGGCGGCGGCATCCGCACCACTGACGACTTCCGCCAGGTTCTGATGGCCGGCGCTGACAAAGTTTCCGTCAACTCCGCCGCGGTGAGCAACCCGCAGCTCATCATGGACGCCGCCCTCCGCTTCGGCAATCAGTGCGTGGTGCTGTCCATCGACGCCAAACGCAACGACAAAGGCTCCTGGGACGTTTTCGTCGACGGCGGCCGGAAGAACACCGGCATCGACGCCATCGAATGGGCCAAAAAAGGTGAATCCCTCGGGGCCGGTGAAATCTGCATCAACTCCATCGACACCGACGGGGTCAAGCAGGGCTATGACATTGAGCTCAACCAAAAGCTCTCCGAAACCCTCACGATTCCGGTGATCGCTTCCGGCGGCGCCGGCAAAATGTCAGATTTTTCCGAAGTGCTCAAAGCCGGGGCTGACGCCGCGCTGGCCGCCTCTGTTTTCCACTACAAGGAAATTCTGATTCCCGATTTAAAACAATACTTGTCCGGCGAAGGCCTGCCTATCCGCCTCGTCTAACGCATCTAGAAAGAAGGCACGATGTCACATACACTTCAAACGCTCACGTCTCTGGACGACGTTCAGATCAAATACAACGATCAGGGCCTCGTCCCTGCGGTGCTCCAGGATTATCACACCCGCCAGGTGCTCATGATGGCCTGGATGAACGCCGAATCGATTGCACTCACCCTCGAAACGGGCAAGGCGACTTTCTTCAGCCGCTCCCGCCAGAGTCTCTGGACCAAGGGTGAAACTTCCGGTCATTTTCAGCATGTCGTCACGTTTTTCTACGACTGCGACGCTGATACGCTGCTTTTGGAAGTCATTCCCGACGGCCCGGCCTGCCACACCGGCCACACCAGCTGCTTCTACCGGGAACTGGCTGAAAATCCGGATCTCACAAAAGGCAACAGCAGCATTTTAAAAACCCTAAACGACCAGATTGAAGACCGCAAGGCCCATCCTGTCGAAGGGTCCTATACCAACTACCTCTTCCACGAAGGGCTGGACAAGATCCTCAAAAAAGTCGGCGAAGAATCCACCGAAACGGTGATCGCGGCCAAGAACAGCGATCCCGACGAACTTGTTTCAGAAGCGTCGGACCTGATCTACCACCTCGCCGTGCTGCTCAATTACAAGGGCCTCTCTTTTGACGATGTCTTTGAAAAACTCACCGAACGCCACAGCCACAAAAGGCGTGATGAATACGGCAGCCAGGGAAAAATCAAAAGTAAAAAATAAAATAAAAATAATAAGGCCATGTACGTTGATTTGATCTCACAAATCAATGCACATGGCTTTATTTTTGTAAAAGGTTAAAGATTTGATGAGCCGGACCAGGCGGCGGTTAAAATAATCGCCCCGCCACTGTTCTCCGCAGAGGGTGCTTTCGCCGCAGACATCCATGCCCAAAATGGTGCAGTACCGGTCTGCAGCCCGAAGCAGCGGCTCAAAGACCGAGAACCTCAGGCGTCCCTGATCCCAATTGGTGCGCACTTCCCGATTGGAAAAGACGTCTTTGTCTAAAGATACGTACCACGGGCGGTTTTGGTGCTGCTTCAAAAACCGGACGGCCTGATGTTCATCGTCTGTCGCCGTCACCCGATTTCGGAATTTGACTGGAATGTGAGACAAGTAGCTGGGGTCCATACCGAAATGCAGCACCGCTTTCACCATTGGCAGGTCTTCCACCGTGCGAAGAAGCCACGAACCGCAGCTCATGATTTTGCCGAAAACCGGGGGCAGCATATCCGAATGGTGGTCAAAGACCAAAAGATTGACCGGCGTGTTGAGTTTTTCAAGCCAGTAATACGTCAAATAATGGTAATTGCCGTTGTCGATGAAATGCACATCCGCCGGCGCACAATGCTTTAATCTTTTTCGGATCACCCGGGCAGCCTGGTCATCGCAGTAACCCGTCGTCCCCGGAATATCCTCCAGATCGATCCATTGATCGTCTTTGCCGTAAAAACGCTGATGCTCATAAACCCCTGATAAATTTAAAATTAAGATAAAAAATCGCCTTATTTCTTTAGAATTCTAAGCCCCTTTGGCAGATGATTTTTGACCGTGCCGTCTGAAGCCTTGCCCCAGCCCAGGGGATACCCGTGCCAGCACATCAAAGTCCATCCCTTTAAATCCCCATGATACGGGATCGGCTCGCCTTTCATGTAAGCGTAGGCTTCGCCGTCGTCTTTAAAATCGTAGGCCGACTGAATCTCATCGCGCTTTAACGTCATCGCCAGGGTGTGAGAAGGCTCGAAACGGCCTTTCTTAAATGTACCGATCAAAAGGCCCGGACGCACCCATTTGGCCAAAGGGAGCTGTCCCATCGAAAGGCCCTCGGGCAGCACGTAAAGCTGGTCTTTGAAAATCACCGGCGTGCCCAGGATATCCCAAGACAGATCGGCGGCTTCCGCAAACTGTCTGTAATCTGCAAGATCCCGCTTTGAAGCCCGGCGCCAAAGGGATTTTTTAAATTTTTTCTTTGAAAACGCAGGCTTTACATCGCCGGCTTCTGATGAAACTTTGAGCAGCTTTGCGACAAAATGTCCTTCACCTTCGGCCCGGTGGGGCATGATCCGGACCGCCTCGGCGACATCAGCGCAGCCGTGCTTCGTCCAGGCCGGCCGGCCGCGATCTGAAAGTCCTCCCAGTTCAATGGGCAGGGTCTGGTACTTGCCGCTTTCTACCAGATATTCGACCATCTGCTCGTCTTCTTCCGGCGCAAAGGTGCAGGTCGAATAGACCAGCTCTCCGCCGGGCTTTAACAGCTGATCAACAGTTTCGAGCATTTTTTTCTGTCTTCTGGCGCAGTCCGCAACCCGGTCCGGGTCCCACGCGTCAGCCACAGCCGGGTCTTTTCGGAACATGCCTTCCCCGGAGCACGGCGCGTCGACGAGAATTTTGTCAAAGGTACAGCCGAAAGCCGCCACCAGCTGGTCCGGACGCATATTCGTGATGACCGCGTTCTCAATGCCCATGCGTTCCACATTGGAAGCCAGAATTTTCGCGCGGCTCTTGACCACTTCGTTGGCGACCAAAAGCCCTTGATTTTCAAGGGCGCAGGCGAGCTGGGTCGTCTTTCCCCCAGGCGCTGCACACAAATCCAGCACCCGGTCCCCGGGGTTTGGGCTTAGGGCTGCTGCGGGAATCATCGCAGAGGGCTCCTGCACATAAAAGAGGCCCGCATTGTAGGCCAGCTGCTTGCCCGGGCGTTCTTCGGCGTCGATGTAAACCCCGGTATCGCACCACGGAATTGGCTGCGTCTCAAAGGGAATGCAACTGATCATTTCCGAAACGCTGGCTTTTAATGTATTGGCCCGAAGGCCCTTTTTCGGCACGTGGCGGTAGCTTTTGAGAAAGCGTTCAAATTCTTCTTCGCCGAGGAGCTCCGACATCCGCTCTAAAAAAGCTTCGGGCAGCGTTAATGATTTGTCTGTCATCTTAATGCTGATCAGCCTTTCCAAAAATCATCCGTCCCGCAGCGGTCTGAAGCACGCTGGTCACGGTCACCACGATTTTCTGGCCGATAAAGCGCCGGCCGTTTTCGACGACGATCATGGTGCCGTCATCGAGATAAGCCACTGCCTGACCGGATTCCTTCCCGTTTTTGACCGGATGCACCTGCATGGTTTCCCCGGGCAGCACCACAGGCTTGACTGCGTTGGCCAGGGCGTTGATGTTCAGCACCGGAATCCCGCGGACTTTGGCCACCTTGTTGAGGTTGTAGTCATTGGTGATGATTTTCATTTTTTCTTCCTGCCCCATTTCGAGGAGTTTGTCGTCAACCCCCCGAAGGTTTGGGTAGTCTTTGTCCACGATGTGAATCATGCCGCCGTATTCGGACTGCATCTTGTTGATGATGTCGAGCCCCCGCCGGCCTCTCACCCGCTTCAAATCGTCGCCGTTGTCCGCGAGAAGCTGCAGCTCGCTGAGGACGAAAGACGGCACCACCAAAGGCCCCTCTAAGAAACCGGACTGGATGATGTCGTAAATCCGCCCGTCAATAATCGCCGAAGTGTCCAGCACCTTTGCGTGTTCTTCCAGAGGATTCGCCGTTTTTTTCCGGTTTAATCTTTTTGAAAAGCCGCCGCTGTTTTCCCGCATGGTCTGCAGGCTGCTCATGATCTGATCCCGCTTGCGCACCGGAATGATGACCCCTAAATAGGCCATGAGCACATACACCACCAGGGTGATGACGCTGGACAGCCAACGAATGGGAATCTGACTGATGGGCACACAGATCAGCATTGCGATCAAGAGTCCGATGATCAGGCCGAAAATCCCAAGGACAATATCAGCCAGACGCACTTCGGCCATGGCCTTTTCGACGGATTCGGAAATGGATTTGCCCACTTTGGCGACCAATGGAAAAATAAAATAAAAAATAAATCCAAAGATAATAACAAAAAGAATGATGGTTAACCATTGGTGCTGCTGAATCCAGCTCTTGCTGACAAATAGAACTGACTGCCATCGTCCGCGGCAGGCCACCACACCGAGCAAATAGCCGAGCACCATGCCGATGACGGTGCATACGCCTCGAATGACTCTTTTTAGCATCGCTTCACCTCCTTAAAATATGATGTTCGCTCTATTATATCATACTCAAGAACAGATTGATCATTCAATAAAAAAAGCCCATATGGGCTTTGCCTAAAGTTCAGGCTTTCACAGCATCTTCGATCGCGTCGTCGGCTTTGTGCTTGTCTTCATTTTCGACCACCATCAATTCTGAAATCAGAAAATTCTTGGCAGTCATGAGCATCTTTTTATCGCCGCTGGACAACCCCTTTTTGCGGTCGAGAATCATCAAATTGCGCGTCACCCGCGCGACGTCGAGAATGTCGCCGGTTTTCATCTGATCCATATTGTCCTGGTAACGCTTGGACCAGTTCGAGGTCATCTTGTCCTGGGGCTGTTTGAGCACCTTGAACATTTTCTGAATATCTTCGTGGGTCGGAATATCCCGCAGCCCCACTTCATCCGCTTTATCGACTGGAATTAAAATTTCCATTCCCTCTGATGCAATGGTCACTTTGTAGTACGTCTGTACTTTATCAAAAATGTCCATCTTTTCAATATCTTCAATAACGCCCGCTCCGTGCATTGGATATACAATTTTGTCGCCGATCTTATACATGTTCTGCACCTCTGTTTGTTTATTGTCTTTATTATAACATAAAAAGATAGTGACATAAATATCAAATTATACGAATTATTTTTAGTTTTGTCAAGGCTTTACAAGCGCATGGACAAAGATATCCGATTTCGGTCGAGATCTACAGATAAAACCCGGACCGTGACCACGTCGCCAACGGACAAAACCGCCGTCGGATCTTCGATATACCGGTCAGAAATCTCCGAAACGTGCACCAAACCGTCCTGATGCACGCCAATATCCACAAAAGCGCCGAAATCGACCACATTGCGCACCGTTCCGGTCAATTCCATGTCGGGCCTTAAATCCTCGATCGACAGCACTTCTTTTCGCAGAAGAATCGGCGGCGCGCTGTCCCGCGGGTCGCGTCCTGGGCGACTGAGTTCTTCGACAATGTCTTCGAGGGTCCACTCTCCCACGTCAAATTCCTTTTGAATCGGTGCTGGGTTGACTTTTCGAAGCAGATTTGAAAGAGGGGTTTTCGAATCCAGAAGTGCCCCTTCACTGGCGCCTGCTGCTTTCAGCAAAGCCCGCGCAATGGGATAAGACTCAGGATGCACAGCGGTCCGGTCCAGCGGTTCCGTCCCCTCTGTGATGCGCAGAAACCCTGCGCACTGTTCAAAGCGCTTTTGGCCCATCCCTTTGATTTTAAGCAGCGCCTTTCGGTTTGGAATCGGGCCGTTTTCATCCCGGTAGTCCACAATGTTCTGGGCAACCGTTTCGGTGATGCCGGACACGTGTTTGAGCAGCACTTTTGAAGCCCGGTTCACGTCCACGCCGACGCGGTTGACGGCGTCTTCCACCACCCCGTCAAGGGCCGTTTTCAAAGCCTTCTGATCCACGTCGAGCTGGTATTGGCCGATACCGATATGCTCAGGCTCAATTTTCACCAGCTCGGACATGGGGTCCTGGAGGCGCCCGGCAATGGAAATGGCGCCCCTTAAAGAGACGTCGACGTCGGGATACTCTTCTGCCGCCAGAGGGGAGGCCGAATAAATGGACGCGCCGGCTTCGGAGACGATGGTGTACTGCACGTCAAGGCCCGCCTTCTGAATCGTCTTGGCGATCAGCTGCTCGCTTTCCCGGGAGGCTGTGCCATTGCCAATGGCGATGACTTCCGTGTGGGTTTTCTGAATCAACTCGACGAGCTTCCGAGCTTCTTTTTCGCCCCCTTGTCTGCCTCGGGTTAAAAAAATCCGCGACGTGGTGATAAGCCTGCCGGTCGAGCTTAAGACGGCGATTTTACAGCCATTTTTAAAGCCCGGATCAAAGCCCATCACCGTCTTGCCCTTTAAGGGCCTCGCTAAAAGCAGCTTTTTTAAATTGATGCCGAAGCTGCGGATCGCAGAGGCTTCTGCCCGCTCGGTCAGGGCCTTTCGAATTTCTCTGGAGATAGCCGGAAACATCAGGCGCTTGTAAGCGTCGGCAATGGCCTGGGCCATATTCTGATGCGCCGTCGTGATCTTCCACGGCACGGCATGGCGTGTTAAGAACGCAGTCATCGCGTCGTTTTCAGGATCGATTTTAACGGTCAGGACTTTTTCCCGCTCGCCACGGTTCAGGGCCAGGATGCGATGATTGGCGATTTTCGCCACGGCTTCTTTGTGATGATAGTAATCCAGATAAGGGGTTTTGGCGTCCGCGTATTCTGGTTTAACTTCAGATTCAATCGTTGTCTCTTTTTCGAGGCGGCTTCGGATTTGTTTTCTCAGGTCGGCCCGTTCTGACAGCATTTCCGCCCCAATGTCCACAGCGCCCTGAAGGGCCGCGTCAGCCGTCACGCCGCTTTTTTTCTGAACCAGCTCATCCGCCAGAGCGCGGAGTTTTTCATCCGTCCAGCCCGTAAGCATCGCCTCTGCCAGGGGCGCAAATCCCGCTTCTCTGGCCTTCATCGCCCGGGTCCGGCGCTTCTTTTTGTAGGGCAGATACAGATCTTCGATCTCCTGCACAGTCGATGCTTTGCTGAAAGCGGTTTCCAAATCCCGGGTCCATTTGTCCTGGGCCTTGATCTGCTCGATGACGGCCGTCCGGCGGGCTTCCATCTTCCGCAAGTAAGTCAGCCGTTCTGCCAGGTGCCGAAGGGTCACGTCGCTCATGTTGCCCGTCACTTCCTTGCGGTACCGGGCGATAAACGGAATCGTGCTGCCTGCGTCCATGAGTTCGATGGTTCTTTTGAGTGTGGTCTCCGGCAGGTTAAATTCCCGTTTTAAAGTTTTAATCACAGTGGTCAACGAATCGCCTCCTAAAATTTAAAATCCACTGGTATTTTACTATCTTAAATCCCCGTCCAAATGTCAAGGGAAGTTCTAAGCCTTTTCCTGTGCTTTTTTAAGTTGTCAAAATAACGGTCTCATGATAGAATGATAGGCAACTTAAATCAACCATTCTCTGAAGGAGGCTCTATGAGCATTCAGTTTATCACCGATTCAATGTGCGACATCGACGAACGCATTTTGAACCGTTATCCCTTTGAAGTTCTTCCCATTCCGATCACAATCGGAGATAAAACTTATTACGACGGTATCGACATCACCTCGGATATGATTCTTGACAGCGGCGAACACGATCCGGACCACTTTCCCAAGACCTCCCAGGTCCAGGCGGTCACCTATCAGGAATGTTTCAAGCGCCATCTGGAACGCGGCGACGATATCATTTACCTGGCCCTTTCGAGCGGCCTTTCCGGCACTTTCCAGACGGCTTCGCTCATCGCTTCCCAGCTTCTCGAAGACTACCCCGACCGCAAGATTTCCATCATCGACTCCAAAACGGCAACCACCGGCATGATGCTGATTCTCCATCAGGGACTCAAGCTCAACAAATTGGGGCGCTCCTTTGAAGAAATCAGCGACACCATGAATTTTTTGAGCCGGCACATCAACATTTATTTCCTCGTCGGCAACATCAGCTGGCTCGCCAAAGGCGGCAGAATCGGCAAAAACGTGGCCAAAATCGGCGACATGCTCAAGATCAAACCGATTCTGTATTTCAAGGACGGCCGTATCCTGCCCTATGAAAAAGTCCGCGGGCAGAAAAAAGCGGAACGCCGTCTCATGGAACTGGTCGACGAAAAAATGATCGACAAAAACCAATGCGTCGGCTTCATTCACAGCAAAGCCCCTGCGCTCCAGGACCGCGCCCAGAAAATCATGAAAAAGGACATGCATGTGGAAAACTTCATCATTCCCCAGCAGGGCGCTGGCGCCGCCCTCACCGTCCACATCGGCCCTGACTGCATCGGCATCATGTTCTTCGATGCCCTTCCGGACAATTACATCAATGTCGCCCCATAAACCCATATTCACCTGAGAGTCTTCGCTCTCAGGTTTTTTATTGAAAAAAAGGTTGACGGCGCCGCCTCGCTTTATTACAATAATATATATATATTTAGTATGTTTAAGGAGGGCGTCATGCGAATCTCGGCAAAAGGACGATATGGTCTTGCGGCAATGGTCGAACTGAGCTGGCTCAGTACAAATGGGAAACTCATCCCGGTCGCTGTTTTATCGGAAAACTTAGGCATTTCAAAAATCTATCTCGAGCAGATTTTTTCCATGCTTAAAAGAGGCAAACTGGTCACTTCCGTCAAAGGCGCCCAGGGCGGATACCGCCTTTCCCGGCCCGCGTCGGAAATCAGCGTCTACGACATTTTGTCGGCCTTGGAACAGATGCTCTTTGAACCGACCGATCAAAGCGTCGACGAGAAGGCGCCCCTCATCGAAAGCACCCTCCGCGAAGATGTTTACACTGTGCTCGATGACGCCGTCAAGACCACGCTGTCTAAAATCAAGCTGTCCCATCTTCTCGACGACTACATCGTCCAGAAGAATAAAGGCAACTATATGTTTTATATATAAATTTCATGCAATCAAAAAAGCTGCGGCATGCCGCAGCTTTTTTAGTTTGATGATTGGTTTTATTTTGTGAGTCCCAATTCTTTAGCCACTTCCTGTATCACGGATTTTTCGTAGTAGGGACGGACGCCGTTCCGGCTCGTTTCGGTTTTTTCATGACCCTTCCCGGCAAAGACCACCACGTCGCCCTTTCCGGCGTGCTTCAGCGCGTAGGCCGTCGCTTCTCTCCGGTCCGTGACACGCACATACTGGTCGGTAATGGGTTTGACTGCCACTTCGATATCGTCGATGATCTTTTCCGGATCTTCGGTTCTGGAGTTGTCGGAGGTCAGCACCGTAAAGTCGGCCTTTTCCGCTGCAATTTTTCCCATCTTCGGGCGCTTGCCATGATCCCGGTCGCCGCCGCAGCCGAAGACAACGATGACTTTTCCGTCGGTGAGTTCCCGCACGGTGGTGAGGATGTTGTCCAGGGCGTCCGGCGTGTGGGCGTAGTCGACGATGACGTCAAAATCCAGATCCAGCGGCACCCGGTCCATGCGGCCGTCGACCACCGGTGCGTGAGCCAGGGCATCTTTGATGATGTCCCAGGAAACGCCCTGGAGTCTCGCGGCAATAATCGTCCCCACCGCATTGAAGACCATGAACCGGCCCAAAACGTCCAAAAACAGGTCTTCTTCTTCATCGCCGCAGCGCAGGGTAAACTGGCTCCCCCGGGTGGTGCAGTGAACCGATTCGATGCGGTAATCGGCGTCTTCGCCGGTCCCGTAAGTGACGACTTTTAAATCCGGATGGCGTTTATGAATACGTTCGATGAGCTTCACGCCCCAGGGATCATCGGCGTTGATGATGGCCGCTTTCCCGGTTTGATCGAACAGCTTGGCTTTCGCTTCAAAATAATTTTCAAAAGTCTTGTGGTAGTCCAGATGATCCTGGGTCAAATTGGTGAACAGCGCGTAATCGAAGTCCACATTGACCAGCCGGTCAAGATCCAGCGCCTGGGAGGACGCTTCCATCACGAGATCGGTACAATCTTCATCAACGGCCTTGGCGATAAACGCCTGCGTATCCCGGGATTCTGAGGTCGTGCGGCCCTTGTTGTCGAAAATTTCACCGTCGATTTCGTCGTTGATCGTCCCCATTCTCGCGCATTTCTTCCCGGCTTCTTTCAGGATGCGGGTCAGGAAATAGGTCGAGCTGGTTTTCCCGTTCGTGCCGGTAATTCCCGTCACGGTCAGTTTTTCCGACGGATTGCCGAAAAAGCGGCTTGCGATGATGCCGAGCATCTTGCGGGTGTCGGTCACTTTGATATAGGTGACATCGTCGTGATACTGCGGAAGATCAGCCTGATGCACGATAACCGCCGCGCCCTTTTCAATGGCTGGTTCGATAAAGCGGTGGCCGTCAGTCGCAAATCCGAAAATGGCAACGAACAGCGCGTTTTTCTGAACCTGTCTGGAATCGTAAACCACATCTGTGATTTCTGCCGTGAGTTCACCGTTTCGAATTTCGATGATATCTTCATCTGTCAGTAAATCATGATAATTCATTCTGTTTTTCCTTTAATTCCTTTTAATCAAAAACCGTCATTTTTCTATCATTATACAACAATTTTCCCGTGCCCGTCTATTCCAAACAACGATTTAATAAGGCCAGACAGCCTGTTTCGCATTTTTGCACCGTAAAAGTCTCGGCTTCTTTGTCTTTTAAATAATCAAAATAGGTTCGGGACCGGGCCACGCTGATGATCTCAGCCCGGCGGACCAGGGTTTTAAACACCGTCCCAGCGGTGTCAAAAGACGGCCGCGGGAAATAATCCAGATCGATATCTAAAATCAAAGGATCTTCTTGATTTAACTTCTCCAGAGAAAACCCGCAGCTTTGAAACATCCCGTCTGAAAGATCGCCAAAATACGTTTCCGGAACCAGATAATGGGTGCCCTGACCGTAGTGATGCTCGGCCATGCAGTTGATCATATGATAGTCTTTCAGGATGCCGAGGGCCAGAGCGGTGCGGATCTGCTCGTCGTTGTTCATCCTGCCCATCTGCCGGACAACGGAGGCTGCATCCCGGGCGTCCATCTGATTGAGAAGATGGGCTTGGACTCCGGCCTGCTTTTGAGCCAGCCGGTCCGCATCTTCAATATCCGATACTTCTGCCAGGGCTTTCTGATAGCTGTAGAGCCAGAATGGCGGGTCCGTGTCCGGGTGAAAATCAAGGCTCACCAGCACCGCCGGACGACCGCCTGCTTCAAACCACTTCTGCCAGAACAACAGGGCGTACTGGTGGTCGTCGACGGCACAGCCTGATTTTGAGCCTGCAGAAAAAAGACGGAAATGCTCCGCCTGCTTCCAGTTTTCCATCAGATGATTCCTTCTTTTTCCCCGTAAGTTTTCAGACAGTCCACCATGGCCTCCTTGCTCTCGCATTTAAAAATCTGCTGCCGCAGTCTGGCCGAATCGGGCATGCCCTTGGTATAAGCCACCAGCTGCTTACGCATTTCCACCACAGGGCCAATTTCATCGGCATAGCGCCCCACAAGTTCCAGGTGCGCGGCTGCCATTTGAAGGCGCTCACCCATCGACAGCTCAGGCACTTTTTGACCCAAGAGCCGCGCTTTGATCTGCTGAAACAGATTGGGATGTCCCACGGCCGCGCGGCCCACCATCAGCCCATCGGCGCCTGTTGCTTCAAGGCAGCGAATGGCGGCGTCCGGCGAATCGATGTCTCCGTTGGCGACCACGGGAATAGAGATCCGCTTCTTCGCTTCGGCGATGGCTTTCCAGTCCGCCTGTCCGGTGTAAAACGCCTTGCGCGTGCGGCCGTGAATGGCGACCGCCGCCGCGCCGGCATCTTCCACCCGGCGCACCGCTTCGTCAATCACGATATGCGCTTCGTCCCGTCCCAGCCGGAGCTTGACCCGCACCGGTTTATTGGACACCCGGACCATCGCCTGAACCACTTCCTCGAGCCGGGGCAGATCGTCCAAAAGAGCCGAGCCGTCTCCGTTTTTGACAATTTTCGGGGCGGGGCAGCCCGCGTTGAAGTCCACAAAATCAAAGGCCAGGGGGTTGATTTTTTCGTCCACTACCTGACTGAGAATGCTTGGGTCACTGCCGAAAATCTGGACGCCGACGGGCCGTTCTTCCGATACTGTCGCCATGAGTCTGGCCGTTTTTTTGTCTCCATAATAGAGTCCCTTGGCCGAAACCATCTCTGTGGTCACGCGGTCCGCACCGTATTTTTTAGCCATTAAACGAAATGGCAGGTTGGTATAACCTGCCATTGGTGCCAGTTCCACCGGCACAATTTTATTAGATTGTTTTGTCATTTTTTTCTGCGTGCTGCGATATTCTTATCGTGAATAATTTTCAGTCCCTTGAGGGTCAGTTTTGGATCGAAATAATCGATACTGTCGACTTCATCGAGGAACATCCGGCCGTAGCCGCCGGTCGCGACAACTTTGACCTGTTCGCCGATCTTTTCGCACATTTTATCGATGATATAAGAAACCTGGCCGATATACCCGTAGACCAGTCCGGCCTGCATGTTCGTTTCCGTATCCTTGGCCATGATGGTCTTCGGCTTTCGGATCGCGATGCTCGGCAGCTTCGCCGCGTTGGCAAAAAGGGCGTTCGCCGAAATCTGAATGCCCGGCGTCATGACGCCGGCGACCAGCGCCCCTTTGCTGTCCACATAATCGTACGTGGTCGCCGTGCCAAAATCCAGCACCAATACCGGTCCGCCGTAAATATTGTACGCCGCCACCGCATCGACGATGCGGTCTGCGCCGACTTCCGTCGGGTCGTTCATTAAAATCGGCATGCCGGTCTTGATGCCCGGCCCCACTTCCATCGGGGTCTTTCCGAAGACTTTCTTCATGCCGTTGATCATCGAATGCATGACATCCGGCACGACAGACGCGACGATGATCGATTCAACCTGCTTCGGGTCGAGGTCGTCCGTCTGGAAAAAGCCCTTAAAGGCCACCGCGTATTCATCAGAGGTTCTCGGCGTCTTGGTCATCAGCCGCCAGGAAGCAATGAGTTTGTCCCCTACAAAAGCGCCAAGCTCTGTATTTGTGTTTCCAACATCTACTACTAAAATCATTTTCTTTTACTTCAGGAGAAAGATCTAAGCTTCCTTCTTCTTTGCCACCTTTTCCATAAAGCGCTGCTTGTCCACAATAAAGCGGACGTGTTCGCCTTCCGCAATTTTCTGTGCCGTATCCCAGGCTTCCGTTGTGAAGACCAGTTTGCGCCCCTCGATCTTTTCCAGGCGCACGTTGATTCTCACTTTAAGGCCTACCGGTGTCGGGGCGATGTGCTGTGTGGTGATGCTGCCGCCGACAGTGGTCTGGTCATCTTGAAGCCATAAGTCCACCATTTCGTAGGCGACATTTTCAATCCAGCCCGACAAGACCGGCGTCGCCAGCACATCGAGGCCGCCGCTGCCGACCACTCTCGCCGTCTGATCACGGCCGACCGTGAAATCCTTTTTCATTTCCATGCCCGGACGCAGACCGCCGTTTTCTTTTTTTTCTTCCAACACTTTTTTCCTCCCTTTTCCTTAATCCTGACTGCCTAAACTTTGAACATCCGATTCTTCAGTGCGGACCACCGCGGAATCGGTCTGAACCGGCTGAGGCTGATCGATATCTTCTTCGAGGCGAATCCCTTCTTCTGTTCCTTTTGCTTCTTCTGTGGCAGGCGCCGCTTTCGGCGTTTCCCCGTTTCGGGCGTAAATTTCTGCAAATTCGTCGCCGGTCAGGGTATTCACCTTGAGCAGGGTTTCGGCCACTTCCACTAAAGTATCGTACTTCTTCGTTAAAATCACGCAGGCCTTTTCGTAGGCTTTTTCGACGATGTTCCGGATTTCCCGGTCGATCACGGACGCGACTTCTTCGCTGTAGTTCCGCGTTCTGCCCAGATCCCGTCCGAGGAAAACTTCGCCGCCGTTGTCGTTGCCGAAGGTCATGGGGCCGAGGTGTTCGCTCATCCCCCATTCAGTGACCATCTTGCGCGCGATATCCGTGGCCCGTTCAATGTCGTTGGAGGCCCCGGTGCAGATATCGTCCAGCGCCACCTTTTCAGCGGCCCGGCCGCCTAAAAGCCCGGCAATCTTGTCCATGAGCTTACCTTTGGACATGTGCTGGCTGTCATCGGTCGGCAGGGAAATGGTGTACCCTGCGGCCATCCCTCTCGGAATAATCGAAATTTCGTGAACGTCCTCTCCGTTGTGGAGATAGCGCATCACGATGGCGTGGCCCGCTTCGTGGTAGGCGGTGATCTTCTGATCGCCTTTGTCGATGACGCGGCTCTTCTTTTCCGGCCCGGCAATGACACGCTTGATCGCTTCTTCAAGTTCCGTCATGGTGATGACGTTCATCTTTTTGCGGGCTGCGAGGAGCGCCGCTTCATTCATCAGGTTTTCCAGGTCTGCCCCGGTGAAGCCCGGTGTCGCCTTCGCGAGCACCTTCAAATCGACAGCTGCATCCAAGGGCTTGTTGCGCCGGTAAATCTTCAAGATTTCTTCACGGCCTTTGACATCCGGCCGTCCGACGGTGATCTGACGGTCAAACCGGCCTGGACGGAGCAGCGCCGGGTCCAAAATATCCGGACGGTTGGTCGCTGCGACGACGATGATGCCTTCGTTGGCGCTGAAGCCGTCCATTTCGACCAAAAGCTGGTTCAGGGTCTGTTCCCGTTCGTCGTGTCCGCCGCCTAAGCCTGCACCGCGGTGGCGCCCGACCGCATCGATTTCATCGATGAAGATGATGCACGGTGCATTTTTCTTGGCCGTTTCAAATAAATCGCGGACGCGGGACGCGCCGACCCCAACGAACATTTCCACAAAGTCAGAACCCGAAATGATGAAAAACGGCACTCCAGCTTCGCCTGCAACGGCTCTGGCCAATAAGGTTTTTCCGGTTCCTGGAGGGCCCACAAGGAGCACCCCTTTGGGCACCCGGGCGCCCATTTCGGTGTATTTTCTCGGGGATTTGAGGAAGTCGACGATTTCTTCCAGCTCTTCTTTTTCTTCATCGGCCCCGGCCACGTCGTCAAAGGTGACTTTTTTGTCATTCGGGGACTGCATTCTCGCGCGGCTCTTGCCAAAGCTCATCACTTTTCCGCCGCCTCCGGACTGCTGGGTCAGCATGATGAAGAACAGAATCATCATGACCACCAGAATCACAGACGGAATGAGTGAAACCAGCCAGCTCTGATTCTGAGCAATTTCAACTTTAAGCTTCGGGTTTTTGATCACCGCGTTGCTGACCACCTGATCGATGGTATATTCCGGTACGATGGTTTCATAGCGTTTCCCGTTGGTTAACTTACCCGTCGCTTTGGAGCCGTTGATTTTAACGGTTGCGACTTTGTTCTGATTCAGGCCGGTGACCAGATCGGAATACGTCATGTGTTTGACTTCCGTACGCATGGGGTTCAAGAAAGTCACGGCTAAAATGATGACCACTAGGACCAGCAGATAAAAGCCGATCATGCGCATATACTTTTTCAATCACTTTCTCCTTTCCTTGACGAAATTTATTGATAAATTTCTTCTTTTAATACACCAATGTATTTTAAATTCCGGTAGCGCTGATTGTAATCCAGACCGTAGCCGACCACAAATTCGTCGGGGACGGTAAAGCCGGAATAATCGACGTCCACATCGACGACCCGGCGTTCCGGTTTGTCCAGCAGGGTCGCGATTTTAAGGCTGTTGACGCCCTTTTTAAGCAGCGTTTCCTTGAGCGCCGCCAGGGTTCTGCCCGAGTCGATAATGTCTTCGACGAGGAGCACGTCTTTGCCCGCTACAGAAAGCATGCTCTGATCCGGCAGGTTCACCTTGCCGGAGCTTTCTGTGCCTGCAAAATAGCTGGCCGCATGCATAAAGGCCACTTCCAAGGGCAGTTCGATTTCCCGGGTCAGATCCGAAAAGAAAATGTAGCTGCCCCTTAAAATACAAACCGCCAGAAGATCTTTGCCCTGATAATCGGCCGTAATCTGCTGTCCCAATTCTCTATTTCTTTCTTTGATTTGATCTTCTGAAATCAGAACTTTTTTAATTTCGTTATTCATCAATCTTCTCCAATCTTATCCAAACCCAGAGATCTTCCGGACTTCCCGGTTCCATGACGGTCCGGTCTTTCCAAATTCCCGGAATCCACAAGACGCGGGCGCCGTCTGCCAAAAAGGGCAAAGCGGCCCGAAGATCCCGGTCGACTTTTTGATCAATCAAAAATTTTTTGACCTTACGGGTGCCCACACCGGGGATTATCATGAGATCTCCCGGTTTTCTTCCTCTTAACAATAAATCTTTTTTTATTCTACCATAATTAATCAAAATTTCATTCATTAAATAAGTTTTATTGCACTTTTTTTGAAACGCAGAGGCCCACTGGGTTTTGATCCGGTACGCGCCGATCACTTCTTCCTGACTGACACGAGGTTTAATCCGATATTCCCCGGGAAATGCGGTATAAGCATTTGATTGGCGACCCCCGGTGATTTTTTTAAAGTACAGCACGCCGTACCGCCGGGACACTTCCACCTGATGGGGCATGTCGAGATCCCAGGTCGTATCTTGATCATTAAGCCGATCTAAAATCACCGCCACGTGGCGCTTTTCCACATCGACCATGGAATGGCCGGCCTGGATCAGGCATTTTCGAACGATTGCTTCCTGCATCAAAAGCGAAACACGGGACCATTCGTCTAATTTCAGGGCAATTCGACCGTCTGCGCCGGTTTCTGTCCAGCGCGGCAGCAGTTCATCCCGCCAGTAGTCGATTTCTCTCTGATAGGCCTCGGCAATATCCGCAAAACCTGCCAGGTGATCGACCGCTCTCCCATTGATTTTTTCCATCTGAGGCAATATGCCTTGGCGAATGGCGTTCCGGGTAAAACGGGGGTCATCATTTGTCTGGTCGACGTGGTATGGCACGCGGTTTTCCCTGCAGTAGGCTTCGATTTCACCTTTCTTGACACATAAAAAAGGCCGAACAGTCCTGCCGTTTTTCGGCCGGATGCCCGCCGCGCCGGAAATGCCGGTGCCGCGGATCAGCCGCATGAGCAGGGTTTCAGCCTGATCATTCATGTGATGGGCTAAAACCAGATGGCTGCCGTCCTGCTGCTGCATCAGCCGGCGGAAAATGCGCTGACGGGCCTGGCGTCCGGCCAGTTCCAGGCTCAGTTTTTCTTTTCGGGCCAGAGCCGGCACATCGACGTGTTCAACCACACATAGGATTTCTTCCCGTTCGCAGTAGGTTTTCACAAGGCGGGCATCTGCATCGGCCGCTTCCCCGCGAATGCCGTGGTGGACGTGCACCGCCAAGAGGGGCCCGGCATGATGCGTCTTTAAATAATAAAGCAGCCCCATGGAATCCGCTCCGCCGGACACGCCGACGACGAGGCGGTCTGCGGCGCGAAACAATTCATGGACTTCGATGTAGGCGCTCACTTTTGATTCAAATGGATTTTCGGGTTTCATGCTCATCTCTTAAAAAAATTCATATAATAAAAAAACCTGAAGTGAAGCACTTCAGGATATAAACCAAATGGTGACCCCTGGGAGATTCGAACTCCCGTAGTCGCCGTGAAAGGGCGATGTCTTAACCGCTTGACCAAGGGGCCATTTTTAAATGGTAGCGGCGAACGGGGTCGAACCGCTGACACTACGGGTATGAACCGTATGCTCTAGCCAACTGAGCTACGCCGCCATAAAAAAAATGGTTGCGGGGATAGGATTTGAACCTATGACCTCCGGGTTATGAGCCCGACGAGCTACCAAACTGCTCCACCCCGCGACGATAATAATCGATGAAAAAAAGTGGTGCCGGAGACCGGAATCGAACCGGTACGATCGGTTAGGATCGCAGGATTTTAAGTCCTGTGCGTCTGCCAGTTCCGCCACTCCGGCGTTCACATCTGCACCTGTTTTTCAAGGACAAGAGATATTATAGTCTAGCCTCCTGCCCTTGTCAACTCTTTTTTTAATTTATTTTTAACATTTACTTCGAAAATCCATAATGACAGACTGCAGAACCTTCGAGGTTGTCGTGGCCGCAGACTGTAACCGGCGGCTGGTTCAGCGCTGCCATCACGGCTTTTAAGATGGTGGTGCCTGCCACGATGATGTCCGCGCGCTTGGGGTCCATGCCGACAATCTGCCGGCGTCCGGCGTTGGTCTTTCGGCACAGGTCTTCCTGGATGCCGCAGACCGTTTTATAAGTCAGGCGGCTCATGTGGATCTTTTCCGGCTCGTAAACTTCGAGGTGCTGGGCGATGGACGACAGCGTCGTGATGGTGCCGCCAATGCCGGCGAGCACCGCACCGGAAGGTTTTCCGTGCGCGGTCAGAAGCGCCTGAACTTGCTCCCTCACTTCCCCTTCGATTTGGGCAACAGCATCAGGAGACGGCGGATCGCTATTCACGTACTTGTCTGTTTCCCGAACGGCGCCGACGTTGAGGCTCTTGTCCCATACAATACCCTGGCTTTGGCTGCCGCAGATGATTTCTGTGCTGCCGCCGCCGATATCCGCGATCACAACCGGCCCCGAAAAGCAGGTCGATACGCCGCAGAAGCCGTACTTCGCTTCGGTGTCGCCGTCGACAATATCAATATCAAGGCCCAGTTTTTCTTTCGCCGAGCCGGTCAGGGCGTCTGCGTTTTTGGCATCCCGCATCGCACTGGTGGCAAAGGCGTACACTTCGGCCGCGCCTTCTTTTTTTGCGATCGCCGTCAGTTCGGCGAGGGCTTCGAAGCTGCGTGAAATGGACGCTTCCGACAGCCGGCCTGACGCGTCGACGCCCTTCCCCAGCCGGGTCGTCCGCAAAAATTTTTCGACGTTCTGAAAACCATCCGCGCCCCATTCAAAAAGCATCATACGGATGGAATTGCTCCCAATGTCGATGACGCCGAGGCGTTTTTCGCTGTTGTTTTGTGCTGTGCTCATTGATCCCCTCCCTGTACGCTTTCGCTCTGAGACGCTGCCTTTTCTTTTTCAAGGGTCTTGGCCTGTTTTTTGGCCGCCTGCTTTTTCTGCTTCGCTTCTTTCTGGCTCTTGACCTCGATGACAATCTGCTCATTGGGGTAGACCAGCCCCAAATTTTTATGGGCAATGTATTCGATATAATGCCGGGACTTAATGGATTTTAATTCGTTGTCAAGGCGTTCAGACCGCTTGTGCTCCGACACCAGCTGTTCTTCCAGCGTTCTTTTCTGTGTTTCCAGCTGAACGATCTTCGCGATTTTCGTGCCGCACAGCGCGGCGATGACGGCAACCAGCGCGACGATCACAATCAGGCGGATGCCGTTTTTCGCGATCCAGTCTGCCGGAGAAATGCGCCTTTTTCTCTTTTTTCGATGCTTCCTAGCCATGTTAGCCTTCGATGACGGCATACAAGTTTTCGGCTTCGTCTTTGCGGACATGTTCCGGCGTCTGAAGCACCTTGACTTTCTGCACCGTGCCGCCCATGGTCATGGCGATGATATCTCCCGCTTTGATCTGGGTGCCCGCTTTGGCCACCTGACCGTTGACGCTGATGCGCCCGCTGTCGCACGCGGCCTTGCTTACGGTCCGGCGCTTGATCAGCCGTGAATTTTTTAAAAACTTATCAATTCTCATTTTCCCTCCTAAAAAATAAAAGCCGGAAGATTCCGGCTTTTGATATTCACTAGTTCAATGCATCTTTAAATGCTTTTCCTGCCTTGAAGGCCGGTGCATTCGAGGCCTTAATTTCGATAGGTTCCTTTGTTCTCGGATTGAGGCCCTTTCTTGCTGCGCGGTGGCGGACATCAAAGGTGCCGAAACCAACCAAAGAAACTTTGTCACCCTGCTGCAGTGCTTCTACAATGCTTTCGGTGAAAGCTGCCAAAGCTTTTTCAGATTCTTTTTTGGTTAAACCTGATTTTTCTGAAATTGATGCAACTAACTGTGTTTTATTCATTGAGTCCCTCCATGGATTTCTATTTCAAATATTTCTTTACTATTATACGCGCGTTCCCCCATAAATGACAAGGGATTTCTCTTAGGAATTAAAGAAATTTTAATGCTTTTCCCGATTTTCAGGCCCTTTTGTGTCTTCAATCCAATGATCTCCCCAGGTTTTGAGCAAAAGCTCGGGCTGAAACCCGTTTGACCGAGCCAAATCGACAGCTGCCACCAGCATCTCGCAGACGGCTTTTTCTTTTTGACTGCCGCTGCCATTTTCTTCAGAGGTTTCAAAAACCCCGCAGGCTTCCTTCATTTTTTTGAGATCTTCTGATGGTGTTCGCGTCCAGCGGCCGCTTTTCGCCGATTTTTTTAAAATCTTTTCCGTCCGCATCAGTGCCGGAAAGGCCTCGGGAATGCGGTTAAGCTCGTCGGACAGGGTGCGGGTGTGCTTTTCTTTTTGCTTTAAGGCTTCCCAGTCCACCTCTTCCGGCGGAACATCCCCGAAAACATGGGGATGGCGGGCAATCATTTTCGTGGTGATGCCTTCCACAATATCGCCCATGGAAAAGGCCCCGTCTTCTTCCCCAATCTGGGCGTGAAAGACAATCTGAAACAGGAGATCCCCTAACTCTTCGACGAGATTTTCCCGGTCATCCTGATCGATGGCGTCGATCACTTCGTAGGTTTCTTCGAGGAGATAGCGTTTGAGGGATGTGTGGGTCTGCTTTTTGTCCCACGGGCATCCCTCCGGCGCACGCAGCGCCGCCATCACCGAAAGCAGCGTCTGAAAGCTGCGGGGGTCCATCTTTAAACAGGCTTTTGGATTGCTCACCGGTTAAACACCCTTTCTCTCAAATTGGCAATTTGGCGGTAAGCCGACATCAATTTGCGCTTGCCCGGCATCACGTTCATTTCTTCGTCAGTCAAAACGCCGGTGAAAATGACCATAAAGCTGTACACCAGAACGGCGACGATAAAAGCCAGCAGCATGGACAGAATATTGCCGATATGGGGGTACAGGCCAAAATACACCGCACCTGTCGCGATCCCCATCACTGCGGCGGATATAATGGGCTTAAAGACAGACTGGCGCCAGTGAATGCGCACCCCGGTGAACTTCTTGACGCAGGCGTAGTTCGCAACAGTCAGGTAAATGAAAGTCAGCATATAGTCGATCCCCATCCCGTAAATATTGATCGCCGGGATGGCCATGGTGATCCATCCGGTGACCGTAAAGACGATGATGCCGAGGCTCAGGGTGATCAGAGGCACGCGGAATCGGTCGATGGACTGGAGAATGCTCTGGAAGGTGTTCGAGAGCATCATGAACATGGTCGCGTAGGCGAAAACCTGCAGCATGCCCGGGCCATATTTCGACCCCGGGAACAGCAGTCTGAAAATCGCCTGGGACAATACGGACATGCCGACGCAGAAAGGCAGGCCCGCTAAAATGATAATCCGGATCGCCAGATCGATCTTGTGCTGCATGACTTTTCTTTCCTTCAGGGCAAAGGATTCGGAAATGGCCGGAACCATCGCGACGCCGAGATTCGACGAAATGACCAGGGGCACGTTGACCAGGGTGTCTACATTGGTGAAGTCACCGAACATTTCCGTCGCCGTGTGGGCTGAAATGCCCGCCACGCTGAGACGGCCCACATAGATAAACGAGTTGATCGTCGCAAACAGCGCCACGATCACAGAAGTCAGGGTGACTGGAATGGCGATGATGACCAGACGCTTTAAGATACTCTGCCACCGTCTGCGGCGCTTGCGAGTCGTGGTGTTCAGTTTTTTCCGGTACGTGCGCATGAAAACCCAGAACACATAAGCCAGAAAGAGGGCTGCGATAATCCCGCCGGCAGTTGCGCCGAACACAGCGCCGCCCACGCTCTTCCCGATATTGCGGACAGGACCGGCAATAAAGTACCAGCACAGAAAAATGCCAAGGGCCACGCGGACGATCTGTTCCATGATCTGGGAAACCGCTGTCGGCGTCATGATCTGAAAGCCCTGGAAAAATCCTCTAAAAGCAGAACATACCGAAATGATAAACGGCGCCGGTGCGATCGCGAGGATCGCGGCGTAACTTTCCTTCGGCCAGTGAGCCAGGCGGATAATGGCGTGGGCGCCAAAGCCCAAAATCAAACTGGACACCGTTCCGAGAATGAGTAACGCCGCCGTCGACACTTTAAAAACATCCCGGGCGCCGCGGTAATCCCCCACAGCTGAACTTTCCGACACCATCTTCGAAATGGCGACCGGGATGCCCACCGTTGAAACCATTAATAGCATGTTGTAAATATTCGTGACATTGCCGTAGATTCCATTGCCGAAACTGCCAACGAGCCGGTACAGCGGGACCTTGAAAAACAGGCCCAGCAGCCGGGACAGAAACCCGGCCGCCGTTAAAATCGTTGCGCCCTTTAAATAACTGCTTGCTTTTTTACTCACACTGTTCCTCTATTATTTCGTTCTTTATAAAATCCTAAATGCGTTTTTCGTAAGTTTTGACCTTAAAGGTCTTTTTGAGTTTTTCCCCATAGAGATCCGAAGCGGACTGAATCGGGCTGTTCAACCGGATGCGGTTGGCCTTGTTCATCTTGGTGGTCAGCTTCTTGTATTTCGGCTGGCCTTTTTCTTTCTGAATTGCCTTTTTCAGCGCCGCCTTGTGCGCCGTCCAGCTGTCCTTGCCGGCCTTCTGTTTGTCGTAGACGAAAATAATGTGATAGCCGTAAGTGGTTTTTACCGGGCCGACCACAGAATTCTTGTTGGCGCTGAAGGCGGCCTTCGAGAAATTGGAAACCATGTCGCTGCTCTTGAAAGCGCCGAGATCCTTGGCTTCGCTGACTTTGTCATTATCTTTGTACTGATCCATGATCTTTTCAAAAGCGCCTTTGCTCTTGACATTTTTCGCCTGGGCGTAGATTTTTTCAGCGAGTTTTTTGTTCGTCGTCAGAATATGGCAGGCGGAAACCGTCGCCGGGCTGTAGGTATTGATGTGCTTGTTGTAATACCCCTGCATCGCCGAATCATAAACTTTCACGCTGCCGTAGATCTGATTTTTGACGGCCTTCTTGGCCGCGGCCGCTTTGGCGCTCTGGCGCTGTTCTTTCCGGTAGGCCTTGATCGTAAAGCCTTCGTAATTTTCACTGAGAAAGCTTTCCAGGGTGCTGTCGGACTGGAAGAACTGCTTGGTGTACGCTTTCAGGCTCTTGTACTGTTTATCGACCGCCGATTTTGCAATTTTGATGTTGTGCTTTTTGCAATAGGCGATCCATTTGCGTTCGGTGTTGACGGCTTTAAGCGCCTTCCGGCCCAACTGTTTCTGAGTGGCACTGTCGCTCGACGGTGCCTGGCCCGTCGACGCATACGTCGACATGATCTGGTTGAGCATCTGATAATAATATTGGCCGTAGGTCACCTTGACGCCTTCGACGGAACCGACAGACTTGTTTAAGAAACGGTCCGGATTTTTGGCCAGCTTTTTGTCGTAGCGGTTCAGCGCCTTCTGCGCGTAGGCCGTTGTGACCGCATTGTCTTCCATAAAGGCGGAAAAAGATTTGTCGTTCGTGTAGTAGGTTTTTAAAGTCGTCTGGTATTTTTTAGCCGCCTGCTTCTTTAAGGATTTGTAGACTTTGCGGCCGGATTTTCTTGCCGCGTCTTCGTCGACCTTGAGCTTCAATTTTTTGGCTTGTTCGGCGAAAACCTGATTTTTAATGAGTTCATCATAGGTTTCCTGCTTCAGGGTTTTAAGATTCGACCCCGTCGGCATGGACTGACCCCCTGACGCGTAGGCCAGCGCCGTATCGGCCATCATGTTGTTAAAAAGCTCTTTCTTCACGTTTCTGCCGTTGATCACTGCGATGACCTGAGCTCTGTCCCGAACGGCATTGACATTAACCAACGCACATCCTGACGTCCAGATCCCAATGGCGCAAACGCAGATCACCAGTGCAAGGGCTCTTAAGCCCCTGATCCTCTTATCTCGTCTTTTCAAAACACTCTCCTTTGTTAAATCCGATTTTACGGTGTAATGATATCACACTTTCTCCGCTTCATTCCACATTTTAAGAAATTTGATCACAGTTTCGCAGCGTTTTTTCGCCTGCTGCCCTTTGACGCCGATGGACCAGACATTGTCCTTCCGGGGGTCGCCTTTGAATTTGATGTCGAACTGATCCAGCATTTTCTGAATCACGCCGCCTCCCGGCAGAGACAGTTCTGCCTTTTCGTCAAACAAAATATAGATTTTGTCGCCGCTTTCCCGAATCTCGGTGATCTGATGACGGCCGGCCAGACTGCTCATGAGCGACAGGGTGAGCAGGTTCTGTACCACCCCCGGCGGCGTGCCGAAGCGATCCGTCAGTTCTTCTTCGACCATCTGGACGTCTTCTTCGTCCGCAATCGTCGAGATCTTTTTGTACATGTCGTATTTCACCATTTCGTTTGAAATGTATTTTTCCGGAATATAAGCATCGATGTTCATGGCGATCTTCACCGGTTCCGCCTGGCTTTTTTCAACCGGCCCTCCCAAATGTTCCGCCATGGTTTCTTCGAGAATCCGGCAGTACATTTCGTAGCCGATATTGAACATGTGCCCCGACTGTGCCGCGCCGAGAATGTTGCCGGCGCCTCTGATTTCCATATCCCGCATGGCGATCTTGAAGCCGGAGCCAAAGGCGGTGAAATCCTTGATGGCCTTCAGGCGCTTCTGAGCCACTTCAGACAGCACCTGGCGGTCGTAGAGAATATAGCAGTAGGACTGGCGGTTGGAACGGCCGACCCGCCCCCTGAGTTGATAAAGCTGGGACAGGCCCATTTTGTCGCCGTCGTCCACGATCATCGTGTTGGCGTTTTTGATGTCCAGCCCTGATTCCACAATCGCGGTGGTCACGAGCACGTCGAATTCCCGGTTCAAAAACCGGCACATGATCGACTCGATGGTCTCTGCGCTCATGCGGCCGTGAGCCACGGCGATCCGTGCGTCCGGCACCATCTGGGACAGCCGTCCGGCCACTTCCCGGATATCCTTGATGCGGTTGTGGATAAAAAACACCTGGCCGCCCCGGCTCATTTCCTGTTCGATGGCATCTTCGAGCACGACGGGATTCTTCCGGAGCACGTAAGTCCGCACCGGGCGCCTGCCCGCCGGCGGCTCTGACAGGATGCTCATGTCCCGGATGCCCGTCATCGACATGTGAAGGGTTCTCGGAATCGGCGTCGCCGACAGGGTCAGGGTGTCCACATTGGCCTTGAAATTTTTTAACTTTTCCTTGGACTTGACGCCGAAGCGCTGTTCTTCGTCGACGATGAGCAGCCCCAGATCCTTAAAGGCCACATCCTTTGACAGCAGACGGTGCGTGCCCACGATCATGTCGATGCGCCCGGTTTTCAAATCCTTGACGATCTGTTTCTGCTGTTTAGCTGTCCTGAAACGGCTTAAGACCTCAACTTCGATGGGAAAGCCCTTAAACCGTTCCTTCATTGTCTGATAATGCTGCTGGGCGAGAATGGTCGTCGGTGCCAGAAAGGCCACTTGCTTGTTGTCCATGATCGCCTTGAAAGCGGCCCGCAGGGCCACTTCCGTTTTGCCGTAGCCCACATCTCCGCAGAGGAGACGGTCCATCGGCACGGGCTTTTCCATATCTTCTTTGATTTCTTCAATGCATTGAAGCTGGTCGTCGGTTTCTTCGTAAGGGAAGCGGTCTTCAAATTCTTTCTGCCACGGGGTGTCCGCACTGAAGGCAAAGCCCGGGGTGCTGCGCCTTTTGGCATATAAGGCGATCAAATCGTCGGCCATTTCTTCCACGGCTTTTTTAGCTTTGGATTTCGTCCGGCTCCAGTCGGGACGCCCCAGAGTGTTCACCTTCGGCGTGCGGTCGCCCCCGGTCCCGATGTAAGCCTGAATCGCATTCATCTGTTCCACAGGCAGGTACAATTTGTCGTCGCCGTGGTAGGCGATGACCATCATGTCTTTGGTCACGTCCCCAAAGGTCATCTTCTGGATGCCCTGATAAATTCCAATCCCGTGGACATCGTGAACGACGTAGTCGCCGATGGACAGACTCGTGAAGGAATCGATCTTGCGGGCATTGGCCATTTTCCGGCGGCGCCGTCTTTTCTTCTCGGTTTTGAAAATTTCACTCTGCCGCAAAAAAACCAGATGGGCACCTGGCAGCTCAAACCCTTCGGAAATGTCGCCCCGGACCAGATCAATCCCCGGCGTCTGCCCGTCGCTGAACGCCGTGATCCCGTATTGCTTCAAAACTTCTTTGATCTGAGATTTTCCCTTTTTGTCCGGACAGCAGATGACGACCCGGTCCCCGGCCTCGATGTGACTTTTGGCGTAATCCGCAAACACGGGCAGGCGGCCGGCAAAACTTTCGACGCTTTTGGAGCGGCAGTCGATCTCTTCCGCCGAGGGCCCCTTTGAAAACAAGGTGGCGTTGACCGAGGGCCGGCCTTCGAGAAAAGCAGCGCAGGCTTTAAAATCGTAGAACTTGTCCTGTTCTTCGGGGAACATGAGTTTTTCGTCGATCAGATTTTCAAAATCCTGAAAGTTTTTTTCCAGAAAGACCCCGGCGTGTTCTTCGCACCGGGTTTTGTCATCCCAGAAAACAGCCCAGTTTTTCCCAAGATAATCGGAAAGATGTCCGGCTTCATGATCTTCATCAAAAGCTCCGAGCACTTCCGGATAATCCGAGGGTGCTGCTGACAGAAGTTCGAGGCGCTCTTCATAACCCTGATCCTGACCGTACTTTTTGAGGATTTGATCGAGAACTGCCTGCTGTTCTTCCTGGGAAAGCAGCCCTTCGCTGGCAGGAAGGATGACAATGCGGTCTGTCCCGCTGCCGCTGCGCTGGGAATCTTCGTCAAAAAACGACAGACTTTCGATTTCCTCATCGAAAAAGTCAATGCGCACCGCCTGTTTAGCGTTCATCGGGAAACAGTCTACGATCTCGCCTCTTCTGGAGAACTGTCCCCGCGCCTCTACCGGGTCCGCGTCTTCGTATCCCATCTTCGAAAGCTTTTTCGCCAAGGCCAGCGGGTCCAGCTGCTGACCCTTTTTCAAGGTCAGTGTATTTTGCCTGAAAGCCGAAACGGCCGGCATCTTTTCCATCAGCGCTTCGATCGAGGTGACGACAACATCCCGGCTTCTGCCCCGCAGCAGTCGGTCGATGGCGGCCATGCGCTGGGCCGTAACTTCGCTGCTGTGGGCGTCTGTAAAATAATCGTGCACCGGTTTGGCTGGGAAATAGAGCACGTGCCCGGAATCCCAGGTGGCGATTTTTAAACTTCTTCTCTCTGCTTCACTGTCCGTCGGTTCAATCAACAGGACCCGCATTTTGAGGCGCTCAGAAATGAGCAACGACAAAAAACCTTTCAAACCATCTTTGACGTTTGAAAGGTTAATGGATTGTCCAGTCTTTAATGCTTTAAGCCCTGACGGACTGATTTGTTTTTCAAAAATTTGAATAATTTCGTGATCCATATAAAAACCACTCTGTTAATGTCTGTTCATGCGGTTCATGGTCAGGTCGATACCTGATGTCACCACCATTTCCGCCGCTTCCGCAGCCTGATCGACGGCTTTCATGATGGTCTCCTGAACCTCGCCCGACAAATTTTGAAGGACGTAATCGGCCAGATCCCACTCGGGCGGCTGGGCGCCGACGCCGATGCGGATGCGCGGGAAATCGCCGCTGCCAAGGGCGGAAACCACCGATTTCATGCCGTTATGAGTGCCCGGGCCGCCTTTTTTGCGAATGCGCAGATGGCCGGGGTCCAAATCAATGTCGTCGTAAATGACGATCAGGTGATCTAAATCCACTTTGTAAAAGCGGACCAGTTCTCCGACGCATTTGCCGCTTTCGTTCATATACGTCTGAGGCTTCACCAGCATCACCCGTTCGCCGCCGGCTCTGAACGTGCCGGTCAGGCCCTGATGTTCTGATTTTGCGACCTGAATCTGCTTTTTCTGTGCCAAGGTATCAATGGTCATAAAGCCCACGTTATGCCGGGTATTGGCATAACGCGGGCCCGGATTGCCAAGACCTGCGATGACGTACATATCAGCTGTAGCTCCCAGTGAACAGGCGGCTCAATGGACGGCCCAGATGGATGTAGTCGATGGCGCGTCCGAAGACATCGGCGGTGGACAAAATCTTTAACTTGTCGATTTTCTTGCTGTCCGGAATTTCGATCGTATCCAAAGTGACGATTTCTTCCAGGGCTGATTTTTCAATGCGGTCCATGGCCGGGCCGGAGAAAACGCCGTGGGTGCAGCCTGCTCTGACGGAAGCGGCGCCCAGTTCCATGACGGCGTTGGCGCCGGCGGTGATGGTGCCGGCCGTATCGATCATGTCGTCGATCATGATGCAGTTCTTACCTTCGACTTCGCCGATGACCCCCATGATTTCCGCTTCATTCGGCTTCGGTCTTTCCTTGTCGATGATGGCGAAGGGCACGCCGAGGGCTCTGGCCAGTTTGCGGGTCCGCTTCACGGAGCCGGCATCTGGGGCCACCACTGTCATGTTGTCGAGATTTTCAGCGGCAAAATAACGGGCGATGAGGTTGCCCCCCGCGAGGTGATCCAAGGGAATATCGAAAAAGCCCTGAATCTGGTTGGAGTGCAGGTCCATCGTCAGGATGCGGTCTGCGCCGGCTTTGGTGATCAGATTGGCCACCAGCTTCGCCGTGATCGGATCGTGGGATTTGGCTTTGCGGTCCTGTCTTGCATATCCAAAGTAGGGCATGACGGCGGTGATTCTGCCGGCTGATGCGCGTTTTAATGCGTCGATTAAAATGAGCAGTTCCATCAAATTGTCGTTGCACGGCGCACTCGTCGGCTGAATGACGAAAACGTCAGAGCCTCTGACAGATTCGTGAATGTTGAGCCCGATTTCACCATCGCTGAAATGCATGACTTCGGCATTGCACAGGGGCAGTTCCAAATAAGCGGCGATGTCGCTGGCCAGCTTCTTGTTCGCGTTCCCCGTTATAATCTTTGTTCCGCTAAAATTTCCATCCATTTTGTTTGATTCCTCCAGTAGAATTTCTTCTATTATATAAATATAACACTTATTTTATCACTTGACAGCCGGCGACGTGTTCCCCGTCTTCAATGTCCCGGTCAATGATCACCGAAGGGTACACCACGGCGCCTTTTCCAATATGGACTGTTCCTTCTGTAATAACGCCCGGATAAATCATGGCATCCTGCCCTACAGTGGTGCCGCAGCTTAGGTAAGTGTGCTTCGGGTCCACGATCAGGGCGCCTGCATCCATCCATTTCCGGTTGATGCGTTCCCGCATGATGGCACCGGCTTCTGCCAACTGCGCTTTCGAATTCACCGCGACGATATCCCGGCAGTCCGGCGTCGGAAAAGAGCCGACCCGGCTGCCCGCATTTCTTAAAATCTCGATGCTGTCGGTGAGGTAATACTCGTGCTGGGCATTTTCGTTGGTCATCTTCGACAGCGCCAGACACAAAGCTTTGGCATCGAAACAATACATGCCCGAATTGATTTCATGAATGCTTTTTTCGGCTGTGCTCGCATCTTTTTCTTCGACGATTTTCACAAGGGTATCCCCGTCTTTGACAATTCTGCCGTAGCCGGTCGGATCGTCAAAATTCGCCGTGAGCACCGTCGCAGCGTAGCCTCCCTGTTCATGGGCTTCGACCAGACCTTTCAGGGTTTCGCCCCGAATCAGCGGCGCATCGCCCACGAGAATGAGCACGTTGCCGTCAAAATTTTCGATAAAAGGCAGCGCCTGCATAACGGCGTGGCCGGTTCCGAGCTGTTCTTTCTGCTCAAAGACCTGAATGCCTTCAGGCAGATGCGCCCGAACCGCTTCGGCCTGATAGCCCACCACCACCGCGATATCGGCAATGCCTGCCGCCTGGTTCGCGCCGATGACGTGATCCACCAAAGTTTTCCCGCACAAAGGGTGCAGCACCTTCGCCATTTGGGAGCGCATTCGCGTTCCCTTCCCAGCTGCCAGAATAATTGCTCTTGTTTGCTTCATCTTTTCCATGCTTTCCTGTTTTTTTCCTCTGGATTCCAAGCAAACCCAAATTATTTTTTATCATACCGTTTTATGAAAAGATTGTCTACCGGATAAATTCGATTTTTTGTGATAATCTCTCAATTTTATAAAAATAAATAGGAGAAGGCGCACGCCTTCTCCTATTATTCATCTTCATAATCCACTTCTAATTCGTGTGACGCATCTTCTCTTTCTCTTGCTTCTTCCTCTTCTTTCTGTGCTTCCACTGCTTTGTCATAAGCTTCCAGAACGGCATCCTGCATCATTTTCCGCATTTCCGATTTGATCGGATGGCAAATGTCTTTAAATTCCCCTTCTGGCGTTTTACGACTCGGCATCGCAATGAAAAAGCCATTCTGTCCTTCAATTACTTTAATGTCATGCACGACAAATTCGTCATCGAATGTAACCGATACGATGCCCCGCATTTTCCCGCTGGCATATATTTTTCTCACGCGAATATCTGTGATTGTCATTTTTGGGCCTCCCTTCCGCAGATTATAAGAAAGTCGTAGCCACTTTTTATATGTATATGTTATCATAAAATCGATTTATTTTAAACCATTTTTAATTTTTTTCTCACCTTTATTCCAAAAGAAAAGATCAAGCTCCCGGAAGGATTTGCGTTCCGCTTATTCTACTGATATAATATAGCAAAATATTTTGAAAAGACACAAAGGAGAAAGGTTTTGAATATCAAAGCAGATACCGTTTCAATCCCTTTGAAACACGATATGAAAAAACACCTGTCTGACCGTTTCGGGCACGATGTCAGTACGCTGTACTTTATCGGCATCGGCGGCAGCAGCATGAGCGGCCTCGCTAAAATTTCCCTGGAACAGGGCTTTCATGTTGAAGGCTCGGATCAGGTCAATTCCAAATACACGGAACTGCTGTCAAGCCGCGGCGCGACGGTTCACATCGGACAAAAACGCGAAAACATTCACCCGGGCATCGACCTGGTCGTCTACACTGCCGCGATTCACCCGGACAATCCCGAAATGGTTGCAGCAGACGAACTCAACATCCCGAAAGTGGAACGGGCCGACTATCTGGGCCTGCTCTCGGAAATTTTCCCGAAGACCATCGGCGTCGCGGGCACCCACGGCAAAACGACGACGTCTTCCATGATCGCCACCCTGCTTCACTTTGCCGATTTTGACCCGTCGGTCAGCATCGGCGGCAACATCCCGGTCTTCGGCTCCAACGCGGAACTCGGCGACAGCGATTATTTCGTCATCGAATCCTGCGAATACGTCGACTCTTTCTTGAAAACCACCCATGAAATCGGCATCATCACCAATATCGAAGAAGATCACCTCGATTATTTCAAAGGCGGCATGGAACAGATCAAGGCGTCTTTCCACAAATTCGGCGCCATTCTTCCGCCGGAAGGGCTGATGATCGCTTACGGCGATTCTCAGAACGTGCGCGACGTCGTCAAGGGCTTGAGATGCAAAGTGACGACCTACGGCTTCTCCGATCAGAACGACTGGGTCGCCAAGAACATCACTTACGACCACAACGGCAATCCGGCTTTTGACGCCTACTACAAAGGCGACTTCGACGGCCATTACGTCCTGCGCATTCCCGGCAGGCACAACGTCTTAAACGCCCTGGCCTGCATCGCCTGCGCCAAATTCTTAAACATCGACGTGCCGATCATCGAAAAGACCCTGGATCATTTCAGCGGGGCCAAACGCCGCTTCGAATTCCGCGGTCAGGTGGACGGCATCAACGTCTACGAAGACTACGCCCACCATCCAACGGAACTGAAGGTCGTCATCGACGCGTGCATGCATCACGACCACAACCGGCTGTGGGTGGTCTATCAGCCCCATTCCTACTCCCGCATTTACTACCTGTTTGACGAATTTGTCGATTCCTTCAACCAGGTGGACAAGCTCATCATCAGCGAAATTTATTCCAACCGGGAAACCAACGAATGGGACATCTTCCCGGAAGACCTGGCCAAGCGCATCAAACAGCGCCACCACGTGCCGACGGTCGTTATTTCAGAATTTGAAGACATCACGAAGTTCTTGACCGACAATCTGGAAAAAGGCGATCTGGTGCTCGTCGCCGGCGCCGGGAACATCAACAAAGTCGCGTACATGCTCGTGGACGCCCTGCGGGAAAAATACCCCGATGCTCCCTATAAACTCCCTGAAGATTAATGGCGATTAATTCTGCACCAAAAATCAATCACATCAATAAGAAATAAGGAAATGGCGAAATGATGGAATACGGACTGCTTCTCAATGGAAACGGCGCCCAGGCGGATTTTCAACTGGGTGCCTGGAAGGCCTTGGACGAAGTGCGCCTTCACATCGACTGGGTGACCAGCTCTTCGGCCGGCAATATCAGCGCCGCCCTCATCGCCCAGAAAAACTTCCATCAGATTTCCGCCTTCCTCGCTGACGGCCTGTTCGAAAAGATCACGGCCCTCAACGACAGCATCGCCGGCCTTTACCTTCATTACTGGTCCGATCTGGATTTTGAAACTTTTCGCCGGCAGTTTTTAGACACTTTTTCCGAGAAGGCCGCTCCGCTTCTCAAGGCGCTGCCCCGCTATCTCGACGAGGATGTCATCCGCCGTTCGGAGACGCGCCTCAATTTGATTCTCATTGACCCCGAAACCCTCAGCGCCGTCAGCCGGACCCTTCAGGACATTCCCGAAGGCACGCTGATTCAGACGCTGCTTTTAGGGGCCGTTTTTCCCATTTTCCGCAAACAGGAAAATCAGGACACAACCTATTTCGAAGCCGGCTTTTTGTCAGAGCTGCCCCTCCGTTCTGCTGTGGTCTCTCCTTCCAAAAAGCTGATCACCATCGGCTACACCCAGACCGACGTCCGCCGCGCCTTTAAAAAGCAGCGCCGGCCCCTGTCTTTTCTCGCCATCGAGAACTCAGAATACCTGGATCTCTCGGTTTCTGATGATCCGGACGCTCAGCGCGAAAGCCACCGCCACCACACGAAGCTCGGCTATCTGGACACCTTGAAGGCGCTGCACCAGCTCGTCGGCGAAAAGCTCTACATCGATCCCCGGGGCAGCCACCGTTTTTTTGACCACATGGTCAAAGACATCGGCATCCCGCCCAAGGAACCGGTCGCCTGTCAGCTGCTCATGGCCCTCCTCGGCATTTCAAAGCCCTACACCGCTTTGAAGCAGTTCGACGTGCTCGAGAAGATCCTCTCGCTTTTAGCCCGTTCCAGATGGCGCCGCGCGGACAACAAAATTCTGGCGCTTCTTGAAATGACGGCCTGGAGCGCCCAGATCCCTGAACTCAAAATTTACGGGCCGGATCAGCTCATTTTCGAAATTTTGGATTGGTCCGAACAGGTTTTAAAAACGCAGCTTTCGGCGCCGTCTCCCTCAGACGCCTTTTCAGAGCCCAGCTTTTTCGATTGTGTCAAATGGCTCGCCATCCGTCCGGAAACCATCGCCCTTGAAAAAGCGGAAGCTTTCCGGGAACACGCAGCGCCGGAAATGATTTTGAGCCTCGTCACTTTCTATTACATTCAGCAGACAGCGCTAAATTTTGCTTAATTCTGTAAAATAATGACTTGCATCCCGATGCCATTCATTATAAGATGAATACAAATGATGGTTCACAAAATCAATTTCAAGAGGAAGATCAAATGAATATCAAATACCAGTTTATCTCAAAACCAGATGACAACACCCTTCGGATCATCCGCGGCAAAATGCGCCCTGATCAGCGCAAGGCGATGGACGAATTGAACGACGACAGCGTCGGCGCCGTGCTGCTGCTCCAGGGCAGCATCCCGGACATGCTGTACAGCGCAGATATCGCGGTGAAAGCCAGCGATGTCGGGGCCTACGAAATCGTCGGCAACTGTCCCCAGTCCTTCATCACCATCGGCATCATGGGCAAGATCCGTTCGGTTCAGACGGCGCTCAAGGCGATTTTAAACGAAAAAGACCACCCGAGCCGTGAACAGGTTCTCGCCGGCATTCAATAAGCAAAAAGACTGAAGCCAAAACTTCAGTCTTTTTTTTCCTCTATTTTTCTATTTTTTCTGCTGTTTCCATCGTAAGAAAACACAGGTAGCTCTCAAAAACCGGATAGGGCGTCAGGGTCTCCAACGCTTCCCGATAGACGCCGATCTGTTTTCGATACTGGGCGAGGGCCCGGGCCTTTCCCGCTTCAGAGCGGCGCCAATCGTCGGTCTTGTAATCCAGAAGAATCCAGCCGGTCTTGCCGTTCTGAGTTTCCAGAAAGCAGGCGTCGATCATCCCCTGGAGTAGAATCCGCTCGGCATTTTCGCTCAGTCCGAAATATCCGGAGGGTACGGCCAGATCAAAGGGCCATTCCCGCTCGACCCTTTCTGCCTTCGCCATGCGCTGACCCAGGGTACTTTCAAAAAATCGGGCCCCATGTTCCAGGTCACCGCTTTTTTCGATGGCCGCAAAGAGGTCAGCCTCGATGAGTCCCCGGCGGACCATGGCCTGCCCCTCTTCCTGCAAAACCTGAAGACCGGCGCTTTCAGAAACGCCCTGCATTTTGGAAAGCGTCAGATGACTGAGCACCGTGTGCACCCCGGTACCCAGTTCGGCGGCTGAAAACCGGCGGCTCTTTTTCCCGCTGCCGCTCAAAAAATCCGGGATCGGCAGCCGTTCGGTCAGCTTTTTCTGTTCCGCGCCTTTCTGCATCAGGCGCACGGCTTCGGTAACCCCGATTTTCACCGGCAGCACCTGCTTTTTCTTCGGCGGATAGCGCCAGGCGAGCCGCCTTGAAATTTCTTTTTCATCGGCTTCGGAAACAGCCGCTTCTTCAATCGTCCGCACACGCTCTTCGGCTTCGGCCGCCGCATCTTCGTCCTCGGTCACAATGCGGTAAGCTGCACTGCTGGCATTGTCTTTGCTGCCCGGCTGGTACAGGGCCAGCATGATCCAGTCCAGCGCACTTCTGCACGCTTTTAAATGGGAAACGTCACAGGTCTGGGTCCATTTCGCCTCCGCTTTTTCCAGATTGGCGGCGCTGCCGGTGATGTAAAGCCTGGCCATGGCCCGGGTCATGGCCACATAGAGCAGGCGCATTTCTTCTTCGAGGTTGTCCATTTTCATTTTCTGGGCCGCGATACGGTGGACCAGGGTTTTCCGGGAAATCCGTTTTTCGCCGTCGATGTAATCCGGACTGATCCCGAGGTCCTGATCCAGAATGACGGGCTTTGACGTATCGGTCATGTTGAATAATTTCGCCGAATCCGCGAGAAACACGATGGGAAATTCCAGCCCCTTGCTTTTGTGAATGGTCATGATCTGGACCACGTCGTCATTTTCGCTGAGGATGCCCGGCGAATCATCCCCTTCAGTGCGCTTCTGCACTTGCTCCACGTAATCCACAAAGCGGAAAATGCCGTGAAGGGTCGTCGTTTGATAAGATTCGGCCTTTTGAATCAGAGCGTCGAGATTTTTCTGGCGCTGTTTGCCGCCGGGCAGGCTCCCGGCCCAGATGTAGAACCCGGTTTCTGAATACAGCTGCCACAAGAAATCCGAAACCGGCATATCGTAAGCCTGCTGACGCCACTGTTTAAGTTTGGCTAACCACCTGCGCAGTTTGTCTCCCAGGGCCGTGGGCTGGGCCGCCGCCTGATCGACGCAGGCGTAAAAGGTCCCCTTTCCGCCGGCTGCGCGAATCGCCGACAAGTCGTTGACCGAAAAGTCGCTGACCGGCGACAGCATGACGGTCATCAAAGGCACATCCTGTCTGTAATTGTCGATGATGCGGATCAAATCCAGCACCCATTCGATTTCCGGCACTTCGAAATAAGAAGCGCCCCCTTCAAAATAGGCGGGAATCCCGTGTTCCGAAAGGACCTGGGCAATTTGATCGCCGCGGTTTCGGGTGCTGCGCATGAGAATAACGATGTCGTGATAGCGGATCAGGTGTTCTTCGCCGCTTTTCGCGATTTTGATCTTTTTGCCCACCAGGGCGTTGATCTGCTCTGCGATCCACTCCCCTTCCCGAATCAGGTGGGTGTCACTTTTGGCTTCGAACACCCGCACCACCGACGGCACCGGTTCTTCGACGTCAGCTGCTCCCTGAACCAGGCGGGCCTTGTCGTCGTAGGGGATCTGGCCAAAGGATTCGGTCATGGTTTTTTCAAACAAGTCGTTCACCCCGGCGATGATGCCCGGATTCGACCGGAAATTTTTGCCGAGGGTGATGAGCTGATCCGCACCATTTCCGCCTTCTCCAAAAGTCCGGTACTTGCGGATAAAAATCGACGGGTCCGCCTGTCTGAACCGGTAGATGCTCTGTTTGACGTCGCCGACCATGAAATAATTGTCTGGCCTCAGGATTTGCGAGATCAGGCTTTCCTGGAGGGCGTTGGTGTCTTGGTATTCGTCCACGAACACCGCCGCGTAATGCTGTCTCAGGCTGTCCGCGATATCCGGATCTTTTAAAATGGTGTAGGCATAGCGCTCGATGTCCGCGAAGTCCAGAATGCCCCGTTCTTTTTTCAGGGCCGTGAAACGGGCTTCGACCTGTTTTGTCAGGGTGATGAGGCCGGCCATGACATCGGCCATATGCGCCGTCCGTTTCTGGTCTTCTTCCGCCGGCGCGTCAAAAAAATCCTGAAGGTCGGTGATTGTCTTTTTCGCGTGATCCCTTAATTTTTTGACCTTCGCGCTGTCTTCTTTGTTTTTGCGGCTCCCCTTGTAGCGGTCAAAATGAGCGGCTTTCAGAGCCGCTGTGAAGACCTCCCAGTCTTGATCCAGCGCTGAAATCAGCGCCTGAACCATGGCAGCATCAGCGGTCAGCTGGGCGCAGGTTTTTTCAAGTTCCGGATCGTCTAAAATCCAATCTTTCGCCCGATTCAGCTCGCTGACGGCATCCTCTAAAGTACGGCGGCTTTCTCTAGCAAAATAATCATGCCATTTCGAATGGGCAAAATCTTCGGCGCTGTCTTTGAGGGCCGCCACCGCTTCTTCGCACCACGCCTCCGGTTCGGGCAGGACGTTTAAAAACGTCCGAAACGCCGTCACCTGATCCCGGAGCCCCTGATCGCTTCGCGCCGACGCGTACCGGTCGACGAGGCGGCTGAAGGCCGTTTCGCCGTCATCAGGGATCTCAGCGTAGGCGGCTTCAAACACGTCGTCGAGCGCCGTTTCATACAGCATTTCAAGTTCCGTCCGGTCACCGACCCGGTAGTCCGGGTCCACGTCGACGACCTGGAAATATTCCCGGACCACGCGGCCGCAGAAGGCATCAAAGGTATCGATGGCCGCCGTCGGCAGAACCTGCATCTGGTTCACAAGCCAGTGAATCTTTTCTTTGTTTTGGGGGTCCGTTTCTCTCAGACTCTCGGTGAAGGCCCGGGTCAGCCGCTCCTTCATTTCGCCGGCCGCGGCCCGGGTAAAGGTCAAAATGAGGAGGTCGTCGACAGCGATGTGTTCCTCGGCGACCAGGCGCCGGATGCGTTCAATCAAAAGCGCCGTCTTGCCCGATCCCGCCGCCGCGGAAACCAGCAGGTTCTTGTGCCGGGTCGCGATGGCCTGTTCCTGTTCAGTGGTCCACTTCATTCTGCTGCTCCTTTTCTATGCGTTCGAGCAATTCTGCCTGCTTCATCGAATCGTCCAGAACCCTGAAAATCCGCGGGTCCATTTCTTTCACAAATCCGCAGATTTCAGAAAACCGGCACCGGTCGCAGGCGGTTTCGTTCTGTCTCACGTAAGGGTCCGGGGCGATTTTGCCGGACAAAATGCCCCTGGCGTTGGCTTCGTAATTGCGGCGGTTTTTCCACAGCACCGCTTTCATGCCTTTGCCGTCGTAGCGGTACTCCGATTTGGCCCGCCCTTTCATAAAAATGTTAGACGCGCCTTCAGCTTCGTCGTCCAGGGCATTGATCACCGCTGGATTGTCGAGGAAAATCCCCTTCATCTGGAATTTTTTTTCGAGCTCGCTCAAAGCCTGAGTGCCGGTCTTGCCGGAGATGTCCGTGATCGGATCTGAAATATAAAAGTAAAAGCCGGCTGCGGCTTCTGCCTGCTCATCCTGCTCGAGGCCGTACTGCACCGCCGCTTCAAGATAGGCCAGCAGCTGAGGAGACAGCCCGTAATAAATGTCCGCCGGGGTGATGGCGTCGTGCCCAGTCTTGTAGTCGATGACCTTGTAATAGCTGATGCCGTCCTTTTCCATGCGGTCCAACCGGTCGATGCTGCCCTGGATCATCACCGGCTTTATCAGATCGCCGGCCGTCAGCGGATATTTGAAATGGTGTTCGCTGTCCACCACCTGAAAGCGCCCTTTTTTCATGTGTTCAGCCAGGGCGGCCATGGTCCGCCGCCCCATCCGCCTGAGCTTTCTGCCCTGATAATGAAACGCCGCGCTGCTGTCGAAGACCGCGCCGTGAATCTGCTTTAAAATCTGGTCTAAAATGGCTTCGACCCACGCGTCCCTTTCAGCCGCGCTCATGGCGTCGAGTTCAACTTTTTGAGCTTTCAGTTCTTTGAAAAACAGATCGATCATCTGGTGCATGACGTTGCCGATATCCGGCAGGGTGACTTCGTAAGGCTCCCGGGGCACAGGCCTGAGTTCCGAGGCGATGAAATACCGCCACGCACAGGCGCTGTACTGCCGGCAGTCTGTGGCGCTGAGCACCAATTCCGGGCCGATGAGCTTTTGGGCCAGATGGGGCTTTAAATCGAAGGCGGCCGGCGTCAGGCTGACCGATTTGTGAACCGTCTCGGCCGCTTCAAACCGTCTGGCCACGGCCACGACCCTCGGCGTGCGGCCGGCGGCTTCGGAATAAGCGATGTTTTTGGTGCCGTCGAAGCCGGTGATCCAATTCCAGGTCTTTTCCGGATCGAAGAGCAGCGTCGAGCGGATCTTCATTTGGGGAAAGACCGCCATGATCTGATAAAGAATCCGGGCCCGGCGCAGAGGCTTGCCGTCCTCGCCTTTCATGGCGTAATAAAAAGAAAGTTTTTCCGAAACCGAGGCCAGCTGCAGATACAGGGTGTATTGATTTTGAATCTGATGATACTGTTTATCCTGATGAAGATCGAGACCAACCGCCGACATTTCCCGTCGCTCCCGCTCCGACAGAATTGGAAACTGAATGGATTCCGGCGGCAGAAGCCCTTCGTTGGCGCCGATGACGAGCATCACTTTTCTGCCCATGTGGCGACTCCTGAACGGATCGGTGATGGCGATGACGTCGGGGTCTTCCGGCAGCACGCCGATATCGTAGGACGCCAGCCCGTTTTTAAAGACCTGAATAAACGCGTCAAGATCGCAGGCTTCGTCCGACAGGGCCGTGTCGATCTGCTCAAAGACCGTCATGAGCACGTTCCAGATCTGATTGTCCCGAGACGCTTTTTCAAAGTCCTGATCCGAAACGGCCTGAGCCGCAGACGCGTCGAGCTTTTCCTGGACCTTCAAGCCGTCGAGAAAAGCCATCATCGCCATCATGTGTTCCCGGTAAGTCTTCGCCTTTTTTAAAGCCTGTTCCAGCTGAATGAGCGGTGCGGTCAAAACCGTCCGGATGTCATCGAGGGCCTGAAGGGACCGGGGCATATCCGGCGCTTCCCGATTAAATGGCTTCTGCCAGTGGCTGTGGTTAATTCCGGTGACGATGACGTAGTTTTCCAAGTCCATCATGTCCTCCGGGCGCACCGGCGAAAACAGAGACTTGCCAAAAGCCAGCACGTCCCGGGTTTCAAAATGGCGGGCCGCCGCTTCCAAAGCGCTGATCAGACAGTCGATGAGGGGCTGGCCGACAACCGACTGGGGCTGGTCCACAAAGCACGGGATCTCGTAGAAGCTTAAGGCCCGGCGAATGGGGCCGCCCATCTGCTCGATGTCGCCCACGAGAATGCCGATATCCTTGTAGCGGTAGCCCCCGTCCCGGACGAGGCCGACGATCTGCCGGGCGGCTTCTTCGGCTTCACCCCGCAAGTCGCTGCATTCGCAGATGTCAATGTGCAGGGGGGCCGCGCCGCAGACGTCGGGAACCGCGGCGAAGCACTGGGCTTCCAAAGCCTGAAGATCTTCGGGCACGTCTCGGCGTTTTTCGTCATCGTCTGCTGCATCCTGGACGTTTATGATTTCAAAGGGTTTTCCAGCTTCCTGGGCCATCTGGATCATTTTGTTTTTTGTCTGGTCCGCGATCACGAAAATCATGCCGTCCCGCGCTTTTTCAAGATCATCAGTGATCAGGGTCATCGTCACATCCGGCGCCTGTTCAATCAGCGCGCCGACGATTTTAAAATCGAGCTCGGAGAACGTGTAGAACCCGTCGAGATAAATCTGCGTGTGTTTGAGTCTTTCGGACTTCAAAATGGCCTGGACCAGCTGTTCCGCACGGTCCGCTTCGTCAAACCGTTCGTCCCCCAGCAGATTTTCATAGGCCGTCATAACCGCCTTAATGTCCGTTAGCTTTCGGCTCAACAGCCGGGAACCTTCGAGTTTTGCAAGGGCCGCGTCAAGATCGGCCGTCCCAAACTGAGCCGATTTCAGTTCGTCGACAAAATCGGCCATCTTGGACTGAAAGCCGGACTGGGCCGCACTTTTCTGATAAACCTCCAGGTTTTTTTCACATTCCAAAATGGCCCGGGTCATGATCATCTGGCGGCCGTGTGCGTCCACCATCTGGCCCGCCGGCGCGCCGACTTCTTCGAAGACGCGGTAAGCCAAGCGCTTCAGGCTCAGAACGTCGACGCCGAGCAGCCCGTCCAAATGCCCTTCTTTAATTAAAGCCTGCTCCGCCCCCAGGGTGAACTGTTCCGGCACGATGAGCATCATCGGCCCGGAACCGGCCTTGAGTTTTGCCGCGATCTCCCGGTCCATTCTCTGGGTCAAAGTCGGCCGCGACCGGTCCATCCTTCCAAGCATCAGTCTCAGCATAGCACCCTCCTTATTTTGATCATTGCTAAAATAAGTTTAGCATGTTTTGACAGAATTTTGAGATTGTCCACAATTTTTTATCTTATTTTATCTACTGAAAAGGGTTTACTTTTTCCTTAAACTATTCTATAATATTGCTTGTGAAGGGATTCGCAATGATCTCGCGGCAGGAATTTCGGGAGAAGATTCCTGCCGCTCAGACAATGCAATTCTATTTATCATAATTTAATATTGTAAGGGGGATGGACAATGGTTCCTTATTTATCCGAATTTATCGGCACGATCATGCTCGTTATTTTAGGTGACGGCATCTGCGCTGCCAATACACTTAATCATTCAAACTTTCAGGGTTCAGGCCCAGTTTATGTAATCATTGGCTGGGGTATCGCAGTTGGTTTGCCAGCTATGGCATTTGGCGCACAATCAGGCGCACACTTCAACCCATCTGTTACAATCGCAATGGCTTGCTTAGGCAAATTAAGCTGGGGCATGGTTCCTGGCTACATTATCTGCCAGCTCATCGGTGCTGTCATCGGCGGTATCATCGTTTACTTATTCTACAAACCGCAGTTTGACGCTTCAACCGACATGGACAACGCAACGTTGAGAGGCATCTTCTGCACAGCTGGTGCTATCGACAACAAAGGCGCCAACGCATTCTCAGAATTCCTGGCAACCTTCTTCCTGTTGTTCTTCATCCTGACGATTCCTGCATCTGTCGGCGCTGCTGGCGCATCTGCATTCGTCGTTGCCCTCATCATCATGAGCTGCGGCTTCTCACTCGGTGCAACCACAGGGTTCTCTATGAACGCTGCCCGTGACTGGGGTCCGCGTCTGGCTTACACCATTCTGCCGATCAAACCGTCTGATCAGAAAGACGCTGCATGGGGATACGCTTGGATTTCAGGCATTATGCCTATCCTCGGCGGTATCTGCGGTGCTTTAGTTGGCAACATGGTTGTTGGCTGGCTCTAAGTTAAAGCCTAGTTCACCTACGAACTTATTTTAACTGTACTATTTTTAATTATCATTTTATTGCGACCTTTCACAAGGCTGTCTCATCTGAGGCGGCCTTCTTTTTTTGTCTGTGTAACGAAAGCAATAAAAAAGCCGACTGACGTCGGCTATAAAATAAGGAAAAGAAATGAAATGTCCGAAGCTAGCGCCTCGAACAATGACGGAAAGCATTATAGCAAATCCAATGATTTTATGCAAATTTTAAATTTTAATTCTTAATAAATCTTTTAAACGCTGGTGTACAGTCTGGCAAAACGCCTTTGGTTCTTTGTCTTGCCACCAAAACGGCGCCATCACTTCGCAGGAAAGGGTGTGCCAGTTCATCTGGTCTAAAGTCTCAATAATTTGATCTAACGGCAGAAAGCCGTCCCCGGGAATCCAGTGCCGGTCCCGGGTAAAGTCGTTGTCGGAAAAATGCAGGGCCTTCATGCGGCCGGGATAGCGCCGGAGCAGACGCCCTCTTCCGCAGCCGAGCATGTAGTCGTGGGAGGTGTCGTAGCAGTAGCCGAAATGTTCGCTTTGGATCTGATCCAAGAGCTTGTAGAGCAGAAACTGCCGGGTGACATTTTCCACCGCGATGTCGACACCGTACTTTTCCCCTTCTTCAGCGAGCTTTGAAAAGAAGCGATAGCCGTTTTCGAAGGTGTAGCCGCCCAGTTCCATGTCCACCGTATGCACCACCACTGCCGGCACGGAAAAAGCTGCCGCGTCTTTCACGATGCCTGCCAGCTTCTCATATAAAGCCCGGTTTTCATCAAAAGGTTTTTCCCAAATCGTGCTGTAGCCGATAAAAGGGGCGTGAAAATTCGTGATCGAAAGACCGGCCCGGGCAATGATGTCAGGAAAATCGTACCGGGAAATAAAATCCGGCGCCTCTTCATCCTCCCAGGACAGCATGACCCCGTCAAAGCCGGCTTCGGCGATGGCGGCAATGCGTTCTTCAAAGGGCATAAAATAACCGAACCACGAGAACATGCTCGTGGTCCAGTTTTGTTGATGTTGATCTGTAATCATATTTTTAATGTTTAAGATTCAAAATGGCCGGCGCAAAAGGCGGGAACAGCACACCCTGTTCCGTGATGATTGCCGAGACGTTGTCATGAGGGGTCACGTCAAAGGCCGGGTTTTCGAAGTTAATGCCTTCAGGCGCAGTCTGCACACCGGCAAAATGGCCGACTTCAGATGGGTCCCGCTGTTCAATGGTAATGTCTTTCCCGGAAAACATCGAGAAGTCGATGGTCGAGGTCGGCGCCGCGACGTAGAACGGAATGTGGTGCGCCTTGGCCAGCACCGACACCGAGAACGTGCCGATTTTGTTGGCCACGTCCCCGTTTCGGGTGATTCGGTCCGCCCCGACGACCACACAGTCGATTTTGCCCTGGTGCATCATCCAGCCCGCCATGTTGTCAGTAATCAGGGTCACCGGGATGTTGTCCTTGTGCAGTTCGTAGGCCGTGAGCCTGGCGCCCTGAAGCAGCGGGCGAGTTTCATCCGCATAAACCTGAATGTTCTTGCCGGCTTCCTGAGCCGCACGGATAACGCCGAGGGCGGTGCCGTAATCAGCGGTCGCCAGGGCGCCGGCGTTGCAGTGGGTCAAAATGGTGCTGCCCGGTTTGATGAGGGCGGCGCCGGCTTTGCCCATGGCTTTGCACATGGCGATGTCTTCTTCGCAGATGGCGTCCGCTTCGGCTTTGAGTTTTTCGGAAACGGCCTTGGGGTCTGCAGCCGGATCAGCCTTAAAGACGCCACTCATCCGGTCGATGGCCCAGAACAGGTTAACCGCCGTGGGTCTCGTGCCCCGCAGCAGCGTACAGGCTTCGTCCATCTTTTCCTGATAGGTTTCCGGCGCCAGGTCTTCAAATTCCTTGGACGCCAGATACACCGCGTAGCCTGCGGTGACGCCGATCGCAGGCGCCCCCCGGACCACCATCGTCACGATGGCGTCGGCCACTTCTCTGTAATCCGTGTAGCCCCGCACCACTTCTTTTGTCGGCAGCAGGGTCTGATCGATGAGCTTCAGTTCGCCTTCTTCAAAATATACCGGTCTCATGCTTCGCTCCCGATTCGATTAATCAAATGGAAAATCAAAGTTTTCATTTCTTCGGTGTTTTCGTTGAGCACTTTCACGACCATTTCATTGGTCACCGGCGGAATGTCCGGATTATCCTTGAGGCCTGCGTCGTAGTCCGTGACCAGGGCGATGTTGACCACCGGAATGCCCTTTTCCTGGCACAGATAGGCTTCGGGATACTGGGTCATGTTGACCAGGTCCCCGCCGATCATGCCGAAAAAGCGGCTTTCGGCCTTTGTGGAAAAGCGCGGCCCGTTGATGACCACCGTGGTGCCGCCGTCGTGCATGACGTGGCCCATCTTCTGGCCTTCTTCCATGGCGAAGCGGCGCAGTTTTTCGTCGTAAGGTTCCGCTGAGCTCAGGTGTTCCACTTTCGGGCTTTCAAAAAACGTGTCTTTGCGGCCGGAGGTCATGTTGATGTACTGATCCGTTACCACAAAATCTCCGGGAGCCAGTTCTTTGCGCAGGGAACCGACGCAGTTTGCCGAAATCAGTGCCTTCACGCCCATCTGGGCCATGGCGTCAACATTCGCGCGGTAATTGACTTCTGCCGGTGAAAAGATGTGTTTTTTGCCGTGTCTCGGCATAAAAGCGACTTTGACGCCGTTCACATCGAGCAGACTGATGCTTTCCGACGGTTTGCCGTAAGGGGTATCGACGTCGACCTTCCGGTATTCTTCGCCCAGTTCGTACAGGCCGGAGCCGCCGAACACGCCGATATCTGCTGAATAATACATGCTTAAATTCCTCCTCATGTCTGTTTGTACTTTAAAAACAATGACGGTGCCGAAACACCGTCACACACTGATATCTAATAATTTTTCTTTTTGCGCCAGTCGCCGTGCTGGAAGCCGTCTCCCGCGTCGGGATCGCGCTTGAAGCCGAGCCACTTGTAGCGGGTGTCGTCGTCTCCTTTCAAATCGTTGGGGTCCACGTCTTCTGACAACGAAGACGCGGATTCAGCTTCAGCTGCAGGCGCCGCTTTGGGGCCTTCCCCGCCCTTCGGCTGATCCGGATCGCGTTTGAAGCCGAGCCATTTGTAACGGGTGTCGTCGTCCCCTTTCAGATCGTTGGGATCCTCCGGTTCGGGTTCCGGCGCGGGCGTCGGTTCTGGCGCCGGGGCCGGTTCCGCCGGCGCAGCCGATGGTTCAAAAGCCGCTTCTACATCCGGCACCATTTCAACGATTTCTTCGTATTCGGGTTCCGGTTCGGAAACCACGGTCTTCGCGATGCGCAGAGCCGCCCCGAGGACATCGCCCACACTGTTTTGACTCGGCAGGCTGGCCGGGTCCTGAGCCGGCCTGCGTTTCACCCGGCGCACCACTTTTTTCATCTTCGGTGCGGCCTGAGGCTGACGGGCAGGGGCCGGTTGCGGCGCAGGCGCGCTGTTTCTCAGATTCATAACGGCCTGTTCCGCCACGGAAACCTGTTCAGGAACCGGGGCCAGTTCCGGTTCTTCCCTCTCGGGTTCAACCGTCGGCGGCGCCTGACGGTGCCGCACTTCATCCACTTCCTGCACCGGCGTTTTCGAGAACGTCGTCTTCCCTTTGCTGCCCGGCGCAATGTGGTTTTTCTGCTGCATTTTCGCCGCAGCGTTCATAAGCGTTTCCGTCGCCAACTGCACCACCTGATCGTCTGTGGCGCCGGGCATTTCCTTGCGAATGGCTTCAGCCAGACTGCTTTTGAGCATCGCCATGCGGTCAAACTGGACGTTTTCTGCCGGTTGACGCTGAGCTGGTTCAGGTTCAGGCGCCGGCGCTTCGGGTTCGGGGTCCGGCTTTTTGACATTGAATTTTGGTATGGGCCGTTCCCGCATGATTTCGTCGGCTTCTTCCACGGAGCGCTTAAAGCCCAGCCATTTGTATTTCGGCTGACCGTCTTCGCTGCCGTCTCCATCTTCTGAAACGGCTTCGGGATCGGTTTCTTCCGGCTCAGGCATGTCCTGAAATTCTGAATCCGGCGCGGGCTGACCGCCGTGGGTTTCCTGCCAGATTTCTTCCTTTTCCCGGGCTTCTCTGGCCATGGCTTCTTCTGACTGGCGTTCGAGCCAGCTGTCGACCCGTTTGGCTTTTGGCTTGTCTTCGCCGCCGAGAATGGTTTCACCAGCTTTTAAATAAGACTTTTTCGCATCCGGAAAATAGCGGCGCAGTTCCGCCATCGGAATCTTTTCATTGGTCATCACACCCATCAGACATGAAATTTTTTCCGGCAGGTGGGTGTCTGTGGGCCAGTTGAGCATCATGCCGATTTCGAATTTCGCAATGGAGTCTGTGTCCAGGCCCAAAGATTCCATCGAAAAGCGCATGAGTTCAGCGTGGCGGCAGCGCTTGTGTTCTTTTTTGGCGCAGCCGACCCCGGCGGCCACACAGATATTGCAGTTGCCCGGGCGCAGGGTCATGGTGTCGGGATAATCCTTTTCGATTTCCAAAAGATCCCGCCAGCTTTCGGTGTTCATCCTCTCTCTGACTTCTTCAACGTAACGCTTCGTTCGAACGGTTCCCGTGATGCGCTGTTTGTATTCCCGCGGCACTTCGTATTCCCGTCCGATAACGTAAAGATACTTAAATTGCTGAAGTAAAAGTTTTTCGTCAAAGCCAAATTCAGGGCAGGACCAAAATTGATTGTATTTCGGACACCTCAGACATTTCCCTCTTGCCTTCCGGAGGGAGAAATATTCATCGATAATATGATCCATCAGGAGCGGACCTGATGAAAATTTATGCGTATATTCCATACGTCTCTCACCTTTACTTAAAACTTTTATTTTTGTATCTTATCTCTTAAAATCTCTTCTTATTATAACCCATGGCGTCAACCCTTTTCACCACAAGATTTTGCCTGAATAGAGTAAAGTAATTCTATTTTAAATTTTCTGCATTTTCTTGTTATTATTTTAACCCAAATTTATAAATTTTGATAAAAAAAGAGTGATTTTTTAATCTTTTAACGCTATAATAAAAAAAGATGTTCGCAAAGACAAAAGGTATCTTTGTACGATAGCTGAAAGGAGTTATGTGAATGGAATATTCTGTAGAAGTCAAAAACATGTGTCCGGTGGCCAGCAATGCCAACCATGGACCAGCTCCCATTCCTGAAGAAGGCAAATGGGTTAAAGCGAAAAAGATTGAAGATATTTCCGGACTGACCCACGGGGTTGGCTGGTGTGCCCCTCAGCAGGGTGCCTGCAAACTGACCCTGAACGTAAAGGACGGCGTCATTCAGGAAGCTTTGATCGAAACGATCGGCTGCTCCGGGATGACCCACTCGGCTGCGATGGCCTCTGAAATTCTTCCGGGCAAAACGATTCTGGAAGCCCTCAACACAGACTTGGTCTGCGACGCCATCAACACCGCCATGCGCGAATTGTTCCTGCAGATTGTATACGGCCGTACCCAGACCGCTTTCTCTGAAAATGGGATGCCTGTGGGCGCCGGTCTCGAAGATTTGGGCAAAGGTTTGCGTTCTCAGGTCGGGACCATGTACGGCACCCTGCCGAAGGGCCCGCGCTACCTGGAAATGGCAGAAGGCTATGTCACCAAAGTGGCCCTCAACGACAAAGATGAAATCATCGGCTATGCCTATGTCAATCTTGGCGTCATGATGGAAAACATCAAGAAGGGCGTTGATCCGAAAGAAGCGCTGGAAAAGGCTTCCGGTCAGTACGGACGTTATGACGAAGCCGCAAAATACATCGACCCGCGTGAAGAATAAGGAGGTTTGACATGGCGTTATTTGAAAATTACGAAAGAAGAATTGATAAAATCAATAAAGTCCTCGCAGAAAACGGCATCTCCTCTCTCGAAGAAGCCAAGAAAATCTGCGACGACAAAGGCGTAGACGTTGCCGGCATCGTCCGCGGCGTCCAGACCATTTGTTTTGAAAATGCCTGCTGGGCTTACACCATGGGCGCAGCGCTGGCCTTCAAACGCGGCGTCAAAACAGCGAAAGAAGCTGCTGCCGTCATCGGTGAAGGTCTTCAGGCATTCACCATTCCGGGTTCTGTCGCTGAACAGCGCAAAGTCGGTTTAGGCCACGGCAACCTCGGGGCCATGCTCCTCGACGAAAAGACTGAATGCTTCGCTTTCTTAGCCGGCCACGAATCTTTTGCCGCTGCTGAAGGCGCCATCGGGATTGCCCGTTCTGCCAACAAAGTCCGCAAAAAACCCCTGCGCGTCATCTTAAACGGTTTGGGCAAAGATGCAGCTCTGATCATTTCCAGAATCAACGGCTTCACTTATGTCAAGACCGATTACGATTACTTCACCGGCGAACTCAAGGAAGTTTCCCGCACCGCTTACTCCGACGGTGAAAGAGCAGCCGTTAACTGCTACGGCGCCAACGATGTCCGCGAAGGGGTCGCCATCATGCACAAGGAAGGCGTCGACGTTTCCATCACCGGGAACTCCACCAACCCGACCCGCTTCCAGCATCCGGTTGCAGGGACTTACAAGAAGGAATGCATCGAACAGGGCAAGAAATACTTCTCAGTCGCATCCGGCGGCGGCACAGGCCGTACTCTCCATCCGGACAACATGGCCGCAGGTCCTGCTTCTTATGGCATGACCGACACCATGGGCCGCATGCACTCCGACGCCCAGTTCGCAGGCTCCTCTTCTGTTCCGGCACACGTCGAAATGATGGGCCTCATCGGCATGGGCAACAACCCAATGGTTGGCGCGACGGTTGCTGTTTCTGTGGCCATCGAAGAAGCACAGAAAAACGCATAACTGATTTCACAAAAAAACTGCTGTTCAGCCGAACAGCAGTTTTTTATTGCCTTGTTTTTTATTTTTACCAGCCCAGCACGTCCTGAATATCGGTGATGCTTGGCATCGACGACACGCCGCCCCGCTTTTCGACGCAGAGCCCGCCGACGATGTTGGCGAAGCGCAGAATGCGCTTGCTGTTTTCCGGATTCAGGCTGTCGAGTCCCTGGTTGGCAATCTGATACAAAATCGCGCCCCAGAAGGCGTCTCCGGCACCGGTGGTGTCCACCGCGTAGACGTTCATCGCCGGAGCAAAGGCAGAGAAATCCTTCGTCTTAAGCATGGCGCCGTCTGCACCCAGGGTCACGAAAACGCAGCGGACCCCTTTGGCCAAAAGCACCGCTGCCGCCGCTTCAGGCTGGGTCTCGCCGGTCAAGAGTTCACATTCTTCTTCGGAGATTTTCATGATATCGACCTTGGTAACAGGGTCGCGAAGCTGTTTTTTCGCCGTTTCGACGTCCGGCCACAGGGCGGCGCGGTAGTTCGGATCGTAGGACACGAGCACGCCGGCCTTTCTGGCTTCGTCGACGGCGCACATCGTCGCCTCCCGGGCCGGCTCATCAGTCAGGGAAAGGGAGCCAAAATGGAAAATTTTGGAATTTCGGATCAAATCGAAATTGACCTCTTCTTTTTTCAGCTGGGTATCTGCTCCGGGCTTTCTGGCAAAGGAAAAGTGCCGTTCCCCGTCGCCGTCCAGAGAAACGAAGGTCATCGTCGTGGTGTAGGCCGGATCAAGCACCAGACCGGCGGTGTCGATCGCGAGATTGCCCATCACTTCCTGGATAAAGCGGCCCTGGAGATCGTCGCCGACTTTCCCGATAAACGCCGTCGACCCGCAGAGGCGGTCGATGGCCGCGAGCACGTTAAGCGGCGCCCCGCCGGGATTTTGTTCAAAAAGCGTCGCGCCGCTTTCACTTTTGCCCACTGCTGCAAAATCAATCAGCGCTTCTCCCAGCGCTGTCACATCATATTTCAACTCAATTCTCCCCTTCATCATAAATTTTATTGGCCGGCATGCTTTGCATGCGCCACGCATATATTTCCGCCCCTTCGCAGTTGAACCTCACTTCCAATCTGCGGCCTTCGGCAAATCTTTCGTAATAGCGCGTCGTCATGACCGTTTCCCCGTCGTTGAAGTAAACTTCCAGAATGGAACGGTCGATGAGCAGCCGGGCGTTGCGAATGGCTTCGGCCTTCGCTTTTCGGATCTTCCGGCCGCATCCCGCTTCATCATCAAGCCTTAAGGCCACAACTCGTCCGTCATAGGTCAGGCGAACCCCGGAGCCGATCCTGATCTGCCAGGCTGCTTTGGAATCCTTAAAAGCCAGTTCCACATCCCCCGCAGCGTCGGGCATCACCCACCGGCCGCTGTCTGAGAAACGCACCGGATCGGTGCGCAGACGCTTTAAGCCCGAAATGGGCTTCTGGCAGATGCGCTCCCCATTTCGAAACAGCACCCGCGGCACCGTCAGGCAGTTTTCCCAGCCTTCTGCATCCACCGTGGGATTGCCATAAGGCTTGTCCGGAAGACCGGCCCAGCCGATCAAAATGCGCCGGCCCCGTTCGTCTGAAAAACTCTGGGGCGCGTAGAAATCAAAGCCCATGTCCCATTCGTAAAAGGGCCTGAACAGCTGTTTTTCCCGGAGCGCCCCTTGGAGCCTGCAGTAACCCGCCTGGTGGTTGTTCTGATACCGGAAGGGCTCGGCGCCGAGGCCCTGGGGACAGAAGGACAAAAACGTCCCGCCTTCTAATTCAAAGTAGTCCGGACATTCCCACATGTAGCCAAAGGCGTTCTGGGTGCTTTCGATTTTGAGCAGGCGCCAGGAAAGCCCGTCCAGGCTCTCGTAAAACAGCACCGCGCCGTGATCGTCCTGCATTCGTGCGCCGAGGACCATGTAATACTGGTCGTCTTCCTGCCAGACCTTCGGGTCCCGGACGTGGCGGGTGCAGTCTTTCGGATATTCCGGCGTGCCGAAAAGCCGTCTTTTTTCAGAATAGGTTTTACCGCCGTCTTGGGTCTGAATCAGAATCGTGTTGCTGATCCGCCCGTCGTGAATGTAGTCGTAGTCCCCGGCTTCCTTGATATTGCCAGTGTAGTACAAATCGATGGTGCCGTCGTCTTCAACGAAGGCGCTGCCGGAGTAGCACCCGTCCCGATCCAAAGTTTCTGGCCAGAAAGGCACCCCCTGATAGGTCAGGTTGATGAGATCGGGGCCGGCGTAGTGCCCCCAGGTCCGCGCCATCCGGCCGTCCGGCGCCGGCGTGTTGGGGGCGTACTGGAAATAGACGTGGTAAACGCCATTGGCTTCACACAGCCCGTTGGGATCGTTAAGCCAGCCGTCCGGCGGCATCAAATGAAAAGCTAAACGCCATTGATTTTTTTGCATTCCGTTCCTCCCCCTTTATGGATTTTACGATTCGATTTCGATGACCGGTTCGCCCGGTTCCACAGGTCCCTGCTTCACGGCCTTGACCGATTTAAACTGATCGCCGTTGGTGACAATCACCGGAGTGTCGATATGGTAGCCAGCTTTTTCAATCGCCGGAATGTCAAATTCCAGAAGGAGCTGTCCCCGGCTGATCCGGTCGCCGGATTCCGCTTTCGCTGTGAAATGTTCGCCTTTGAGGTTGACCGTATCGACGCCGACGTGGATGAGCACTTCCACCCCGTCATCGGATACGAGGCCAAGGGCGTGCTTGGTGTCGAACATCATGCTGAGTGTGCCGTCGAAAGGCGCGTAAATCTTGCCTTCTTCGGGAATGATCGCCATGCCAGGTCCGAGGACTTCGGCAGCGAAGGTCGGGTCCTGCACTTCAGAAGACGGGATCGCTCTGCCCTTGGCCGGCGCGAAGACAACTTTCGTCTTGCCTTCTTCTTCGACGTCCCCTTCGGCTTCGAGGATTTCCGCTTCCATGGCTTTGGCTGTTCCCGCCACAGCCGGAGCCGGGTCTTTATACGTGATAAACGAAACGGCGAAAGCCACAGCGAAAGTCGCCGCCATCATGATGCCGTACTGAATCCAGAAACCGGGTACGATCAAAAAGCCGAAGAGCCCGGTCACGCCGTAAGCGGTGGCGCCGATGCCCATCCAGGACGCAAGCATGCCGCCGACAGCGCCGCCAATACACCCGGAAATGAAAGGTCTGCGGTAACGGACGTTGACCCCGAAAATGGCCGGCTCGGTGATGCCGAGGAAGGCGGAAAGAGAAGCCGGGAAAGCCATGGCTTCGGTTTTCTTGTTTTTGGTTTTAAAGGCCACGGCCATGGCCGCTGCACCCTGGCCCACGTTGGCCGCCGTCGCCACCGGCATCCAGATGTTGAGATGGGACAGACTGCCGAGCATCTGCGCTTCGATCATGTTGTACATATGATGGAAGCCAGCCACCACCGTAAAGGCGTAGACGAAGCCGATGATGAGTCCGCCGATGCCGAGGGGCAGCTTGATAAGGGTCGTCGCCCCGAGGAGAATCCAGCTTTCAACGGTCGAAAAGACCGGTCCGATCACAATAAAGGTCAAAAGGCCGGTGACCAGCACCGTCACCAGCGGGGTGACAAACAAGTCGATCATTTCCGGCACCACTTTGTGCAGGCGTTTTTCCATCATGCACATGAACCAGATCGCAATGATGACCGGAATGACGTGGCCCTGATAGCCGACGTTTTTCACTGTAAAGCTGCCAATCTTCAGCAAGGCGTGAATCTGGGGATTCACGACCATCTTGCTGCCGTGCTGAACGTACTGGGACCAGGCGCTGACCAGGCTCGGATGGATCATCACGAAGCCGATGACCGCCGCCAGAAACTGGTTGCCGCCGAACTTCTTCGCGGCGGAAATGGCGATGAGAATCGGCAGCATCGTAAGGGCCGCCCCGGCCATCATATTGATGATGTTGTACCAGCCGCTGTCAGCCAGTGCCGGGTTGATCTGGGTCAGTCCCCCGAGGAGCCCGTTTAAAAGCCCCGACGCGACGATCGCCGGAATGATCGGAACGAAGATATCCCCCAAAGTCTTGATCGCCCGCATGAACCAGTTCTGTTTCTGGGCCGCGGCCGCTTTCACGTCGTCCTTCGTCCCTTCAGACGCTCCGGACAGCTTGATAAATTCATCGTAGACCTTGTTGACGGCCCCGGTACCGATGATGATCTGAATCTGACCCGACGCTTCAAAGGCGCCTTTGACGCCGTCGACGTCCTCCACAGCCGCCTTGTCCATTTTGCTGTTGTCTGCAATGACAAGACGCAGCCGCGTCGCGCAGTGTGCCGCCGAAATCACGTTATCGGCGCCGCCGATATGCTCGAGTATCCCTTGAGCTGTTGCTCTGTAATCCATATTTTCCTCTCTTCATACTGTATTTTGTTTTATTGCTGCAAAGCACTGCTGATATCTTTAATTATAATAATTCTCTTTTTAGGTGTAAATGTTTAAATGCGCGAATGTTAAATATTTTTTACTTCTCCACGGTCTCTGCTTTTGTGATATAATGCCCGTGTTTATTAATAGATTAAAATATTGGAGTTTATATGCAAATTATCATTGTCGGGTGCGGAAAAGTTGGCTCCGCATTAGCCGCAAAATTATCGAATGAAGACCACAACATCACCGTGATCGACACCAACGCCGAGCGCGTCCGTCATCTGACGGACCTCTACGACGTCATGGGGATCTGCGGAAACGGAACGGATTATCAGATTTTAGAGCGCGCAGACATTCAGAACACCGACCTGATCATCGCGGTGACCTACAGCGACGAGGTTAATCTGCTGTGCTGCGTCCTCGCTAAACGGGCATCGGCCTGCCGAACCATCGCCCGGGTCAGAAATCCCATTTATTCCACCGGTCGGGATTACATCAGAAGAGAACTGGGCCTGGCCATGACCATCAACCCGGAACATGCCGCCGCCCGGGAAATCGTCCATCTGCTGCGTTTCCCGACGGCCATGGGCATCAACAGCTTTTCAAAGGGCCACATCGAAATGTTCCGCTTCCGAGTGCCCGATCAGTCGCCCCTCATCGGCTGCGCCGTCAAGGATTCCAAGATTCTTCAAAAGGACGGCCTGATCTGCATTGCCGAACACGGCGATAAAATCGTCATTCCCGACGGGAATTACGTGATCTCCAAAAACGACAAGCTCTCGGTCATTTTAAGTCCGAAAAACGCCATGGCGTTCATCAGCGCGGTCGGGCTTAAAACCGAAACCGTCAAAAACACCATGATCGTCGGCTGCGGCGAAATGGGGTATTACCTGTCGAAGATGCTCATCAATATCGGCATTCAGGTCAAAATCATCGAACGGGACCGAGACCGCTGTGAGCTTCTCGCCGAACACCTTCCCAAGGCGCAGATCATCTGCGGCGACGGCTCCGACGAAGACCTACTCCGGGAAGAAGGCCTCGATGAAATGGATTCCCTCGTCGCCTGCACCGGCATCGACGAAGAAAACATCATCCTCTCTCTCTACGCCAAGAACAAAATCCACACGAAGGTCATCACTAAAATGAGCCGTCTGGAATTCAACGACGTCATCCGGAGCCTCGACCTGGATTCGGTGATCAATCCCAAAGCCATCACCACTGAAAGCATTCTTCAATACGTCCGGGCCATGGCCAACTCCTACGATTCCAATGTGGAAACCCTCTACAAAATCATGGACGACCGCGTAGAAGCCCTGGAATTTGTGATTCACCACAATTCAGCCATCACCCACTTGCCTTTTGAAGAACTTAAAATTAAAAAGAACACCATCATCGCCGGCATCTACCGGCAGAACAAACTGATCATTCCCGACGGGCAGTCCTATTTCATCCCCGGGGACTCGGTCATCGTGGTGACCACCAATACGGGCTTCGACAACATCGGCGATATTCTGGAAAACAAGGTGGCCCTATGAATTTCCCAATGATACGCTACGTCACCAGCTGGATTTTAAGAATTGAAGGCCTGCTGCTCTGCTCTTCTGTAATCATCGCCTTGATTTATCACGAATACGCCGTCATGCCCGCTTATTTCATCGTCATCGCCGGCTGCGAAGGCGTCGGCTTTCTCCTGTCGAAAAAGCCTGAGGATTCACGCATTTATCAGAAAGGCGGCTACATCTCCGTCGCCCTGGCGTGGATCGTCATGTCAGCCGTCGGCGCCCTGCCCTTCGTGCTCACCGGCGAAATTCCCCATTACATCAACGCGGTGTTTGAAATCGTCAGCGGCTTCACCACAACGGGCTCTTCGATTTTAAAAGACGTCGAAGCGGTCAGCCACGCGAGCCTGTTCTGGCGAAGCTTTTCCCACTGGATCGGCGGAATGGGCGTCCTCGTCTTCATCCTGATGTTCATTCCCGTGAAGGGCGGCTCCCAGATGAACCTCATGCGGGCGGAAAGTCCGGGCCCCGACGTGTCCAAATTTGTGCCCCGGGTACACAATACCGCCTCAATCCTCTACAAAATCTACATCGGCATGACCCTGGGCATGATCGCCTGCCTGCTCGTCGCAGGCATGCCGTGGTTTGACACCCTGTGCATCACCTTCGGCTCTGCGGGCACCGGCGGGTTCGGCGTTTTAAACAGCAGCTGCGCGTCTTACACGGCGGTTCAGCAGTGGATCATCACGATCGGCATGATGGCCTTCGGCGTCAACTTCAGCTTTTATTTCCTGCTGCTGTACAAGCGGCCGAAAGAAGCCTTCAAAATGGAAGAAGTCCGTGCCTACATCCTCATCATCCTGGCCTCAGTCGCGATGATCACGGCGCAGATCATGATTAAACGCCCCCATTACACCCACTTTGAACATGCCCTTCGGGCAGCCGCTTTCCAGGTCAGCTCGATCATCACGACGACTGGGTTTTCAACCACGAACTTCGATCTGTGGCCGTCGTTCTCGAAATGGATTCTCGTCCTTCTCATGATCTGCGGCGCCTGCGCCGGCAGCACCGGCGGCGGCATGAAAGTCTCACGGATACTCGTGCTCCTCAAAACCTTAAAAAAAGAACTGTTTCAGATCGTGCATCCCCGTTCCGTTCGGAAAGTGATGCTCGACGGCGAAACTGTCGAACATTCGGTGCTGCGCTCCATCAACGTCTTCACGGCGGTTTATTTTTTGATCTTCGGCCTGTCCGTCCTGATCATCAGCCTGGACGGTTTCTCGATGGAAACCAATTTTACGGCAGTCGCCGCAACCCTCAACAACATCGGACCGGGTCTCGCCGGCGTCGGTCCCGCTTCGAACTTCTCCGCCTACAGCGGCTTCAGCAAACTCGTCCTCATCTTCGACATGCTGGCCGGGCGTCTGGAAATCTTCCCGATGCTCCTGCTGTTTGTGCCGTCAGTATGGCACCGGTCTTAAAAAATATTATCAGCGCAAAACACAAAACCCCGGAACCATTTGGTTCCGGGGTTTTGATTTTAGTTGATTGGTTGAAAGGAAACGGATGAATCTTTAGCTGATCCTTAGAGCATGGACAGGTAGCGGTCGCCGGTATCCGGGAGCAGGGCGACGATGTTTTTGCCCTTGTTTTCCGGACGTTTCGCCAGCTGAATGGCCGTCCAGACCGCAGCGCCGGAAGAAATCCCGGTTAAAACGCCTTCGTGTTTCGCAACCTTGCGGGTGGTGTCAAAAGCGTCTTCATTGGTAACGGTGATGATTTCGTCATAAATGTCCGTGTTCAGCGTATCCGGCACAAAGCCTGCGCCGATGCCCTGAATCTTATGTGGGCCGCCGTGACCTTCAGAGAGAACTGGTGAGCCGGCTGGTTCAACTGCAACGACTTTGACGTCCGGATTCTGAGATTTCAGGTATTCGCCGACCCCTGTGAGGGTGCCGCCGGTGCCGATCCCCGCGACGAAGATGTCAACTTTTCCGTCCGTGTCTTCCCAGATTTCAGGACCTGTGGTTTCGCGGTGCGCCTTCGGGTTGGCAGGGTTAACGAACTGGCCTGGGACAAAGCTGTCCGGTGTCTGTTCGTGGAGTTCATTGGCCTTTTCGATGGCGCCCTTCATGCCCTTTGCGCCGTCGGTCAGAACGACTTCTGCGCCGTAGAGTTTGAGCAGGTTGCGTCTTTCAACGGACATGGTTTCCGGCATGGTCAGAATGACTTTATAGCCCTTAGATGCGCCGATAGCTGCGAGGCCGATCCCGGTGTTCCCCGATGTCGGTTCGATGATGGTGGAGCCCGGTTTGAGCTGGCCTTTGGCTTCAGCGTCGTTGATCATCGCCAGAGCGATCCGGTCTTTGACTGAACCTGCTGGATTGAAGTATTCCAACTTGACGATGACGTGAGCATCCAAGTTGTCTTCTTTTTCAACGTGAGTGAGTTCAAAAAGCGGGGTATGGCCCACTAAATCTGATAAATTTTTATAAACTTTTGCCATTTGTAATGCCTCCAAAAAGATAGTGAATGCTTATTTTACTGCTTTAAATGCGGTATCCAATGCGTCGATCAAATCGTCCACATTTTCGATCCCGATAGAAAGTCTGATGGTGTTCGGCTTGATGCCTTGATCCAGAAGTTCTTCTTCGTTGAGCTGTGAGTGGGTCGTAGATGCCGGGTGGATGACCAAGGATTTGACGTCGGCCACATTGGCTAACAGTGAGAAGATCGGCAGGTTGTCGATGAAGTCCATTGCGGTTTGAGCGTCGCCTTTGATTTCAAAGGTGAAGATGGAACCGCCGCCGTTCGGGAAGTATTTGTCATACAGATCGTGGCTCGGTTCACTTTCCAAAACCGGATGATGAACCGCTTCAACCTGGGGATGGTTCTTCAGGTAATCGACAACTTTCAGCGCGTTCTGGACGTGGCGTTCCACACGCAGAGACAAGGTTTCAAGACCCTGCAGGAACAGGAAGGCGTGGAACGGAGACAGGGTTGCGCCCTGATCTCTTAACAGGATCGCGCGGATGTAGGTGGCAAATGCAGCCGGGCCTGCAGCGTCTGCGAAGCTGATGCCGTGGTAAGACGGGTCGGGTTCGGAAATCCATGGATAACGTCCGCTGGCTTTCCAGTCGAAGCTGCCGCCGTCAACGACGACGCCGCCGATGGCTGTGCCGTGGCCGCCGATGAATTTCGTCGCGGAATGAACCACGATGTCTGCGCCGTATTCAAAAGGTCTGACTAAGAACGGGGTTGCAAACGTGTTGTCGATGACCAATGGAATGTTGTGTTTGTGTGCGATTTCAGCCCATTTTTCAATGTCGATGATGTTGGAGTTCGGGTTCCCCAAGGTTTCTGCGTAAAGGGCCTGGGTGTTTTCGTCGATGGCCCCTTCGATTTCATCGTAGTCGTAGGGGTCAACCCATTTGCCGGTAACGCCGAAATGCGGAAGGGTATGTTCCAGTAAATTGTAGGTGCCGCCGTAAACGGTCTTGGCGGCGACGATGTTCTGGCCTTCATGTGCCAGAGCTTCAATCGTGTAAGTAATGGCTGCTGAACCGGAGGCTGTTGCCAGTCCTGCAGAACCGCCTTCCAGTGCGGCGATGCGTTTTTCAAAAACGTCGACGGTGGAGTTGGTCAGACGGCCGTAAATGTTGCCGGCGTCTCTCAGGCCGAAGCGGTCTGCCGCGTGCTTGGAGTTGTGGAAAACATAGGAAGTGGTCGCGTAAATCGGAACTGCTCTGGAATCGGTAACCGGATCTGCTTGTTCCTGTCCAACGTGCAACTGTAATGTTTCAAATTTATAAGCCATTTTATTTCTCGCTTTCTTTGTTTTTTATTTTTAATACTTTATTACTGCTAATTTTTTTAACAAGATCTAACAACAACATTTCAAGCTGCACATTCGTCCGCTGATGTTGTGTCTGAGTACGTGTCGAATCCAATCGCTCTGACACGTCCCGGCAAATCCGACAACTTTATGCATTCGGCACCTCCAAAGTCTTATTAAACATAGAATTTAAATATGTTATGCCTATATATTAATCCTATTTGCTTACTATGTCAAGCGGAAAATAAAAAAATAATCAGTTTTCTTTTGAGAAAACTGATTAAAACAAACAATGCTTGATTATCTGCAGGGTATTAACAAATGGCGATGTCATTTGGATTCTGCCTGAAAGTTCCTTCCGGTCTGCCAGCATTGTCCGATCACATTTCCTGTCGATAAATACCGGGCATTCTGGAATTCAAACAGCACGGGGCTGACTTTTTCATAATCGATCTTTCCCCGTTCGTTGAGACAGTCTTCCTGAACGTAGGTGTGGACGGGTTTTAAGATTCAGCCAGATTCAGAAATATATTCCAAATGCTTCGGCGAAAATGCTGTCCCAGCAGCTTCATTCCATGGAAGCCGACGGCCTCATTCACAAAAAAGTCTACCCCGTCGTGCCGCCGAAAACGGAGTATTCTCTGACTGAAAAGGGCAAAACCCTGAAAACGGCCATTTATGCCATCTGCGACTGGGGACGCACCTACATGGCCGGGACTTTTTAAATTTTTACAAAAAAAGACAGATCACGATGACGATTCGTGATCTGTCTTTTTTGATATTTTGAATTTTAAAATGCGGCTTTGAAAATTTCGATGATGTCTGCTTTGGTCAGCGGCACAAAACAGCCTTCGCTGCCTTTGGCGGCTTTTTCAGCCATCACGCCGAAATGTTCGTCACTGTCGATGCCCACCGCCCGGAGATTTGCCGGCAGGCCCATGGTTTCGAAGAAAAACGTGCGGGTCTTGGCAATCGCTTCTTTTGCAGCTTTTTCATCATCCGTTTCGGCAATATCCCAGACATTCCGGCCGTAAGCGGCGAAATTCGCCGCGGTCGACGGATCTTTCTTCAGCACGAAATCCATCCACGCCGGGGTGAGAATGGCGAGGCCTTCGCCGTGGGTGATGTCGTAGAAGGCGGAGAGTTCGTGTTCCATGGGGTGCACGCACCAGGCCGGTTGGCTGCCGGCGGCAACCAGACCGTTGATGGCGTGGCTCGCGGCCCACATCAGATTGGCTCTGGCATCGTAATTGTCCGGTTTTTCAAGGGCGACTGGGCCGTATTTGATCATGGTCTTAAGCAGCCCTTCGGCAAACCTCGCCTGAACGTCGCAGCCCGGTTCCTTTGTGAAATAGCTTTCGAAGGTATGGCTCATCATATCGGCGGTGCCGGCCGCGGTCTGCTTCTTCGAAACAGAATAGGTATACGTTGGGTCGAGCACCGACATCGTCGGCTTCAGGGCCTGGGCCCCGGTCCCCCATTTTTCGTTTTTGCTCATATCTGAAATCACGGCGAACTCGTCCATTTCAGAACCCGTCGCAGACAGCGTCAGCACCGAGAAAATCGGCAGAGCCTCTTTGATCTTTTCCGGATCGAGGACGAGGTCCCAGGCGTCGCCGTCGTAGACCGCCCCTGCGGCGACCACTTTGGCGCAGTCAATGGTGCTGCCGCCGCCGATGGCCAGCACCATGTCGATGCCTTCGCTTTTGCACAAATCAACGCCTTTTCGCACGGTTTCGATTCTCGGGTTCGGTTCAACGCCGGAAAGTTCCGTCACCGCCACGCCGGCATCGCCTAAAATCTTTAGCGCCGCGTCGTAAATGCCGTTGCGCTTGATGCTGCCGCCGCCGTAAACGAGGAGCGCTTTTGAGCCGTAATCCTTCAATTCTGCCAGATGGGAAATCTGTCCTTTGCCGAAATAAATCGTCGTGGGCACGCTGAATCTAAAATTGTACATCTCTTACCCTCCTGTTTCGTAATACCTAAAACATCAAACCTTCAGTTCGACGGTTTCGCCGTCGATCAAGTCGCGGTTGGCGTCGAGCACCGGCTTCACTTCTTCATCGAGGAAGTTTTCCACCTGATGAGGCGCGCGGCCGATGTAGAGTTCCGGATTTAAAATCTGCGGAATATCTTCTTCTTTAATGCCGAAAGAACCGTCTGCGACGATGCGTTCCATCAAATCGTTGGGCTTGCCTTCTTCTTTGACGGTCGCACCGGCCTGCATGGACAGCACACGGATCTTTTCGTGGAGATCCTGGCGGTCGCCGCCGTGCTTAACCCCTTCCATGATGATGTTTTCCGTCGCCATAAAAGGCAGCTCATTCATAATGTGCTGGTGAATGACCTTCGGATAGACCACGAGGCCGCTGGACACGTTGTTGGCGATGCCGATGATGGCGTCGACGGCGAGGAAGGCTTCCGGAATGGAAATGCGCTTGTTCGCCGAATCGTCCAGGGTTCTTTCAAACCACTGGGTTGCTTCGGTGATGGCCGGGTTGAGGCTGTCGATCATGACGTAGCGAGCCAGGGAGCAGATCCGTTCGCAGCGCATCGGGTTGCGCTTGTAGGCCATAGCCGATGAGCCGATCTGGGTCTTTTCGAAGGGTTCTTCCACTTCTTTCAGATGCTGGAGCAGACGGATGTCCGTTGCGAATTTCGACAAGCTCTGAGCGATGCCGGAGAGCACGGCCAATACCCGGGCGTCGAATTTGCGCGGATAGGTCTGGCCCGTCACGGCGAACGTCTTTTCAAAGCCCATTTTTTCGGCAATTTTATGGTCGAGTTCCTTCACTTTTTCCGCGTCGTTGTCGAACAAATCCATGAAAGACGCCTGGGTGCCCGTCGTGCCTTTCGCGCCGCGCAGCTTCACCGTCGAAAGCAAATAGCACAAGTCATCGTAATCCATCAAAAGATCCTGAATCCACAGGGTGGCGCGCTTGCCGACGGTGGTCAGCTGGGCCGGCTGGAAATGGGTAAATCCGAGCGTCGGCAGGGATTTATATGCGTCCGCAAATTTCGCAAGCTTCGCGATGAGATTGACGAGGATCTTTTTCGTGTGCAAAAGCCCGGCGTGATACTGAATGATATCCGTGTTGTCGCCGACGTAGGCCGAGGTCGCGCCCAGATGAATGATCCCCTTCGCCTTCGGGCACTGATCGCCGTAGGTGTGAACGTGGGCCATGACGTCGTGGCGCAGCTTCTTTTCGTATTTCGCGGCCAGATCGTAGTCAATATCGTTTATCTTGGACTTCAATTCGTCGATTTGTTCATCGGTGATGTCCAGCCCCAATTCCTGTTCCGTTTCCGCCAGGGCGACCCAGAGTCTGCGCCAGGTGGAAAACTTAAAATCCGACGAAAAAATCTGCGCGATTTCCTTCGACGCGTAGCGTTCAATCAGCGGATTTTCGTATACATCTTTGCTCATGATACTCTCCTTTAATTTTATGCTTCTGTTCCGAAGATGCGGTCCCCCGCATCCCCTAAACCCGGAATAATGTATTTGTCTTTATCGAGATGATCGTCGATGGCGCAGCAGAAAATCGGGATGTCCGGATAAGCCGTGCTGATGCGTTCAATGCCTTCCGGCGCCGTGATGATCGCCGCGATGACAATATCCTTGCAGCCCTTGGCCTTCAGCTTTTCGACAGTGTATTCAATGGAGCCGCCTGTCGCCAGCATGGGGTCGATGATGATGCATTTGTGAGCCCGGATGTCGTCGGGGAAATTTTCATAATACGAAATCGGCGCGTGGGTCACGCTGTCCCGCTTTACGCCAATGTTTAAGATCTGAACGTCCGGATACACCTTCGTAAAGCCCGGAATCATCCCGACGCCGGCCCTTAAAATCGGCACGATGGCCATTTTTTTGGACTGGGCGATCCGCTTTTGAACGGTGCGCCGCATCGGTGTCTGAATTTCCACGTCCTGCATCGGCAGGGTCCGTCCGATTTCGTAGGCCAGAAAGCCGCTGATTTCTTTGACAATTTCCCGGAACTTGCGGGTGCTCGTCTTCTTCATCCGAAGCACGGTCAGCCGGTCCATCACCAATGGATTGTCAATAAGATGCACGTTGTCAGGAATTTGAAATGCCATAGCAATCCCCCCTTTAAATTGATTCGTTTTACTGCCTTTATTATAAGCCCGGATGGTCTTCTTCATCAAATACTTTATAAACCCGTTCGATGCTGCGGGGCTTCAGCGTGGTTTCGTCGATGTCGATGAGCACGCCGTTGAGCTGCCAGGGCATCTGCCGCTCGATTTCGTAGCGCACCGGCATTTTTGTTTGAAGCTGTTCGAGGATGATCTCCGCTTTGACGCCGAGGACGCCATTCAAGGGGCCGGTCATGCCCAGATCGGTGATGTAGGCCGTGCCTTTGGGCAGAATCCTCGCGTCGGCCGTCTGCACATGGGTGTGGGTGCCGACCACTGCGGCCGCCTGACCGTCTAAATAATAGCCCATGGCGATTTTTTCGCTCGTCGTCTCCGCGTGGAAATCGACGAGCAGCAGATCGCTTGCTTCTAAAAGCTTCGGCACCACCTGATCCGCCGCCGTAAACGGCGAATCCAGATTGTCCATAAAGGACTGGCCGGACATGTTGAGGACCCCAATGCGAAGCCCCTTGAAATCGTAAACGTGGTACCCCTGTCCAGGCGTGCCCGGCGGATAATTGAGGGGCCTTACAATCCGGTCGTATTGATCGATGTAGTCCCGGGTTTCTTTCTGACGCCACACGTGGTTGCCCATGGTGAGCACGTCTACCGGCGCCGACAGGAGCTGGCGGGCGTTCTTTTCCGTGAGCCCGTTGCCCCCCGACGCATTTTCGCCGTTGGCGACGACGAAATCCGCCTGAAGCTCCGCCTTGACCGAAGGCAGATAAGCGCGGATGATCTGCCGCCCCGGTCTGCCGACAACGTCACCTATCATCAGTATTTTCATGCATTACCTCGCATTCATCAAACATAAAAAAAGGAAGGTGAGCAACCTTCCTCTGTGTTTATTTTGCGTAATCAACAGCTCTGGTTTCTCGGATCAAATTGACTTTAACATTTCCGGGATATTCCATTTCCGTTTCAATCTTCTTTGCGATGTCCCGAGCCAGAAGCGGCAGGGTTTTGTCATCGACATTTTCCGGCTTCACCATGACCCGCACTTCGCGGCCCGCCTGGATGGCGTAGGATTTGTCGACGCCGTCGAAGGAATCCGCGATCTTTTCAAGATCTTCAAGACGCTGGACGTAAGATCCCAGCGTTTCCCGTCTTGCGCCGGGACGCGCCGCCGAAATGGCGTCGGCTGCCTGAATCAAAACGGCTTCGATGGTCTGGGGCTCGACGTCATTGTGATGGGCTTCAACCGCGTGAATAACCGCTTTGCTTTCTTTGTGCTTCTTCAAAACATTCACGCCGATTTCAACGTGATTGCCTTCTACTTCGTGGTCGATGGCCTTGCCGATATCGTGGAGCAGGCCGGCCCGTTTGGCCACCTTGACGTTGGCGCCGAGTTCCGCCGCCATCATCCCGGCCAGGTACGAGACTTCAATAGAGTGCTTGAGCACGTTCTGCCCGTAGCTGGTGCGGTATTTCAACCGGCCCAGGAGCTTGACAATTTCCGGATGCACATTGTGAATGCCGGTGTCGAAGCACGCCTGTTCCCCGGTTTCCTTGATTTCGTTGTCCAGTTCTTTGCGGCACTTGTTCACCACTTCTTCGATGCGCGCCGGATGGATGCGCCCGTCGACGATGAGACGTTCCAAAGCCATCCGCGCCACTTCCCTTCGGATGGGGTCAAAACCGGACAGCACCACGGCTTCCGGCGTGTCATCGATGATGAGGTCGATGCCGGTCATCTTTTCAAGGGCCCGAATATTGCGGCCTTCCCTGCCGATGATCCGCCCCTTCATTTCGTCATTGGGCAGGTTCACAACGGAAATGGTCGACTCGGCGACGTGATCCGCAGCATAGCGCTGGATCGACTGGGCGACGATTTCGCTCGCCCGCTTGTCGGCGTTTTCCTTCGCTTCGTCTTCGATTTTTTTGTACAGCACCGCAGCGTCAGCCCGGGCTTCTTTGCCCACTTCGTCCATCAGCGTTTCTTTGGCTTCTTCTTTGGACATTCCCGAAACCTTTTCGAGTTCGGCGATCTTTTCGTCCATCATGCCCGCCAGTTTCTTTTGCTTCTGGTCGAGTTCGCGGTTTCTCCGTTCCAGCTTTTCGCGGCTCTTTTCGAGGTTCGCCGTCTTGCGGTCAAGATTTTCTTCTTTGTTCAAAAGACGAGATTCCATTTTCTGGAGCTCGCTGCGCCGGTCGCGGTTTTCTTTTTCAATGGCGTCTTTAATCGACATCGCTTCTTCTTTGGCGCTGAACAGCATTTCTTTTTTCTGATGTTCGGCGTCTTTTTTGGCGTCGTCGATGATCTGGTCTGCCCGCTCTTTGGCCGACCCAATCTGACGTTCTGACATGGTCTTGTTTATCAGATATCCGGCAAAAAATGCAACAGCGATGCAAATTGCCAGTATAATTGTCGTCATCTTTTTCACCTCCTGTTTTGTATTTTTATAAAGATTTTTAGACATTTATCTTTATTATTTTACCCTTAAAGCCTGTGAACGTCAACAAAATGCCCTTTGATTCTCATGTCTTTTTAAACCATTACAGGATTGAAATTTTTTCAGAATTCTTAAATAATTTGTAATTTTTTCATTATCTGATAAAATATTAGATTAATTTCACCAAGGAAAGAAGATGTTAAATTGAACACACTATTAAAAAAATACCGGCACAACGACCATGCCCTGGGCATCTTTTTCATCGTCTGCTCAGCTTTCTGCTTCTCCCTCATGAGTCTTTTTATCAAGCGCGCGGGCAATTTGCCCACTTATGAAAAGGCGCTTTTCAGAAACCTGGTCGCGCTAATTATCGCCACGGTGCTTTTGCTCCGCGAACCTGGAGGTTTCAAGCCTAAAAAAGGCAGCGGTTTTTCTCTGTTTATGCGCGCGTTCTGCGGCACCCTCGGGCTTTTGTGTAATTTTTACGCTATCGATCATCTCGGCCTAGCGGATGCTAACATTCTCAACAAAATGGCACCTTTCTTCGCAATGATCGTGTCTGCCTTCATCATTGGCGAAAAGCCGAACCGCATCGAAGTGCTCTGCGTCATCCTGGCTTTTGTGGGTGCTATCTTCGTCATCAAGCCCCATGCCGGCTTTGCAGCCAGCTTTCCGGCGCTTATCGGACTCTGCGGCGGACTCGGTGCCGGCACCGCCTATGCCTTTGTCCGCAAACTCGGACTCCACGGCGAACGAGGGCCCGTCATCGTTTTCGCTTTTTCAGCCTTTTCTGTGCTCTTGTGCCTGCCCATAGTCTGCCTACATTACGTTCCAATGAGTGGCTCTCAGCTGTTCTTCCTTCTCATCGGCGGCACCGCAGCCGCCGGCGGTCAGCTCACAGTCACGGCAGCTTACACCCACGCGCCGGCAATGGAAATTTCCGTCTTCGATTACACCCAGGTGCTGTTTGCAACAATGTGGGGGCTGTTCTTCTTCGGAGAAATTCCCGACATCTTGAGTCTCATCGGCTACGCCTTCATCATCGGCACCGCTGTCTTTAAGTGGTATTACAATTTGCATCTGAAGAAAAAATGAGCGTCATATCTCAAATTTTGCTGCTGTATCACAGCGCGACTGCATCCGGGCCGTGGTGGCAAGCGGCGCTTTCCAACACTCTGCTAATCCCGGTTCTCATCGTCATTCTGGGTTTCGGCGTCCACCTCATCACCCAATGCCTGCTTTCAATTCTGGGCTTCTTTATTGGCAGCGAAGCCGCATATCTTTTCGGCAACTATCTTACTTATCCCGGGGTCGTCCACCACGAGCTGGCCCACGCCCTTTTCGCATGGCTCCTCGGGGCGCACATTCAGCGCATCAATTTAAAGCCCCAGGGACAGACCCTCGGGTCGGTCAATTTTATGCCCCGGGGCGGACGCATCCGCCAGGCGCTTCAAATGACGCTGTCGTCCATCGCGCCGGTGATGCTGGGACTTGTGTCCCTCTGTCTCATCAAACACTTTTGTTTTGACGCCGAAACGGCCCAATGGGTTCACATCCTCGCGGTCTATTTGGCAGTCAGCATTTTCTTTCACATGGATTTAAGCGGCCAGGACATCCGGGTCGCTCTGGCGGGGCTTCCCGTCTGTCTTCTGATTTTGTTTGTCGTCTTTGCGTTCTGGCGCATCAACCTGATCCATCTGCTCCGCGGTCTCCTGCTTCACGCCTGGGCGTGAGCAGGGCCGCTTTTTTTTAGTTTATTAATTTAAGCTGTGGCGTTCAACGGCAAACCCTTTGATAAAGAGTTTATCCCCGCCGTATTCCCGTTCGTCGTCAGGTTCATCCAGCGGGATGCCAGCGCGCTTTTTGGCGGTTTCGAGCATCTCAGCCGCCGACGCGTATTTTTCATCCGGCACGACAAAACTGGCTTTTAATCCTTTTTCGACGATGAGACCCTGACTTTCCGGATCGATGCCGTCTGCCGATTGAAGGTCTTCGATGCTCGTGATCACTTCCACTTTCGCGGTGATCTGGTTGAGCTCTTCGGCTTCGATTTTCAAAAACCGTGGGTCTTCCGAGGCGGCCGCAATGGCATTTTGGACAATTTCCTGGGAAATATTGTCCGCAGCCGGATGGAAAGACCCGGCCCATCCCCGGACTTCTCCGCTTTTATACAAGGTCACAAAGACGCCGGTACGCTGTACCGGGTCCAGCATGTCGTGCACCGTGTCTTCGTCGTCGCTGCGGTATTTTTCCAAAAAGGCCGTCGGATCAATGGCCTGATTTTCCCGCACCCATTTTTCCACCGCCGCCATGGCCAGTCCCACATAAGGGTCGGCCTGACTCAACACTTTCCGGTGGGCGTCCGTCCGTCTTTTTTCGAGCTGTTTCAGCAGACTTTCGTACGTCGGGTCCGGACGGTCTAAATCGTAGGTCAGGCAGCCGATGCCCCGGCTTTTCTCGCCCCGGTCAAAGCCTCGCCACTCGGTCCGGATGCCGTCCAGAGCGCCTGCGGCCATCACCGCCACCGCCAAGTCGCCACTGAGCTTAGTCTTTTTAAAAAAGGGCATGAGCTTTGCCGTATCCTGTTCGACAATTCCTTTTATAAAGCCTTCTGTTTTTCCGGGATCGCAGACTGCTGCGATCATCACGTCCCGGTCTCCGGATTCAATGGCCTGGCGCAGGATTCTGCCGGCTCGGTACAGCGTTGTCGCGTCCACGCCGCCGACATTGATCACCGCGCTTTCATGATCCGGGAAAACCCGGTCGATGGCCCAGACTGCTGCGTTTAAAGTCTGGGGAATCACCGGCGTGATGTGGTAGCGCTTCGCCTGGGTGTCATTGACAAAAACGGCCGCGACTCCCTGTTCGTTCAGGCGGTCGTGAAAATCGTTAAGCATATTGAGATCCCCTTTCATCTGAAGCCACCGGTCGCTGCATTTGCCCATGATGCGGGGCTGGTACAATACCGTCAGGGCGTCGCTGAAGCTGGGCTCGCCGGCACTTAAATAGACGATGGTTTTCGGCGCCGTCTTCGCAATGTCCAGGGCCAGATCCCGGACTACGCGGTCCAGCTCAGGCTGTTTCTCCTGAAGTGCTGGGATCTCTGAATTGGGGAGTTTGGGAAAAAAGCTGATTCCTTTTAAATACATATACGCCTCTCTAATTTTATTTTTTTCAAAGTATTCTATGATAAACTTAAATAATACATAAAAGAATTTTATTTTTTCAGAAAGGAAAACCACATGTCTGAAAAACTGACACATTATTACAGTGCGCAGAATCTACTGCACCGCTTAGATGCAAAATCTCCGCTCGGCATCGCGGTGGACGCCCATCCCGATGCCTTTTATCTCGGCGCCGAAGGGCCGGATTTCTTTTTCTTCGATTTGATCCCGACTCCGGGACATCCTTCCCGCATGAAATACGGCAGCCTGATCCACAGCCACGACATCGACGCCTTTTTCTATCAGGGGCTATTGTACACCCTCAACCTTCAGAATCCCTTTGAACGGGACACCTGCCTGGCCTATTTGACGGGCTTTTCCATGCACCACGAGCTCGACGCCAAAACCCACCCCTACATCTATTATCATACCGGCCAGTACCAGCACGACCGGGACACCCGGGTTTTCGCCTACATCCACACCTATTTCGAAGTGCTTTTGGACACGGCCTATCTCCAGTATGAACGAAATGAGCTGGCGACAGACTTCAACTTCAAGCGCTTGTTCAGAATATCTGACGAAGAGGCGACGATTCTCGGCCAGCTCATGGCACACATCTTCGCCTTTGTCTTCAACAAACCCTTAAAAATTTTCGAATTCAAGCGCGCCTGCAAAGCGGCTCATCTGGCGGCCAACATGACCAGCGATCCCACGAACCGCAAGCGCGACGTGCTGCGCAAGTTCGAAAAGCTGTTCCGTCAGGAACTGATCATCAGCCGGGAATGCTATCCGCCTTACACCAACGAGCCGGTCGTGCTCAACATGGACCACCATCCTTGGCGCCATCCGGTTACCGGCGAAACCTTTACGACGACCTACATCGACTTGTTCAATGATGCGGTGGATCTGGCCGAAAAGGACGCCGGCTTCATCAGCGACACCCTTAAAAATCCCGATGTCCTCACGATGGAAAACGTCCACCGTTTTTACGGCAACCGTTCCTATCTGACGGATCTCGATGTGAATCAGGATCAGACCATGACCCATTTCGACATCATCTTCTTAAAGCATCCGTCGCTTCTGAAGGGATTTTAATCCAAATAAAAAGCGTCTCATTTGGTTTCTCCAAATGGGACGTTTTATTTATTGATTTTCGAAGGCTTCATCGTCGGCCAAAAGCACGAGCATGTCGTCTTCGGTCAGTTTGATGTGGCGCAGAGCCGCCTGGCTGGCCTGTTTTGAATCGTGATGCTCGATCGCGTCGATGATCTGCCGGTGCTGGCCGGGCAGGGGTTTTTTCAGGGCGATCCGTCTGACATATTCCACGCGGAATCTTAACATCTGTTCTCTAAGCGTATGAATCATGTTTTCGAGACGGCCGTTTCCGGAAGACTGATAAAAGGCCTCGTGAAACAGGATGTCGTTGTCGATGATGCCGGGGCCGTCATTTTTTTCAACGCTGTTTTCAAATTTCCGGTTGCTCCGCTTCATCTTGTCGATGTCCTCGGCGGACGCCCGCTGGGCGGCAAGTTCAGCCACCAGCGCCTCTAAGGCACCGCGGATTTCCATCATTTCCCGCAGGTCCGTAATCGACATCGGGGTCACGTAGGCGCCCTTTCGCGGCACCATTTCGACGAGTCCTTCCAGTTCCAGTTTGCGGATGGATTCCCGGACTGGCGTCCTCGACACGCCCAGCTCATTGGCGAGTTTGACTTCCATCAACCGTTCCCCGGGTTTCAGCGTGCCGTGAACAATCGCACTGCGAATCGTTTCAAACACAACTTCCCGCAGGGGCTTACATGAATTGGTATCCATTTTCAATACCGTATGCTTCTTGTTCCTGTCTTCCATCGTTTTCCTATCTTTTCATATTTCTGCTGTAAACACAATATTCTGGGGTGATTTGAATCTGGCCGCCGCCGTCTCCGCCTGTTCGGCTGTTTTAAAATAGCCGATCATCGTGGAGCCGCTGCCGCTCATGCGTGCCATCCAGGCGCCTGCTTCGCGCATCGCGCTGCCGATCGCTTCGACTTCGGGATGCTTTTTAAAGACGATTTGCTCGAAATCGTTGCAGCAGCACCGGGACAGCTGGTCAAAATCCTGCCGGCGGAGCGCCGCTCTCAGCGCCCGGTCGTCGTAAGGCTTGTGGCGCTGGATCTGATCCATCTCACGAAAAGCCTCAGGGGTGGCCATATCCACAGCGGGTTTGACCCCGAGAATGGCAAAATTCGGAAAAGCGCCGAGCCTTTCGATCTTTTCGCCGATGCCTGTCACCACCGCCGGCTGACTCACCAGGCAGTAAGGCACATCTGCGCCGATGGCCGCAGCCAATGGGATCAGCTGCTGCTCCGAAAGGCCGAGCTTCCACAGCCGGTTAAGCCCCCGCAGCACCGCTGCAGCGTCGGATGAACCGCCGGCCAGTCCTGCCTGCATCGGAATGTGCTTTTCGAGGGTCACTTTCGCCCCGCAGTCCACGCGACACGTCTTTTTAAGCAGCGCCATCGCCCGATAGACGAGGTTGTCTTTCCCCGACGGCACGCCGGCAGCATCGCAGGCAAGCTCCAGTTCCGGCGCCGGTTCGAAATCAAGGACATCCGAAAGCCCGGGAACCGAAAAATTGACCATGTGCATGAGATGATAGCCATCTTCCCGAATCCCCGTAATATGCAGCGATAAATTCACCTTTGCAGGCGCCTGTTCTCGAATCATAAGCCCTCTTCCTTTAAAATACTGTATACAATTATAGCATTATGTACAAAGAATACAAGCCATTATTTTTAAGACGCGCGTCCTGGCTTTAGACTTTCTTTTCCGCCCTGTTTCTTTTATAATGAAAGATAAATCAATCGGGAGGAGCATCGCTGTGAGCATCTTTTTTCAAAATGACTGGGAACATCCCTTAAAACAAGAATTTAAACAGGATTATTATCAAAAGCTGCGCCAGTTTTTAATTCGCGAGTACAAAACCCGGCGCGTCTATCCCAACCCTTACGACATTTTCAACGCCTTTCACTATACGGCTTTTAAAGACACCAAGGTCTGCATCATCGGCCAGGACCCTTATCACGGTCCTCACCAGGCCCATGGCCTGTGCTTTTCGGTGCAGCCCGACGTCGCCATCCCGCCTTCTCTCCAAAATATTTATAAAGAGCTTCACGACGACCTCGGCTGCGACATTCCCAACCACGGCTGTCTGGTGCACTGGACCAAAGAAGGGGTGCTGCTGCTCAATTCCGTGCTGACGGTCCGGGCGGGCCAGCCCGCTTCTCACCGGGGCAAAGGGTGGGAAATTTTCACTGACCACGTCATCGAAATGCTCAACGCCCGGGAAACGCCAGTGGTTTTCATCCTATGGGGCGCTTTTGCTCAGTCCAAAATTCCCATGATCACGGGTCCCCAGCACATGATCATCAAATCGTCTCACCCCAGTCCTTTTTCAGCGCGCCGGGGCTTTTTCGGAAGCCGCCCTTTCTCCAGGGCCAATGATTTTCTGACCCAGGTCGGCCTGACCCCTGTGGACTGGGCCATCCCCTCCCTCAAAGATCCCAAGGCTGCCGCAGCGACCCTGCGCGCCCATCATCCCGGCGTATTCTCCAAACCAGACAAGGCGGTTTCCCCATGAGCGCCGCGGAATTAAAAATCCTGTGGGCGATTCACAACGCCCTCTCTTATCCGGCCTTAGATGTCTTTTTTAAAGGGGTGACCTTTTTGGCCAATTCCGGGCGGATCTGGATCGCAGTCTGTATCGTCCTGATCGCCTTCCCCAAGACGCGCCGGGCCGGCATTCAGGTCGCCATTTCGTTAAGCCTCGCGTCGATTCTTGCCAATCTGGTGATCAAGCCCTTTTTCGGACGCGCCCGGCCCTACGAAATCGCCCATTACGTCACGATCATCCCGCACCCGCCCGGCCGCTCCTTTCCGTCCGGGCACACGGTGGCCGCATTTTCGTGCGCGTGGCTCATTTTCCGCCTGTTTCACCGGGATCACCCGAGGTTAAGCGCGGCTGCGCTTATTTTCGCGGGCATCGTCGCTTTTTCCAGACTCTACCTTTTCGTGCACTTTCCATCGGATGTGCTCGCCGGTGCCGGCTTCGGCATCCTCGTCGCAGAAGGGGTCTTTCAAATGGGAAGATACTGGCCTGAAAAACACTCCCGCCTTCCCTAAGGCGCGGCTTTACCGGAGGCTTCCATGAAAATTGAAAAACGTTATCTTTTGGCGAGCTGGATCACCCTGGGCCTGATGTCCCTGAACCTCATCCGGCACTTGCTTTTCCTGTGCCACGCGGTGTCCTACCGCGCCCTCTGGGGCAGCATGGTCACGAGCCGCGCATCAAGCGTTCCCGGAGAGTGGATTTATGTCCTGCTGGCCCTGACTGCGCTGCTTGTCACCCTTCGCGCAGCACGCCACCCCTTTCTTAAAAGAAGACGGGGGCGGCTGCTTCCAACGCCTTTCTCCCCGCTCTTAAAAGCCGGGCTCTTTTTTGCCGCGCTGCTGCTCTTCTTAAGCGCCATCGGCTGTGCGCGAAGCGATCTGGCTTTTGTCCGCATCTTCTGGGGCGGCCTTTTGTGGCTGACTTTCGCCCTCGATTTACATTTTCTCTGGCTCAGACGCCGCCTCAAAGCAAAAGCGAAGCGCATTAGCCGAAAACATCGTTTGCATCACTAAATATCGGGAGATTCCCTTGCATCTTGAAAGGGTTGGGCTATAATAAGGGCAAATAGATTTAAAAAAACAAACAAATTGGAGGCTATTATGGCGACAGGTATACTCATCGTATCTCACAGTGAAAAGCTGGCTCAGGGGCTCGTGGAACTGGTCAGCGAAATGGGCAATGAAAATGTGATCATTCGCGAAGCTGCCGGCACTTCAGACGGCCGTCTCGGAACGGATGCGGTTCGCATTCAGGAAGCCCTCGAAAGCGACGACTTCAAAGATTGCAAATCCATTTTGATTTACTGCGATTTAGGTAGTTCGATCATCAGCTCTGAAATGGCAATGGATATGATTGACGACGAAGCCCTCACTGGGAAAATTCACATTGTCGACTGTCCGCTCGTCGAAGGGGCGTTCACTGGTGTGGTTCAGGCCTCCGTTACGGACGATGTGGACGAAATCATCAAGGTTTCCAAACAGGCCCGGGATATGCACAAAGGTGACGAAGCATAAGCCGAATCTTTCGGGTTTAACAACAAAAGCGGCACGCTGAAAATTTTCAGCGTGCCGCTTTTTTGCCTGCCTTTAACGGTGGCGGGTTCTGCGGTTCGTCGTCTTGCGCTTTGGCGGTTTCTGTTCAAATAACTGGGCCTTGCTTTCAGCTTTTGTCTGCCATGGATCAAAATTTTCTTCCTGAGCCGCTTTTTGCTTCTGCTGCGCCAAGGCGCGGTTGACCGCTTCGTCCAAACGCATCCTGCGCTTCTTTTGGCGGTTCTGTTCCGCATCCCGGGCTTTCTGGTAGCGCAGTTCCCGTTCTCTTTCGTTGATTTCCTTGGCATTGATCCACATGGTTTCCTGGCCAGGGTAGGCCGTTCCGGCGCCGGGGGCCAGGCGACTGTCTTCTCGGGCGACTGCCGGCGCCGTCCGGTCGACGATTTTCCTCAGGACTTTGCTGCGGTGGACGACCGCAATGATCACGAGGAGGAACAAATGGGCGTAGAACAAATTAAAGACGACGCCGTACTGTTCCAGCAAATAATGGGTGTTGAAGCCAAAAGCTCCCATGATCGCCGAACACATCAGCCCCAAAGCCAAAAGGGGCAGGTTGTTGCGAACGCCCTGCATCGCTTCCTGGAAACTTTCAAGGGAGGCGTCGAAATAGACAAAGCGCCCGATGACCAGGGTGATGAAATACATGATGATGTTGTCGTAATTGCTGTCCTGATAGAAGAACTTGATGTACGCGAAGATGATTAACATGTAGATCATCCCGAGCAGCCGCATGGCACCCCGTTCCCCGGGCCGGATGTGGTTTAGGGGGATGAGGCGGTTGTCCACCAGGGAATTCAAGATCACAGAGCCCAGAATAAACAAGAGCAAGATAATGCCGTTGTATTTATTCCAGACGAGGCGGTTGGTGGTCCCCAGTCCGAAATAATCGATGGCGAAATAAATCGCGACAAAGAGCAGAATGAACGTCGTGGAGAAAATCAGCTCGTAAAACCGCTCGGTCAGGCTCGCCACTTCATCTTCAAGAAAAGCCCTTCGGGTGTCCTCGGTATATTGTCTGGACATGCCCTTGCAGGCCAGCACGATCAGAAAAATCGCAGCGGCAATGCACAAAAGCGCCATGAGCAGCATGCCGATCATTTTGCCCGGCTTAAACAAATACAGAAAGTACTGCCCGAATGTCACCGTCGTGGTTGTGGGCGTCATACTCGTATTCAAAAAGACCACCTCCTGATTGAATTTCCTTTTTTGAATGCAACCCCTATGATAGCGGCTAAAAATTAAAGCTGTGTTAAAAAGCCTGAAATTTTGCAAATAAAAAACCTGGGTATAAACCCAGGTTCTGTTTTCTCAAATGGCGGAGAGGGAGGGATTCGAACCCTCGATACGTTTATATACGTATACACGCTTTCCAGGCGTGCTCCTTCAACCAGCTCAGACACCTCTCCATCTGCACTGCTCTATGTCAGTTGCTTTATTCATTTTTGGAACGAATGTTATTGTACCGAAATTTGATGCATTTGTCAAGCTTTATTTAATGGCTTTTTAATTTTTTATGTTATGATAAGGAACAATCAAAATCGAGAAAGGAGCGTCCAAAATGTTCAAAGTTTTTCAGACTTTAACGGCTTTAAAAACCTTTGTACTCGGATTCGGCTTCTGGTCGCCCTTTGTCTTCTTTATCCTGCAAATCCTTCAAGTGGTCATCGCCCCCATTCCCGGCGGCCCCCTGACCATTCTCGGCGGGCTCATCTTCGGCTGGTGGAAGGGGTTTCTCCTCAGCGCTTCCGGCGAAATTCTCGGCTCCTGCCTGGGATTCTTACTGACCCGGCGCATCGGGCAGTCCTTTGTGCGCCGCTTCGATCAAAGGGGATGGACGCGCCAGCTCACCCACCTCAAACCCGAAAAGCTGAATTTTGTGCTGTTCATGATTTTTATCCTGCCGGGCTTTCCCGACGACCTCGCCTGCCTCGCGGTAGGCCTGACCGCCATGTCCTTTTCGACGTTCTTAAAACTCTGCCTTGCGGGACGGCTGCCGGGTTTTTTATTCAACTCCCTGATCGGGGCGGGCATCGTGTCGGACAATCCCATGACCGCCGTCAAATTTCTCGCGGTCTACCTCGGCCTCATCGCCCTCCTCTACCGCCTGTTTCACAAGCGCACGCAGCTCATCATCAAAAAACATCAACAAAATTCCGGCAAATAAAAAAGCTTTCTGTTATACTAATAGCACGACCATTTAAGCCATTTCAGAAAGAAGGAATCTCATGAAACAAAAAGCGGCACGCTGGATTTTTTATTTTTCAGGGCTGGTCATTTTGTCTCTGGGCATCATCCTCAACACCAAATCGAAGTTCGGGGTGACGCCCATCATTTCGGTGGCCTATTCCTACGCCCTCATCAAGCATCTCAATTTCGGGAATGTTTCTTTTATTTTGTACGTCATTCTCGCAGTGATCGAATACCTCGTCAAGGGGAAAAATTTCAAGCTTTACGACCTGCTTCAAATTCCCCTTTCCGTGATTTTGACCCGGTTCTTTAATTTATTCGGCGCGGTGCTGCCCGACGTCTCTTCCATGCCGGCGCGCATCCTCTGCCTGATTCTTGGCATCACCCTCACCGGCATCGGCGCGGCGATGAACGTCAACACCCGCCTGGTGCCCAACCCCGGCGACGGCATCGTCCAGGCCATCGCCGACCGGGTCAAACAGCGCATCGGCAATGTCAAAAATGTCTTTGATTTAGGCTGCGTCGCCTTCTGCTGCCTCATGTCCTATTTCATGACCGGTTCCGTTATCGGCATCGGCATCGGCACCGTCGCCGCCATGATCGGCGTCGGCCGCTTCATGTGGCTGTACAATCAGTTCTTTAAAGCCCGGCAGCTTTCAGCCACAGGCCTTACCCAATAAACCCAGAAAGGAGCAGGATGCCCTGCATCACAAACGCCTATGAGAATGATTATCGATTACGACTCCACCCCCCGCGCCCAGAGAAAAGTCTGCGAAGCCATTTCCAAAGAATACCAGATTCCCGTCGAGGGCATCAGCGGTCTGGCGGCGGACGACGAACATTACGACGAAGACCGGAAGGCCCAGATCGACGAAGTCCTGACCATGGACGATATTTTCATCACCGACGACTACGATCTGGCCCAAACCCTTCTGGACCGCGCCTTAAGCGTGATCAGCCCGAAGGGAATTGTCATCTGCAGCGCCAATATCGAAAGCCTGCTTTACGAACGCTTTCTCAATCAAAAGCAGCCGTCAAAGCCCTTGAGCCAGGAGGCGGCCAGCCGGCGCCACCACGACCAAATCGAGCGGTTCACCACGATTCTCCTCGATTTGATCGCGCCCCTGAACACCGAGGATTACCAATAACCTAAAAATAAAGCCTGAGCTTTTGCTCAGGCTTTATTTTTTAGCTTAGGGTTTTAAAACCCGCGGGTCTTTCTCGTGCTTGAAATAATACCGCGTTTCGGCGACCACGACGCCGGACAGCGCGATCAAGGCGATGAGGTTCGGGAAAGCCATCAGGGCGTTGAAGATGTCGGCGATGGTCCACACCGCTTCGACGGTCATGTACGGTCCGAAGAAGATGCACAGCACGTAGAGAATGCGGTAGGTCATCACAGCCTTTTTGCTGCGGTTGGACAGGTATTCCAGGCAGCGTTCGCCGTAGTAGTCCCAGCCTAAAATCGTCGTAAAGGCGAAGAACACCAGGCACATCATCAGAAGAAAGCTCGAGGCCCGGGCTGGAATGGGAAGCCCCTGCTGAAAAGCCCGGATGGTGACGTTTACCCCTTCGAGGCCGACGTTCCACGATCCAGTGGACACGATGGAAAGGCCGGTCATCGTGCAGATGACGATGGTGTCAATAAAGGTCCCGGTCATGGACACGAGGCCCTGACGCACGCAGGACTGGGTCTGGGCGGCTGCGGCTGCAATCGGGGCCGACCCGAGCCCGGATTCATTGGAGAAGATCCCCCGGGCGATCCCCTTCTGCATGGCGACGATCATCGTGCCGATGGCGCCGCCGGTGATGGCGCGGATGCCGAAGGCCGATTCAAAAATTTCAGCCAAGGCGCCAGGCAGGGCGTGGCGGTTGATGATTAAAATCGCCAAGGTGCAGGCGACGTAGGCGATGGCCATAAAGGGTACGACCACCTGGGAAACCCCGGCGATGCGCTTAAGGCCGCCGATGATGACGAGCCCTGCGCACAGGGTGATGATCAGGCCGGCGATGACCACGGACAGGGAATAATGGTTGCCGAACAGCGCCACCGTCGTGGCGTTCTTGGGATCAAAAAAGGTGTTGACCGCCGACGTGATGCCGTTGATCTGGGTGAAGGTCCCGATCCCGAAAAGGCCGACGCCCATGCCGAAGAAAGCGAAGATCTTTGCGAGCCAGCGCCATTTATGGCCCATGCCGTTTTCGATATAGTAAAACGGACCGCCGAGAACGTGACCGTCTTTGTCGATGGTCCGGTACTTGATGGCGAGGAGCCCTTCAGCGTATTTGGTCGCCATGCCGAAGAACGCCGCAATCCACATCCAGAACAGGGCCCCAGGTCCCCCGGAGACGATGGCGGTGGCCACCCCGACGATGTTGCCGGTGCCGATGGTCGCAGACAGGGCGACGCTCAGGGCGCCAAAGCTCGTGACTTCCCCTTCGCCGTCTTCTTCATTGCGCACCATGAACTTCAGGGCTTTGGGCAAATGGATGAACTGCAGCACGTGCAGCCGAATCGTCAGCATGATGCCGACAAACAAAATGAGGATGATCAGCGGCAGTCCCCAGACGATGCCGTCGACCTTCGTAAGAAATTGATTGATTAAGTGAAACATATGTCCTCCTCTACATGAAAATGTGAGAGTCAAGACGAAGTAAAAAAATTACCTCTGTCCTTTTGCCTGAGAGATCACACTGCAGCGCAGCGCTTACACCTTCGGCGTCCTTTTCGGAACTCTCCAGAGTGAATCAATTTGCAATAAAATCTTAACATAGTCTTAATCTTATTGCAATCCTCTTTTTAAGCAAAATAAAAGACCCTTGCGGGTCTTTTATTGCGGTTCTGTTGTGATCAGTCGTCTTCCAAGCGCACAAAGCGCACGGCTGACAGGTTTCTGGAATGGGTCGTCGAGATCCGGAGCGGATTCTTGAGGTTTTCATCGTTTAAGCTTTCGACTTCAATCAAGACTTTCCCGCTCTTGCCGACGCACAAAGTGCCGGCGTTCGCGTTGACCACATTGGCACCCACGAGGCCGTCAATCGTCTTGGTCTTGTGGGACACGACGCGCTTGCCATTTTCATCGAGCTTCATCACCGTCACCTTGTCCGGCTGCGTAATCGTAAGGGTGCCGTCGGAGGCGACCTGCACGTCGGTCTGGCCTGAGAACTTCTGGCTGTCCTTCAAGCCGAATTCATCCGCCTTTCCGCCTAAAATCCACATCAGTTTGCCGGTTTCGCTGTTGATTTTGACAAGGCAGTCCGCATTTTTGAAAGAGAGAATCAAATTGTGGTCTCTCGGGTCCACCACCATCGCCGACGGGTTCAGATAATCCTGAATGTCGCTGCTCGTGTAGTCATTGCCTGAAACGGAGGCGCTGTACAGGCGGCTGTCGCTCGTGCTCTTCCATTCCCAGGTGACGTGGCTGCGGCCGGCGTTCTGGACCACCACCGCCGCGACCGTCGTGTTCTTCTGGGATTTGATCCCGTCGGGCATATTGGTCACCCGGGTCGGAGTGTAGCGCACGGTGAAGGTGTTGTGGCGGGAGAGCATTTCGAATGCGTTGCCGTCAACGGCCGTTCCCGCCTGGCTCCAGTCGATGCTCTTCTTGGGGCTGTAGGCCGTGACGCCGGCGTCTTCGGTCACCACTTCAAAGTCTTCGTCCATGATGACCCTTGAGCCGGGATGATAGTCAGCGATGCCGTAATTGTCCGCTTCGGGATTGATCACCTGATAGGAATAATAGGTGCCGCTGTCAGTCTGATGGCATTTGAAATCTGAGAAGCGCAGCTTCGTCTTTTTCGCCGAATAGGCTTTGTACCAGATCACTTTGCCTTCGTTGTCCAGGGCGTACATCACCGGGCGGTCTGCTTCAGTGACGAGATACTCACCGTTTTTCGTCCCCTTGCCGATGGTACGCAGCTTCGGCAGCAAAGTGGAATAAGTGCGCAGTCTCACGGTGCGGCTGTCCTTGACGTTGCTGACTTTGATTTCGATCTGGTTTTCCGAAGAAATCGCATCGACCGCGATGGACGCCGTACTGCCCACCTTGACGGTCTTCCCGTTAATCTTCACCGCGCCGCCGGGGTAGCCTAACACCTGGAACTGGTTCTTTCCAACGGAAAGGCACGGCACGTTCACCGTCACGTTGTCGTGTTTCAAAGGCACTTCCACATCACAGCCGTTCACTTTCAGATGCAGGGTGTGCTGACTCAGGGGCGTTTTATCCCGGCCGGACATGGCGAGCAAAATGCCGACGACGATAATCAAAATGACGGAAACGGTGCAGGCCGCTATCAACAATTTTTTATTTCGATCCATTCTTATATGTTCCTCTTTCTGTTAATAATCTTATTTTATCAAAAAGTGAAAGCGAGAACAACTGGGGCCAGTGCAAAACCTGATGTGGATAAGATTTCCACAATGTTGTGAACTTTTGTGGACAACTTTTTAAAATTCCCAAATGACCCCAATTAATTTGTGGACAACGCTGTGAACAAATTGAAAACCACCGGTGCATAAAAATAGCGCAGATCTTTGCGATCCGCGCTTGTATCTGTATAAACACTAAATCGACAGCACCTGAATCATTTCGTACATCTTTTCGTCGAAAACTTTGGGCATTTTTAACGCTTCATCCAAATCCAAGGTCTTGAACGCGCTGTTCTGGGTGACCACCATCGTGTTGACCCGGCTCTCTAAAATCGCGTCAACCGCATGGTAGCCCATGTAGCTGGCGAGGCGTCTGTCAAAATGGCTCGGGGAGCCGCCGCGCTGGATGTAGCCCAGATTGGTGCCCTTGGTTTCAACGCCGGTCATTTCCTGAATTTTCGGCACGTAGTCCCGGTAGCTGCCGCAACCTTCTGCAAGCATGATGATGCTGTGCATCTTGCCCCGTTCGTGGCCTTCGATGAGCCGTTTGCAGATGGCTTCGAGGGGCACCTTTTTTTCTGGAATGATCAGGGCCTTGGCCCCGCAGGCCAGCCCCGCATACATGGCGATGTCGCCGCAGTTGCGCCCCATAACCTGCACGATGTTCATCCGGTTGTGGGAAAAGGAGGTGTCCCGGATTTTGCTGATCGCTTCGATGGCCGTCGACACCGCGGTGTCAAAGCCAATGGAATAATCCGTCGCGCCAATGTCGTTGTCGATGGTGCCCGGGATCACGACCACGTCGATGCCCAGTTCCGTCAGGGCCTTCGCGCCGTGCATGGAGCCGTCTCCGCCGATGATGATCAGGACATCCACATTGTAGTTTCTCAGGTTTTCTGCGGCCCGCTTCACCCCCGCAGGGGTTTTGAAAAATGAAGACCGCGACGTTCTCAGCATGGTGCCGCCCCGGTCGATGATGTTGGCGACGCTTCGGCTGTTGAGCGGTTTGAATTTTTCTTCGATGAGGCCATGAAATCCCTCTTCGATGCCGTAAACCTGAATGTTGTGATAAACTGCGGTTCGGACGATGGCACGGATCGCCGCATTCATGCCAGGCGCATCTCCCCCGCTTGTTAAAACGCCTATTCTTTTCACTGTCACTTTACTTCTCCTTGCTTTCCTTTGACACGATCAGCTTGATGCCGCCGATAATCCCGGCCTGGTTGCCCAATGTCGCCCGTGCAAAAGCCGTGTCTTTCGAGGCCGGGAACGCGTACTGCCGGTACGCCTGCTTCAGCGGCTGCATCAAAACATCAGCCGCAGCGGAAACGCCGCCGCCAATGACGTAGACTTCAGGATCGACGACGCAGGAAATCATGGCCAGCGCCTCGCCCAATTTGCCCATCGACCGATCGATCACAGCGCGGGCAAGGGCATCCCCTGTCCGGGCCGCGTCGCAGACCGCTTTCGCATCCAGGGTGTTTTCCCGAAGCGGCGACGACAGCTCCGGATGCTGTTTTAACATCGCGCGCGCCGTCCGCACGATGCCCGTCGCCGAGGCGTATTGTTCCAGACAGCCGTAGTTGCCGCAGCCGCAGGGTTCGGTTTCCTGGCTGTTCACCCGGAGATGGCCGATTTCGCCGGCAGAGCCGAAACGGCCCGGCACGATGTGCTGATTGACGATCACGCCGCCGCCAACGCCGGTCCCCAAAGTGATCATGACCAGATCGGAATAGCCTTTGCCGCCGCCCTGCCACATTTCGCCCAGCGCGGCGACATCTGCATCGTTGCCAACTTGAACCGGCATCTGCAAATGCTGTTCCAGAATGGCCTTCACATCAACATCTCCCCAGCCCAGATTCGCGCAGCCGTGTACCATGCCCTGGGCATCCACTGGGCCCGGAACGCCGACGCCGATGCCGAGCACATCCGCGGCCCGAAAGCCCCGTGCCTGGATACGCTGCTTGATCACGTCCGCGATCTGGGCTAAGAACGACTCCGGAGAAGGCGCCGGCGGGGTGCCGATTTTCCGCGTCTCAAAGAGCCAGCCTGAGGTGCGCCCCAGGCCGATCTTGACCGATGTCCCTCCGATATCCACGCCGAAGGCATATACTTTCATTTTTTTCTCCCTTTTTTCTTCCCTTTCGGGTGTTATCTGATCTCTCTTATTCCGATAACCTCTTCTTTAAGACTTCAGCCTGATCTTCGTAACCCGGTTTTCCAAGCAGGGCAAACATGTTCTTTTTGTACGCTTCAACCCCTGGCTGGTTGAACGGATTGACGCCCAGGAGATAGCCGCTGACGCCTACTGCAAATTCGAAGAAGTAGAACAGCTGGCCCAGGGAATTTTCGTCCCGCGCCGGAATGTCGATCATCAGGTTCGGGGTTTTCCCGTCGGTATGGGCGAGAACCGTCCCCATCATCGCGTTCTTGTTGACTTCGTCCATGTTCTTGCCAGCCAAGAAGTTGAGGCCGTCGAGATTCTGTTCGTCGGCTTCGATGGTCACATCGGACATCGGCTGTTCGACATTGAGCACCGTTTCAAAGGCGAGGTTGCTGCCGTCTTGGACAAACTGCCCCAGGGAATGGAGGTCCATCGACAAATCGTAAGACGCCGGATAGAGGCCCTTGCCGTCTTTGCCTTCGGATTCGCCGTAAAGCTGTTTCCACCATTCGGACAAGTTATGAAGCGCCGGTTCGTAATTGGCGAGAATTTCAATCTTCCGGCCCTTGTTCAAGAAGATGTTGCGGATCGCCGCGTACTGCATCGCCGGATTCTTTTCAAAGGGCGCCGTTTTGATCTGGGCGCGCATGGCGGCAGCGCCGGCCATCAGCGCGTCTAAATCCGCACCGGACACAGCGATGGGCAGCAGGCCAACAGCCGTCAGAACCGAGAAGCGCCCGCCGATGTTGTCCGGAATGACAAAGCTTTCGTAGCCTTCTGCGTTGGCTTCGGTCTTCAATGCGCCCCGGGCCTTGTCTGTGGTCGCGTAAATGCGCTTGGCCGCTTCTGCTTTGCCGTATTTGGCTTCAAGCTTCGCCTTGAATACCCGGAAAGCGATGGACGGTTCTGTCGTGGTCCCGGATTTGGAGATGATGTTGACTGAAAAGTCGCGGTCGCCGATGAGGGCCACCAGATCGTTTAAGTACGCGCCGCTGATGTTGTTGCCGGCAAAGTAAATTTCCGGGGCGTCGACCGCCGTCCGGGGCAGCTGATTGTAAAAATTCGGCTTCAAAAATTCGATGGCCGCCCGGGCACCAAGGTAAGAGCCGCCGATGCCGATGACCACCAGCACGTCAGAGTCCCTGCGGATTTTTTCAGCCGCAGCCTTAATGCGCCCGTATTCTTCTTTATCGTAAGCCACAGGCAGATCGATCCAACCGAGAAAATCGTTGCCGGCGCCAGTGCCTTCGATGAGGGTTTCCCGTGCGGTTTCAGCCTGTGCCTTGATTTGATCCAATTCATGGGGACGAATAAAATCTTTGACATGACTGGCATCAAATTTGATCATTTCCATAATATTCACTCCTTTAATCTCTCGCATTGTTTCGTTATTAGCATATACTTGTTGATAATATTATTGTAGCAAAATGGCTTTGAACCGTCAATGATCTCAGGGCATTTTGGATGAAAAGGTTTTATTAATTTCATATAAAAAAAAGAATACCATCGCTGGTATTCTTTTGGGAATTACAGTGCGCCGCGCACTCTGTCCCAGAAGGACGCACCCTTCTGATGATTCTTCTTGGTCAGAGATTCGCCGAATTTGCGCATCAGGTCTTTCTGTTTCCGGGTCAGTTTCTGGGGCGTTTCCACCCGGATGCTCACGTACTGGTCGCCCCGGCCGTAGCCGTTGACGTTTTTCACGCCCTTGCCGCGCATTCTAAATTCCTTGCCGGTCTGGGTCCCTTCTGGAATTTTCATCTTCACTTTGCCGTCGACCGTCGGCACTTCGATGGTGTCGCCCAAAGCCGCCTGCATAAAGGAAATCGGCAGTTCGATGTAAATGTCGTCGCCTCTTCGCTTAAAGATCGGGTCCGCTTCCACGTTGATGTACACGAGAATGTCGCCGCTGGCGCCGCCGTTGGTGCCCGCATTGCCCTGACCTCTCAGGGGCAGCACGGAATCGTTGTCGACGCCGGCCGGAATCGTGATCTTAATGGTCCGTTCTTTTTCTTCAAGACCGGAGCCGTGGCAGTGGGTACACGGATTGTCGATAATCTGGCCTTCCCCGTGGCACTTGTCGCAGACCACTGTCTGGGCCATCATGCCAAAGGCTGTCTGGCGCCGCATGGTTACCTGACCGCTGCCGCCGCATTTGTCGCAGGTTCTCGGGTGAGAACCTTTCTGGGCGCCGGTCCCGCCGCAGACGGTACAGGTTTCTTTCCGTTTGATCTTGATTTTCTTTTCAGTGCCGAAGATCGCGTCTTTAAAAGACAGCCGCAGATTGATCCGGAGGTCGGCGCCCCGGGTCGGCCGGCTGCGCTGTCCGCCTGAGGCGCTGCCGCCGCCGAAGCCGCCGAATCCGCCGAAACTGCCGCCGAAGAGATCGGAGAAGATGTCGTCGAATCCGCCGAAGCCGGAACCGCCGCCAAAGCCGCCAAAGCCCTGTCCGTCGACGCCGGCATGGCCGAACTGGTCGTAATTGCGGCGCTTGTCTTCATCGCTTAAAACTTCGTAGGCTTCGTTGATTTCCTTGAATTTTTCTTCGGCTTCTTTATTTCCAGGATTACGGTCAGGATGATACTTCATCGCCAGTTTGCGATAAGCTTTTTTGATTTCATCCGCGCTGGCGTTTTTATCCACGCCCAGCACTTCGTAGTAATCGCGCTTTTCTTCACTCATTGATAACCACCTCTTTATCGCACAGCATTATATCATGTTTTCCTATGCTTTTCTATGTAAAGAAAGGCAGCTTCAGAAAAGCTGCCATTCTGATTATTGATTTATTTGCAGATTATTTATCTGTGACGTCTTCGTAGGTTGCGTCTTCGACGTTACTGTCGTTTCCGCCATTGCTGCCGCCGTTGTTGGAAGCGCCCTGCTGCGGGCCGGCCTGAGCGCCGCCCTGCTGCTGTTGCTGTGCCTGAGCGTCAGCGTAGAGTTTCTGCGCGATCGGATAGAGGGATTCGTTCAGGGCATCGGTTGCGGATTTGATCGCGTCGATGTCGTCGCCCTGGGCTTTTTCTCTCAAGGTCTTGATGGCGTCTTCAACCTTGGCCTTTTCGTCTGCGCTGGCTTTGTCGCCGATGTCTTTCAGGGACTGTTCAGCCTGATATGCGGCTGTATCGGCGTTGTTCTTCGCTTCGATCAGTTCTTTTTCTTTCTTGTCTTCTTCGGCATGCTGTTCGGCTTCTTTGACCGCCTTGTCGATGTCTTCTTCGCTCATGTTAGACGTCGATTTGATGACGATGTTCTGCGCCTTGCCGGTGCCTAAATCCTTGGCGGAGACGTTGACAATGCCGTTGGCGTCGATGTCGAAGGTGACTTCAATCTGCGGCACACCGCGGCGTGCTGCCGGAATGCCGGTCAGCTGGAAGCGACCCAAGGTCTTGTTGTCTCTGGCCATTTCACGTTCCCCTTGGAGCACATGGATGTCGACGGCTGTCTGGTTATCGGCTGCGGTCGAGAAGACCTGGCTCTTCTTGGTCGGGATCGTCGTGTTGCGGTCGATGAGTTTGGTCATGACACCGCCCATGGTTTCAATCCCCAGTGACAGCGGCGTGACATCCAGAAGCAGAACGTCGTTGACTTCGCCGGCCAGAACGCCGCCTTGGATGGCCGCCCCAACGGCGACACATTCGTCCGGGTTGATGCTCTTATCCGGGTCTTTGCCAGTGATGCCCTTAACGGCTTCCTGAACCGCCGGGATTCTTGAAGAACCGCCGACCAAAAGGACACGGCCTAAGTCAGAGCCGGAGATGCCGGCGTCGGACAAAGCCTGGTTGACCGGGCCTCTTGTGGCATCGACGAGATCTCTGGTCAGTTCATCGAATTTCGCACGGGTCAGATCCATCTGCAGGTGTTTCGGCCCGTCTGCGGTTGCGGTGATAAACGGCAGGTTGATTTCGGTCTTTAACATCGAAGACAATTCGATCTTCGCCTTTTCTGCCGCTTCTTTCAAACGCTGGAGCGCCATCTTGTCGTCTCTCAGATCGACGCCGTTTTCTTTCTTGAATTCGTCAGCCATCCAGTCGATGATCTTCTGGTCGAAGTCATCGCCGCCCAGGTGGTTGTTCCCAGCTGTGGCTTTAACTTCAAAGACGCCGTCACCGAGTTCCAGGATGGACACATCGAAGGTCCCGCCGCCAAGGTCGAAGACCATGATCTTCTGGGAATCATCTTTTTCAAGGCCGTAGGCCAAAGCTGCTGCCGTCGGTTCGTTGATGATCCGCTGGACGTCGAGTCCGGCGATCCGGCCGGCGTCTTTTGTGGCCTGACGCTGGGCGTCGTTGAAGTATGCCGGAACAGTGATGACGGCCTTTTTCACTTCTTCGCCGAGGTAAGCTTCAGCATCTGCCTTCAGTTTCTGAAGAATGATGGCTGAAATTTCCTGCGGAGTATAGGATTTGCCTTCAATCGTCACTTTATAGTCTGAACCCATGTGGCGTTTGATGGAAGAAACGGTGCCTTCCGGATTGGTGATGGCGCCGCGTTTTGCGACCTGCCCGACCAAACGTTCGCCGTCTTTTATCTGCACCACCGAAGGGGTAGTCCGGCTGCCTTCAGCGTTCGGGATAACGACCGGGTCGCCACCTTCGAGAACTGCCACGCACGAATTTGTCGTACCTAAGTCGATACCAATGATTTTTTCTTTGCTCATAACTCTTCCTCCCGAGTTTCTTTATTCTTATAATTCTAATTCCGATTTATTTTTGATTGATCCGGACCATTGCCGCCCGAATCACCTTGTCTTTGTACATGTAGCCCTTTTGGAAAACGTCCAGAATAACCTGATCGTCCACATCAGCTTCATTTCCAATGGCGACGCCGTGATGGTATTTCGGATCGAAGGGCTTGCCTTCGGCTTCGATTTCCTTGAGGCCTTCGTCCTGAAGGGTCTTCATGAGTTCCTTGTAGACCATCTTGATCCCGGTGGCAAGCTCTTTGCTGCCGTCTTCATTTTCGGTGGCCGCTAAAGCTCTTTCCAGGTTGTCGATGATCGGAAGGAGCTTTTTCAGAAGTCCTTCTGTAGTATAAGCGGCGATTTCCGCTTTTTCGCGGCTGGTCCGCTTTTTATAGTTGGCAAAATCCGCCTGGAGACGCATCATCTGATCCATCAGCGCCGCCGTTTTCGCGTCTTCTTTCGATTCTTTTTCGGTTGCTTTTTCTTCTTTTTCAGGCGCTTCCTGCTGCGTTTCTTTCACTTCCGATGACGCTTCTTCTTTTTCAGGGCTCTGCTTTTCCTGCTGCTTTTCTTCTTCAGCAGCCGTTTGCTGTTTCTTTTCTTCTTCCGCCATTTTCCCACCTTTTTTCAAATTTAATGCACTGCTGCTATTTGAGCAGCTTCATGATATTGGCATTCAATTCCTCTCGAATCGCATCGAGAATGGAAGACACCTGCGAATAATTCATCCGCGTCGGCCCGATGACACCAAATGCGCCCACGGGCAAACCCTCTCGTTCATAAGTCGATGTGATAATCGAAAACTCTTTGAGATGCTGGTTGTCATTTTCATCCCCAATGGAAACGTGAATGACACGGTTGTTGTGTTCGTCTTTTTCTGCACCGTCTATCATCACCTTTGCGAGGAGCGGTTTGGCTTCTACGACGTCGACCAGATTCTTGATCTTGTCGACACTGTTGAATTCCGGATAGTTCAGCAGGTTCTTAAAGCCGCTCGCTGTCACATCGGTTTCGGATTCAAGCAGGGCATCCCGAATCGTCGGCACCAGCTCGTCGAGGAGCTGTTTTTCAACCGGCGTGAGCTCGCTGATGGAGTCGATGAGATCGGTGCCGAAATTCTGAAAAGCCACATCTTTTAAAATGCTGTTGAGAACGTTCGACATCTTCAGGGCCATCGCGTCGTCCACTTCTGCAGAGAGGTTGACTTCGATGTTCTTTGCGATCCCTTCGATGGTCACCATGACGACGAGCACACGGTTTCGGATCAGCGGAATGATCTGCAAATGCTTGCAGTTAAACCGGGAAACCCGCGGTGCCAAGACGACCGCCGTGTAGTTGGTCAAAGTCGACAATACATTGGCGGTATGACTCACGGCCGATTCGATTTCCTGCCCGGCCTGGAGATAACCTTTGTGAATGTCCCGCCGCATGGTTTCAGCCAGTTTCTTGATCTGCATGATTTCGTCCACATAATAGCGGTAGGCTTTCTGTGTCGGAATCCTGCCCGAAGAGGTGTGTGGCTGCATCAAATAACCCATTTCTTCCAGATCAGACATTTCATTCCGAATCGTCGCCGGACTCACGCCCAAATCGTACCGTCTGGACAATGTTCTGGAACCGACCGGTTCTGCCGTGTTGATATAATCTCTAATAACGGCTTCTAGAATTTTTTTCTTTCTCGGTTTTATGATACTCACCACCTTATTTATTAGCACTCTTACTATTTGAGTGCTAACATCTTGACTATAATATAGCACCGACTTTTTAAATTGTCAATGCCATTTCAGACTCAATTTTCACTTTTTGAAAATTTTCAGTTGGATTTAAGCTGTTTTTACACAAAGGCCATGAACACCTGGTTCGCCAGATCCAGTCCCTTCCGGGTCAGGAAAATGCGGGAGCCGTCTTTTTGAATCAATTTTTCTTTTATTAAGGTAGAGATTTCTTTTTGGTAGCAGTCTTGAAAAGACTCGCCGAAAAGCTGATCAAAATCTTCGTCGGATACGCCGTCGGCAGTCCTCAGGCCTAAAAACATGAAATCCCCTTCAGCTTCGCTTTTCGATAAGTCGTGACCCTCAAAAGACTGGGCCGGTTCATCGAGATAGATCTTCAAATTCCGCGTGTTTTCCCTTCTGAAAAAGGCGCCGTCCTGGTCTGCGGGCCCCTTTTGGAACAGAGAGGCCGCTCCGAGGCCAAAGCCCGCGTAAGGCGTCAGGTCCCAATATCCGGAATTGTGACGGCTTTCATATCCCAGCCGGGCAAAATTGGAGATCTCATACTGGTGAAAGCCCCGGCTCTTGAGTTTCCGGCACAGATGATGGTACATCTCCCGCTCGAGATCTTCCGGCGGCAGTTCAAGGCGGCCTTCCCGCTGCCATTTGTCGAAGACGGTTCCCGGCTCGACGATCAAACTATAGCACGAAATATGGCGCACATGAGGATAGATGGCCAGGCGCTTCACGGCTTTGTCAAGATCTGCGGGGGTCTGCCCCGGAAGGCCGGACATCAGATCCACTGAAATATTGTCAAAACCAGCCGCCGCTGCCATGTCGAGAACGGCCAGAGCCTCTTCTGCGCTGTGCAGGCGGCCGAGTTTTTTTAAGAGCCTGTCGTTTAAACTCTGAATCCCCACAGACAGCCGATTAAACCCCAGCTCCCGGTAAGCCTTCAGCTGGGCTTCGTCCACCGTTTTTGGGTTCACTTCAAGGGTCTTTTCAATTTGCTCTGATTTAAAATCAAATCCGAATCTTTGTTCAAGAGCTGACACGGTTTTTTTGATCCAGACGGGATCGACGCAGGACGGTGTCCCGCCGCCGAAATAAACCGTGCCCACCGGTTTTTCCCCTGGCACGTCAAAAGCCGCGATCTCCCGGCACAGCGCCTTGAAATACTGGGCTACCGTATCTTGATTTTTTTCAGGCCAGGACAAAAAATCGCAGTACCGGCATTTCGACTGGCAGAAGGGAATGTGAACGTAAATTTCGAGATAATCTTTCATATTATGCCTTCCAGTTGTATTTTTATCCAAAAATTTGGGAGTTTATTAATTTTACCTTGATTTTATTGAATCTTGCCGTATAATATAAATAGATTAAATAATTCCTTAAGGAAGGAGATTTATGAACAGATGAAAAAGAAAGTTATGGCCTTAGTTTTGGCGCTGACCCTCGTCAGTGTCGTGGGACTGGCTGCAGGATGCGGCAGCAAAAAATCAGATCCGCTGGCAGACGGGGTGCTGAAAATCGGAACCAACGCCGAATATACCCCAATGGAATACAAAGACAAAAACGACAAGCTCGTCGGTTTCGATATCGACTTCGGCAATGCCATCGCCAAGGAACTGAGCACCAAGAACAAGAAGATCAAAGCGTCCTGGAAAGACACCAGCTTCGACGGCATCTTCAACGGTCTGAATTCCGGTCAGTATGACTGCATCATCGCCGGCGTCAGCAACACGTCCAAACGTCAGAAATCCTTCGCCATGAGTGATTCCTACCTCGGCAACGGGATCGTCATCGTGTCCAGAACCAACGGCACCCAGGCGACAAAGGCCGATCAGCTCAACGGCCAGAAAGTCGGCGTCCAGCTGGAAACCACTGCAGACTACGCAGCAAAAGCCATGAAGAAAAAGGGCAACACCATGACTCTGAAGGAATTCGATTCCATGATCGACGCCTTCACCGCCCTCCAAAGCGGCCAGATCGATTACATCATGACGGACAAACCGGTCGCCCAGTTCTACACCTCCAAAAAACCGGACGTGTACAAGATCAGCTCTGATATTCTGTCCAACGAACCGATCGCGGTTGTCTGCCGCAAACAGGACACTGCCTTGCGCGACAAGATCAACAAGGCCATTAAAGATATGAAGAAAGACGGCACTTACGGCAAACTGACCAAGAAATGGTTTGGCGAAGACATGACCAACTCGAAGATCGACGACGTCATCAAGACCATCGACTAAGACCAGACCGAGTACAAATAAACCCGCTCATGCTTATGCGTGAGCGGGTTTATTTTATGCAGGTCAGCGGATAAAATGGGTGTAGTGGCCGGTTTCGGTTTCCGGCATTTTGACTCCCGCTTTCTTTCCGGCTTCGATGCTCTTTAAAATCCAGGCCATGTTCCGGCCCAGATTGCGCATGGTCTGAAGTCCTTCTTCATCCTGTTCCACATGTTTCGGCGTAAAGCCGTGGACTTCGTTCCAGTACGTCGAACACACGATGTACATATTGAGCAGGCCGTAATATTTGTTGAGCTGGTCCAGCGCCGCCACATCCCCGGCCCGGCGGCACGACGCCACAGACGCCACCGGCTTGTGATCGAAAATGCCGGAGCCGGCGTTCATGTTCGAATAGAAGACCCGGTCCATAAAAGCAGTGATCTGTCCGGACGCTGACGCGTAATAAGTCGGCGTACCGAAGACGAAGCCGTCGTAAAATTTCGCGATGTTGGAAAATTTGTTCACCACATCGTCAAAAATGCATTTTTTGTTTTTAATGCACATGTTGCAGGCGATGCAGCCACGTATGGGTTCATTTTCGAGCCAGAAGATATCCGCCTCTACCCCTTCTTTTTCAAGGGCGCCCTTAACTTCCTGAAGCGCCCGGTCGGTGCATCCGTGCTGATGCGGGCTGCCGTTGACTAACAATACTTTCATCGTTTTCCCCCTCCGACAAATAATCTATTTATTTTATTTTACGATGGTTGAGGACCGGCGTAAAGTTAAAATCATGTCGTGTTCGTCAAATGATTTGATGGGCTTTGTTCATCACAACGCGCACGTCTGCCAGTTCATCCGCCACTTCCCTATAATGAGTCGAAATGAGAATCAGCCGATCCGTCGACTTCAGGGATTTGATAAACGAAATCACCCATTTCTGACCGTCTTCGTCGAGGCCGCTCATTGGCTCGTCGAACATGAGTACCGGCGGGTCCATCGCAAGCACCGCGCCCAGGGCCACCCGCTTCTTTTCGCCCCCGCTCAAATGGTAGGGCGCGCGCTTTCTCAGAGCCTCCAGGTTCAGCATTTTTAAGTATTTTTCCACCCGCGCCCTCACTTCTTCTTCGGAAAGGCCCAGTTGGAAGAGGCCGAAGGCGATCTCGTCCTCGACCGTCTTGCAGAACAGCTGGACTTCGGGATTTTGAAAAACGTAGCCGATTTTTCCGTGAAAAGCCTTGGCAAAATCCGGACGCTTCATCTTTTTCTCGGTAATTTCCGTCCCGTCTAAAAGATACTTCCCCGAGGTTGGAAAAGCCAGGCCGTTCAAAATTCTGAACAGGGTGGATTTGCCGCAGCCGTTAGGCCCCTGAATGCAGTAGCACTTTCCTTGCTCGAAATCATAGGTGATGTCGCAAAGCGCCGGAATCTGATGATAATGATAGTTGAGATGTTCAAGGCGAATCATTGACATGTCTACACCCCTTTCTGAGTTTTCACAAAAAACAGGACCATTATCGCGGCAACACCCAGATACAGCAGATCGTATCCCGAAAACCGATGGCTTTCGTAGCAGCGGTAGCGTCCGTCAAAACAGCGGCAGGCCATTGCTTCCGATGTCGCTTCGGCCATCTGCCGGGACTTCATGAACGTCGTCCCTAAAATGCCGTCGACCTTGGCGTGCTTCCAGCTGTCTTTTCCCACGCTTCGCAAGGTGACCGCTTCCAATAGCTGGTTGCTGTAATCCCCTAGGATCATCAAAAAGCGCATGGTCATATCCAAAATCAAAACCAGCATCGAAAGATTTTCCGACACTCCGAAAGCCTGAGTGACGTCCTGCCAGTCCAGCACACAGTTCAAAACGGCGATGATCATCACTGATTCCAAAACTTTCAGGGTCACCGTGAGCATCGTCTTCGGATGGCCGAAAAAAACAGCCGGCAGCATGATGAGAAACGTAAAGATCACCGGGAGGATCAGGGCTTTCAGCACGTGGGCGATGTCGTCCGGCGGCCGCATCGCCAGACGGAATAATTCGACGGTAATGATGGTGATCACAAAAACCGCGTTGCGGGAAATGGCGCACAGCAGAATGCACAAAACTGCGGCCCCCACCCGCAGCGCCGGCAGGACCCGGGGGTTCCGGTCCGGCTGTCTTTCCATATCCCGGCTCAACAAGTGCCCGGTCATCTTTAAAATTTTAAGATTTAACTTCATTGCAGTTCCTCATCTTCACCCTTGTTTCGCCACAGCAGTTTAAAGACGATGATCAAAAGCGCCGTGCCGATCAAAGCCGAAAGAATATAACCGAAGCCCGCCGGCAGCCCCTTCAGGGAATAGTCCGGCATCAGGGCGCGGTAGGTTAGGCCCTTGGCCATGCCCTTTGGCGTGTAGCCGATGCCGGTTTTGGCGATTTCCGCCTTGTCCCATTCGCCCCAAGCCGTTCCCGCGGCGAGCAGCCCCAGGGGCGTGGCGGCGATGAGCAGCATCAAAAATATCTTTAGGGGCAGCGGAGTCGCCGCGTCTGTGCTGACAGCCGTTGTTTCCAAAGCCGTCCTGCGGACAAAAGCGAGCACAGCCACCGTGAAAATCACCTCCGCCAGCCCAAACACCGTCAGATGGCCGAGCATCATCACCGGAACCGACACGTTCAGGCCATAGGGACAATACAGGGCATTGCCGGAGGTATCCCGGAACAGCATCGGCTGAATGCCGAATTCGACTGCCGCACAGAAAGCCGCGGCGTTAATGCCCACATAGCTGCCGATGCCGGCGCTTATCAACTCCCGGCGCCCGCTAGTCTTTTTTCTCAGAAGGATTCTGTAAAGGCCATAACCGACAAAGGGCAAGACAAAAGCCATGTTAAAACAGTTCGCGCCAAAGGACAGAATGCCCCCGTCGCCGAAAATCAGCGCCTGAAGCAGCAGGGCGATGCTCATGGACAGACAGGCAGCATAAGGTCCCAAAATCACTGCAATCAAAGTCCCGCCGACGGCGTGGCCAGTCGTGCCCCCGGGCATGGGAATGTTGAACATCATGGCCAGAAAAGAAAAAGCCGCCGCGACGCCCATGGCCGGGATCTTGTCCTTCGGCAGCTCTTTTTTGACTTTGTGAACCGAAACCGCCCACACCGGCACCATCGCCGCCGCCATGACGCCGCAGGTCTGGGGGCTCAAATAATTATCAGGGATGTGCATACTCTCTTTTTCCTTAAATTTTTGCTGACAAAAAACCGCAAAAACAAAATGTTTTTGCGGTTTAAATAAAAAGTCGTGAACTTATTTAGCTTCCGCGACGACGCGGCAGGACTGAATCAGATAAGAGATGGACGTGGCGCCCGGGTCCTGATGGCCGAGGGAGCGTTCGCCCAGATATCTGGCGCGGCCTTTGGTCGCGATGATGGTCTTGGTGTATTCCACACCTTTCCACGCAGCGTCTTCAGCTTCTTTGAAAGCTTCCGCGACGGATTTGCCGTCTGCAACTGCTTTGTCGTAAGCTTCCTTTGCCGGGCAGATCGCGTCGAGCATGGTCTTTTCGCCGGTTGTGGATTTGCCGGCTTTTTCAATGCTCGCGATCGCTGCGCCAAACATTTCGCTGATGTCTTCAGGGCTCAGTTCTTCTTTGCCCTTCGCCTTCATGCTGGCTTTCACAAAAGCCATGCCGTACAGCGGGCCGGAAGCGCCGCCGACTTTTGACATCAGAGTCATTCCGACAGTTTTGACGATGTCGCTGATCGCTTTGTCTTTAACGGTTGGGATCTTTTCCATGACGGCTTTCATGCCGCGGTTCATGTTGATGCCGTGGTCGCCGTCGCCGATGGCCTGGTCGAGATCCGTCAGTTCCTGATGATGTTCTTCGATGCGCTGATCGAAGGCATCAATAAATTTTAATACATCTTCTTTTGTAGCTGCCATGTTCATTGCCTCTTTTCGTATGCTTTTTTAACAAAAGAATGACAGGCACAATGGCCTGCCAATCTTTTGAAATTTGTTAGATTAGTCTTGGGTAAATGCAATCGTGTCTGCCGGTGCGTTGAGCAGTTCTTTCATTTCGTCGTCGAGTTTGAGCAGTGAAATGGAAGCTCCTGCCATATCGATGGAAGTCATGATGTTGCCGACGAAGGTCTTGGCAATCTTGATGCCCTTGTCTGCGAGCACATCGTGAACGCGTTTGTTCATGACGTAGAGTTCCATGAGCGGCGTTGCGCCTGAACCGTTGACCATCACGGCCACTTCAGAACCGGAATAATCGACGTCGTCGCCTAAGATGTGGCTGAGCAGTTCATCGACGATCGCGTTGGCCGGCTGTAATTTTTCGCGGCTGATCCCCGGTTCGCCGTGGATGCCGATCCCGATTTCCATTTCGTCTTCGCCTAATTCAAAGCCCGGTTTGCCTGCTGCAGGAATCGTAGAAGGTTTCAGAGCAGCGCCCATGGTTCTGGTGTTGGCGATGACTTTTTCAGCAACAGCCTTGACTTCTGCGAGGCTTGCGCCTGCTTCAGCCTTGGCACCGGCGATCTTGTGAACGAAAATGGTGCCGGCCACGCCGCGGCGGTCTTCTTTTTTATCGACGGCGACGTCGTCGTTGGTGACGACTTCTTCAACTTCGATGCCGTCTGCCATGTCGGCAGCCATTTCGAAGTTCATGACATCGCCTGAATAATTCTTAACGACCATCAAGACACCTTTGCCTGCGTCAGCCGCGTTAATGGCTTCGAGGATCTGGTCCGGCGCCGGTGATGTGTAGATCGCGCCTGGAACAGCTGCGTCCAGCATGCCTTTGCCGACAAAACCTGCGTGTGCCGGTTCATGGCCGGAGCCGCCGCCAGAGATAATGGCAACTTTTCCTTCTTTTTTCTGTGCTCTGACAATGACGTCTGTTCCTTCTAAGCGTTCCACTTTGTCAGGATATGCATCGCACATGCCTTCGAGCATTTCATTTTCGACATCTTCAACAGCGTTAATAAATTTTTTCATTTGAATAACCCTCCTCAAGAGTAGTTCTTATATTTTTGATTATAGCATGAAATCTATTAAATATAAATAAATTTTACCCGACTTTTTCACATAAAAAATGTCTAATTATTTTGTGAAGAAGGCGATTTTTTTAAGCACCCCTTTGTCGACCGAAAATGGCGCCTTTTTCAGTTTGTCCGGCTTCTGAGACAGCACGTCCACCGCGTAGTCCAGGTCCTGATCTGACAGCTTGTCGCTGCCGCACAAAGCTTCATAAAAATGCTGATACTCGTCCAGGGATTGAAATCCAGCCATGGTAAGCGCGGCTTCCCGGTCAGCTTTGTCTGCTGCCGCGAGATACCCGGCCTGGAAATAGCCCACTGCCCGGCCGTGGGGCATGTGCTGGTTGTACGTCACCGGATAAGACAGGCCGTGGGGCAGCGTGGTGCCGTCCTGGGCGATGGCCATGCCCGCCAGAGCCGACGCGTTCATCATGTTGTTGTAATCTTCATCTGCCGCCGGCTTTTCTCCCAAAAGCACGGCTTTGCTCCGTTTCCAGACCCGAAGGCCTTCGGCGACGCACATATGGGTGTAGTCGTCGGCATCCGCGTTGATGAACGCTTCCCACAAATGGGCCAGGGCGTCAATCGCGGTGTTGTGCAGCACCGAAACCGGCGCCGTCTTTAAATACCGGCCGTCGACAAGGGCGTAGTTCGCAAAAATTTTGTGCGGAATGGAGCCCTTCGTCTTCTGGGCGTGAATGGTTAAAACCGAAACCGGCGTCACTTCCGAGCCGGTGCCGCAGGTGGTCGGCACTTCGACAATGGGCAGAGTCGAACTGTCGGCGCCCTTCTTATAAAGATAGTCCCGATCTTCGTCAGGGTGCTTGAGCATCAAAGCGATGGCCTTCGCCGCGTCGAGGGGCGAGCCGCCGCCGATGCCGATGACCATGTCCACCTGGTGTTCTGCGCCGAAGTCACGGGCCTTCATCACCGTTTCGATCGACGGATTTTCTTCAACTTCATCAAACAAAGCGTGGCCGATGTTTTGATCATCAAGGGCCCTGCACACATCGTCATAAGAGCCGTTGGCCTTGGCCGAATGACGCCCGGTCACAATGAGCGCGCGCTTTCCGAGCTGGCCGATTTCCCCGCGGTGGTGCCACACGCAGTCCGCTTCCTGATACAATTTCGTCGGCATGTAAAACTTCATGTTAATCTCCTCCACTCTGACTTTATTTCTTTATATTTTAACACATTCCTGCAAATGGCGATGCTTTTCGCCGGGATTATGTCACATGCAAAAGTGATTATCAAATAATTGTAAATGATTGAAATTATTTTAATCTTTTTTGGTGTAAACCCTTTACACAAAAAAATATTTATGCTATCATGATGTCACAAAGAATTGTAATCATTAACAGAATATAGAGCTGGAGAACATGGAGAAGCAAAACAAAGACAACTTAATCGTTGAGTAAAGCTATTTATGTTCTTTTTTTGTGTCATTAATATTCTTTCGATTTAATCACACTGCCACCGCGGTGTATTAAATAAACAAACATTTATAAACGAGGGGGTTTATATTATGGCAAAGTATGTTATGGCTTGCGACGCTGGGACAACTAGTTCACGTGCCATTCTGTTTAATCACGATGGTGAAATCGTTTCTGTTGCACAGCACGAATTTCCGCAGATTTACCCGCATCCAGGCTGGGTAGAACACGATCCAATGCAGATCTGGGCAACCCAGAACGCGGTCTGCGCCGAAGCAATGGCGAAAGTCAACGCAACGGCAGCGGATGTTGCAGCAATCGGGATCACCAACCAGCGTGAAACCACAATCGTTTGGGACCGCAAAACAGGGGAACCGGTCTACAACGCAATCGTCTGGCAGTGCCGCCGTACCGCGAGCTACGCAGACCGTTTCAACTCCATTCCTGGATTTGCAGATTATGTTCAGAAGACCACCGGTTTGATTCTTGACCCGTACTTCTCCTCAACAAAACTGTTATGGATCCTCGATCACGTTGACGGCGTCCGCGAAAGAGCTGAAAAAGGCGAACTCGCATTCGGGACTGTCGACTGCTGGCTGCTTTGGAAATTGACCGAAGGCCGTGTTCACGCGACAGACTATTCAAACGCATCCAGAACCATGCTGTTCAACATCAACACCCTGGAATGGGATGACAAACTGTGCGAAACCTTCGAATGCCCGAAATCATTATTGCCGAAGGTTCAGCCTTCATCCAGCAAATTCGGTGTCACCACCTTGTTCGGCGGCGGCGAAATTCCAATAACCGGTATCGCAGGCGACCAGCAGTCCGCATTGTTCGGCCAGGCCTGCTTCAAAGCCGGGATGGCAAAGAACACTTACGGCACAGGCTGCTTCATGCTGATGAACACTGGCGAAAAACCGGTTAAATCTGAAAACGGCCTGTTAACCACAATCGCCTGGGGCGTCAATGGCAAAGTCAACTACGCACTCGAAGGTTCTATCTTCGTAGCCGGCGCAGCAATCCAGTGGCTGCGTGATGAACTCCGCTTAGTCGATTCGTCACCAGACTCTGAACACTTTGCGAAGAAAGTTGCCGACACCAACGGCGTTTACGTCGTACCTGCCTTCACAGGACTTGGCGCACCGCGCTGGGATCCCTACGCACGCGGCTGCATTGTCGGCTTAACCCGCGGCGCCAACAAGAACCACATCATCCGCGCAACCCTCGAATCTCTCGCCTATCAGACAAGAGACATCCTCGATGCGATGGAAAAAGACTCCGGTATCGCACTGCAGTCACTGAAAGTTGACGGCGGCGCTTCCAATAACAACTTCCTGATGCAGTTCCAGGCTGATATCCTCGGCTGCCCAGTTGACCGTCCGTCAATCGTTGAAACCACCGCTGAAGGCGCTTCTTACCTGGCTGGTCTGGAAGTCGGCTTCTGGGATGATTTACAGGATGTTGTCGATCACTGGCAGATCGACCGTACTTTCGAACCAATGATGGATGCTGAAACCCGCGCTAAATTGTACAAAGGCTGGACAAAAGCTGTCGGTCGTTCAGAACATTGGGTAGATCCGGAAGACGTAGAAGAATAATTTAAAGTTTAACCGTCATTTAAACTCTCCGATGCCCTTTCGCATCGGAGAGTTTATCCGTGAATAACCGCTGACTGTCTTTATAAACCGAAGGGGGGATCAATGACCACAAAAAAATGTCTGCATTTGCTGGAAAGAAATCCAATCATCGCGGCAATTCGCGATCCAAAAGACATTTATGATGCTGTCGCTTCTCCCTGCCAAATTGTCTTTCTTCTGACAGGCAACATTTACAATCTCAAAACCATGATTGACTACATCAATGTTGCCGGCAAATACGCCTTTGTGCATCTGGATCTGTTAAAAGGGTATGGACAAGATCACTATTTCGTCAAATATCTCAAAGAAGAACTTCATCCCACAGGCATCATTTCAACGCGAAACTCCTTAATTTCAATAGCTAAGCGCGAAAATCTGATGACCATTCAGCGTTTGTTTCTTCTCGATTCGTCAGCAATGGATGTGACCGTTTCAGCTGCCAAAAAAATCAAACCGGACGCAGTTGAAGTCCTTCCCGGTCTGGTTTCCAAAGTCATCCGGAAAGTGAATGCCGAATTATCAATTCCAATTATTACGGGTGGTTTTATCGAAACCGAAGATGAAGTGAAAAACTGTATCCGTGCAGGTTCAATTTCATCAAGCACTTCGCACAAGCCCTTATGGGATAAATTCGATGCGGTTAAAATTTTTAGAGAAAACCTTAACAAAGCATCGGATTCTGTGTTAAAATAAAGACAAGCGATTAAAACTTAATGATTTATGGCAATGGAGAGCCGCACAATCTAAATGATAAGGGGATTATCATTTTTTGTTGTGTGGTTTTTTATTTGTAAATTTTATCATTCATCAAGGAGGATTTTATTATGTATGATATCGCTATAATAGGTGCCGGTATCGCCGGGTCCTACGTAGCACGGGAACTCGCCCGTTATCAACTGAACGTCGTATTGATCGACGGTGAAAATGATGTCGCGAACCAGATCACAAAAGCGAACTCCGCTATTGTCCACGCCGGTTACGATGCAGTCCCTGGCAAGAAAAAGGGGTTGTTCAACGCACCGGGCAACATCATGTACGAAAAGGTCTGCCGGGATTTAGGGGTACCATTTAAGCGCACAGGCTCACTCGTTGTCGCCCACACTGAACGCGAAATGATGACGCTGCAGCGTCTGTATCAGCGCGGTGTCATGAACGGCGTGCCGGATATGCGCATCGTCTTCCAGGACGAAGTCCACGAAATGGAAGAAAACCTCGCACCGGACATCTGCGGCGCCCTCTACGCTGGCACAGCCGGCCTGGTCTCCCCTTACGAACTGGGGATCAAAGTCGCTGAAAACGCAGTGGACAACGGCGTTGAACTCAAGCTCAACCACCTGGTCACCAACATTGCGAAAAAAGACGACGGCACCTTCAAAATCGAAACCACTGAAGAAGATATCGAAGCGAAATACGTGGTCAACGCTGCCGGTGTTTACGCTGATGACATTTACAAGATGGTCGGCGATCCGTACTTCAAGATTCTCGCCCGCCGCGGGGTCTACTTCATCTTCGATAAGGAAATCGGCGATCTCGTCCACAACGTCATCTTCCCGTGCCCGACAAAGAACGGGAAAGGGATCCTGGTCTCCCCGACGGTTCACGGCAACCTGTTAATCGGTCCGGATGCGATGCCAGTTGAAAAAGGCGACATCGATACCACCCAGGACCGTCTGGACTACATCAAGGCCAACGCCCTGAAGAACTGCCCAGAACTGGAACACTACTTCAACAAGATCATTCGTTCCTACGCCGGAACCCGCAACACCCCTGTTGCTGACACTTACACCACCACATCCGGCGACTTCATCATCGAAGAATCACCGGTTAAGAACTTCGTCAACTTTGCCGGCTACGAATCACCAGGGCTCACATCTGCTCCTGCTTCCGCAACCTATTGTGTCGAAGACGTCATTCTGCCAATGCTCGAAAGAGACGGCGTCCACGTCGAAGAAAACAAGGACTTCAATCCGAAGACCCGTCCGCACATCATCTTCAACCAGCTCAGCGATGAAGACAAGAAGAAAGCCATCGAAAAAGATCCGCGCTACGGCAAGATCATCTGCCGCTGCGAATCCATTACGGAAGCTGAAATCGTCGATGTCATCAACCGCAACGTCGGTGCAACGACGGTCCGCGGCGTGACCAAACGCTGCCGTCCAGGTGCTGGCCGCTGCCAAGGCGGTTTCTGCCAGCCAAGAGTTGTTGAAATCTTAGCCCGCGAACTTGGCTGCGACATGGAAGATATCATGTACGATGCGAAGGATAAAGGCTACATCCTCAGCGGAAAGACAAAGAATCAGTAAGGGGAGGTTTTTACACGATGTATGATATTATTGTAATCGGAGGTGGCCCTGCTGGATTGGCCGCCGCTGTTGAAGCCAAAAAAGAAGGCGTCGATAACATTTTAATCCTCGAAAGAGACCGTGAACTCGGCGGCATCTTAAACCAGTGCATCCATAACGGTTTTGGTCTGCACACCTTTAAAGAACAGCTGACCGGTCCTGAATACGCCGGCCGCTACATCGACATGGCCATGGATCTGAAGATTCCATACAAACTGAACACCATGGTCCTCGATATGGAAAGAAAAGACGACGACACGAAAGTCGTTCACGCCATTAACGAAGAAGACGGCTACATGGCCCTTGAAGCCAAAGCGGTCATCCTCACCATGGGCTGCCGCGAAAGAACCGCTGGCGCCATTGGCATTCCTGGATTCAGACCTGCCGGTGTCTTCACCGCCGGGACGGCGCAGCGCTTCATCAACATGGAAGGCTACATGACCGGTAAAGAAGTGGTCATCTTAGGTTCTGGGGATATCGGACTGATCATGGCCCGCCGTATGACCCTCGAAGGCGCGCACGTCAAATGCGTCTGCGAAATCATGCCGTACTCCAACGGCCTGACCCGTAACATCGTTCAGTGCCTCGACGACTTCAACATTCCGTTGAAGCTGTCCCACACCATCACCTTCATCCACGGCAAAGACCGTGTTGAAGCTGTCGATGTCACCCAGGTCGATGAAAACTTAAAACCGATTCCGGGCACCACGGAAACGATTCCGTGCGACACCCTGCTCCTGTCCGTCGGTCTGATTCCTGAAAATGAAATCTCCCGCGGTGCTGGCGTCGAAATCGACCGCAGAACCCAGGGTCCGTCTATTTCTGAACTTTGCGAAACGAACCTGCCTGGCGTTTTCGCCGCCGGCAACGTCGTCCACGTACACGACTTGGTCGACTTCGTTTCCCAGGAAGCGGCATTGGCCGGCAAAGGCGCTGCCCGCTACGTCAAAGGCCACCTGGAAGAAGACATTAACTTCACGACCGTGAACGGCGATGGCATCGGCAACGTCGTGCCTGAAAAGATCACAGTGGCCAACCTCGACGATTCCGTCAACTGCTACATGCGTGTCCGGAAAGTCAGCACCGACACGGTGATCAACTGCTACATTGGCGACGAAAAAATCGCAACAAAGAAAGCGCGCAAATTCGTTCCTGCCGAAATGGTCAACTTCAAAATCAAGAAATCAGATCTTGAAAAATATCATGACGGCGAACTGAAATTTGTCGTTGAACCGAAGGAGGCGTAAATAACATGAAAAAAGAAATGGTCTGCATCAGCTGCCCAATGGGCTGCCACCTGACCGTTGAAGGCGAAGGCGATAACTGGACGGTTACGGGCAATTCCTGCAAGAACGGCGAACGCTACGGCATTCAGGAAATGACCGACCCGCGCCGCATTTTGCCGACAACAGTCGTCATCAAAGGCGCCATGATTTCCCGCCTGCCTGTTAAAACAGCACAGGAAATTCCAAAGGGAAAACTGTTCGATGCCATGGACGAACTGTCCAAAGTGGTTGTCGAAGCGCCGGTTAAAGTCGGCGACGTGGTTCTCAAAAACGTCTGCGACACCGGCATCGATGTGATCGCAACCAAAACCATGCCAGCTGTATAATCAATCCTCGTTGATCAAATAAAAAGGGCTTTCGGGTTTTTACCCGAAAGCCTTTTTTGTGTGTTTTAAAAATTTGATGATTTTAATTGCGGCCCTTCCCGGTGAAGTTCAGGGTCGGATAATAGGTCCGCGCGTCGACCTGGGAATTGTTCACGTAAAAGTCGTAGTGGAGGTGCGGCCCCGTTGAATGGCCTGTAGAGCCGCTTAAAGCGACGACCTGGCCTTTTGTGACGTGCTGTCCCACCTGGACCTGAATGCTGCTTAAATGGCCGTATCCTGAGCCGTAAGTGGTGCCGTCAGAGGCGGTGCCGTAGTCGATGGCGACGTAGTTGCCGTAGCCGCTGGCGGCGCCGGCGTAGACGACCGTCCCGTCGGCGATGGCCATGACCGGCGTGCCGTTTGACACTGGCACATCGACCCCTTTATGATTGGTCGAACCGATGCCCCCCGGGGACGCCCGGCCGCCGAAACCGCTGCTGATGTTCAGCGCGTTAGGATTGTTCAAGTCGATAGGCCAGATATAATCGTTGGTCCACGTGCCGCTTCCGAAATGGAGATTCATGGAATTGGCGGCACTGTTTTCGGCGTTGTATTCGCTCGCGAGTTTCTTGTACTGTTCTTCCTGGGCCTTCTTGATCTGGGCCAGCTGGTCTTCGGTCTTCTTCATCTGATCTTTCGTCGCCTGAATCTGATTTTTTTGATTGGCGATGTTTTGAATCAGATCCTGATCGGATTTCAGCACTGCGCGCATGCTGTCCATCCGCGAAAGCATCTGGCTAAGATCGTCAGATGTGAACAATATTTCCAAATAGCCGGTGTTGCCCATCATGTACATCGCCCGGGCCCGGGCCTTGAACTGTTTGAGCTGGGCCTTGTACTGCTGTTTGTTCTGTTTAAGCTGATTGTCGAGGTCGGTCATCTGCTGCTGGACCTCAGCCATCTGCTGGTCGGTTTTCTGCATCTGGGCCTGGACGCTTAACATTTGTTCTTTCGTGTCTGCCGCGTGTACCTTGCCGCTTCCGGCAAATCCCATAACGAAAAGAAGGCCTGCTGACAAAAGGCAGGCCAAAAATCGAAGTCGATTCTGATGCTTCACTGTATCCAAAATAGTTCTCCTGTTTTCCTTTACGCTTCCAGGAATTTCCGCATGGAAAAGACGGAACCCAGCGACCCGATGGCGATGCCGTAGATCAGGCAGAAGGCCAGAAGCGGCGCAAATAAACTCGAGAAAGACACCACGCCGGCGTGCATCGGCATCTGCACCGCGCGCATGATGTAGTTGGCAATGCCGGTGTAGCCGAAGCCGATGATCGCCAGGGCGATCACTGCGCCCAGGGCGCCGAGAAACGCCCCTTCGAGAATGAAGGGCGCCCGGATGTACCAGTCGGTGGCGCCGACGTAGCGCATCACGCGGATTTCCTTCCGTCTCGCGAAGCATGTGAGCTTGATGGTGTTGTAGACGATAAACAGCGACACCACGGACAAAATCACGATCAGCACCGCGCTGAAAATATTGCTGAAGTGACTGAAAGAGATCAGGGCGTTGACATACTCTTCACCGTATTTCACGTCCGTGACCCCGTAAGCGTTGAGCCCGAGGGCGTATTTCCTCACCGAAGCGATGTGCTGGGCGCTGTCGATTTTCACATCAAAGGACGCGGGCATCGGATTGTTCGTGCTGTTGTAGCCGTTCAAAAGGCCCGAATAGCTCTTCAGACTCTTTGAAAAATCAGACAGCGCCTTGTCCGCCGAAACGTATTTAGCACTCACCACGTATTCATTGGATTTCAGTTTGGATTTTAAGATGTTGAGCTGATCCTGGGACAGATTGTTCTGAACGTAGACCTTGAGTTCCATTTTGGATTCCACCTGCTGGGTCACGCTCTGCACATTGGCAGAAAACACCACAAAAATCCCAAGAATGATCAGGGCTGCCACAATCGACAGAATCGAAGCCGCCCCCATCAGGGAGTTGCGCTTCAGACTGTGCCGGGTTTCCTTTAAAATGCTTTTCACGTAGGCATTCATGCTGCCGTCGTGGGTTTGAAATTGATTTTTATCTTTAGACAATTGATTCCTCGCTGTTCTAGCGGTTATTCATCTTCCGACTGCTTTGATAAAAAAATTGTATCATAGCCGCCTTTTTTTTTCAATAAAAGCTTAAATAGAGCTGGTGCCCCGCCCTTTGGGATATGCTATAATAAAAATTATGCAAATTTAAAGGAGTTTTCGATGAAAAAGGAAAAACAAGCCCTGCGCCGCCGCATGCTCGCTCTTCGGGATCAAATCCACGATGACGCCGCCGATCAGGCGATGATGAGGACCCTGCTCGGCCTCGACCTTTATCAAAAGGCCGCCTGCATCGCGGTCTACGTCAGTTTCGGAACCGAAGTGGACACCCACGCCCTGATCCAAAAGGCCCTTGAAGACGGCAAGCGCGTCGCCGTCCCCTACTGCGTGCCGAAAAGCCCCGTCATGCAAATGCTTGAAATCGGCCGCTTCCCCGACGACTTGCACCCGGGCACCATGGACATTCTGGAGCCGGACCCCAAAATGTCCCCTGCGGTCGACCCGGCAGACATCGACTGCATGATCGTGCCCGGCGTCTGTTTTACCGAAGACGGCAGACGTCTGGGATACGGCGGCGGATTCTACGACCGCTATCTGCCGAAGCTAAAGGACTTGTCCCGCTGTGTGGCCCTCGTCCCCGAAGGGATGCTTATCGACAGCCTGCCCATTGAAGACCACGACCAGCGCATCCCGAAGCTCATCACCGAGCGGCGCATCATCGACTGCTTAAACGTTGAATGATCGAATGAAAGTGAGGTTTTACCATGACGCCTGAAGAAGCGAAAGCATATATTCAATCCCGAGGGGTTTTCGGATCGGTTCTCGGCCTCGACACCATCGGCCGGCTCATGCAGCAGCTGGACCACCCCGAACGCTCCATCAAATGCATCCACGTCGCCGGGACCAACGGCAAGGGCTCGACCGCCCATATGATTTCAACGGTGCTCACAGAAGCGGGCTACACGACTGGGCTGTACACCTCCCCGGCCCTGATCGACTTCAATGAACGCATCTGTTTAAACGATGTGCCCATCTCCGACACCGACCTCGCCGACATGACGGAACGGGTCAAAAAAGCCGCCGACGCCATCGTCGCCGACGGCGCCGCCGAACCCACGTGCTTCGAACTGGAAACGGCCATCGCATTTTTGTATTTCAGAGAAAAACAAGTCGATTTTGCGGTCATCGAAGTGGGCCTCGGCGGGCGCCTCGACGCCACCAACATCATCCCCGGCCCGAAATGCGCCGTGATCACCAAAATCAGCAAAGACCACACCCAATACCTCGGAGATACCCTGGAAAAAATTGCGGCGGAAAAAGCGGCCATCATCAAATACGGCACCGGCGGCGTCGTCATGGCCCCCCAGAGTTCCGAAAAAGTCCGGGACGTCATCCGCAAGCAGGCCTGGCATTTCGGCTCCCGCCTCTACGATGGCGAACAGTACAAACTGGAACAGATTTCGGCGGATCTCGACGGACAGACCGTCATCTCCCACAGCCTGGTGTATCACCCCCTGGGGCAGTTTAAACTGGGGCTTCTGGGCCGTCACCAGCTGGAAAACGCCGGCAATGCCCTGGCTGCGCTGGTCGCCATCATGGATCAGAAATACCCGCTCTCCTTCGAAGCCATCCGCCGGGGCATGGCCAAGGTCAAGCTGCCGGGCCGCTTCGAAATCCTGTCGAAATCGCCGATGGTCCTCATCGACGGTGCCCACAACTTAGACGGGATTCAGAGCTTTGTCCAGAACCTCGACGACTATTTCTTAAAAACGAAGAAGCCGTACAAACTCAACCTCTATTTCGGCATGCTCGCCGACAAAGACGTCGACGGCGCCCTGAAGCTTTTGATCCCTCGGGCCGCCCGGGTATCGACCCTGACCCCCGACAATGAACGGGCCGTCGACGCCGAAACCATGGCCGAAAAAATCGAAAAAGAATACGGACAAAAAGTCACTGCCTTCGATTCGCCTGAAGCCGCCCTCGACACCCTCGATTCATCTGATGACGTGGTCAACGCTTTCGTCGGCTCCCTCTACATGATCGGCAGCGTGCGCCAGGCCTTTTTTGAAAACAAATAAAATTTTTATGCAAACTTAATCTTTATCGTTTATTATTAGAATAGTTCTAAAAAGTAAAGATAAAGGAGTGACTCTACCATGGAAAAAAGATCCGAAACCACTTTTGGCGGCAAACCCGTCACCTTGTTGGGACATCCCATTAAAGTCGGCGACAAGGCCCCGGACTTCACCTGCGTCAACGGCGATCTGACCCCATTTACCCTGGCCGATGCTGAAGGCAAAAACAAGCTGATTTCTGTTGTCCCGTCGGTCGACACCGGCGTCTGCGAACTGCAGACCGTGCGCTTCAATCAGGAAGCGTCCAAACTCAAAAACACCCAGGTCATCACCATCAGCTGCGACCTGCCTTTTGCCCAGGGCCGGTTCTGCGAAGCCCACACCATCGGCGATTCCATCGTCGTCTCGGACTACAACGGCCATGCTTTCGGCAAAGCCTACGGCTTTCTAATCGAAGAACTCATGCTCTTAAACCGGGGCATCGTCGTCATCGACAAGGACAACGTCGTCCGCTACGTCGAATACGTCAAGGAAAACACCAATCATCCGGACTATGACAAGGCCTTAGCTGCTGCCAAAGCTTTGGAAGATTAATTTGAAAGATTAAGTTTACGCGTAAAAAACCCGCTTGCTTACAAAGCAAGCGGGTTTTTGATTTATTGCACTTATTTCAAATCTTTTCCCTATGAATCCTGACGGCGTTTGTTCAACACCATCGCGACGACGCTTAAAACCGCGCAGAACACAATGGACAAAATGCCCGAAACCAATTTTCAATTCTTTATTTTGCTTCCTCTTTTCTGTCTTTTTAATCATCCAAATGATCCACCGCGTACTGGGCTTCCGACGCGGTAAACTTTTCCCCGTAGGACGAAGTGAGCTGGTCGTAGATCGCCTGCTTCGACATGTGCATGTCAGACTGGTAGGTCTTCGCCTTCTTCAGGGCGTTGGCGTTGTAGTCCGCCTGGAGATGGTCCACGGCGTACTGGGCCGCGTCTGCCGGGAACTGTTCGCCGTATTCCGACGTGAGCTGGTCGTAAATCCCCTGTTTCGACATGTACATGGTGTCCGAATAGGTCTTCGCCTTGGCCAGGGCGTTGCGCTGTTCCGCCGTCGGCTTCGGCCCCTTGGAATAAACCAGGGTCACCGATGAGCCTTCGTAGACCTTTTTGCCGGCCTTCACACTTTGGCTCACAAAGCCTCCTTCGACTACGGTGGACGAATACTGTTTTTTGGTGTTGACCGTGAGGTTGTGATCCTTGCCCCACTGTACACTGTCGGCCTCGCTCATGGCGCTGAAATCCGCCACGGCCACTTTCTTCCCCGAAGCCGATCCTGATTTCGAAGACGACCCGCCGCCTCCGGCGGAACCGGCGATGACCATCAGCACGATGACCAGAATCACCCAGAACCACCAGCGCTTGTAAATTGGCTTTTTCATGATTTCTCCCCCCTTAAGGATTCATTAATGCTTAAACCAGCATAGCACAAAAAAAAGACGGATTGGTGTTCTCAGAGAACACAGATCCGTCTTTAAACGCAGATTTTTACAAAAGCATTCCTATGGCGTGCACCGCAAAGGAGATGAGCCAGGCCACCCCGCACTGCATCGCGATGATGCCAAGCATCCACCGGGTGCCCAGTTCCCGTCTCACTGACGACATGGCCGCCACACACGGGGTGTACAGCAGGCAGAACGCCAGAAAAGCCGCAGCGGCAACCGGCGAAAGCACCGAAGCCAGGGCGCTTCCCGAATACAGGGTCCCCAATACGGCGACGACGCTTTCCTTGGCCAAAAAGCCCGAAATGAGGGCCGTAACCATCTTCCAATTGCCGAAGCCCATGGGTGCAAACACCGGCGCAATCACCCCGGCGACCTGGGCCAGAATGCTGCTGTCCATGTTGTTTGCCGCCACCATGTGCAGCGCCGGGTCAAAGGACCGGAGGAACCAGATCACGATGTTGGCGATGAGGACGATGGAAAAGGCCCGTTCGATGAAATCCGTCGTCTTATCCCACATGAGCCGTCCCACGTTCTTGATCCCGGGCATCCGGTAATTGGGCAGTTCCATCACGAAAGGCACCGGCTCGCCCTTGAAGGCCGTATGCTTGAGCACCGCCGCAGTGAGAATGCCGACAACAATCCCCAAAACGTACAGGCAGATCATCACCAGTGCGGCGTATTTCGGAAAAAACAGGCCTGAAAACAAAGCGTAAATCGGCAGCTTCGCCGTGCAGCTCATAAAAGGCACCAGCATGATCGTCATTTTCCGGTCCCGTTCCGACGGCAGGGTCCGGGTAGACATGATCGCCGGCACCGAACAGCCGAATCCCACGAGCAGCGGCACGATGGAGCGGCCGGACAGCCCCAATTTCCTCAGAGGCTTGTCCATGACAAAGGCGATCCGGGCCATGTAGCCGCTGTCTTCAAGAATCGACAGGAACAGGAAAAGGATGACGATAATGGGGACAAAGCTCACCACGGTGCCGACTCCGTCGAACAGGCACTGGGTGACAAAGAGCCTGAGCCCCTTCGCCACATGGGCCGCGATCATCCAGGCGGCGACGCTTTCCCGGACGGCGTCGATGCCCTGCTGGAGAAGCCCCTGGAGGGGCAGCCCCAAAACGTTGAAGGTCAGGGCGAAAACGGCGGCCATGACCAGAATGAAGATCGGGATCGCGGTGTACTTCCCGGTCAGAATGCGGTCGGCCCGTTCGCTTCGGCGCTGCTCTTTGGATTCCGTCGGCTTGATCACGCAGGCATCGGTCACCTCTTCGATGAAGTGAAAGCGCATGTCGGCGATGGCCGCCCGGCGGTCTAAGCCCCGTTCCTTTTCCATCTGGACGAGGATGTGCTCGATCATGTTCTTTTCATTTTCGTCCAGACGCAGGGCGTCGATGACCTTCTGATCCTGTTCGACCACCTTGGTCGCCGCGAAGCGCAGGGGGATATCCGCCCGTTCCGCGTGGTCGGAGATCAGGGTCATGATGCCGTGGATCGCCCGATGCACCGCACCGTTGTGATCGTTCGGGCCGCAGAAATCCGTCACCGCGTCGCATTCCTGGTACCGCGCCACGTGAATGGCATGGCGGATCAGCTCGTCCACCCCTTCGTCCTGGGCGGCCGAAATCGGCACCACGGGAATGCCGAGCATTTCTTCCATCCGGTTCACGTCCACAGAACCGCCGTTGCCCCGCATTTCGTCCATCATGTTCAGGGCCAGCACCATGGGCACGTGAAGTTCCATGAGCTGCAAAGTCAGGTAGAGGTTGCGCTCCAGGTTCGTCGCGTCGACGATGTCGATGATGCCCTGGGGCTTTTCTTCTAAAATGTACTGCCGGGACACCACTTCTTCTTCGGTGTACGGCGACAGGGAATAAATCCCCGGCAGGTCGGTCACTTCCGTATTGGGCTCGCCCCGGATGACGCCGGTGCGCTTGTCCACGGTGACTCCGGGAAAATTACCTACGTGCTGATTCGCCCCGGTGAGCTGGTTAAACAGCGTCGTCTTGCCGGAATTCTGATTGCCGGCGAGGGCAAAGGTTAACACCCTGTCCTTGGGCAGGGCCCGGCTCCCGTCGGTCTTCGCGTTGTGGAAGCGCACCCCGGTTTCGCCGTAGCCGGGGTGATCCACCGCCGTCTCGTGGGGCTTGTCCGGATGATCCTTTCGGGGCTTTTCATCCGAAACCGTAATCTGCTCGGCTTCCGCCACGCGCAGGGTGAGCATGTAATCGTGGATCTTAAACTCCATGGGGTCGCCCATCGGCGCGTACTTCACCAAGGTGACCCGGACCCCGGGGATCATGCCCATGTCCAGGAAGTGCTGACGCAGCGCCCCCTGTCCGCCGACTTTGACCACCGTGACCGTGTCGCCAATTTGAATATCTTTCAGTGTTTTTGCCATAAACTACTCTCCTTCAGTCCCTTTATTATATCGAAGGGTCCGTACAGGGGCAATCTAAATTTATGGCATTTTCACTGAGACCGGTTTCAATCCGAGAAGAGATAATACACGGCGCCGTCATCAGGCACTTCCAGGCGCCCTGAAAAATACGGGCGGCCCTCTTTGGTGTAGAGGACTTTGCGATCAGAGAGATGCTGATCTTCGGTGTGATATAAAATCAGATTTTCGACGCCGAGGCGCTCGGCGAGCTCGCAGGCGTCCTTCACCGTCGAGTGATGTTTTTCGTAAGGCTTGAACCGTTCGCGGTCGCTGTATCGGCAGAACGCCTCGTGGAGCAGCCAGGTGCTCCCGGCCACGAGGGGCTCCGCCGATTTCGGGCAGGGCTCGTCGCCGCAGCAGGCAAGTCTCCGGCCGCCGCCCAGATCCAGAATAAAGCCGAACTGCTTGGCCTTCGTCGAGTGGATGTCGAAAACCCGAATGCTGTGGCCGGCGCCGGCGAAGGTCCCGCCGTCTTCGAGGACGGCAAGCTTCAGCCGCGTGCCGAGTAGAGCCGCCTGTTTCTTTGTCAATAGATGGGTGGTAAGATAAGCGAGAAGTGCTGCCACTTCGTCGTGGCAGTAGATCGTGAGCTCCCCTTCATAGCTGCCCTTGAGCATGTCCGACGTGATCACCCGGATCAGCCACACCACCCCGAAGAGGTGGTCGATGTGCTTGTGGGTGACAAAGATCTCGTGGATCTCGTCGATGGCGATGCCCGCCTTCTTAAGCCGCGTCAGAATGCCGTTGCCGCCGCCGGCGTCAACCAAAAGCACCTGCCCGTGATCTTCAAGGGCAAAGCACGTGTTGTAGCACGCCGTCGCGATAGCGTTTCCCGTTCCTAAAATCGTCAGTTTCAAAATTGTTCTCCGTATATACACATCAAAATGATGATGAACACAATCACGACCGCCACAAAAAGCAGAAAGCCGTAAACCGTCTTTTCAATGACCCGCCGCCACGGCGAGGCCCGGCCCTTTTTCACCAAAGGCAGGTGCCAGAACAGGCCGGTCCAGTTGAAGCCGACCTCTATGCTGGACAGAAAGGCGATGAAGACGCCGATCTGCATGAGTACGCCGGCCGATGGGGCCGCTGTCTTGAAATCCATCATGCGGCTTAAGGCGAAGGCGATGATCACGCACAGGGCCGTGCCGAACACCCGGGGCCAGAAATGGCGGGACGGGTCCTCGAAGGTGCCGTCGATCATCTGAAGGGCGCGCCTGAGATCAGCGATGCTGCGGTAGCGCTTTTCCGGGTCGAGGCGGGTCGCCTTTCGGATCACAGCGCGGTAGGCCCGGTGATCCCCCAAAAGGGTGGCCACCAGCTTGCCCATGCCGTAGACGTCGGTACGCACACTGGACGCGCCAAAGCCGTACTGTTCCGGCGCTGCCGTCTCCCGGGTGCCGAGGAGCACCGTGTCCCGGGTCTGGGACGGCTTCTCCCGCTTGGAAGCGTCATAATCCATGAGCACAGCCCGGCCCGAATCGGTGATCATGACGTTTTCCGGCTTCACGTCCCGGTGAACGATGGGCGGGTCGGCACTGTGAAGGGTCTCAAGGGCCTCGCAGACCTCCTGGGCAATGCGCTGTCTTTCGGCCAGGGAGACGTCGTTTTCGGCCAGGTACGCCTCCAGCGTCACCCCTTGAAGGTACTGCTCCAAAACGACAAGCTTGTCCCCTTCCTGCCACGCGTCGTAAATGCGCACCAGGTGGGGATTCTGATGGCTGACCAGAAAAGCGTAGACCGAGATATCGTAATACACGAGCTCTTTTCTTAAAAAAAGGCGCCCGGTGGTCTCGTCGATGATCAGGCTTTGTCCCGGCGCATCAAAATGGTATAATGTTTTCATAAAGGTATCGCGGCACGCGCGGTACGCATCCAATTGATTCTGTTTCATACTGCTATTATAACATCTTAACAAAGGATAATCCCCTATGTCGCATATAAAAAAGACTGAAGAACTTCTCGACGTCCTCACCCGGACTGACACGCCGCCGAAGCTCGGCACCTACCTCGACGGCCTCGATCCCCTACCCGGCGGTTTCGCCGATTATTTTGGCCGTCTGCCCAAAGTCCGGGCCTTTTCCAAAAAGGAACTCATTGAGCGAAGCGGCCTGGACCGAACCTACGCCTACCACATTCTAAACGGCACCAAACAGCCCAGCCGGGACAAAATCCTCGCCCTGTCCCTCGCGGCGGGCCTCGATCTCACCGAGACCCAGCGGGCCCTGGAACTGACCCACGAGGGCATTCTTTACGCAAAAAACCGGCGGGATGCCGTGCTGATCTACGCCGTAAAAAACGGCCTCTCTGTCATGGAAGCCAACGACCTGCTCCACCATTTTGGCGCTCCGCCCCTCGCATAAAAATAAAAAGCCCGGCAGGGCTTTTTTATTCGGGATATCGGTTCTCGAAAACCAGTTCTGAAATCGGCCGCTTCGGCACTTTGTAGTTCTTCTGTTCGTCTAAATAATAGTTGAGATCATCGTCCGGTTCGACAATCTCCGATGTGTGGGTCGGATAACCCAGGGCGACGGCCGAATGAATCGTGACCCCTTCGGGAATATGGAGGAGATTCGCGATGGCCTTCCGGTCGATATTGCCCATGATGCAGCTGCCGACGCCGTGTGCCCAGGCCGAAAGGGTTAAATTGGACAGCAGGATGCCCGCGTCGGTGTCGACCCAGCGAGTCTTTTTTTCGTACGTCAAAACGGCGTACATCACCGGGTGCTCTCCGGGTTTCGGGGTGCCCAGTTCCCGGGGAAGATCCGCCGCAAAATGCACGCTGTCAAACATCGCTTCTGTCAAATCCCGGACCGTGACAAAAATGACCCGGATCAGCTGTGCATTTCTTGCCGAAGAAGACAGACGGACGGCCTGAGCCATGTCTTGAAGGGCCGCTTCGGGCACCGGCCGGCTTTGGTCAAAGCGCCGGTAGGTCCGCCGCCCTTTAAATAATTGCATCAGGTCCATCACGTTTCCCCTTTCTTTTTAATTGTTTCATGGTCTGGCGCTGCCAGGCGCTTTTCTTTCCGAAGTTCCTGCCTAAATTGTTTGAAGCGCGCCAATTCTTTTGCGTGAGCTTCCAAGAAGGCCGCTTCATCTTGTTTCTCCATTTCGCCAAAAAAGGCTTCGTCTTCCTCAGGCACGACGAGAAGTTTCTCGGCCATGAGCCGCTGGCGCTGGCGCCCCTTCAGCGCGAAATAGCCGATGGTGCAGAAGACCACCGCCCCGATAAAATTCACGAAGAGATCCCCCATGGTGTCGATGAGGCCGATGTCCAGGTAGCCATGAATCGGCAGGACCTTCCCGTTGACCACGGTCTTCGTGATGCCGGAAATCGTCATCACCCGCTGATGATGCCCCGGATCGAGGGCCACGGATTTGATCGTGTGCACGACCGTGTCTTTCTGCATGTCGCAGCCGAAGAGATGGTCCATGGTGAATTCAAAAAATTCCCAGCACACGCCGATGGTCATGGAAAAACAAAACGACACGATCGAGACGAAAACCGGCGACAGTTTGAAAATCGTCCGCTTGTCCGCGTTGAGGAGCAACACCAGGGAAAAGCCAACCGCCGCGCACACAAAACCGTTCATCGTATGCAATATCGTGTCCCAGAACGGAATCTTGGTATAATACTGGTTGACTTCCCCGAGAATTTCTGCCGCGTAGATAAACAGATAAATGAAAATTTCCAGGGCTTGGGGAATCACCACTTTTAGGTAGGCCTGGGCCATGCCCGGCAGAATCATGAGCACAAGGGACAGCACGCAGATGGCCACTCCTTCGTAATTGTGCATCACAAACTGGCGGCACATCGTGAGCATCACGAGCACCCTTAAAATCCACAGAATTTTCTGGCTCCGGGTGTTGCGGTGGTTCTGTTCGTACAGCGTCTGATTTATTTCTTTTAGGCGCGCTTTGCCCTTGGGCCCGTCTTTAGAATAGGGATGGCGCGTCCTCGCATCCCGTTCGCGCTGTTTCTTCAATGTCCTCAAGTCCCCTTTTTCTTTCTTGTTCTTTATATTATACAATAAAAAAACCGCCTTTCGGCGGCTCATAAGGAAAAGAAATGAAAAAGACTTGTTAGCAAAATCGGCTCTTAGCCGCAACAACGCCTTTTTCTCGGCAATTTCATTGTAGCACAGTCTCCGGAAATTGCAAAAGATTTTAAGCATTTTTTATTAAAATGCTTAATTCTTTATATAATTTCTATCATTTTTCTTTTCTGAATTTAAATGGCGTCAGGACAGCCATCCCCGTGCCGAAAAAGCTTCGGCTGCTTTTTCATAGGCCGGTACATCGACGCCGTAAATTTTCGCCAGGCGCAGCACTTCGAGCACCAGGCCGTCCATTTCGGAGCGGCGCCCCGCCATGACATCCCGCTGCATCGACGTCGTGCTCTTGGAGTCGAGACTCGCCACAATCTCTAAATTCCGGCGGATCACCTTCTCGCTGTCCATGACGACGCCCATGGCCTTCCCGACGGCTGCGACCTCTTTCATCATCTCGATGAGAAAATCCCGCTTTTCGCCGGGCGCGCCGAAATCCGCCGACGTCGCGCCGAAATACAGACCGGCCGCGCCCACTGGCGAGACGTAGTCAAATTTTTCGAGAGCCTCCCTTTCGATCGCATCGCTTAAACGCCCTTCAATGCCGCAGGCGTCCAGATCCCCGGCGATGTCAGAAAGCACCGGCCGCATCTCCTGACCCTTTCGGGGGCCGAAGACAATCCGCGTAATTTTTCCGAACTGGAGAATCTGTCCGGCCTTTTCTTTTTTGGACGCCACGTAAATGCAGCCGTCGAGAATATAAAGATCTGGCAGTTTAGTCTGAAGTTTGGCGCCGGTGCCGTAGATATTCAGCACCGGAATGATGACGGTTTTTGAATCTGCCGCTTGTTTTAAGATCGGCAGCGCGTCTTCGATCGAATACCATTTGAAACACACGAAAATCACGTCATAGGGGCCGCCGCAGGCCTCCGCGTTCACCGCTTTCACCGGTGCCGATGCAATTTGGCCGTCCCATTTGGTGTGCAGCTTAAGGCCCTCTTTCCGAATCGCCTCCAGGTGTTCTCCCCGGGCGATGACGGTCACATCCTGGTGACCTTGGGCGAGTTTAAAGGCGATGACGCCTCCGGTTCCCCCTGCGCCGACAATTAAATATTTCATAAGCGCCTCCTTTGTTTTTATTTTATCACAGATGCACACCCCCCTGTTCTATGTTAAAATTATATGTAAACCAAAACATGATGGAGGAGGCAAAATGAGCGATTCATCCAAATCCGATCAACCCCAGAACTTTTTATCCTTTCTCGAATTTGACGACGCGTCAAAAGCCAAAGACGATCCGAAATCATCAGATTCAGCCGATGCATTCAAATCGAGCAAAGCGGCAAGAGAAACAGCCCTCGAAAAAAAGCGCCAGATTTTGACGGACGCCTATCTCACTAGCCGCGGGCTCAATCATTTAAAGGAACACGCTGAAGAAGTCCGGGCCGTCGCGCGGGAAATCGTCGACAGCACCGAAATCCGCCCGAAAAAGAAACACGCCGAGAAAACGGCTGAACGCGCCCATCTGAAAGCCTGTGTGGAACAGAACTGGCTTATCATCGAGCAAAATGACACCTTAATCGCGACCCTTAAGCAGCTGGATCAGGATCTGCGCACGGCGACCCGCTACCTCGGCAGTCAAATCAACTTGACGATTAAATCCAACGAACCTCAGGAGGTCAACGATGAAAACCATCAAAAACGCTGAAATGGAAGATGACATCAATCACATCACAAACATGCTCATGCTGGACTACAGCGAAAACAAAAAAATCGACCAGCTGCTGCCCTACCAGCACCCGGACAAAGACATCGTCATCGCACTGATCCGCCATCTGATGATCCTGATCTATCCGGGATATTACCGCAACAAGGTATACCACGCCTACACCCGGCGCACCAACGTGCAGATGATTTTGGAAGATGTGGTGCACAATCTCATTCAGCAGATCAAAATGACCCTGCCCTACTTGCCGGAATTTAAAGAGGCCGGCCACAGCACCTTAACCAAAAAGGCCAAGGAACTGACCTTCACGTACTTAAAGCAGCTTCCTGAAATCCGGGCCTACACGGAAACCGACGTCCAGGCCGCTTACGACGGTGATCCGGCGGCTTTCAACAAGGACGAAATCATCTTCTCCTACCCCGGACTCTACGCCACCCTGGTCAACCGGCTGGCCCACGGCCTTTACAAACTTAACGTGCCGATTCTGCCCCGGATGATGACGGAAATCGCCCACGGGATCACCGGCATCGACATTCACCCCGGCGCGACCATCGGCAAATATTTCTTCATCGACCACGGCACCGGCATCGTCATTGGGGAAACAACGGTCATCGGCGACCACGTTAAAATCTATCAGGGGGTCACCCTCGGTGCCCTGTCCACCAAAGGCGGGCAAAGTCTTAAAAACGTCAAGCGCCACCCGACCATCGAAGACAACGTCACCGTTTATTCCGGCGCTTCGATTCTCGGCGGCGACACAGTCATCGGCGAAGGGAGCGTCATCGGCGGCAGCTGCTTCATCACGACGTCCATTCCGCCCCACGCCCGGGTATCCATCAAAAACCAGGAATTATCGATCAATTACGCCCAAAAAGGCGCGTCCCCTTCAGATGAACCCAAGGAAATTCCCATGGATGACCGGTGGTTCTACATGATCTAAAAATTTTCAAAAAAATAACAGCCTTCCTGACAGGGACTCAAAATTTGAAGTCCCCGTCATGAGGCTGTTTTTTTAATATTTCCGCATCTGCTGACCGTCTTTTTTCGACCACCGGCTGTTGAAGACCCCTCTTACGATCAGGGTGCCGACAATCAAAACCAAAATAAAGATCACCACGCCGTAAGTCAGGACGCCGATTCGCGAAGGTTTACTGAAATAGCGGGTCCAGTTCGATCTCGTAAGCAGTTCTGCCGTCTTGTGACTTTCCGCCGTGAGGTACGCTGCGGACAAATCAGATACGCCCTGTTGCCCCAGCTGATCTAAATATTGAACCGTCCTCTGATATCCGAGCACGTTTAATGTCTTCTTGTTCGTCAGTTTGACCGGCATTCTTGAAAGCGCAGCCACCGTGTTTTCGTCCGTGATGACGGTATAGGATTTTCCGTCGCGCTCAGACTGCCATTTACCGCCATTTTTAACCTGCACCGCAGTGACCCGGTTGAAAAACGTCCGGATGGGAATATAACGATAGCGCAGTCCTGAAAAATACAGCTGCTTCGCCGGATTGAGATAACCGACGGTGGCGTCGTATTCACAGATTTCCCGAAGGGTTTCGCCGCTGACCTTAAGCTTCACCAGATGGCCGCTCTTGCGGGCAAACAGTTTCGAAACCGACGCCACACTCACCCCGCCTATTTTGAGCGGCTGATTCAAACTGGTTTCGGACACAACGCCCACGGCGTTCTTTTCCTCTGAACCGTAAGCATCAGTGACGAGACTGCCCGTATCGCTGTCCCCGAATTTTTTGATCCGGTCTTTGTGTCCCTCAAAGTTTATCTGAGTTGTGATGACCTGACGCTTCGGGTCTGACGCCTGTTTCAAGGTGTCCCTCAACTGATCCACCTGGGTTTTCAGCGATGCATCGGCCTTGACTTCGCGGCCGATGGCGATGAGGCCGTTGGTCTTCACCTGTTTTTGGGACACGCTGTAATCCATCACGCCCACTTTCCGGCCTTTGGTTCCCCCAGAGACGATAGCGGTCTTGCCCACGAAAACCGGATCATCTGTAGATTCACCGCTTGCGGCATCCATGATGACAGCGATATGGGGAACGAAGCGCGCAATCATTTTGTTCTGCTTTTCTGACAGCGTTGACAAAACGACGATCACATCGCTCCGGCTTCTTAAATTTTTGACGTCGCGGCGCACCTGAGCCAAAGTTTTGAGATCGTTCTGTCCCGGCGAAACTGCAAGAACCCCTACTTTGATCCCGCCTTTTTTGATCACGGCGGTCCGCCGGGTCAGGCTTTTCAGGCTGCGGTTATGTCCGCTGTACAATACCACCGGCGCGTTCGATTTCTGCGTCTTAAGCGTTTTGAGCTGCTGCGCGGCGCTCACCACCCGGTCATTGTCCGAAAGCAGCGTGATGTCGCTGCCCATAGCTTTCAGCCACTGCCACGGGTAGCCGTTCTGGCCGTACACCGGCGCGTACAGGGAATTGTCACCCAGGGTGCCGCCGTCGATCACAAGGGTATTCTGTTTGCGGTTGGCTTGAATAAAAGAAGCGATTTTCGCGACGCCGCCTTGGCCTTTTTCTGACGCGATCTGCCCGTCCAACCGCGTCGTGTAAATCAGACGCAGGGTCTTATTCGAAGCTTTTTGGGATTTTGCCGCTGCAGGACCGGCAAAAACAACACACAAAGCCATTAAAATCAGGCTGATGATCAAAATTTTTTTATTGATTTTCTGACTTAATTTCAATTCAGACATCCCAGGCTCCTTTGGTTTTTACTGCTCTTATTATATAACAAATTCCTGCATAAAAATAAGAGACTTTGCAAATATCAAGCATCCGTCTCTTTGCTCTAATAAAACAAAAATAAAAAAAGGCTTCGCGACGTTCTATCCTCCCAGGCAGCTGCCCGCCAAGTACTTTCGACGTTAGAG